>CAZTQO010000027.1:5779-16546 GCA_964615655.1 uncultured Candidatus Obscuribacterales bacterium | reverse complement strand
CGCTTTGCAGGGCTCCTCGCCCTGCTTCGCTTCGCTGCTGTCACTCAGGCTCCTTCGTCGCCTCACGGAGCGCCTATAAAAAAAACCGGAGGCGCTTTCTTTGTGCCTCCGGTTAAATTTTGCAGGGAGCTGAGTTAAGAGAGCTGGGTCTTATTCCAGAACACGTCACGAATCGCTTTTGATGAATTCGATTCGGCGCTGATTACTACGGTCGAAGGAGCAAACAAGAATACACCGTCTCCGATGCGTTGCTGATGCCCGTCGATTGCATGAGTGGCTCCAGACAGAAAGTCCACTATCCTCTGAGACGTTTCGTTATCGAGGAGATGCAAATTTAGAAGCACCGACTTACGTCCGCGCAAAAATTCGACAATGTCCATGGCCTCATTGAACGTCCTTGGTTCGATAACCATGACTTCGCTGTTAGGCTGTGCATTTGGATGCTCAACTACTTTTGTGCTTGTTGTCGAAAGCACTTTTGTTTGTCTTGCTGGTTCAACAATACTAGCTTTATCCAGGGCGAGCTGACCACTGGTCTGATATATCTCATCGCTAGTCTCGAACAGATCTTCAAAATCTTCTTGATCGTAATTGTCAGCAGGACCAAACCAAAAACTCTTTATCCTTTGAACTAGGCTCACTTGCGTCCTCCTTACCAGTCCCGGTCTTCACTTACCCCTCGTCCATCACCTGGCCAGATGACTCACCACTTTCATCTAGCCACCATACAAGATACCAGATATTTGATCGCTTGTTGCATCTAATTTTCGTTTTTTTCAAAAATTGCTCGACCGACTCTCACCATAGTGGCACCACATTCGAGGGCCACTTCATAGTCATCCGACATGCCCATCGAGAGCTCGTTAAGTGTTATCCCACAAGTGTTTTCGAGCTCTTCTTTCAGCTTTTTCAATCCAGTAAAACAGCTTTTCCACAGCTCTTTGTCATCACAAAGTGGTGTCATCGTCATCAATCCATTCACTCTCAAACCCGGAAATTGATATATCTGATAGAAACATTTTTTGAGATCCTCCGGATTGAAACCTGACTTTGCCGGATCTTCCATGAGCTTCACCTGCAAAAGAACGTCCTGCACGAGCCCCATCTTTACAGCCGCGTCCGACAACTCTTTTGCCAGATCAAGGCTATCGATTGAATGGATCAACACAAAGCGCCCGAGTGCTTTTCTCACTTTATTGCTTTGAAGATGTCCGATAAAATGCCAGTGTATATATCGCGCCAGATCTGGTGGTAGAGCCTCCTGCTTTTTCAAAGCATCTTGAATCCGACTTTCACCAAATTCGGTGACACCGTATTTAAACGCCTCCAGAATTTTTTCTACTCCAACATACTTGCTCACCACAATCAACGTGGCTCCAGAGTCACCCAGAACCTGCCTTACCTGTTCGAGATTAGTCTTGATTGTACTGGTACTATCCACAGTTTCTCAGTAGAAGGCACCGCCACCGGTGCTTCGCGCTCCGGGTGCATGCTCGCCTTCAATCAGATGCAAATACAGCAAGCTAAACAAACGTTACTATAAGACCTTTTACAAAAACTTTTGTCAAGCAAATTTTCAATTCTTAGTGGAATTTCCCTTTCTAGATATCCAGTACTGATGCGACTTGTGCCATAGCAGCAATAGCAGCTGTTTCACTTCGCAGAATATGAGGCGAAAGTGTAACTGGCAACCAGTCAAGCTCCAGGGCAGCCTGGAGCTCATCGCCGGCGAATCCACCTTCAGGACCTACAAGCAGAGATATCGAACCTATGCGACCTGGCTTAGATTTAGCATTAACAGATATCTCTTCTGTCAGCGCCTTCACCAGTGGTGCAAACTGCCGTCCCCGCTCAACACATATAAATCGGAGCTCTTTTATATCTGTTTCTGTCCCACTCACTCTTTGCTTCAAAAATTCAAGTAGCGGAAGCGGTTCCACCACAGGCGGTGCAGTCGGTCTTTCACATTGCTCTGCGGCTTCGCAGGCGATACTCTGCCAGCGGGAGACCTTGCCGCCAATCCTGCTTCTTGTCTTTGCATCCTGATTCATATCAAGCCTGACAACGGAGCGCTGGCAGACAAGCGGAATTATTTCGCCGACGCCGAGCTCGCTAAGTTTTTCAATACACCAATCAAAACGCTCTCCCTTTATTAAGGAGAGCCCCACTCTTACAAGCAGGGCGCCTGTGTCGCAATTCAGCTTTTCTCGCCTGCATAGAACACAAATTACCTTTGAAGACCTTTCAAAGTGCCTTATTTCAAGTTCGTAGATGTAACCTTTGTTATCCAGCAAATAAAATCGGTTTCCGGCACCCAGGCGCAATACAAATTTCAACTGCTTTATTAGATCCTCTTCAGCAAGCTCCAGCTCACAGGCGATCTTCTCATCAAAATCGCCCAGATCTTCCAGTGTTTTCAAGTCTTGCCCTCTGGCAAAGAATCTTGCTTTCCGCATCTATTGACAGCCACCTTCCAGGCAATGAGCGCTTCTATGAAAAGGCACGATGATATAATCTCAAATTGATGACTTGGTTTATAGTGGCTTGCTTGCAAGGCCGCAAAGTCGTTTCTGATTTTCCGGGCTTGTGCCAGGAGCTTCCGACTATGACTTTCTTAGGCTTGCCTGCCCGATGGATCTAAAAGAGAAGTTATGGATCTAAAAGAATGGTTTGCCAACCGAAAAAAGAAACAAGACCAGAGTGAGGTCAAGCAACCGCTCAGCACCGAGGAGTATTGCGCGCTCTGGACCCAGTGCCACCTTTGCCGCGAACTGCTCTATACAAGAGACCTCCGGCAGAACCTGCATGTTTGCCCTAAATGCCAGTACCATTTTCGAGTTGGGGCCGAACAGCGCATAGAGCAACTTCTGGATCCGGATTCTTTTGAAGAACTCGATCCACACCTGAGTTCAGCAGATCCGCTCGGATTTGTCGATTCGGAGCCCTATCCTAAAAGACTCAAGGACGCCAGCCGCAAATCGGGTTTAACCGAATCGGTTATCACATGTATCGGCTCGATTGAAAAGACAAAAGTAGCAGTTGGAGTAATGGATTTCGGCCATTTCGGCGGTTCAATGGGTTCGGTGGTCGGAGAAAAGGTAGCACGTTTAATAGAGCACGCACAAAAGTTGCGCCTGCCTTTGATCATCATTTCGAGTTCGGGCGGCGCCCGCATGCAGGAAGGAATTCTTTCGCTTATGCAGCTTGCCAAGACTAGCGCCTGCCTGCAGTCCTTCCATGAAGACGGATTACTTTATATAAGTATATTGACCGAGCCGACTTATGGTGGAGTCACAGCCAGCTTCGCGATGCTCGGCGACATCATCATTGCCGAGCCGGGAGCCAGGGTCGGCTTTGCAGGAAGGCGAGTGATTGAGCAGACCATAAGACAGAAACTGCCGGCAGACTTCCAGACTGCTGAGTATCTTTTGAGCCACGGTCAGGTGGACATGGTGGTAGACAGGCTGAAACTAAAAGAAACACTGGCATCACTGCTCAGCTATCATCAGGTAGATGAAAACAAAGGCAAAGAAAGAAACAAAAAGGGCGAGGCGATTTATTCGCACTGATAAAGCTTAAAGCGCAAATCCGGAGCAAGAATGGCTGAAAGAAAAGTTACTCCACTGGAATTCGAACAACCGCTGGCAATGCTTGCCCAGCAGATTGAAGCGCTTGAAAAACAACTTGGGGATGGCGTGAACCCCGAGCTTGAGAAAGACTTGAATCGTTTGAATCAGCAATATGACCAGCTAAAGCGCTCTCTTTACGGAAATTTGAGAGGAATAGACCATCTGGCACTGGCAAGACACACGCAGCGACCTTACACAAGAGATTACCTCGAACGCTGGGATCCTAACTGGATAGAGCTGCACGGCGACCGAAAAGGCTCGGACGATCCGGCGATGGTCACCGGATTAATTAAACTAGGGAATTTCAAAGTTGCAATTGTAGGCACTCAGAAAGGACGGACGATCAGAGACAAGCAGCATTGCAATTTCGGCATGCCTCAGCCGGAAGGTTACAGAAAGGCTCTTAGACTATTCAGACATGCAAACAAATTCGCTTTGCCGATAGTCAATCTGATTGATACACCAGGGGCCTATCCAGGACTCACTGCAGAAGAGCATAATCAGGCCGAGGCAATTGCGGTGAACTTGCGTGAGCTTTCAGGTCTTACGGTTCCTGTTATTTCGGTGATAACAGGTGAAGGAGGTTCCGGAGGTGCGCTGGCTATCGGTGTGGCCAATCGAATTTTGATGCTTGAGCACTCTGTGTACTCGGTAATTTCACCGGAAGGCTGCGCCTCGATTCTCTGGCGTTCCGCCGAGAGAGTAGCCGAAGCCTGCCAGGCAATGAAAATGACAGCCAGAGAAATAAAAGAACTGGGCGTGGCAGATGAGGTAGTTCCTGAACCACTCGGTGGAGCTCATCACGATTATGAGTTTGCAGCCGAGAAACTGGCAGAGTCAATCAAGCGCCATTTAGGCGAACTCAGCAAAATGTCCGGACAAGAACTAAAAGCAGACAGGCAACGCAAGTTCAGAGCACTGGGCGCTTTTGTGGAAGCCAGTTAGCCAGAAAGGATTCCACCGTGGCATGCAGCAGCCGGTTTATTTGAGCATTTTCTTGCATTTCTTATACAAGTTTTTGATCTCATCGTCGTCTTTGCCTTCACTGGACAACTGATCTATGTAAGCAATTGCCTGCTTATAGCGCTTAGCTTTTACTTCTCTGCGTGCCAGCTTTGAACATACACGATCCCAGTCTTCCAGATCGTTCTTACCAAAGGTGCCGGATTTCTTTTTTGCTTCAAGATAAGTTCTTGCCTCATCAAGCTTGCCCTGAGAAATAAGCTTATCGATTGATTTGGCGGCCACCGGGTCAGAAGCCGGGTTCTTGTTTGCAAGTATGGATTGAATAATCGACTGATTTGCCACCACCCAGAAAAGAGCCACGGTCATGATCAATGTAAGCACCGGAGGCACAACTATCTGAAGCAGCGAGACCACCCTGTCGACAGGGCTAACTCCCGTGCGGCGCCGACGCCTGGCTTTCAGCTCCTGCTGGGCTTTTACAGCCTTCTCTTGCATCACATCGTTGGCTTCCTGAATTTTCTGTCGCAGCAGCTCAGGATCAATAAGACCCTCTTCAGCCCGCCCCCCCTGCTGCTGTACCTGGGGCGCAGGTCTCTCCTTGCTTGCCCGTCTGGTAGCAGAGCCTTTGAGACCTTCCCAGAACTCCTGGGCGTTCTGATATCTGATATCGGGATCTTTGGCCAGGGCCTTTGCGATAAAGACCTCCATTTCAGGCGTAAATTCCAGATCCGGTCTGATTTTGCTCAATCTGGGCGGCGGATCTTTGACCTGCATTGAAAGGACCATATAAATGTCTTTCGATTCAAACGGAACCTTACCCGTCAAACACTCAAAGAGAACTATTCCTAGCGAATAAAGGTCACTTCTTTGATCCACCTTGGCGGCATCGCACTGTTCCGGACTCATATAAAACGGGCTGCCGCAAACTGTTCCGGTTTTGGTGATTTTACCGATTGTATCCTCGCCTTCAGCAGAAAAGGTGGCAATCCCGAAATCAACCACCTTTACATGAATGCTTTTTCCATCAGGCATCTCTTCGATCACGATATTTTCAGGCTTGATATCCCTGTGAACAACTCCACGCTCATGAGCTTCCCCGAGGGCTGCACAAACCTGATTGAACACCATCAGGGTCTGGCCGAGCGTCAACTGCCCTCGTTCTTGCAAGATGTCTGCAAGAGCCTTTCCCTGCAGCAGATCCATTACAATATAAGGTTGCCCGGAGGCAAGGACCCCGAAGTCGTATACGGAAGTGATATTCGGATGATTCAGGCGGCTTGCTGCCTTTGCTTCTTTGTGATAACGCTTCATCGACTCTTCGTCGTTTACTAAGTATCCATGCATGACTTTGATAGCAACCACACGCCCGATTGCTTCCTGCACAGCTTTATAAACGACACCCATAGAGCCTTTTGCTACCAGGCTTTCGATTCTATATCTGTCCTGAATCAACATGCCGATCAGTGGATCTTTGCCCACCGGGACCAGTTTTGAGAGGTCCTTCGGGCATAGTTCCTGTTCGTCACCGAATTGAAAATTGCAGACCAGACAAAGCTTCATCGATGGATCTTCTTACGGCAAAACTTGCTCCTTTACATAAGCTTACCCACCTGAAGCGCTCCTTTATCTAGGATTTTCTGTCTCGACATTATCAGAAGCGCAGTCCTTTTAGATCCTTTAAGGAAGCGCAGTCCTTGCTTGGGTTAAGCTTTGAACTGCCTCCGGAGAATTTACTTTGACTACAAGCGATCAGCTATCCGAAAAAAAAGCCGGTAAATCGGCGCTTTTACTCATTTTCCTTACTGTTTTTATCGACCTCCTGGGCTTCGGCATAATCATCCCGGTTTTGCCTCAGTGCGCAAGCGATTTCGGAGCAGACCCGCAGGCAGTCGGTTATCTGGTCATGTCTTATTCGCTGATGCAATTCTTCCTCACGCCTGTCTGGGGCAGACTTTCCGACTCACTTGGCCGCAGACCAGTTTTGCTTGTGAGCCTTGCTGCTTCGGCTATCGGCTACGTTGTCTGGGGAATGGCAGGCACACTTCTGATGCTTTTCGTATCTCGTATTGTTGCCGGTGCAGGCAATGCAAACATTGCAGTAGCACAAGCTTATATCACAGACGTGACTAAGCCGGAAGATAGAGCCCGGGGCATGGGCTTAATTGGTGCCGCATTCGGTTTGGGTTTCACTCTAGGTCCTGCAATCGGCGGTGCGCTTTCATTTTTCGGTTTCTCCGCCATCGGTTATGTAGCAGCCGGATTTAGTGCCCTGGCATTCCTGCTTGCTTGTTTCTGTCTTCCTGAGCCTGATAAACGCAGTCAGGCAGGACACGAACGATTCAAACTTGAACCGGGTTTCTACTGGAAAACACTCTCAACACCCACGCTGACCACGTCTCTATTGATTTTTTTCCTTGCTACATTTGCTTTTGCAAATATGGAAGCAACTATAGCGCTGCTTGCCATGAGCTGGTATCACTTCGACAAAGCCGACATTAGCTGGCTTTTTACTTATATCGGTTTTGTTATGGTTCTTGTTCAGGGCGGCTTCATCGGAAGGCTAGCCAAGAAATACAATGAAAGACCGCTTATAAGCATAGGCACAGTTTTTGTTATGGCAGGGCTTTTGCTCGTGGTCCTGCTCAAGAGCATTCCGGGTCTCTATCTTTCCATGGGTCTTCTGGCAATCGGTACAAGCATCATCAATCCGTCAAACCAGAGTATGACTTCCAAACTTGCAGACCCGGAACAGGTTGGCGGTGTGCTGGGGGTCGGCCAGTCCTTATCAACCCTGGGCAGAGTGCTTGGCCCCGCGGCAGGCGGGCTTGCCTACCAGTATCTGGGCGCACAGTTTCCTTATTATTTCGGTGCCACTGTAATGTTTGCGGTCCTATTACTCAGTTTCGGGCTTCCGAGCACCAAAGCTTCTCAAGCTCAGCAAGCCGGCGCCTGAGAATAGCCTGAAAGCAAGCAACAACAGCAGTTCTCAGGAAAAGTCCCGGAATTTGAGCCCGGAAAAACTTGCCTATTTCTAATTGAGCGGATATGATACCAGGCTGTTGCAATAACCTGAAAAAGGGTTTATATTAATGAAGTATCAGAATCTGTATTTTCTGGTTTGAGTGAATCACGATTCGCTGAATTGTGTGCTCAAAGAAGGTATGTGCAGTTTCTTCGGTCAATCCCTAGAGAAGTGATGTGTATGTCAGAAAAGGAAAAGGAAGTACAAAAGCGCTACAAGCAAGAGCAAAACAGATATAAGAAGCAAGTAGAAAAAATCAACAAAATCCAGAAAAAGAAAGTTGCCTGACTAAAATTGGATTAGCAAGAACAATTTGCAATAGCTTGAGCGAAGAACTGGCCGAAAGCCAGTTCTAATGCTTTTAAAGCGAATAATTTTGCGATGCCCGGCTATAATTGTGAATCACTTCAGATGCGGACGGAATGCAGCTTTGAAAAACGGCAGGCAGGAGCAACTTATACAGTTTCGCAGGCTAAGACCTGATACTACAATCGAAACAAAACTTCTGGAAAAAGCGCTGCTTTCAAGCACTGCCCATGTGCAAATGCTTGGAAAAACAGGCATTATTTCAAGAGAATCTGCTCTCCGTATCGAGCAGGCACTCAACAAAATCTCCAAGGATTTGCAAAGCGGAAATGAGCTCCTGAGCTCAGACGACGCCGACGTATATGAAGCACTCGAACGCATGCTTAAAGAGCAAATCGGCGAAGAGTTTATACTTTGCCGTATAGCCAAATCCCATAACGACCAGGCTGCAACCGATTTGCGCCTCTGGCTTCGTGACAACTGTATTTTGATTGCAGATTCAATTTTGCGCCTGCGCAAATTATTGATTGAACTTGCACAGCGTGACATCGAAACAGTAATGCCCGGATATACTCATATGCAGCCGGCTGAAGCGATTTTGCTTTCTCACTGGTGGCTTTTAAATGAAGCCCGTTTCGCCAGGGATTTTTCGCGAATTAATGATTTCTACAAAAGACTAAATTTGCTGCCGCTGGGCGCAAATGTGCTTGCAGGAGCAAAAGAGCCGATCGATAGACTTATGGTTGCAGACGCGCTCGGTTTTGACTCTCTAATCGAAAACAGCCTCGACGCAGTTTCAGACCGGGATTTTCTGGTTGAGTTTGCTGCTTTTGCAAGTATTGCTGGCTTGCACATAAGTCAGCTCGGCTCGGAACTCTTGCTCTGGGTTACCCAAGAATTTGCTTTTGCTAAAGTACCTCAGCACCTGGTTATTGCAAGCGGCAAACTACCGCTTAAGCGCAATCCGGAAATACTCGAACTATTGAGAGCAAGACCATCTGTGATTTTCGGCAGAATGATCGAATTTGTAGTCGAACTCAAAGCAATCAGCACCGGATATTGCCTGGACCTGCAGGAATGTATCGGCGGTCTTTCAGAACTCTGCCAGACACTTGAGCTATTGCTTGATCTATCAATTGCCGTATTGCCGGGTATCGAGCTCGATCATGTAAGAATGCGCGAAGTTGCCTGCGCCGATCTGGTCAATGTAAGTAATGCACACGACTATCTGGTTACAAGAGGCGTAGACAGAAACATTGCCAGCAGGGTGGTGGAGCAGCTTGCTTCATATTGCCGCACAAGGAATAAATATCTTTCAGATTTAGGCTTAAACGAATGGCAACAATTCTCGCCCGCCTTTGAGCAGGATATCTACGAGCATGTGAGCATGGAAGAGTCGGTTGGTGCATTTTGCTCATTTGGCGGCAGTTCCAAGGATCAGGTCGAACTGGCAATTGCCAGATCAATAGAAAGTCTAGAGCAAGATCTGAGTCGACTAAATCAGCTAAAGTCTCGATTTTCGGTAAATTTGGCTTAGTAATTCGCTTCTATAAATAATTAAGCAACAGACTTGTTTAACTGTTTGGCCGTCATAATGTTCTAGGCACAAATAGGTTTTACTAAAGTGCAGCTAATGTTTGTGGAGGGGCTTAGTTTCTAAGCCAGGTATTTAATGAAAGCAATGGTTCTTGCAGCAGGAGTCGGGTCAAGACTCGATCCTTTAACATCACAGCTTCCTAAGCCTCTGGTGCCGGTAGCTAACAAGCCGGTGATGGAGCATATTCTAACTTTGCTCAGACAGCACGGTTTCGAAGACGTGGTTTCGAACCTTCACTATTTGCCTGACAAAATCAAAGCTTATTTCGGCAACGGTTCCTCAATGGGCATGAACATAGATTTTCGCTATGAAAGCGAACTGAGCGGGGACGCCGGCGGCGTCAGAGCCTGCAAGGATTTTTTCGGTCAGGAAACCTTCATAGTACTCATGGGTGATTTACTGACCGACGCAGACCTATCTGCTATTTATGCAGAGCATAAACGCAAAGGTGCTCTTGCAACAATCGGCGTTAAAGAGGTGGAGGATGTGAGCCAGTTCGGAGTCGTACTCAGAAACGACGAAGGGTTCATAACCGGATTTCAGGAAAAACCCAGACAGGAAGAAGCTCTATCAAATATGGCTTCGACCGGCATTTATATTCTCGAACCGGAAATATTCGACTATATGCCGAAAGCAGGCACTTACGGCTTCGGCAAACAGCTTTTCCCCTCATTAGTTGAAAAAGGTCTACCAGTGCTTTCTGTAGACCTGCAAACTTACTGGAGCGACGTGGGCACAATCAACCAGTACAAGCAGTCAAACTTCGATGCTCTTGACGGGGTTTTTGCAGTCGATCACGGGCTTGAAAAACATTTTCAAGGATATCTGGCACCGGGAGCAAAAATCGACCCTCAAACGGTCGTAGAAGGCACTCTAATGCTGGGAAGAAGAAGCAAAATAGGCCCGGGAGTAAAAATCAAAGGTCGTGTGATCATAGGCGAAAACTGCCGGATTGAAAGAAACGCCTATATCGAAGACAGTATCGTCTGGAACAACAGCGTTGTTGAAGAAAATGCCACCCTCAAGCACTGTATTGTCGGCTCTTCCTGCGTGGTTGGCAGCGGCTCTTCACACAACCAGGTCACCGCAGTGAAATGGCCTCCGCAGGCTGTTAAAATTTAGGACTTTTATAAGTACTTCGTTCGGCTCCTGCGTCGCCTCACTCCGTACGATAAGCCACTGCTCTGCGCAAGGCTCCTCGCCTTGCTTCGTTTCGTTAAGGAAAAGGTCTAAACAGGTTCGGCTCC
>CAZTQO010000027.1:0-5679 GCA_964615655.1 uncultured Candidatus Obscuribacterales bacterium | reverse complement strand
GGCTCCTCGCCTTGCTTCGTTTCGTTAAGGAAAAGGTCTAAACAGGTTCGGCTCCTGCGTCGCCTCACTCCGTACGATAAGCCACTGCTCTGCGCAAGGCTCCTCGCCTTGCTTCGTTTCGTTAAGGAAAAGGTCTAAACAGGTTCGGCTCCGGCGTCGCCTCACTCCTCAACCGAATTCGCTTTAGATTCACTAGCGTCCCTCACTCCTCGACCGAATTCGCTTTAGATTCACTAGCGGCGCCACACTGTACGATACTGAGCCACTGCACACCAAAGCAGCACACCAAAGCAAAACCCGGACCATAGGTCCGGGTTTCCATAGCAGACCGAATGAAAACTTTGCTAGCAACCTTCCTCTTCAGGGGCGCATGTTTGAGCGGCTTTCCAGATTTCCATCCAGAGCCAGTAGTGGAATGGATTTATGTTTTGCGAATCCTTATCCTGTTGTTCCGACTCGAGTAAAGCGAGCCAGGTGTGCGGGTTCGGAAACCGTTTTGCAAGACTGTAGCAATCCGCCATCCACAGCACTTGATCTTTTTTCTGCTTAGTAGCCGTAGCCATCGCCCCGTTCTCCTGATGCGCTCTTGCGCCTTTCCTTTCCTGACTTATATTTACCCGTTTCCAAGAGGCACCTAACAGGATTTTTTGGTAGCTACTTTACAAAAACCCTAACCTGGCGGCCAGTGCATGTTTCGACCACCGAGCAAATGTATGTGCAAATGATAGACTGTCTGTCCACCATGATCTCCCGAGTTGACAACCAGCCGAAAACCTTTGTCCAGCTTCTCTTCCCGGGCTAGCTCACAAGCAGCTTCGAAAAGGCTACCCAGAACTTTTGGGTCTCTAACATCTGAAATTTGAGAATAATGCTCTTTCGGAATTATAAGAAGATGAGCCGGCGCCTGCGGATTGATATCCCGGAAAGCCAGGAGATCATCACCTTCTCTGACAAGCTTACAAGGAATCTCTCCCCTAACTATTTTGCAAAACAAGCAATCGTTGCTCATAAAAAATCACCCCATCATTATTAAGGGAATGCGCTACCCTCAAGACTTCAGATCAGGGTCTAATTATGCCCTCTGCTTTGTTTATTTGCCTGATCAAGCCATACACGTTTAGATTCTTGAAGATTGTGGTTCTTCCATTCTGAGAGCTCAAATTTTAAGGACATGTTATGGCGGAAGGCAATTTGGTGCAGCACCTGCTGCAGATGGTCAAGGCACTGAACAGTTCCTTGAGGCTTAAGGACGTGCTTGAAACTGCTGTTTCTCAATTTGTAGAACTAGCCGGTGAAGCAAAAGTAGCGATTTTTCTATCAGACAATGACAGCCTTTCGCTCAAATTGATGACTTCAAAGGGTTATTCGGAAGCAAGCCAGGAAGAACTGCGCGTGCTTTCATTCACATCTGAAAGCTTATTGAAACCTGTAATAAAAAACAGGCAGATTGCAAGCATTTCAGATCAGAGCCAGGCGCCTGACATCAGCGCTTCAATTATGGCAAGAGAAGGCAGCAAGGCTCAAATAGGCATGCCTTTGATAGCATCCAACCTCTTAGTAGGCGCGATGCTGCTTGATCTACCTGATGGCAGCCTGCTTGGAATGCTTGACTTATTGAAACACCTTGCGGATCTCGTAGCCATTTCAGTTGCAAATGCAATTCTTTTCGGGCGAAGCGAATATGAACGAGAAAGGCTTGGCACCCTCTACAAAACCAGTGTGGCTTTGAGCGGCAGTTCCTTAAATGTTGCTGACGTACTGCAAATAGCGGCTGACACAGCTCTTATTTTAGGGAACACTCCGCACTGTGCAGTTCTGGTTGTAGATAAAGCAAGGGCCCAATTCAATGTTGCGGCTTTTAAAGGACTGGACAGTTCAAACATGAACGACTTCGATCTTAGTTTTGACGAAACACTCTCTGGCAGATGTCTTGCCTCAGGCAAAAGCGAATATCAGAGCGATGCTACAAACATCCAGCTGCGCCTGCCTCGCTCTACAGGCGGCAGATTATTCGGCTCTGCCCTTGCGGTACCGGTGAGTTTCGAAAACGACATAATGGCAGTAATGATGCTCTTTTCACAGGATATGAGAGGCTTTCACCGGGAGCAAATAGACCTGCTTGAGTCGCTGGCAAAACAGCTGGGCAACGCGCTCAATGTTGCCCTTACACATGAGTCTGTAAGTTCCCAGACCATGCAGGATGCCCACACTGGCTTATATAATCCCTGGCATTTCAACGAAAGTATAAACAAGGAGCTCGAACGATCTTTAAGACACAAGCATTCTTTTGCCATACTCCGTATTGACATCGATCATCTGACCAGAGTCAACGAGCTTCTGGGACCGGGAAAAGGTGATGAAGCTATCAAACACGTGGCCAGGCTCATTAAAACCACTCTGCGTGATATAGACATACCATGTCGCTTTGGTTCACAAGAATTTGCAGTAATCCTGCCTGAGACTTCAAGAGCCGCTGCAGCCGAGGTCGCGGAACGCTTGCGTTCGAAAATTCGCAGTGAGTCGGCTCCGGGCGTGGGCATGGTTACGGTTTCAATTGGAATGGCAAGTTTTCCGGACAACGGTGAAGAGCCGAACACTCTAGTAACCTCCTGCGAACAAGCACTTGACGTGGCTAAGTTTGAGGGAAGAGACAGGGTCAAACTTGCACATTCAGGTGTTGTGGACGGTCATCTCTCCTGGGACGACCTGGCAAGGCAGGCAAAGCTGGCGGTTCTAAGCGAAAGACAATCAAAATTGCAGAGCCGTCTTGGAATTCCTGCCGAATATGCTCCCTGGATGAGAGCAGTTCCCAACTGGGGCAACAAGAAAAAAGACTAAGGTTTGTATTCAGAAAAGCAAGAGATTAGATCTGCCTAACCGCCGGTGGTGGCACGCTCAAAGTCGGCAGCAGATAGCGTTTCCCGCAACTTATTAACTGCAGCTTAAGATCGGCTTGTCACCTTTTCGACAATAAATGATTAAGAAAAAGAGTGAGACACCCGGCCAGCCCTTGTTTGCTGGATAGACTCATTGGTGTAAAGAGCATTGCTGTAATCTCAGGGCGTTAGCCACTCAAAGATTCGGCACCTCTTATTTGGTTCGATGGTTAGCACGTTACGTAATTTAGGGAGATAAGACCATTGGCTACTGCAACACCAGCAAAAATGAATCTTAGACCGCTTGCAGATCGAGTCATCATCAAGAAACTCGAAGCGGAAGAAAAAACACCCGGTGGAATCGTTCTTCCGGATACAGCTAAAGAAAAACCGCAAAACGGTGAAGTCCTGGCAGTCGGACCAGGCAAAGTTGACGAAAAAGGCAATCGCCAACCGATGGAACTCAAAGTCGGCGACAAGGTTCTCTTTGCAAAATATTCCGGAACCGAAGTCAAAATCGACGGCGTTGAATACTTGATTCTTGCCGAACGCGATATCCTCGCAGTTTTCGCTTAAGAATCAAGCAATTTTCAGATACGAGAATACGTAATACAAGTACGCAAATCCAATAAGGAGAGGAATTCGGACGTATGCCAAAGCAAATTATCTATGATGAAACCGCCCGTCGCGCCCTTGAGCGCGGTGTTGACGCGGTTGCCAACACTGTCAAGCTCACACTCGGTCCAGCTGGACGCAATGTTGTTCTTGAAAAGAAGTTCGGCGCTCCGCAAATCGTCAATGACGGTGTCACCATTGCAAAAGAAATCGAACTCGAAGATCACCTCGAAAATGCAGGTGCTCAGCTGGTTCGCGAAGTATGTGTCAAAACAAATGACAATGCCGGCGACGGAACAACTACAGCTGCAGTTCTTGCCCAGGCAATGATCAAAGAAGGCCTGCGCAACGTAGCAGCCGGTGCCAACCCGATGGTTCTCCGTCGTGGCATCCAGAAAGCATGTGACGCTGCAGTCGAAGAAATCAAAAAGATGGCCAAGCCGGTTGAAAGCAAAACTGCTATCACCCAGGTTGCCACCATCTCGGCCGGCAATGAAGAATCCTTCGGCAAAATCATTGCCGATGCCATGGAAAAAGTCGGCAAAGACGGCGTAATCACAGTCGAAGAATCGAAATCACTCAACACCGAACTTGAAGTTGTTGAAGGAATGCAGTTCGACAAAGGTTATGTTTCAGCATACTTTGTCACCGACCCCGAGCGCATGGAAGCAGTTCTTGAAGAACCGTTCGTAATTTGCGTCGACAAGAAAGTAAACCTTCTTGCTGATTTAGTTCCGGTCCTTGAAAAAGTTGCCCGCTCAGGCCGTCCGCTTCTGGCAATAGCCGAAGACATCGAAGGTGAAGCACTTGCAACCCTGGTTGTAAACCACCTCCGCAAAGTACTCCCCTGCTGCGCAGTCAAAGCTCCTGGCTTTGGTGATCGCAGAAAAGCCATGCTCGAAGATATCGCCATCCTCACAGGTGGTCAGGTAATTTCAGAAGAGCGCGGCACCAAACTCGAAAACGTCACAATCGAAATGCTCGGTCGTGCACGTCAGGTCCGTGTCAACAAGGACAAAACCACCATTGTTGCCGGCAATGAGAGCAAGGATGAAGTACAGAAGCGTATTCAGGTCATCAAACGCCAGATCGAAGAATCCGATTCAGAGTTCGACAAAGAAAAACTGCAAGAGCGTCTGGCCAAACTCGCCGGCGGCGTAGCAGTGATCAAAGTAGGTGGCGCCACCGAAACCGAACTCAAAGATCGCAAGCTTCGTTTTGAAGATGCACTCAACGCAACACGCGCTGCAGTTGAAGAAGGATTTGTACCTGGCGGCGGCACTGCGCTGCTGCACATCTCCAAGCATCTCGATAAGAAGAAAAACGATTACACCGGTGACGAGCGCACAGGTTACGAAATCGTCGTCAAGTCCTTCGAAGCTCCTGTTCGCCAGATCGCTGACAACGCCGGACTTTCCGGTGAAGTCGTAGTCGAAAAGGTGAAAGAGAACAAGGACGGTTGGGGTTTCAATGCGATCACATTTGAATACATGGACATGTCCAAAGCCGGTATCATTGACCCGGCCAAGGTCGAGCGCTGTGCAGTTCAATACGCGTCCTCAATCGCTGGCATGTTCCTGACCACTGAAGCACTCGTGGTCGACGTTCCGGACGAAAAAAAGCCGTCAATGCCAGCAGGCGCCGGCATGGGTGACTTCTAAATCGAAGCATTGAGCTAAGATACAAAAAGGAAGGGGCAGGTATTTTACCTGCCCCTTTTCTTTTGCTCATTTTCGCCTATCTTCTCAGCGATCGAGTAAAGCATTTTTTTGAGAAGCTTCGCCTGCAAGCAAGCGCCCAAGCTCCGTTAGAGCAAGCCGCACTCCGGCAAGCTCCCGCTCATTCAAATTTACAAGCGAAGTGGAAAGTGTATCGCTTGTTCTTGCTCTCAGTTTGCCTCTAAGGAATTCGGCACTGTTTTTTTTGATTCCGTCCATGATTGAGATTTCCATTTAGGATTGCCATCAAAACAATTGCGCTTCAAAACAATTGCGTCTTCAAAGCTAGATACTGTTTAAACGCAATTCAGCCCCGAAAAGTTCAAATTGCCGGGTCTGCCTTTTACAGTTCTTTACACACATTTAATCTCCGGGCGGTCAATGCCGGAGCTTAGAGTTCAGGTCAATCGAATTTTTGCTCAGTCGAAGCATTAGAATCGAAGCATTTACTCAGCTCTCCGGAATTCAGC
>CAZTQO010000026.1:53067-98313 GCA_964615655.1 uncultured Candidatus Obscuribacterales bacterium | reverse complement strand
CAATGTAGAGCTCTTTCATCTCCTACTTCAGCCGGTCTCCCGGCGCACAAGATAATTGGATAGAAATCTTAGAAGGTGGCCGAACTACTGGCCCTGGACCTGCATGGTCCAGTTTCATCATAGAAGCAATTTTTATGTAAAGTGGCGTAAGCTGCCGGCCGCTGCCGCTTGGAAAGAAATGAGAGTTGACAAGCCCTCCGGAGAAAGCTGCGGACAACAGGGAATTGCCAGCCGCGCGGCCTTGTAATTTGTGGGCGACTTCATCTTTTTCTTGTGGAGAATGTACCAGTAATTTTGGGAAGCAGGGTCATATACGATACAAAATGGATCTTTGATCTCACAAACGGAAATTGGGCTCTTTTGCATTATCAGTAATCTTGCTTGTATGGACCCTCCGCTTACAAAATTCAGGACTTTTTCAGTTCAAAAAGCAGTAAAGACAATTAATGCAAGCCCTTGCGTAAATCCGCAAATCTTCTGACCTTGCCCTTTTTACTGTCCAGAGCTTTTATGAAACGTATAGTTCAGGATGGGTGGACGGGACGGGAAATAACAAAAGCTGCATGAGCCGCAGCTAGCCCCGGGAGAGATTGATTATGGCAAGCGTAAACGACAGAAGAGCCCAGGAAACACAGAAAGCTTTCCGACTGGAGTTTTTAAGCGCATACGAAGAAGCACCGAAGTCCTTGAACAAGAGTCTAAATACAGTCGAAGCACTCGATATGCTGGAAGGATTTTACTTAAACCTCAGCGAATCCTATGCAGACAATTATCACTGTTTTGCTCAGGAATGAGCAAAAGCAAGGCAACGAAAACGACAATTATCGAATCATCAAGATCTACGAGATCTGAAGCATCGACGAAATCAACGAAAAGGGCGAATTCATCGAAAGTTCGACTCGATCATTGAAGTGATTTCTTCTCGAGCCTCTGACGGATATATGAGCCAGTATGTATCGAAGCTGCCTCTAACAAGAGCTTCCACCGTAGGCGAAATTGTAGAAAGCTCTTTTATTTCACCGCGCTCTGTACGAACCAGAATATTGGTTTGAGGATGATTTGCTTCCGGCCGGTAATAATCGTAGGGTCGAAGCCCGGTGGTTTCAATGGCAACATAGTACTCCGGATCTAAACCGCAATTTGCCACCATCTTTTTTGCTTTTGACTTTACTTCGTTTACCTCGTCAATTTTGAGAAACGGCAGTTTAATGGCATTGAAAAGCTTGCGATTCAAGAATCTGGAAGCCAGGTCTTTCATGATCGGGTCTTTATCACAGGCCCAGCGTTTTATGTGATAAGTCATCTGCACATCATCAAGAAAAAGATAATCCTGAACATCAAGATTGCTTCCTCTAAGCCATTTGGCAGTTGCCTCATCTATAAAACAGATTTCGCCGGCAAGCAGCCTGGCTCTTTTGATAAGGCGAGAAAGCAGGGCTCGGGCAGCCAGGTTCTTGCGATGATAGTAAACCTGCTGATACATGGATGAGCGTGCAAACAAATAATCTTCAACTGCGGCCTGACCTTTTTCACCGGCTACGATAATACGATGACTCTCCGGATCTATCTCCATGGAAGAAAGAATCCGGTGCAGTGCAAAAAGTCCGTAAGCAGTGCCTGTTAGATAGCTGTCGCGCAGCAAGTAATCAAAGCGATCACAATCAAGCTGGCTTGACACCATGTCGCTTATATATTTAGGTTCATAAGTTTTTTTGAGAATCGACTTTATCCAGCCCGGGTATTTCGGATTGAAGGCCTTCAAAACAGCATTGATCTCAGTATCGCCTTCAATTATTTTGCAGGACCAGTCTTCGTGATCATAGCCAAGAATTTTTTCAGTCACGTGTGAGTACGGCCCGTGACCGGCATCGTGCAAGAGCGCCGCCGCAAGAATCAATGGCTCCTCTTCTGCAAGCTCCGGGTTCCGGTCCTTAAGCAATTGCAGCAATTGCCGGGCAATGAACATAACACCGACAGAATGAGTAAAGCGGGAGCCTTCGGCACCCTGGTAAGTAAAATAAGAAACACCGAGCTGAAGAATACGGCGCAATCGCTGGAATTCTTTTGTGTCTATCAGGTCGATTATCAATTGATCGCATCTGTCGTTGCGATCAAGAACAATGTCTTGATGCACAGGATCTAAATAGCTTCGTCTGCGATGAACCTGCTGTGTGCGGACCTGCATTTTAGCCTTCTTTCTGGAACCTGCTGCATCTTATTTATTGCAGCCCTTCCACATTTTTATGCCACCTTGAAAACCATGTCAATCATCAGCAAACACAAGCTTGCGGGCATCATGGGCCTCAGCGGAGCTCACGGCTTTATAGATGCCGCTTGATTCAGCTCGCTTGCCTGGCTATCCGGAGTCTTGCTTTCGCTTTTTTTGGCAAAGGCAGGTAAGAGCAGGCTGATAAAAGCAAAGAGGATGCTGCCCCCGAATACGGCTCTGGAGAGCTCATGCAAACGATGGAACTCGCCGTGCGCTTCTTTAACTGACGCGATGTCAGGAAGGAGCCGCTCCATGGGTGGTACTATCACGAGGGCAAAGACAAATACAAGAGATATACTTGCGACACTGCTCAAATACCTGCAGTAATCAAGTTTTCCCTTAATTTTTACAGTCAAAATATGTATGAGTTCGGCAACAAAAAGCAATATTGCCGCAACAAGTGCAACTTTACTGTACTGAATAAACAGGGGCGCATTGGTTGCGGCGGCCTCTGCTACCGGAATGCCTTTTAGAGTTGCTGCTTTTACCAGCACTACTGCCGCAAATACGATGGCAGCTGAGCCCCCAGTCATAAGCGCAAGCGCCAGGCTCGACAAAATTTTGCTTATTGTTTGCATCTTTAATTACTCTTCACAAACCTGATTCCAAGCCAGACAAGCTTGAGTCTGCCGGCATTGTAGCTTTCATTTAAGCCCCGTACAGCAAAACAAGCTTAGATTGTAGCCAGACTTCAATTAATTTTTTCACTCCGCGAAGATTCATTACCAGTCGAATGCCTGATATTTCGCCGGACTTCATAGTGTGGGACAATATCGCTTCTGATAAGCGCCCCAGATGTCAAGCAAGCCTGTTTTGCCTGAGTCAGCCGGAGCTCTTTGAACCAAATCAATAGCGGGGAATCCATAATGCAGCCAATTCGCACTGTTGAAGTCGCGCCTTACTTGCCGCCGGAACTTGAGTGTTTGCGTGCACTTGCATATAACCTCCACTGGACCTGGGATCACGAAACAGTGACATTTTTCAAACGCCTGGATCGTGAACTCTGGGAATCCACGGGACACAATCCGGTTTTGATGCTCGGCTCAATCAAGCAGGAGACCCTTGACGAAGCAGCTAAAGACGAAGCCTTGCTGGCTCAACTAGAACGAATTTACCAGAAACATCAACTCTATCTTGCAGGTGAAGGCAGCTGGTACAGAAGGCAGCAGCGCCGCCCCAAGAACGAGCTCATTGCATACTTTTCAGCAGAATACGGCATCACCGAAGCGCTTCCTATTTATTCAGGCGGTCTGGGAATTCTCTCGGGCGACCATGTAAAAGCAGCATCAGACCTGGATCTGCCTTTCGTTGCTATCGGTATTGCCTACCAGCAAGGTTATTTCAGACAATATCTGAATCCGGACGGCTGGCAGCAAGAGCGCTATCCTATAAACGACTTTTACAACATGCCGATGGAGCTTGTAAAAAACAAGGACGGGCAGCCGCTGATTATTACAATCGAGCTGCCGGGACGGCCGGTAAATATACAGGTTTGGAAGGCTCAGGTTGGTCGCGTTCCTTTATATCTGATGGACACAAATATCCCGCAGCGCCGCCGTGAAGATGAAGACATCACTGATGCCCTTTATCACGCAGACAAGGACATTCGCATCCAACAGGAAATAATTCTCGGGATAGGCGGCACGCGAGTGCTTAAAGCGCTCGGATACGAGCCGACTATCTATCATATGAATGAAGGTCATTCGGCATTTCTAGCTCTTGAAAGAATTTCGAATCTGATGAAAGAACAGGGACTTTCATTTGCACAGGCAAAAGAAGTTGCTGCAGTCGGCAATCTTTTCACCACGCATACAGCAGTGCCGGCTGGAATCGATAAATTCTCAAGCGAGTTGATGGAAAAGTATTTTGCCGGCTATTATAGAAATCTCGGACTCAGCCAGGAAGAGTTTCTGGCGCTTGGTCGCACCGATAGCAACGATGATAGCGAGCTTTTCAGCATGGCTAATCTTGCTATCAAACTCTCGGCCAAAACCAATGCTGTAAGCCGGCTTCATGGTGATGTTTCACGAAAGCTATTTCAATCAAACTGGAATGAAGTACCGGAGGACGAAGTGCCGATCACTTACGTGACTAACGGCATCCATACATCTTCCTGGATTTCAGACGACATGGCCGAGCTATTTGATCGTTTCCTCGGACCTCGCTGGGCAGACGACTCAGGCGATCCGTCAGTATGGAGAAGGGTGGAAGATATTCCTGATGAAGAGCTCTGGCGTTTGCGCTGGCGCCGACGCGAAAGGCTGGTTGATTTCTGCCGCAAGCGTCTCAGACACCAGCTCGAGCAAAAAGGGGCTCTGCCGTCTGAACTGAAAGAAGCAGCAGAAATTCTTGACCCGAATGCTCTGACAATTGGTTTTGCAAGAAGAGTTGCTACTTATAAACGACTCACGCTTGTGATGCGCGACGCCAAAAGACTTGCAGCTTTGTTAGGCGACAAAGACCGGCCGATTCAGATAATCATGGCAGGCAAAGCCCATCCTGAAGACACACCAGCCAAGGAACTTATCAGGCAGGTGATTCAGAATGTCAAAAAAGAAGGCATACAGGCAAGATTTGTTTATATAGAAGATTACGACATGAATGTGGCCCGCTATTTAGTCCAGGGCGTGGACGTATGGTTGAAC
The DNA here is from genome assembly GCA_964615655.1 of uncultured Candidatus Obscuribacterales bacterium. Taxonomy (GTDB): domain Bacteria; phylum Cyanobacteriota; class Vampirovibrionia; order Obscuribacterales; family Obscuribacteraceae; genus JAIEPM01. The sequence continues at coordinate 93,399 of CAZTQO010000026.1, read as the reverse complement.
ACACCCAGACGCTTCTTAGAAGCCTGCGGTACTTCAGGCATGAAAGTCGTATTCAACGGCGGCATAAACTGCAGCATTCTGGACGGCTGGTGGGATGAAGCTTATAACTCATCATGCGGCTGGGCAATCGGTCGCGGTGAGGTTTATAACGACACAGCCTATCAGGACGAGGTCGAATCAAATACGATTTACGACTTATTAGAAAAAGAAATTGCACCGTTATTTTATGACCGTGACAAAGGCAAAATTCCGCGCGGCTGGGTCGCTAGAATGAAATCGGCAATGATGGAGATTTGCCCGCAGTTCAACATACACAGAATGGTGCGTGAGTACTCACAGCGTTGTTATTTTCCTGCAACCAACCGCTCGATTGATTACCTGGAAAACAAGGCCGCAAAAGCCAGAGCTCTTGCAGAATGGAAAGAACGCATTGCCAGAGACTGGAAGGGCTTGCATATCGAAAACGTGAATGCAGAAATGCCGGAAAGCCTGAAGGTAGGTGATGATCTTTCAATCAAAGCAGCTATCAGATTGGGCAGCCTCAGCGCCGAAGATCTGAGCGTGCAAATTTATCACGGTCCTATTGATGCGCATGGAAACATCGTTGAAGGCGAACAGGTGCAAATGAAGCAATCAGGCAAGATTGAAAACGGCTGCGCCACTTTCACAGGCACAATCCGCTATTTCCGCAGCGGTAAACATGGTTTTACCGTGAGGGTGCTTCCGCATCACGACGATCTGAGCTCGCCCTTTGAGACAGGACTGATTCAATGGGCAAGTGAAAACAACAAGGAGTCGCTGGCACTTTCAAGAAGCTGACAGAATCAAGGGATTGTAAAAGACGCCGATTGTGAAAATCTGCATCTTTGAATCCCGGCTTTAAGCTGCTATAAATTTAAAGTCAAAAGAGGAGGCGGCATGAAAACCAGAGGCTCAAAAATACTTCCCGTATTCGGGCTTTTCATGCTGCTCCTTGTCGTAGAACAAGCAGCTCCGGTTTCAGCCGGTCCTTCAGTAAACGGTGATCCTTTTATAGACGATCTGCATTCCAATGCTTTTGTCAGCCAGTCACCTTACTGGTCCGAAGTCAAAGTCAAGCTTACAAACGGGCGGATCGACGAAGCCGTTGCCGATTGCCGCAAGGTTATGGCGCGCCGTCCCTTAGATGTGGATATGCATTGCCTTTACGCTCTTGCTCTCGAGATGAAACTGAGATCAAGCGCTTATGATCCGAAGCTATTCGACGAATGCGTCAAAGAATGGACAAAGGTAGCCAAATACAAGGTTCTGAGAGCCTCGGATGCTTTTGACCATATAGGCGAAGGGGAGGTTTTCGTGCAAAATCATGAGCGTAAGGCCATGGCAAACAGGCATCTTGTTGCCCTGGTCGGACGTGCACCCAAGATCTTCGAAAGCGAAGAAGCCTTTCTCAAAAAATCAATTCGAACCAGCACCAGCGTCGCAGCTAAGATCAAAGGCAAAGACTCTTTCTGAGTTTATTTCTCGAGCCCATTTATTTGGGCGTCGGGCTCTTTTGCACCTCAGACAAACGCTTCTGCTGCTTACTGAATCTCAATTTGTTACTGATTTGTTTGCAGTCGATGGAGCAACGATTCTCAGCAAACCAAGTGAAAGATCGCTCTGAACTGCCTGTTTGTCGCTTTCTCTGCTATCGAGAATATTGAGCTTTTTGTCGGCTTCCGGATCATAAAGCGAGAGACTTGCTTGATAATCGCCTGTTGGCAGCTTCGGCATTTTGAGCGACTCCTGCCAGCTTACAGTTTCCCCGGTTTTCCAGGTTTCTGTTTTCTTGTCTGGCGTATGCAGGATTTTGGCAACAACTTTGCCTGACTCATCTTTGAGTTCAATCATCACTTTGTAGCTGGATGGAACGTCTTTATCCAGTTCCCTGACAGGACGCTTGGGACTTGCATCACCCACGTTCAGAAATGCGAATTCTGCTTTTAGCTGGTCGCCCTGAAAAAGCTCTTTAGGAATTGACGCTTTCTGAGAAACAAGCTGATAACCCATATGACTAGCGAGCTTATCGAGAGCTGCTTTAGCTACAGGATCACTTGAGTTAAGAGTTTCAATCGGCAGCTCTATATAACAGATTCCGTCATCGAGGGCTGTCTTTGAAATTTTCTCCAGATCGGCAGGCGTGAGGGTCGGCAAAAATGAGAGACCCGAATAGGTATCCGGCCGGAACTTCAGGAGAACACGATAATCGTCGAAACCGTGTTTGCCGTTTTTGAGATCCTGCCTGGTGATATAGATGTGCTCGCCATATCTGTAAAGCAGGTAATCGGAAATCTCATCAAGGGCATCCTCGCCGGCGCGATTCGGCGTGGTTGGATTAATCGCCAGATTCAGTCTTGTGTTCGGAAATGCTTTCGGGAAAATATCAGCCACATATTTCCAGTGATCGACAATTTGCTTCTGATTCATACCCAGCTCTTTACGCAAATAGCTGTCTATTTGATTTGCGCCTGTGAAGCCGGTTTCATTGGTTGCGGTCTTATCCTTGCCTTTCGCTTCCATGTCGGTCGGGAGCACCGCTGTGCCACCGCGGTAGCCACCACCGGTTATGCCGACACTGTGGATCAATGTATTTTTGTCATAGCGGCTTCCCATTTCATTGATGAAATTCGAAAAAGCAGCCAGATAGGTCTGGTCCCAGAAAACCGGCATTATATGCAGCTTGCCGTCCTTAGCCAGATACTTCACCGACTTGGCACCATTTTCAAATACCCAGGCAGGCGTGTCCGAATCTGCTTTGTCTGCTTTGTCTGAATCCAGATTCACACCGGCGGTCGAGACTCTGAGAATCAGGGTTTTCTTGTGTTTCTGGCAGAGCGAAAGCAGGGAATCTATTTTGCCCCACTGGTAATTTTCTTCTGTGGGCTCCAGCATTTTCCAGGTAAAGAGCGCTGAAATTCCGCTGGTTTTTTCGTTTGCAAGTAGTGACTCCAGATATTCAGTGTCTTCGAGCTTATTGCCTGGAACAATGGCAAAGAAGCCCAGCTCCGCATTCTTGACCTGAGGAGTTGCCGGCAGAGTTGCGGCTTTGAAACTCTGTTTTTTGATCAGTCGATCCTGTGACTCGTTCAGATAGTTCTTTTGAGGCATCGGGCTGAAGTATTTCATATACTCAACAGCCTTGTTCTTCGCAAAAGCATCGCCGCATGAAGCACCGGCGCAAATTACCAAGCTGATTCCAAGGGCGCAGAAACGCGAGTAACTCATAGTTCCTCCACTATATTAGAGCGATCAAAATCTCAAATGGAGCTGATCAAAGCCTCAATTGGCAACCAAACAGAAAGAAACCAAATTGCAAGCTAAAGCAAGCTTTGAGCCTGATTCCGATCTCTAACAACTAATATGCTATAGCAAGTTACTTGCAAAAAATGTCGCTTTTAATGCGATTAATCATTGTCATTACGTGCTCGGCCTTGCTAGAGCGTCTGCTTGCAACCCTTGCAGAATAAGGTTTAGTTCTTGTTAATCCTCGACTTTCTCTTGTAAGCCTCCCTAAGCAGGCACTCAGGTGCTAACATTTGCCCTTTCAAGACTACAAAACTAAGGAAGCTTTTAATTGAGTCTTACGTACTTGGGTCACAGCGCATTTAAATTCGAGCTTCCGGGACTCCGTTTATACATTGATCCCTATTTTCAAGATCCGGTGGATTTTCATCGCCTCGATCCCGGCGCACTTGTGCTTTTGAGTCACGGACACTTCGATCACGGCGTGCTTGCCAGCCCTAAACTATTTCAGGAATGGAAATGCCAGTTTCTTGCTCCACGCAAGCTGGTCGAATGGATGATCAAAAAATACAGGCGGGTGATCCCGGCAGATGCATTCATTCATCTGGATCAGGGCGAATCTACTGTTATTAACGGCATACGCATTACAGCGGTTCCGGCTCATCACCCGGTTACAAGATTGGGCAGAACCATGCACGCTATTTTTTCACGCAGTTCTTCCCCCGGTAATCCGGTAAACGGCTACCATTTCGAAGGTTTTTACCATTCAGGCGACACGCTTTATACTCCGCAAATAGGGGAGTTTTTGCGGGGTTTCAGTACCCATACGGCCTGCCTGCCGATTGGCGGTAAATACAAAGTAGCTTCGCCTCAGGAAGCCCTTAAAATTGCCGAGGAGCTGAAAGTTCTCAGGATGGTGCCGATGCACTGGCAACCCATAGTTGAACAAGTGCCATTCCGTTACCAACCCTCTCATCTAGTAAAACTTGCAAAATCAACAGGAAGCAGGGTTGAAATCTGCGCACTTGCAATCGGAGAAAAGCTGGAAAACCCCAGCCTGGCACAGATTGAAGCGCAGAGCCCGGCAAGCTGAGTCTTTTCTAGACTCAGCGAGATTTCTCTTAGATTCTAATAATAAAGAGTTTGTAATAAGTTCAGGACCACGCGCCCGGGCGCTGCATTATGGAATAGTGCGCTCCAAAACAGGCGCACTTGCATATTGTGAATAATTCTAGGGGGCATATCTCCTCGAACCCGGCCGGGTCGTATAATCCTGAGATTCGGCTTCAGGCCCGTAAATCCAAACCCGTTGTCAAAAGGGAGTTTCAAGCATGGGAAAGGCAGTAGGCATTGATCTTGGCACCACGAATTCTTGTGTGGCCGTCATGGAAGGCGGTAAGCCAACTGTCATCGCAAACACTGAAGGCGGTAGAACCACTCCTTCGGTTGTGGCTTTTACTAAGTCAGGTGAGCGACTTGTAGGACAGCTGGCACGTCGCCAGGCAGTTCTAAATCCGGAAAACACAATTTATTCGGTAAAGAGATTCATTGGCAGAAGATATTCGGAAGTCGAATCTGAAAGATCCATTGTTTCTTACAAAGTAAAAGAAGGTCCAGACGGCGGCTGCAAAGTCGCAATTCAGGGCAAGGATTATGCGCCGGAAGAAATTTCAGCCATGATTCTGCGCAAGTTAAAAGAAGATGCTGAAAAATACCTGGGTGAAAAGGTTTCATCAGCAGTAATCACGGTTCCGGCGTATTTCAACGACAGCCAGCGCCAGTCAACCAAGAACGCCGGCACGATTGCTGGTCTTGACGTTCTCAGAATCATCAACGAGCCGACAGCAGCTGCGCTTGCTTACGGTCTTGATAAAAAGGAAAACGAAACGATTCTGGTATTTGATTTAGGGGGCGGTACTTTCGACGTTTCAATTCTTGAAGTCGGCGACGGCGTTTTCGAAGTCAAATCAACCTCCGGCGACACACACCTGGGCGGCGACGACTTCGACCACAAAGTCGTGAACTGGCTGGCAGACGAGTTTACAAAGCTTGAAGGCATCGACCTCAGAAAGGACCGCCAGGCGCTGCAAAGACTCACTGAAGCTGCTGAAAAGGCAAAAGTAGAGCTCTCTTCGGTTACCGAATCCAACGTATCGCTGCCATTCATCACAGCCGATGCTTCAGGTCCCAAGCACCTTGAAATGAAGCTGACTCGCGCCAATTTCAACGAGCTTACAAGAGAACTGGTCGAGCGCTGCCGCGCCCCCATGGAGCAGGCACTGCGTGACGCCAAAATGACTTATAACGACCTCCAAGAAGTTGTTCTGGTTGGCGGTTCAACAAGAATCCCGGCTGTGCAGGATCTGGTAAAGAGCCTTACAGGCGGCAAAGAGCCCAACCAGTCAGTGAATCCGGACGAAGTTGTTGCCGTGGGAGCGGCTATTCAAGCCGGTGTGCTTGGTGGGGAAGTCAAAGGCGTCGTACTCCTTGACGTTACACCGCTTTCCCTTGGCATCGAAACCATGGGTGGCGTTTTCACCAAGCTGGTCGAAAGAAACACTACAATCCCGACCCGCAAATCAGAAGTATTCTCAACAGCAGACGACAATCAAACTGCCGTAGATATATATGTTTTCCAGGGCGAGCGTCCGATGGCAAGAGACAACAAGCTACTGGGCAACTTCAGACTTGACGGTATCCCGCCTGCACCAAGAGGCGTGCCGAAGGTCGAGGTTACCTTTGATATCGACGCAAACGGCATCATGAACGTAACAGCTCGCGATCAGACCACCGGTAAAGAGCAGAAAATCACGATTACGGCAAGCACCAACCTCAACAAAGACGATATTGAGCGCATGGTCCGCGAAGCTGAGTCTCACGCTCAGGAAGACCGTAAACGCAAAGAAGCTGCCGACCACCGCAACGAAGCAGACACACTCTGCTACTCAGTGGAAAGGCAGATTCGCGAGCTCGGCGACAAAGTTACACCCGGAACCAAGTCCAGAGCCGAAATGCTTGTAGTCGAATTAAGACAAAAACTCAAGGAAGATGCAGATCCTGAATCGTTCAAGACTCTTATGAACGACCTGCGTGGAGTTCTGGTTATAGTCCAGCAAGAAGCCTACCAGGCTGGAGCCAAAGAACCAGTGGGCGCCGGAACCGGCGGCTTTGGAGAAGGCGGCGGTTTCTCCGGTGAGGCCGGTGCCGGTGGATTCGGCGGCGATAATGCCGGTGGATTCGGAGGTGGCGGCGGCTTCGGCGGTGGAAGCGGCGGCGGCGGCGGCGGCGGCGACGACGTTGTCGATGCCGAATTCAGACCTACAGACGAATAGCAAGCGACTGATTTGAGATCTAAACCCGGGCAGGGTAAACCCGCCCGGGTTTTCTATTGAATACCCGGTGTGAGAACAGCCTTTTTCCCGTGGACGAGCTGGAAAATATCCTGCATGATTAAATTATGTGACAGCATTTCACTTGACTACCCGCGCTTGCGGGAACACAATTAAATACAGGACGTCGATTACAAGTCAGTGCTTTGATTTCCAGCTTTATTTCCGTCCGGGGCAAATTAGGAGAAGCTTTTGGTTCATGAGTTCTTGTTTTACTAATCGGATTATTCAACTTAGTATTTCAATGCTGCTTGCAAGCTATCTAGCCCCAGCGGCAGTCTCAGCAGCAGAGCCGGCTGCCGGCAATCTGAATCCTAACGAACTGGCCTTGCTTGAAAATCGTTTCTTTTCACACACATATGCGCACGACCCTCTTGAGAAAAGACTTGAGAGGATCGAGTGCTTAGTATACGGTTCCACGCGCGAAGGTTCGAACCAGGAACGAATGGCCCGCCTGAAAAAAACCGTAGCAGAACGATCGGCCCAGCCTTTGAAATCAGCGTCAGAAAAAGACGCTGTTAAACTGGAAAGCAACAACAACGCCAATAAGATAGAAACAAAAGCAGAAGCGCCTTCAAGTTCGAAACAATATCCAATTTTGAACACTCTTGAATGGCGAGCTTTGAAAAAGACTTACCAGAGCGAATCACTCGATCAACGCCTGGACCGGCTCGAATCCAAAATGTTCGGCCAACCCGCCCAGACCATGGCTTATATCGACAGGGTCGATCGCCTGAAAAGAACACTGGGAATCGGTGTTGAAACCGCCAGCCCGGACGGCATCACCGCTACAGGCCCCCTGCCTAAAGCAAGACCCAGGGGCGAAGAAAGTGAAATTAACGGATTTAATTTTCCGCAGAGCTTCCCTCAAATTGGTGATCTGGGTATGACGCCTGGATTTGGAGGCCCGCCTGGTCAGGCTATTCCATCTTTCCCCCTGGGAAATGAGCTCATGCCTTTTTCCGGCAATCCGCTTGGCGGATTGCGCCAGATGCAGCAACTTTTCCAGAGCATGGAAAAACAAATGGCTGACATGAGGCGCCTGGGTCCGGGCACCTGGGTCAAAGATCCAAAAACAAATGAGTGGATTGATCTCAGCAGCGGCAGACGCATTTCACCGGACGGCAAGCCAAAAGGCACCGCCCCCGGTGCAGCACCACCAGCTCTTGATCAGGGCATAATCAGAGAAATTCCCGGTTACGCCGATCCAAACAGTATTTAAATCACGAAACAGTTTCAATTTCGCGAAACAGTTTCTAAATCGCGAAACAGTTTCTAAATCGCGAAACAATTTCTAAATCGCGAAACAATTTCTAAATCGCGAAACAGTTTCTGTATCCAGTATTGCAGAAACAGTATATTTATCACAGGCACGGTATATGTATACTATTTTTATATTACAGAAACAGTTTTTAGATCGCAGAAGCGGAGTCTTCTTCGTTTCCTCTTTCCAGCGCCGCAATCAGCACCTTGTCGATGCGATGGCGATCCATGTCAACCACCTCAAAACGCCAGTTCTTCCATTCGAAGTAGTCTCCGGCAATCGGAATCTTCTCCAGATTAAAAAGGATGAAACCGGCAAGAGTCTGGTAATTCGACTCTTCCGGCAATTCTTCCTCTATATCCAGAATGTCCTTGAACTCAGAAAGCGGTATTTGCCCGTCAATGAGCCAGGAGCCATCCTCTCGCTGGCGCGCTTCCCAGCGCGGCTCTTCCGACTGCTCAGGCAGCTCGCCTACGATAGCTTCAAAAATATCGTCACGTGTAACCAGCCCGCTGAAACCGCCGTACTCATCCATCACAAAAGCCAGATAATGCCTGCCCGCCCGGAACTCTTCAAGCAAATCAAGAACGGTTGTATTTTCCGGAATTAGAGGGGCGCCGCAAACTAATTCCGGAAGCACGATTTTTTCGCCTCTGATTCGCTTGCGCATTACCTGTTTTAGCTCAACATAACCAATAACATGGTCAAGCGAGCCCTCCGCCAGCGGTACACGCGAATGCGGACTCTTATCATAAAGCTCATTCAACTGTTCTTCGTTTGCATGCAAATCGATCCAGACAACATCAGTTCTTGGAGTGTAGATTGACTTCACTTTGCGTTCACCTAATAAGAGCACGCTTGCAAACATTTCCTGCTCTGATTCTTCAAATACGCCGGCTTCGGTGGCCTGCTCCACAAGAACCTGAATCTCATCTTCAGTAACCTGTGGCTCGGTGGATTCTTTAATGCCGAAAAGATTGAGAACAAGGTTGGTTGAACTGCTCAAAAGTAAAACCAGAGGTCTTGAAAGCCCGGCCAACAAACGCATCGGCGAGGCAACCACGCAGGCTATTTGCTCGGGAGCACTCAAAGCAAGGCGCTTAGGCACAAGCTCTCCAAGCACCAGCGTAACGAAGGTGATAGCAGTCACTACCAGAAAAACAGCAACAGCTTCGGCATAAAAAAACGGAAGATAGCTGCTGAAATATTTGCAGAGCTCGGTCGCAATGGTTGTGCCGCCAAAAGCACCTGCAAGTATGCCTACAAGCGTGATGCCAATCTGCACCGTGGAAAGGAAATCAGTCGGAGCACTTGCAAGCTCAAGAGCCAGATTTGCATTCCTTTTTCCCTGCTCCGAAAGACTTTGCAATCTGGCTTTGCGAGCCGAAATCAGCGATATTTCAGACATCGCCAGTATTCCATTTATAAACACCAGAAACAGAATGACAACAATATCTGCAACTATCGGCGACATGCTTTGTTTGTCCTGAAATCAGCCATATTCACCTGCAAGTGAAAAAGCAAAGCAATATTCTAACCCCTTAACAATCCACAGCATCACTTGCTTCTCATTTAAGCATGTGCAGGAAGGGGTTTTCAGCCCTTTGCTCCGGCTGATGCCTTTCACTGAACTCAGCTTTGCTCAGAGGACGTCCAGTTTCAAGAGAATCTTTCAAGAACTCAAGTTTGTGAGTTCTTCCCGATGAAAGCAAGAGTGTTTTCGAGCTTGCCTCTGCAAGCTCCAGTTCCTTTCTTGCTTCATTTAAATCACCGGTCTTGACGAAGTAATTACCCCTGCTTATATGCAGATCAAATTCAATAGAAAGCAAGCTATTTGCTCTGGCAATTCTTAAACCGAGATCCGAATACTTGTCAAGCAGCTTCCGATCAAGACTTCTTCCTGCCAGGTCAGCAGTGATGGCGCTCTGCTCTGCGAGATCATGCAAGCGATCGCGACCGAAACCCGACTCCTGCCTGCGCAAGGCCTCGACTCGAAGCACATAAGGCCAGTACCAGATAAGCTTCGGAGACCTTGTCGTTGCCTGCTTGCCCTTTTCCACAACATTGAAGATTTGCTTCCAGTCTGCGGTGCTTTTTCTCTCGAGAAGTGATTTGCAAATTGAATTGAGAAAAACCAGTTCTTCTTGAGGCGGAGTATTACCAGCCTGCTCTTTCTTAAAAACAGAATCCAGAGTTATTTTGTAAGCACGAAGTGAAAGATCTAGTGCTTCCCGGTCCTGCCCTCGCCTTTCGTAAACATCTATATAGTCCCCAATTAGTTTTTCTTGTTCCAGCACCGGCCAGCGCCTGTAAATACCTGAACTCAAAGTAGCTGCCACAATTTCTTTTGCTGAGCTGCCAACGGACGAATCCAGCAATTTCCCAAGACTCTCTTTCAAAATCTTTCTTGCTTCAGGAGCAGGAAAACTCGCCTGAATTTGTGTGGCTATTATCGCCCGGCCCGAGTCGCTTCCAACAAGGATAGCTCCTGCAATCGTGAGCAATAAAATCGATGAAAGCACAAGAAGCCTCAAAACTTTCCAGGGAATTTTCCAACGGTGACTTTCACTACGGCTGAGTTTTTCTTTTGCTTCCTCCTGATTAAAGCTTGCATTTGAATTCAAAGTTTCAAGTGCGCGGAGCATATCGATTATTTCAGCAAAACTCTGAACGCGCTCCTCGCGTTCTTTGACCATGCACTTGCCGATCAGATCGTCAAGCTCGGCAGGCAGTTTCGAGCTGGGACTCAACTTGCTTATCTTTTTTACCGGTTCGTTCATCTGCTTCAGAAGAATTTCTCCGGGACTGTTACCTGTAAATGGCGTCCAACCAGTGATCATTTCGTAAAACAGAGCACCAAAAGAATAAATGTCGCTTCGCCAGTCAATTTCTTTGCCCAGGCATTGCTCAGGACTCATATAGTGAACAGTGCCTATTAAAAAACCGGTTTCAGTAAGCGTCGCAGCAGCCCCCAGCTCTTGCTTGCATAGTCCGAAATCAAGCAACTTCAAACCCGGAGCAGCAGCACCATCAGTTTGATTCTGATAAACAAGGATGTTCTCTGGCTTTAAGTCTCTGTGAATGATCTTTTGCCCGTGTGCATAATCAAGGGCTTTACTAATCTCGATGCCTATTTTTACCGCCAGACTGCAGGCTAGCTTTCCTTTACGTGCGATCAAATCAGCAAGCGTTTCACCTTCAAGATATTCCAGAGCAAGATAAGGGCTTTGATCTGCAAGTCTTCCGAATTTGTATACCTGAACTATATTTGGATGGTTGAGCAGGCTCAAAGCCCTGGCTTCGCGCTCGAACCTGCTTAAATTGTCAGTGCTTGCAAAGTTAAGCAATTTAAGCGCCACAGGTCTGTTCAAATCCGGGTCTTGCACAAGGTAAACAGTACCGGTGCCGCCGCTGCCGATTTCCTTAACAAACAGATATTTGCCTGCGATTTCAGACCCGGGCTCAAATTTCGAAGCCATGTCCGCCTTCCAATCAAGACTGTACCCATAAAGTAACAGTAAAGCTCGAGCAAAGTTCAGGCAAATTAAGGGAAAACTCAGACAAATTAAGGGCAGCTCAGAAACGCGTAAAGAAACAAGATGAAAGAGAATCCCAAACAGACACAGCAGCTGCTGCTCAGGCTCTTTGCTTAAAATAATCCCACTTCAAGATTAATGCCCCAGCCTGCCTGCGCACTTTGAAAGGACTTAGAATACAAGAGCTCACGGACGGAGCTTGTCAAGCGAGGATTTGAGCGTTTGCCGCCAATCTTAAATAAACCCAGACCCCAGAGGCATCCGGAAGCCCCTGTTAAGAACGAAAGAGCGCTGATTAGCGCGCTAAAGAGAAGCGCTGTCTGGGCACTTCTTTTATTCGCTTTGATTAATGCCGGGCTCTGGTGCCTTGAAACCGGCAAACGATCAAATGATGTCTGGAAAGGAACCGGCTCCATTGATCTGGCAGTGAACGAATTCAATGCGCTCAAACAGAACCCGAACATTGTACTTTTGGGATCTTCGCTGGTCATGTTCCCATTCTGGTCTATGGATAAAGCAAAAGAACCGCTGAAAGTAGGAGACATCTTCCACCATCACGGTTCAATAATTTTGGAAGAGCAATTGCGCAAGGACGGCAGTTATTCCGACCCCCATGTTTTCAGTTTTGCAATTTTCGGACAGATGGTTTCAGATGCCTTCATCTACGTGAACGAATTTTTGCAAAAAGACAGAGCACCTGAAATTCTAGTTTACGGCATCGCGCCCCGCGACTTTTCAGACCACGATCTTGCCTCGCCCATGGCCACGAATACTTTCAAGCGCCTGGTCAATCTCAAGAACATGGCACCTTATGCCGAACTTTATTTGCCTGATTTTCAAAACAAAATGGAGTTCCTGGTAAGCAGGCTCTGTTATTTTTACGATCACCGCTGGCGCTTGCAACAAGAATTCAACAAAGGTGTGGAGAAGGCTTACATTTTTACAGGCATGCAGAAGCCGCTAGCGAAACTGGATTTCGCAAACGCAGGCTTCATGCTTTTCGGCGGCATCAAAGAACGCTGGGAAAGTTCGGAAAAAGAATATGCCAGACGATACAAAGACATCGCCGGTCAAGACCTGAATCTTCAGATGGGCTTTTTGAAAAGGCTTATTGAAGTAGCTAACGAGCGTGGCATAAAACTGATTCTCGTAAACATGCCGCTTACTGATGTTAATCGAAAACTGCTTCCAGATGGCTTTTATACTCAGTTTCGCAAAGAGATCGCCAGCCTGGCAAACAAACCAGGCGTAAAGTTCGTAGATATAGGCGACAGCCCGGAGTTTGTACACGCCGACTTCTGGGACACGGCACATTTAGGCCCAAGCGGCGGCCATAAAGTGCTCGCTCATCTGATTCCTGCAATTCACGAGCTGAAAGGGCCCGAAAAAGCAGCCAGGTAAGTCTGAAAAGCGAAATTATCTCAGGGAATCGTGTCTGAGAACTCCTGCACCATCATCAAACGGTTTTTGTCGCGTGCCATGCCGACTCCTACTGATTTGGCATCACTCCACAGAATATTCCAACGGTGATTATGTTGGTCTTTGGGCTCGGCCATGAAAACCGCCTGAGCATGAGTTACCCCGTCCTTATCCAGTTGCAGCCCGCGCGTTTCATACGCCAGATTTTCAGCAATACCACTTTTGATACCAGCAGCTTTCGCACGGTCTATCGGCTCACGCCCATCGGCGGTATGAGAGAACTGCCCGGTTTTGAGCAGAAATTCGGCATAACTGCGTGCCAGAGAAGCAAGTTTGGAGCTCTCGCTGATGGCCGGCTGGCCGTTTGCAGCCCTGTCCTTGTTAATTAGCGAGAACATATAAGATTCAAGTGAGCCAAGTGGAGTTGTGTCATTGATCAGACCTCCTTGCTTTGCAGCAGCGGCGGGGCTTGATGGAGAAGCAGCTCCGGCGCTCTCTGTATAACTCACCCGCGAACTTACAATCTCAGGAACCCCACCCATAACCTTTATATAGCTGTAGTCTAGAGATCCGGACCGCCCCCGCAGAATGCTGTCTATGGTCGAAGGGCTCTGAGCAACTCTGCCGTCAACAGTTACAAGAATCCGCCCCGGGCGCAAACCCATGCTCTGCCCCATACTTCCGGGAAGAACCTGAGTTATGTAAGTACCGCACTTCTGCCCACCATTGGGAAAGTTCACATAAGCAGGCACGCCCACTATTCCAAGACTCGAGGAGCTGGTAGGCGTTCTCGAACGACTAAAAACACACTGCTTCGGGCCCGTTGGAGCAGCGCTTTTTCCGGCTTCAACTGGCAGCTGGAAATAAGCAATCAAAAACAAAGCACCGAAGGTGCAGGTAGAGATTCCCAATGCAGTTTGTTTTTTCAGCCCCATCAGCAAAGCTTCTGTTTTTTCTTTAGTTGGGATTATTCTTCAGTTTCATTCGTTCTCTTTAGTTCCATTCGTTCTTCAGTTTCATTCGTTCTCTTCGGTTCCATTCGTTCTTCAGTTTCATTCGTTCTCTTTAGTCCCAATCGTTCTTTTCAGTTCCGCTTATTCTTCCGTTCCATTTATTTTTCAGTTCCACTCATCATCCTGGAATTCGCTGTCATCTCTTTGCCTGCGAATTTCTTCAATAACATGATATAGACGGCTGGCCTCCTGGGCTGCTGGTGCTTTTAGTGGAAGTTCGGCGATTTCAATCGTTAGCGCCCGTCGCCCCAGTTCAATATGTACTTTGTCGCCTACATGAAGAGTAGTGCTTGATTTGGCAGTGCGATCATTTACAAATACCCTGCCCTGGTCGCAGGCCATTTGAGCAACCGTGCGCCTTTTAATTAACCTTGACAGCTTCAACCACTTATCCAGTCTCATAAAAGCTGATTCTATCTCAAAAGCTGGAAAAACAGAAACAGCAAAGCTGGAAAAACAGAAACAGCGACACTGAAATAGTAGAACCAGCTAGCATGGGTCACAATGGGATCAGGGAGCTCAGGGGTTCTGGCTGGCAGTCGTTTTGCCTTTGACTTTGTAAGGAGAGCTCCGGTAAATAACAGCTCTTTCACTGAGAGCCGGGAAATAAAGCACTGTTTCAATATCGCCCTCTGCTATTCTCTCCCATTCATATCTATGACCCATTCTTACATTCGCAGTCCGCATGGTACCGAGATTGTCTTTGAATGCTAAATTCACATAATAGAAATCGCTGTTATTTAAAGTCCGGCTCCATTTTCGCTTTACCTCGGCAAGTACTGGAGTTCCGAACTGAACAAGAAACCTGTGATAAAGAGCCGGTCCCCAGATGCAAACTTCAAGGATTAAAGAAATTGCTGCCAGAGCCATGCCTAAAACTTTGTCTGAGGCTTGTTTCTGACCCGGAGACTTGAACAAAGGTTCGTGCAGTTCCGGCTTAGATGCAAGAGCCCAGATCTTTATTTCCGGATTGGCCTTAAAAGCTGGCTCACTGTAGACACTCAAGCCGCTTTCAGATCCGCCATAAGTCTGGCCGTTTACATAGTACTGGTAATAAACAGTCAAATAATCATTGCTTTTGGATTTGTATGCCTGCGTATGAACTATTTTTCCCGGGAAATATTGCCCGTTTACTTTTAGATCCTGATCCACTCCATAAGCGCTAAAAAGGCTAATAACTGCAAACCACAAAATCGGGTTAACGAACATCAAAAACTGCAAAAAGAATGGACTGCTTCTACCGCTATTTTTGTTGAACTCTACTGGCCTGGGACAAGGTTGATTCAGCACGGGGTCGATTTTGTGCACAATAGACTGGCTGGAAAAATTGCTTGCCCAGTGGGGCAAGGACTGCTTTCTTGCAGTTTGGCCAGCGCTTGGCTGTCCTGCGGCGGTCTGACCCGAAGCAGGCTGCGCAAAATGATCTGGTTCCGTCAGGATCTTGTTGGCGCCAGGGTCGCTGTAAGCCCAGTCGGGCATTAATCCTGAGTCCTTACCGCTTCCAAGCCTCCTGTTTTTGGATCTGGTTTTTAGCTCATCGAGATTCTTAATCTCAGGAAAATCCTTTTTTAAGTATGGAATTGCCTCAATTGAGCCTGACAGCATTCCGCGAATAAAACGGCCGATCTTTTGCAACTCTAGGTCTTTGTGCTCTTCGAGCGCCGCAAACGCAGGTGAATAAAGCGGTGCTTCAAAATCATGGCGCCTGAACAACAAGCAATCGTCTCCGGCCATGAGTTCGCTCCAGAGCCCAGGATCACTTGCAAGAGCCTTAATAGACCCGTAAATCACCCAGGCCGAAAAATTATCAAGATAAGGTCCAAAGCTTTCTGCCTTGCGCTGTGGATGCTGATAATTGATGTGCCCGAGTTCGTTTGCATGCATGCCCTGCATTGAGGGTACATACATACCATCATAGTCAACAAGACGGAATTCGCCGTCAGGCAATACAATTATGTTTCCATGTTGCAAATCACCATGGGCGATACCAGCCTCTTTGAGGTCATCCATCATTTTCAAGAAACTTCCGCTCAGTTTCATAAGCTCCAGCGGCTCTCCAAGCCTTCCATAGAGATATTGATCAAGCGCCCACCCTTCTACCCAGTCCATTTTGAGCGCTGGCAACGGCTGTTGGCAAACTTGGATACCGTGTTGCAGATACTCGAAACCTACTGTATAGGGCAGATCATCACCAAGTACAAACTTGGATATTTGAGCATATCTTTCCTGTTGATCTGTAACGTCGTGCAAAAAGCAGCGAAGAGCCACATCTTTGTTCCGGCACTTCAACCTGTAAACTGAAGCAAAGGCACCGCTTACTGGACGAGGTAGGCCTAAATTATCCAGATAAACCTGGCCCTCTTTCAATTCCGGATCATATAGATTAAAAGCAGGATTTTGAACCGCCTCATTATAGTCTTGGGGAGACGGCCACCATCTAATATTAGTCTTTTTCCTCAGGTCGAACAAAATGAGCTCCGGCCAACCTATCTAGTTTTACCCAATAGCCGAATTCTAACAGGCATCTTCCAGTAGCCACCCATCATTTAGACCTTGTGGGCAGGGCTTTAGCCGTTACTAGTCTTTTTGATAAAGTCTGTTCATCCACTCGATGACTTCCCAGTTTACCTTCGTTCCGTCAATTTCGATGAAGTCTCCTGACGTGTTGCAGTCTGTGTTCTTGGTTCTTCTGGGGCTATTGTATCCCCTGTGAACGATCAGGTCACTCAGCCAGCCTGGCATGTATCTAGGATAGTTCTTTTTCACTGTGTCCCTGTATTCTTGTGTTTCGAATTGCGCCCGTCCATTACGAATATCATCAATTGTGTAGCCATCTTTGCCCAGTGTAGTCATTGCTCTTATATATAGAGCGGCTTTTTCATTGCCTGCCTGTACCTGAGCCGGAACTGCCGTGATGAATTTGATTATCCCGTGAACAGACTTGAAAGAACTTGTTCGTCCGCTTACCGCAAATACGGCTTCATCTCGAGCAACCTTGCGAATATTCAATATTGCAAGCGCGTTCTTTCCATGAATGACAATTGTTTTTCCAAATGCTTTTGCCTTGGCTTCTGCGATTTCACTGATTTTCGGAAAAGGATCTCCATCCTCTACTTTACAGAATACTCCGCGGGCAAGTCGTACAATGCTGCCTGCTTTTACCAGTGTGTGCGTAACGAAATCAACCAGTGAGCGCTTGCCAAATACAAGGAGATCCCGGCTAACAAACGGCTTGTCATATGGGAGCTTGCGAATATACCTCTTTATGTCGTCGGTGCTCATTTTCGAATTTCCACCTCCTAAGATTTTCGTCCATTAATCTTAGAACGTGGCCAAAGCGAAAAAAGTTCAACCGCCAGACGACAATTAATGATTCAAGCGCTGCTTGGAATCCCTCATTTTGGATACTCAACGTCAAGCAACAGCATGGGGCGGGGGCCTACCTTGCTGTTGCCGACACTCGCTAAACAAACTCCACTTTTGCACGGCTCAGCCGGACCACTGCGTGCGATAACGAAATGAATCGCTGTGCTCCGAACGCAGAGCCAGATCATCGAGTCCTTCTATCTCAAGATTGCAGCTCATTGCGCTCCGGCACTCGTCCTGTAGACCTCTCAAATAGCTTGTGCTGCTGTGATCTACAATCCCGACCTCTGGTGTCAGGACCAATCGTACGCTGAGACCGGGCTGCAATGCATTCTGCATAACATCCCTGACAAAGAGATTGTTGAAGCAAGTAAGTGGGCCATTGAAATAAACAACCCTGTTGCTTCCATCGTTTTCAATCCGGTCAAGCGGATTCTTGAAAATGCGCAAGAAGTTTATAAATAACGTAGAAAACTGACTTGTGCCCACCGGTCTGCTTTTGGATGAAAAGAAAAGCAGAATGACTATCTTGATCAGTATGCCGGCCCCAATACCCATAAGAAGATCGGTCGTAACAGTTACGAGCACAGTGCTTGTAAATATCAAAAGCTGCTCAGCTCCCAGATCAATCATTTTTTGCCACTGCTGTGGTCCGGCAAGCTTGTAAGCAATATGTACCAGCACGGCAGAAAGTGCTGCAACCGGAATCATGCCTATCAGCTGGTGACCTAATAATAGAAATGAAAGAATGAAAAGTGCATTGTAGAAGTTCACCCAGGCTGTGCGACCGCCAGCAACAATACAGGTACTGCTTTTGATAATACCGGGAATAATTGTCAGACCGCCAATAAAGCCTGAGCAGATATTCGAGATCCCCATGGCGAAAAGAGTTCTGTGCGGATTTGACTTTCTGCGAAAAGGATCGATTTGGTCAACCGCATGAATAGTAGCAAGCGACTCAGTTCCATCTACAAATGTCAGAGCCAACACTGAAACAATAATTGTAGTAATCAACTTAGGATCTGCAAACAAAGACGAAAAATCAGGCATGACAATACCATGTGCAAGTGGATTGGCAGGTACTTCTACCAGAAAATGACCACCGAGTCCGAAAGCTTTAGCTAGCAATATGCCAACAACAACAACAACAAGATGCGGTGGAATAAAGCGAACTAGTCTGTGTTTGATTCCAGGCAAAACAAAAAGCAAGGCCAGACAAACGCACGAAGTAAAGAAAACACCCGGATTGAGCTTCAGTAACTCAGAAGGAGTTTCAGCAACAACGCCGAAAAATTCATGAGCTTTGTATGCATGACCGATAAAATGAGGAATCTGTTTTGCAAGTATTAACAAGCCGATTGAAGCAAGCATTCCCTGCACAGCCGCCTTTGGAAAAAGATAACTGAATTTGGCAGCTTTCAACGCCGTAAGAGCAAGCTGCGTCAATCCTGCAAAGATAATTACCGGCAATACCATACGATAGCCCAGTTCCATGTTGCCGTGACCCAGGGCCGCCATCGATGAATAAAGTACCGGAGCTAAACCTGCAGCAGGTCCGCTTATGGTTACATAAGCACCACCAAGAAATGGAAAAACGAGACCGGCTATGATTTCTGAGGTCAGACCGCATATTGGAGGTGCACCGGAAGCCAGCGCTATTCCCAGCGAAAGGGGCACAGAAACAAGAGCAACTATAAGGCCGGCAACTATATCTTCTCGCCAGTGTTTCAGCCCTTTCATGCCGTTTTCAGGCTTTTCCTGCTCGCCAGCTTCATCGATACTTGTTTTATCGATACTTGCTGCGTCGATACTTGCTGCATCGATACTTGCTGCGTCGATACTTGCTATTTCGTTGCATTTTGTTTCTTTTTCTGTCATTGCTTTTACCCGCACGCCAATACGGCTAGCACCCAGTTAGCTTGAGAAGTTCTGAGTTTCATCGTTCTTAGAGCGCATTTCCATACCGAAAAACCAGCAATTAATCAAAGAAAGCGCGTCTTTCGAAAGACTAATTGATCGAAGGTGGGGAATGTGTGGGGACTTACTCAGGATGCAAGCGGCAGGGTTACTTTAATTGAAGTACCAGAGCCAAGCTGACTATCAATTTCGATCTCACCGTTATGTGAATCAACCACTGCCTTTACTATTGAAAGTCCAAGCCCGGAGCCACCGGTTTCACGGGATCTTGAGTTTTCGACTCTAAAAAACCGATCGAAAACCCTGGGAATTTCTTCCTGTGGAATACCGATACCGGTATCACTTACCGTAAGCACTGCTTTGCTAGCTGTGCTTACAAGAGCTATACTCACCGCCCCGTCAGTTTTGTTGTAAGAAACAGCGTTCTCAACTAGATTCGTAATCATTTGCAAGAGCTGGCCGCGATTGCCGCTTACCCAGGCATCAGCAATCGAACTTATACTCAGAGATATCTTTTTTTCGTCAAATAACGGTTGCAGGCTCTCAACAACCTGACTTAGCAGTTCATGTAGCGCAATCTTTCCAAACTCTGTACTCATAACTCTTTGTGAATCAAGTTTTGCAAGCAGGATCATATCGTCAACAAGATTCCTCATTCTAGTCAAAGAAAAGCTGATTATGGCCAGCTTCTTGGGCAGTTCCTCCAGATCAATATCCCC
Organism: uncultured Candidatus Obscuribacterales bacterium; assembly: GCA_964615655.1. Classification (GTDB taxonomy): domain Bacteria; phylum Cyanobacteriota; class Vampirovibrionia; order Obscuribacterales; family Obscuribacteraceae; genus JAIEPM01. The sequence goes on along the minus strand of CAZTQO010000026.1, from coordinate 73,512 downwards.
CCGGCTAAGATTATCAAGAACCGCCTGGGCGCTCGAAAGTGGCGTGTTAAGCTCGTGACCGGCGTTGGTCATAAATGTGCGCAGAATCAAAACAGCTTCTTCAATCGGTTTGGTTGTTAGTGTGGTGAAATAATATCCTGAACCAGCAAGCAAAATTATCAACACAGGCGTAGTGAATAAAAGCATGGTCAGCCGTTCAATCTCAGCATGTTCACGCTGGTAAGTAGGCAGCTGCACTTGCAGGCAACCGACAAAGTTTCCACCTACGAAAACTCGCCTCGATTTGCTTCTCAAATGATGGCCGTGAAATGGAAGTTCGCAGGTCCTATCAAAGAAAATAACCACACCAGGCGCTCCGGTTTTATGCAGAAGCTGACCTTTCGTATCGAAAAGCTGAAAAGAAGCAAGTCTTTTTACTGGTTTAATCGAAAGAGTTGGTGCTTTCGACACAAATAAGAGCTGGTGGTTTTCATATCTTAGATTTTCAACTCCCTCAGCTAATAGCTCGCTCAATTCGTCATCAATAGCTTTTGTAAGCTCATGGTGATAAAGAACGCCAGTAGCAATGGTTGTAAGAGCGTAAGCAAATGAAGCAAGACAAACGAACCAGAGAGTCAGCCTGAAGCGGAGACTCTTAAACATCAGGACCGACAGACCTTATAACCCGAGCCGTGAACTGTTGTTATCACAGAACTTTCACCTTGTGTGTCGATTTTCTTCCGAATCGATTTTATATACGACCTGAGAGTCTCAGAAGACGTTAAGGTGTCGGACTCCCAGACCCGTTGAATCAATGCCTCAGGAGCAAAAGCTATGTTCGGATGCCTGAAAAGAAACTCGAGCAGATTGAACTCTCGCGGCTCTAGATGAATTTCCTTTCCGGCTTTTCTAACTGTCCTTGCTCTGGGGTCAAGAGTGATGCCATTAATCTCAAGACTGAGTGCCGGTGCCACAGTTTCACGCCTGAGCAGAGATCGGATTCGAGCGCTCAGCTCCTTCATATGGAACGGTTTTGTCAAATAGTCGTCCGCTCCTGAATCAAGACCCATTTCCTTGCTTTCAAGTGAATGGCGGGCAGTCAGCATCAATATCGGTGTTCTTGCATTTGCTGCCCGGAAACGTTTGCACACTTCAAGTCCGCTAATTCCAGGAAGCATCCAGTCCAGAATGATTACATCATATTTCCAGACAGCCAGATTTTGATCGGCTGAAACTCCATCATGAACAAGCTCCACGACATATTGCTCGTGCTGGAGCCATTCCTTAATTTCATTAGCCAGGATCCTTTCGTCCTCGACTACGAGAATTTTGCTCAAAGTATTGCCACTGCTGATTTCAGGAAAACAAAATTCAGTTTATTGAAAGTTTGTGGGGATTTTGTGAGGATACAAAACTTATTCCCCAAAAGCTTCTCCCGGAGAAGCTCCTCCCAGAAAAGCACCCCAGAAAAGCACCCCCAGAAAAGCACCCCCAGAAAAGTACTCCCCCATTTCGGAAATCACGCTCTTATTGGGCAATTTTCAGTATTCTGCTCTGCAAGGGCATCATCTGAATCACATTATCTTTTATTGTCTGCCTGGAGAATGACGATTGCAAACCGGCAAGTTCAACTCCAGCGGCTGCTGCCATCTTGCTCACATTAGTTATATAAGGAATATTGAGCTTATCAACAGTGTCCGTGGTGCTGTGATAGTTCGGATTTTCCCGGGCGGCAGTGTCATACGGCTCAGTTATTAAGATCGCCGGAACGCCGTTTTTGTGAAAAGGATAATGATCCGAACGATTGGTCAGCTCGTCGTTGTGAGCCCCGTATACTTTTAAATCGATCTTGTACTGCTGCACAACCGAATTTAGCACATTGGTCAACTGATGCGCGGCTTCATTTGAGCGCGTATCATGGCTTTCAACTGTCTTGCTGTTGTCAGGCGAATACCCGACCATGTCCATTTGCAACATTCCGACAATTTTGGTTTTGTCGCTTTCCTGCCTGTAAGCTTCAGCCATTGCTCTTGAGCCCCACAAGCCCTCCTCTTCTCCCGAAAAGAGCGAGAAAACCACCGTGCGATCAAGCGGCAGGTCTTTAATTGCATGCGCTATTTCTGAGATTGCCGCTGCTCCGGAACCGTCATCGTCGGCTCCCGGTGCCTTTGGTTCGTAGCCGCCCCAGGGATAGCCTGCGGTCGAATCAATGTGAGCGCCATACATGACGATCTCATTCGGCTTTGAATTGCCTTCTTTGACAGCCCTGAGATTCTGGTATGGCTTGCCGTATCGTGTATAAGTATCGATTGATACTTTATATCCGTCTTTTTCGAATCTGTCTTTAAAAAAACCAAGTGCCTGCTTATAGCCTTCGCCATATGTACTTCGGCTTTCAATTCTTACAGGCTTGCCGTCTATGATCATTTCCTTGGCGCCTGAAATTTGGGCAATCTGATCTTTGATTCTCTCGCCACTTATTTGCTCGAGCGCCTCAGCCACACGGGGATCAGGAGCTATGCGCGGCGACAGCGGCATGAACTCACCCGGAGCATTCTTATCAGGCTTATGATTGTGGCATCGCCAATCTTCACTATCAAGCTCCGAGTCTGCGGGGACTTCGATTGCTTTTGAGGAGATGCCGCCGATTTTTAGTTCGGGCAGCGTTGCTTCATTTTTGTTGCCACCAGCGCCAGCATTTGACTGGCCTGCAGCCATGTTCTCAAACGCCTCTCTGCTTAAGTTAGCACCAGATTCCTTAAGTTCGGATTCTGTGTTTCGATCATTCTCGGACGAAACCCTTACGGCTGGCCTTATCTCGCTCATTGCAAACTATCCCGTGGTGGAGCCTTAACATAGAATATATATCCGCCAGCCGTGCTTTTTGTGTGACTGATTTGCCCTGAATCATGTTGTAATTACGTAGAAGAGCCGTTTTATAAGCGACATTTAATAGTGCTTCCGGCATGCATTTTTCGCATTCGCAAAATTTACAACACCGCAAAAAAAAGAAACACCCTCAAGCAAGGCATGTACACCATATATGGTGCGCGTTGTTCTAAAACATTCAGGCTATTCATTTCATCAAGTCGCAGCTGATCGATCAAGTCGCAGCTTATCAATCAAGTCGCAGCTAATCGATCTGATAGATTACACAGCGAATCAAGAAATCTTGCTTCAATCAAAACGACTCAATCCGTGTTTTAGCGAGGATTCTAATTTGAGACTCTGTAAGTCTGGTTTATGGCTCCAGCGCGTCGCAGAGCTATCAGCAAGTCCAATTGCTCGCGAAGCTCCAAATGAAACAGCGGCTAACGGTATTTTAGCGCTCCAGGGCAACTCCGACATGAGCACGCTAGGTGTTACAACCGCGTCGAGCATCATGCGAGGGAAGCTATCTAAAACAGTTTGGTTACCGAGAGACTTATCGACTGCATAACCAGCTCCGACAACTCCGCCTGTCACCAGCACACCTTTTGCAAAGCCTTTGAAACCTTCATAAGCATAAGTCGCATTTGAAAGCCGATTTTCTGCCTGCACAACCTTGTCTGCAGCCCTTGCATATGATGCTTCCAGTTCCGCCAGGCTCATTCTTGATTGCAGATGAGCACCGCGGCTAGCTTCAAGCGAGTGGAGCATACTTGCTTCCCGTCCACCTTCAATGAATAGCTTTTGCCCGGAAGCAAGCTCTTGGGCAGTTCCAATGTAGTCGCTTGCTCTGCTTCCCAGATAACCTATTTTTGAAATCTTGCTACTGTTGAAGAACAAATGCCTTTCTTTTACAAGATCGGCCCCGACTCCTTTTACTTCTGCAAAAGGGGTTTTATAGAAATCAGCAATGGTTCTCATCTCAAGTTCGGCAGCGCTTAATCCAACCTGGCTGCCGGCAAAGATTGTCTTTGCCTCAGCAATCTTACCGGATAGCTGACCAATAAGATTGCGCCCGTCAAGAACTTCTCTGGCAGTGCTCAAAGCCGTCAGCGAGTGAGGGGAAAGCTCGTTTAATTTGAAAGTGTTCCGGTTGTTAAAGACAATTCCCCGGGCAGTCTCAAGTGCAGCTGCATTAATCAGGGCCTTACCTGAGGCGGTCACAAGCCCGGTGGCAATCAAATCAACTGGTTTCAGATTGAAATTCCTGGCAGCAGCAAGGTCTTGCCTGGCAAAATTCTGCATAAAAGGGTTTTCCGAAGCTTGTCCTGATAAACCATCCGGTCCAAACGCTTCTTTTATGCTTTCCTGAAATATGTCCTTTAAACTTGAGTCGGCATTCTTATCGGACTGCCTGTCGGCTGCTCTCTCCTCAGAAAGAACCTGCCCGCCTGCAAATTCACCCATCAGTCGCTTTCCTCGGCTTGCATATTAGTGCACCGAGCCTGACCAACCAGTGCCTTAAGTATTGCTAAGCTAAGTCGCTCTAACAATACGTATTTTCACCACTGAGGCCCTTTTCAATTTAAGCTCCCCTACTGCTCTCAAAAGACTTCGATTCAAGAGTCTTTCAGTTTTTACCTGTCTAATCAGAGCGAGCCACAAATCAGGAGAACAGGCCGATGACAGAGAACTTTCATTTTAAAGAGATGGTGCCCGGGGAACTTGCCAGGCTAAAAGAGCAGACTGACCCGTTTCATACCGACTCATTTCATACCGACACGTTAAATGAATTCAGGTTTTTGAATGCTCAAACAGGGAAGTCAGAAAAAATTGAGATTCCGGAGTCTTTCAAGGACACACTCAACAAGATTTGCGAAGGCGCCAACGTTTTGCCAGAACTAAGCTGGCAGAACTCTCCTTTCACTTTTGAGATGGACCCCGGATTCAGAGGCGGCAGGGATGCTATTGCCAAAAGATACAAACAAGAAGGTGAAATTGAAAAAATGCTTCTTGACGGACACTCACTAATTGAAGCAAGAAGAAAACTGGGACTCCCTGAAGGTTTTTACCACGAAGGAGAGGAGCAAAGACTGCGCCAGCAAGCTATCTACGATCAGGCACTGCGCTCAGGTATGCACTACCAGGAAGCAAGGCTGAAGGCCGGTATGGGGTACGACATTGACCCGGGTTTTTCAGGCGGAGAAGCAAGTATCGAATGGCATGACCGCGCATATGCCTGGCTCAAAGAATACTTGAGACAGGGGCTCGATCTCGACACCGCAGAAGCTAAGGCCATGCAAAAAACCGGTCCAAAACCCGAACGTTACAGCAAGTACTAAAGCCAGTCCAAACACTAGGTCCGGAGCTGTTGTCCGGACAGCTGACTTTACTTGACAGAGCCAGCACAAAGTAGTAATTTCAGTTCTCGTTTAACTGAAGCAAGTGAAACAGAACCCGAATCAAAAATTCGGGTTCTATTTCTGGGGAGCCCGGAGCCTGGCAATATGCCCACTGCAAACAAGACTATAAGGGCTGCGGTGATCGGCGCCACCGGCTACACCGGACAGGAGCTTTTACGTCTACTGAGTCAGCATGAGCATATCGAGATTACTGCAGTTAGCTCACGTAGCTCTGAAGGCAAGAGCATTTCAGACATCTATCCGCATTTGCGAAAACACGTTTCGCTGATTTGCCAGGAACAGGATATTGAAAAGATAAGCGAGAATGCCGATCTTGTTTTTATCGCAGTTCCGCATGGCGAAGCTGCTTCGATGGTCACCCCAGCTATTCTCGAGCGCTCGATCATAATTGATCTTGGTGCCGATTTTCGTTTGAAAGATGCGCAAGAATACAAAGAATGGTACAAACTAGAACATCCAAACCCTGCCTTGATAGAGAAAGCCGTATACGGACTTGCTGAGCTCAATAAAGAAGCAATCTCACAAGCCCGATTGATAGCCAATCCGGGCTGCTATGCAACTTGCAGTATTCTTGCCCTAACTCCGCTTCTTAAACACGATCTGATCAAAGCAGACTCAATTGTAATTGACGCAAAATCAGGAGTATCCGGAGCCGGACGAGGGCTTGCATTAACAAGCCATTTCAACGAAGTCAACGAAAACATCAAAGCATATGCAGTCGGTAGCCACAGGCACACGCCGGAAATTGAGCAGGCACTTAAGGACTACGGAAGCAGTGAATGTCCTAATTTGAGTTTTACTCCGCATCTGATACCGATGAACCGAGGAATTCTTATAACGGCATATGCCGAACTCAAGAACAATGCTGATTCTGAAAAGCTGAAAGCAGCTTATGAAAACACTTATAAAGATTGCCAGTTCATCAGGCTTTTCGATTCAGACAAAGAAGACTCCCCTCTGCCTGAAACTCGCTTTGTCGAAGGATCTAACTTTTGTGACATAGCTTTTCGCATAGACCGGCGTGCAAATCGTGTAGTTGTCCTTTCTGCCCTGGATAACCTGGTCAAGGGAGCAGCCGGCCAGGCAATCCAGAACATGAACCTCATATTCGGTTTTAGCGAACAATGCGGGCTTGAGCACCTGCCACTCTTTCCTTAAGATCAGATTCCGCACTTCTATATTCAAGCAATCCTGACAATGGCTCCCAGGATACGGATTCCTGGGATACAGGTTCTCAGAATTTAGACTCACAGGATACCGATTCTCGAGATACAGACTCTCAGGATACAGACTCGGGATACAGACTCGGGATACAGACTCTCGGGATACAGACTCTCGGGATACAAACTCTTAAGAACCCGCTAAAGAAATGTTTACAGTCAGGCAAAAAAGTAATTGACAAATCGTAGAAGCAACTGTAATGTCGTATCTTCTCAATAAGAGACCAGTGCAATGCTATCTTTAAGCAACAAGCAAAACACAAGCCGCCGCAGCCGCCGCGTTCGTATTAAGGACTCGGGGCCTTAAAGGCATTGCATATATATGCATTCCCGCCCCGAGTCCAATTCAAGACCCGGGGTTTTTTGTTTCTGCACGGAGAATGCAAAAAAATGACTTTTAGTTTCACAGACGAACTTATATTGCCACATGGCTTCAAAGCCGCAGGCGCTCACGTTGGTCTGAAAAGAAAAAGAAAAGACCTGGCATTACTTGTAAGTGATGAACCGGCAAACTTTGCAGTCGCGCTTACGAGCAATATTGTGAAAGCCGCGCCGATTCTCTGGAACCAGAAAATAAACGAAGCTGGCGGCAAAGCAAAAGCAATTGTCATAAACAGCGGCAACGCAAATTCATGCACTGGAGCTGCGGGTGTCGAGCACAGCTGGCGAATGGCCGAAAAAACAGCAGCTGCTCTTAACGCCCACCCGGGTGAAATTCTCATAGCTTCAACCGGAGTTATAGGAGTGCCGCTACCGATTGAAAAGGTGGAAGCAGGCATAGAGTTTCTTGCCCCGCAAATAAACGCCGCAAATCAAAGCGGTGTTGATGCAGCACATGCAATTATGACCACCGATTCTTTTGCAAAACATTGTACCGTTCAGTTTAAGCTCGAAGGTAAGCTTGTAAGCATTAGCGGCATGGCCAAAGGCTCCGGCATGATTCACCCGAACATGGCCACCATGCTTTCTTTCATTCTTACAGACCTGAATATTCCCAAAAGCCTGCTTAGCAAAGCATTGAAAGCCAGTGTCAACACAACATACAACATGATCTCTGTCGATGGAGACACAAGCACCAATGACATGGTTGCCATCATGGCTAATGGTGCCTCTGGAACTAAGGAACTTAAAGAAAACAGCCCTGCCTGGAAAAAATTCATCAAAGCGCTGGAAACAATCAACACCCATCTTGCAAAGTGCATTGCCAGAGACGGTGAAGGCGCAACCAAGCTTCTTACTGTAACTGTTAAAGGAAGCAAAAATGTGGAGGAGGCGCAAAAACTTTCCAAGTCTGTGGTTTCATCCAATCTTGTCAAAACAGCAATTTTCGGTGAAGACGCCAACTGGGGAAGAATCGTAGCCGCACTCGGATACGGCGGCGTTGCTTTTGATCCTTGCAAAGTTTCGGTCGATTTTACAAGCGGCAAACAAAGTGTTTCCCTGCTGAAAGCAGGCGAGCCCTGCCAGTTTAGTGAAGCAGAGGCCCTGCAGCTTATGAAGAAAAAAGACATTGAAGTAATGATTGACTTAAATGACGGTCTTTCAAAGGCAACCGCCTGGGGCTGCGATCTCTCATACGACTACGTAAGAATAAACGGCGCATACCGTAGCTAGGTCTTGAGTCCCGGGCGGTCTTTGCTGGGATTCAAGACCATATGAGCTCAGAAAAAGCCTGCAGTAAATCCTGCACGCGTTAGTTTCCACGCGAGAGCTTCTGCTAAAAGGCCCAATCAGTTTTCGATTTCGAGTCAATCATTCTCTAAGGAATTAAGAAAAACATGCAAACAGTATGCAAAGCAAAACACATCGTACAGATTTTAGTTGTCAAAATTGGCGGCAGTGTACTGGAAAATGAATACCTGCTTGAGAAAATAACTGCAGACATAAAAACAATTTTGAACACCGGCATCTCCATTGCAGTGCTGCACGGCGGCGGCAAAGCTATCGAGAAAAGAACGAAAGAGCTTGGCAAAACAACAAGCAAGATAAACGGGCTGAGAGTAACAGATGCAGAAACTCTGAGAATAGTTATTGAAGAGCTTTCTAACATAAACAAAATAATTGCAGCGAAACTCTCTGCCTCGGATACACCAGCAATCGGTTTTACCGCTCCAGCCAATCTGCTTTTTGCAGCCGAGAAGTTTATGCCGAAAAACAGCGACGGTAAAGAAGTCGACGCCGGCTTTGTCGGCAAGGTTACGGGCTGCGCAAGCTCAATGCTGAAAGAAGCTTTCCTGAAGGGTGCAGTGCCCGTAATCGCGCCGCTCGGCTTAAACAAAACGAATCAAATATTCAATATTAACGCGGACCATGCAGCCATCGCACTTGCCAAATCAATCAATGCCACAAAACTAATCAACATAACTGATGTACCCGGACTGCTTTTGAACCCCGCCGATCATAACTCGCTCATATCGTCTCTCTCACTTTCTCAAGCAGAAGCTATGCTCTTAGAAGGAAAAATCGAAGGCGGCATGCTCCCCAAGCTCGAGAGCTGTGTTGAGGCATTGAAAGCCGGACTGGAGTCTGTCCAGATTGTAAGCGGACTGAAAAAGCATGTACTGTTCGAAGCAGCCTTCGCTGAGCAAGCGCCGGGCACGCTCATTTACAGTGAAGCAAACAGTTGAAAACAAGCCCCGATTCGAATCATCAATCAAATTCAATCAATTCAAATTCAATCGAATCAAACTCAATCGACTCAAACTCAATCGACTCAAATTCAATCGACTCAAATTCAATCGACTCAAATTCAATCGAAGCTATCTCAAAGGAGAAAAAAATGAAATCCACAGCAAGCATTTTGAGCCACGAAAAAAAAGCAAAGTCAAAAGCGGCAGTTCTGAAGCAGGCTCTGATTTCGCCCCTGCTCAAAATCTTGGATGAAACAATGCTGCGCGGTAAAGACATTACAGGTATTGCGGAGCTGAGCAAAACAGAACTCGGCTGTATTCTGGATACGGCATTTCTGTTAAAAGAAAACCTGCATGACGAAGCTCAGTTGCTCTTGTGCAAGGGCAAAAGCCTGGCTATGCTCTTTGAAAAACCCTCTTTGCGGACAAGAGTAACTTTTGAACTTGGCATCAAGCAGCTCGGCGGTCAGGCAATTTTCATCGAGTCTAAACTTGGTGAAAGAGAACCGGTATCAGACCTGGCAAAGAATCTTGATCGTTGGGTCGATTGCATCATGGCAAGAACCTTCCTGCAAAGCACGGTTCTAGAGCTGGCAGAAAACGCCGGAGCTCCTGTAATAAACGGACTTTCAGACCTCGAGCATCCCTGCCAGGCAATTGCTGATTTGATGACGATAAAAGAGCAGCTCGGAGCAATCTCAGGAACCAAGATTGCTTACATCGGCGATCCCAATAACGTTTCAAACTCGCTTTTTCTGGCAGCAGCCAAATTCGGCGCCAAGTGTCACATTGCCTGCCCATCTGAATATATGCCCGAGCCAAAGATCTGGTCCGAAATAGTTAATGCAGGCAAAGAACATGGGGCTGAAATCGAGCTCACGCATGATCCATGTATGGCAGTAGCCGACGCTGACGTGATCTACACGGATACCTGGGTCTCGATGGGGCAGGAAGCTGAAGCTGAAATCAAAGAAAAAGCATTTGCACCATATCAGGTGAATGCGGAGCTTTTGAGCCATGCAAGTCCTGACGCAATTGTAATGCACTGCCTGCCGGCTCACCGCGGACAAGAGATAAGCGCCGAGGTTCTAGACGGACCGCAGTCTGTGGTCTTTGAACAGGCTGAAAATCGCCTTCATGCACAGAAGGCACTTCTGGCACTGATTCTCTAGTCAGCAAACTGAAGAGAGAGCAAGCGCACTAAAGAAAAAAATCGAAATCACTTAGAAATAAAAGGACGACATATCATGAAAAAAATATTGCTGGCATATAGCGGCGGGCTCGATACATCCTGTATTCTTGCGTGGCTGAAAGAAACATACAACGTACCCGTTGTGGCTTACTGCGCCGATGTCGGACAGGATGAGGATTTTGAAGCAGTCAAGGCAAAAGCAATTGCTACCGGTGCTGAAAAATGCATTGTCCACGACCTGAAAAAGGACTTCGTGGAAAACTACATTTTTCCGGCAGTAAAAGCAAACGCAAGTTACGAGTTTATATATTTGATGGGAACTGCACTTGCAAGACCATGCATAGCCTCAGGCATGGTGGAAGCAGCTCTGAAAGAAGGCTGTGACGCAATTGCTCACGGCAGTACAGGTAAAGGCAACGACCAGGTGCGATTTGAATTTGCGGTCAAATCACTGGCACCGCAGCTTCAAATAATCGCCCCCTGGCGGAGCTGGCAATTTAACAGTAGAAATGATCTTTTCGACTATGCCGAAGCTCATAATATTCCACTGCCGGTAAGCAAAGAAAAGCCCTACTCTATGGATGCAAATCTAATGCACATAAGCTACGAGGGCGGCATCTTAGAAGACCCCTGGCTAGAAGCACCGCAAGATATGTTTTTGTGGACAAAGTCGCCGCAGAACGCACCCGACAAAGCAGAAACAGTAACAATCGACTTTGAAGCCGGCGTGGCAGTTGCACTCAACGGTAAAAAAATGCAGGCACTTGAACTTGTACAGGCCCTTAATCAAATTGCTGCAGAACACGGGGTCGGCAGGGTTGACCTTGTAGAAAACCGATATATCGGCATCAAATCGAGAGGCGTTTATGAAACCCCCGGTCTTACGGTATTGATGCAGGCTCATCAGGCAGTGGAGTCTCTCACACTCGACAAAGAAGTCGCTCATTTAAAGCAAGAGCTGGGTCTCAAACTGGCCAATCTCATATACAACGGCTACTGGTTTGCCCCTGAAACAAAAATCTTGAGAAAAACAGTCGAAGAAACACAGCACCCGGTCAGTGGCACGGCAAAAATCAAACTCTATAAAGGCAGCTCAATGGTAGTTGCAAGAAAGGCTCCGGTAAGCCTTTATTCTCACAAGCTTTCGAGTTTCGACGATATGTCCTCATTTACGCCTGCCGACTCGGGCGGTTTCATCAATATCAATTCACTCAGACTATCCAACTGGAGCCAGACACATGAAAGTATTAAGGAAAGCATTCAAGCAGGAGCTTGATCAGCTTGTTTCAAAATTCGTCAATTCTATCGACGCAGACAGGCATCTGATTCAAACCGACATCAAAGGCAGCCGGGCCCATGCAAAAATGCTTGCAGCAAAAGGCCTTATTTCAAAGCATGACGCAAACGCCATTGACGCTGGTCTTTGCGAGCTGGCTGCCGAATATGAATCAGGCGAGCTTGAGTTAATTGCGGACTTCGAAGACGTCCATATGAACGTGGAAAAGCAGCTTGAAAAGAAAATCGGATCAGCCGCAGCCAGGCTGCATACGGGCAGAAGCCGCAACGACCAGGTCGCACTTGACACAAGGCTTTTCGTTGCTGAAAAAACAGATTCGCTATGCGAGTCGATTACAAAACTGCAGCTCGGTCTAGTGGAAAAAGCACAGACTCACATTGATGTGGTGATGCCTGGGTACACACATCTGCAGAGGGCGCAGCCGGTGCTATTTGCCCACGCGCTGCATGCCTTTGTGGAAATGCTTGAAAGAGATTTTCAAAGACTCCAGGACAGTTTGAAACGAACCAAAGTCTCACCCCTGGGTGCGGCGGCCTTTGCAGGCAGCTCGCTTGATATCGACCCCAAGCTGAGCGCAGAACTCCTTGGATTTGACAGCTCATTTGCAAATTCAATCGATGCGGTTTGCGACCGTGATTTTGTGCTCGAGTTTTTGAGCGCAGCTTGCATTTGCGCCACCCATTTATCTCAGCTAGCAGAGACTCTCATTATTTGGGCATCCAGCGAATTCTCGTTCATCGCATTCAAAGACAATGTGACCACAGCTTCAAGCCTGATGCCGAACAAAAAGAACCCCGATCCGGTGGAGCTTGTGCGAGGCAAAACCGGCTCGATTGCAGGCGAACTGGTAAACGTGCTTGTTACACTCAAAGCTCTGCCGCTTGGTTACAACCGTGATCTACAGGAAGTAAAGCCGGCAATTATAAATGCTTATGAAACGCTTTCAGGCTGCCTTGAAGTTATGGAAGTCGTTATAGAATCGCTGCTTGTAAAAGAGGCAGAGATGCTTCAAGCAGCGTCCGATTCGTTTTTAGCTGCAACAGATCTTGCCGAATACCTGGTAAGAAAAGGCGTGCCGTTCAGACAAGCCCACGAAGCCGTTTCAGAGTTCATAAATCATGCACGTGAGCGCGAAAAAGAACCGGCGGATTTCACTCTATTTGAACTGAAGAATTTTTGCCCGGAATTTTCTGCTGACGTTTTCGAGCTCTTTGATCCCAAGAAATCGATTGCACAAAAACAATCAAAAGGAAGCAGTGCAAAAACCGAAGCAGAGCAAGCACTCTCAGCCAGCCTGGCTGAAGCAAAAAGCAGGCTGGACAAAATTCAAGCCAGGTAAATCATAGGTGGGCAAATACAGTCATAAGCAAATCCAGGGCAGAAGAAATGAAAAAGGCAAAACTGCTGGCTCTTGTATATAGCCAGGAAGACATAGACAAAATCAAAAACTGGATCGCAGTCAACTCTGAGAATTTTGAGCTGTCTGCATTTTCAGACACATTGCATGTACCCATACAGGCAGCTCTTTCTCATTTTTGCAAGGCTGAAAATATCGTCGATAGCTTGATGAAAACTAGATTGTTGAAAAATAGTTTGCTGACAGATAGTTTTTTGACAGATAATTTGCTGACAGATAGTTTGCTGACAGATAATTTGCTGACAGATAGTTTGCTGGAAGGGAGTTTGCTGGAAGGCAATTCAATAGATGGATTCGTGATAGACGATCACAGACACTACAATTCAATAGTTATGAATCAGCTAAGCTGGATTTTAGACCATTACAGTCTTGCTCTCTTTTCAGCAAGTGCGGGAAAAGAAGCTGTTGCCGGCAGTCTTAATAAGTGCTGCAACGAATTGCTAGCTTCCAATTCATTTGAAGCTGCCAGAAGCTTAAAAGACACATTTCAACCCGTCGCGGTGCTTTCCCGTCCAGAAAAAAAGCTTGCCGTTTGATTTTGCCCGGCAAGCCTTTCTTGCCGGCGGCTTTTTGTCATCAAAACTCAGTAAAGCTCTGCTTCCAAGAATCAGACTCAAAGCACTTTCTAAACTCGCATTTTTTTCGCTGCTCTTTCTGGGTGCAAGCAACTATCTTCTTATGGACAAGATTCACTGGCTTGGAGAGATTCTCTTATACTCAAGCTTTCTCTTTCTAACCGGCGCTGCAGCCTCGATACTCGGCAGGGCAAAAAACAAGACTTCCGCAATTGCATTTGCAATAATTGCGACTGCTCCACTCATGATTGCTAATACTCTTAATTTGTTGATTGCATCAGGCTCGTTTGTTTTTGACACTTTTTCGGCCGGCTTTAAGCTTGACCTGCCACCGATATTCTCAGCGACAATAATTCTTGCCACGGCTTTAGTAAGCACGGCTTTAGTAAGCACGGCTTTAGTAAGCACGGCTTCACGAGCACTGCTTGCATCTAAAGTGCGGCAAAAGCAATGGCAAAACTGAGCCGGCCTCGGCTTATCCCGTTTGCTATCCAGATCCTCACAATTGAAACCTCCTTGACAAGCAGGTTTCAATTGTAAGTGGCAGCGGGTAAGCGCCTCGATGTGGTAGCATTTCGGAAGCGACATTAAAGCTAAAACTTACTGTTTTGTCCTGTTTTGCTGTAAAAGGAGCAACACATGCCATTTAATCGACGTACTGCTGTTTTGGGATTTCTCAGCCTCGGTGCTGCATGCCTGCTTTCGGGCCAGCAGCTGTCAAGCATGGCTGCAGATACAAAACCGCAAGAAAAGAAAAATCCTGGTGTTTATGCAATTTTCAAAACCAACCAGGGCAGCTTCACTGTAAAGCTATTCGACAAAGATGCGCCAAACACAGTAGCTAATTTTGTGGGTCTGGCCGAAGGAACTAAGGAATGGACAGATCCTAAGACCGGCCAGAAAGTGAAAAAACCATTCTACAACGGCCTGGTTTTCCATAGAGTAATTGATGGATTCATGATCCAGGGAGGCTGCCCGCTCGGAACAGGCACGGGCAACCCGGGCTATCAATTCAAAGATGAGTTCAGCCCGAAGCTCAGGCACGACAAAGAAGGCATACTATCAATGGCTAATTCCGGACCGAACACGAACGGCAGCCAATTCTTTGTCACTTTAGGACCCACACCACACCTGAATGACCGTCACTCGGTCTTTGGCGAAGTAGTGAGTGGAATGGACGTCGTACATAAAATAGGCTCAACGCCAGTGAACCATGCAGCAGGCGACAGGCCGGTCAAGCCGCAGGTACTTAACTCCATCACTATCGAAAGAGTCAAGTAGAACTCTGGTACTGATATATAACAAAACAAAATAAGCAAAGAACAGGAGAGAACATGACAGCGAAGACTCCAGGAGTTTATGCGGTTTTTGATACCACAGAAGGAAGTTTCACGGCTAAGTTTTTTGACAAAGAAGCACCAAATACAGTAGCAAACTTCGTCGGATTGGCAGAAGGCAGCAAAGAATGGATCGACCACGGCAAAGCGGTAACGCGGCCATTCTACAACGGTTTGATTTTCCACAGGGTAATCGACGGATTCATGATTCAAGGCGGCTGCCCGCTCGGCACAGGCACCGGTGGTCCAGGTTATAAGTTTGCAGACGAGTTTCACCCTAGCCTCAAGCATGACCGAGCCGGACTTTTTTCAATGGCTAACGCCGGGCCGAATACAAACGGCAGCCAATTTTTCATCACTTTAGGGCCGACTCCTCACCTCAATAACAGGCACTCTGTTTTCGGTGAAGTGATAAGCGGCATGGACGTGATAAAAAAAATTGGTTCTACAAGAACCTCAGGTTCAGACAGACCACTAACAGACGTGGTTATTAAGTCGGTAACGGTCGAGCGGGTCGGCTAGAGCCGCAATCTGCCTTAACCTCAGGTCTGAAAGCTAGACTTTACTTGAGCAGAGCTTTTCCAAGCTTTGCCATAATGTCTTCGTTATTATAAACAACAAACTTGATGTCTGAAATTGATTTGGGGCCGGCTGCATTAAAGGCTTTAACTCCGAGGGCCATTTGATCAACTGTCGCCTGCGCAGTTTTTTCAACGGCCCCCATCATTACGCCTGTGCGCATCGCTGGCATGGAAACAGTTTTAAAGCCTGCAATATCTGCGGCTTTCAGTCCCGCTGCAATCACATCACTGAGTGGTCTTTTGAGATCGTCCACAACAAAAACCACATTCTCAAATGCACCTTTGTGGGAAGCCAGCTGCCTGGCCACAATAGTCTGTCCATCTTTCAACGGCATCATAGCAGAAGCCTGCCTGTGAAACTGATTTCCACCGGCTTTTTGAATAACGCCGTCGAGAGCACCCCACCACATACCTTCCGAATTAATCGGAGTTATAAGCGCATCTGCTTTCACTTTAGCAATGTCACCGGCAAGTACGCCGGCTTTTGGTGTGAGAAATGGGCTTGCTCCAGCCGCTGCCTTTTCAGCAAGTGCTTCTGTAGCTTTAAGTTCCAGGTTCGGAACCAGACCGCGGGCGCCTCCAGTGCTTGCAGCTATGGTTCTTTCGGCTGCCTGGGCGGCCTGCGGCCGTCCCATTACCAGCGCCGCGGCACCTGCAGCAGCAACAACTCCGAGGCCGACTTCCCATTTATGGTCGCTTATCCAGTCAATGACCTGGCTGCTTAATGAACTATCTGAATTGTCTGCTTTCACAAGGTCAGTCAGTTTTGACTCACCCTTAGATCTAAGCAAATCACTGCAATTGAGATTGTCCATTTCCCCTTCCTCCGACCTGATTAGCGGATTTTATTAAACCCCACTAAGAAATCACAGGTGTAATTACACCTTTCTCTAGAGTGTATTTCTGTGCCGATCTGCCAAAAGCCTTACTGGGCAAGTATAGATTGATTGTACTCTTATTTTTCCGGCTTAAGCGGCTCACGCAAAAGCTCCTGGAACTGCCTCCAGCCACCCGCTTTAGATATGGTGGCGGCATCTGCAGAACCGCCGGCTTCAGGAAGGTATACGCTTAACCCGCCGAGTCCCCTATGTTCAGCCCTGCCAAAATAGGATCTGGTCAGGGTCGAGCTCTCTTTCAGCACCGCTTTTGCTGCTTCCTTGAGCTTGCCATCGGCATCTTCCAATTTTCCGGCATCAATAGCTGAAACAACCTTTTCCACAAACTCTTTAAGGTCGCGCTTTTCACTGCCCAGCCTTCTGCCTAAGTTAAATAGATATGGCAGAATATCCTCAAAAGAAGGTTTGGGAGAAGAATCGCTTTCGGGTTTTTCAAACAAACGCGGTACATGATTGAGAATTTCCGAAAGCCCTCCAAATCTTCCTGTATTCTGGTTTTGATTCTGGATCTCTGTACTTTGCTCCGGTTTGATTGACTCAATTGGTTTTGCCCGGACTGCATCAAGCTTTTTATCCGCATTTTGAACAATGCGGAAATTCTCAACTCCATAATGGAAAGTTTCTTTGATTATTTGACGCAACACCTTTTCCTGCTCCGGCTTTTTCCAAGCTTTTGCAAGTTCTTCTCCTAAACCATCGAGAGACTTCCTGAAAGCCTGGTATTTCTCCATATCAAAATGTGCAAGCGTATCAAAGCCGTTAACATCTTTTGCCAGCTTCACGCAGGTTTCGGCAAATTCGTCAGCTGTCATCTTTGGATTTGCAAAAAGTTTTTCCAGGTTTTTATTGTCGGCTGCAGCTGTGTCTTCAGTAACACCTTCAGGTTCGGCAGAAGCTACAATATGTTTCGCGATTGACTGGCTAGCCTCAAGAACGCCGTTTTGCGCCATTAAACAAGCATCGAATTGCAGGAAGTCCAGTTTTTCATGACCGCTACTTTTAAGGGCGGAAGCAACATGCTTTTTAAAATCGCTCATAGAAAGATCGCTTGAATCCCCCTGCAGCCCCTCATTTCCATGACCGTGTGAATCAAGAATCAAGCCCAGATTCTTTGCCGGGAATCTTTTTCCTGCATAGCTAAGTAAGCTTTCAACGTCTGCACCATAGCCGCCGGACTCACCTGGAGACTTGAGCTTTTCCACCTTTCCATCTTTAAGTACAAAGCGCTCGAGCTTGTATTTGCCTGAGCTCTCGTCAAGCACGCTTGCCTGCACTACCATTGCCACATCTTTGCCTTCTGTTTTTGCAGCAAGCTCCTGCAGTTTCTTCGTTCGATTTTCAATCGTGCAGGAGCCGCCAAAGTCAGTTGCAAGATTCATGACCACAAGCCAGTCTTGTTTTTTGCCTTCATTGCAGCCGGCTCCATTTATCTCAAGTTTTTTCTCGCCATCAAATAATTTTGAAAGCTTGTCGTCCAGAAATTGTTTTTCCAGGCTGTCTTTATGGCTGCTTTTTGAGTTTGACAATTCGGCAAAGCACTCATTGCCCAGTGCCAGTCCAGCCTGTTCAAAGTCCGATTTGTTTGAATCAAGAAAATCGGGATCAATAGAGCCCGCCCGGCTCTGCTCAATATTATGGTAACTCATCTTGCGTCTCCTTCCTCAAGTCCCCATCCAGAAACGACTGCTTGCAAAATTGCAAAGCAATCCAGACATTGAAACGGCAAGATAGCTGGAAGAAAAATTCCTGAAGACTGCAAATTGCAATCACCAGGAAAGAAGACGCAGTAAGTATTTTGCTGCCGGCTCAAAGCCCAGTCTTTGTGCGGCAGAATTACTTATTAGATAGTGCTTGAATCAAAGCTCGAAAATGGTTTTATACAAAATGCTTCTCAAACTTGTTTTTATAGATCCTCAGTCGCGCCTGCGTGCTTCTTAAAATGAGCCTCTCCATCCGTTTTCAATTAATTTTCCGGACCCCGTGTAGCCGCGCAGAGTATCCAAGTTCTTCATGATTTGCTTTTGTGATCGCCAGACATAGATCTGATATACGAAAGAAATGAAAATTCGACAAAAATCAAAGACAATTTTTTTTTGATTCAAGAAGTGAAATGCAGCACAAGCAGCAGCCGGGAAGTCAAGAGACTTTTCAAAACGAAGTCCTAAAGACAGCACTATGACTTATCACTTGCTAGTTGACTGTACGAAGCAAGCTGCTTTCATAAATGTCAGACGGACCAACAAGTTTTTCATCCATAGGAAGATTACCACCGTAGCGTTCTTGAATAAGGGCCCTTGCCGCAGGATTATCCAGATCATAATCGCCAGCCGTAGAAAGCTTGCCGACTTCCAGCCCGGTGGCTTCAAAATAAGCTTTCCATACGAGTTCGGAGCAATAAATTCGATCGTCGCTCCATTGAAATTTAGCATCGTAGTTTTTGCCAAGATTAGATTCGAGATAGGCTTTCATATTTTTGAGAGCTTCGTCATTCAAAACGTTTTCATCGTTCATTCGCTTAACAACGTAACTGCCATCGTCTCCGTTAATCGCAAATTCTTTCAATGGTGTTTTTCTTACAGGCTGAACTGCTTCATAAACAATCCATTCGCCATTTTCCTTGAACAAAACCCCACAGTGAGTCAGCGGCGATTTCGTAGCCATTTGAATCGCCAGTCCCTGCCCACCTTTGTTGCTTTGAAAAACAATATCTCCTTCCTTAAGCGATTCATCAGGTGGCGGGCCTTTTTTCAATTCACGCATAGCGTCAAGTCCTGAGTATGACCACTTTCCAATCTCTTTGATCACCTGACTTAAATGGCTGCCGGCAGCATCCGCAATCTCAGTAAACTCCTCAAATAAACGACCCGACGCAGAATTTGACTGCAGCTCGTTTTGGGTCGCGGCTTCCAATTCAGCTTTTTGCTGACCTGCAATCAAGTTTTCCGCCATGCGCAGCCTCTCCTTAAAAATTACTGGTTTCACTTAAAACTAAAAACGGCCTGTGCAAACGCCGTGCAAAATTGCCGCACGCTTAGTTTTCGAGTAATAACAACAGGGAAAACTGCAAAGAAACACAGTATTAAGCCCCGGTTGCCAAGATACACTTTTAATGGCCTTAATTATCAGGCTCGGTGTCCAGAATCCAGCTCCCCGCGGTACAAACGGGTAGCGGGAACACTTACTAAGCAAGCCGAAACGCTTAAAACGGAGCAATACTGGGCAAAAGATAGAGGAATCTGTGCAAATTTTGGGCTGAGACACAGAAATGGCTGAGCTGGAAGCAGAGAAAATCGAAGCATCGAAGAAGAGTGGCTCTAAGGGCGATTCTGATTTCGTGCAAGCAGCTCTAGATGAAATCGGCCCGGAAAAGACCGGCTCCACAGACGACAAATCCGGACAGATAGACTCCAAAACCGGCGAAGCCGGAAATACCGACCTTAAAACCGAGAATCCGGACCTGTTTACAGTGATTCAGGGCAGCAAACTTGAATCAAGTGCAAATGATAGAGAACAGGACTGGCGCGAGCGCGAACTTGAGCAACTTAGAAAACAACAGATACTGGATCAGCTAGAAAAACAGAATCTCAGCAGCGGCAAAAAAACAACAGACGGCCAGAGCAGTGAAGAAGCCTGGCGCGAAGCTGAGCTTGCCCGTATTAAAAGGCAGCAAGAATTAGATGCGCAAGAAAAAGCAATGCATTCCTCTGCTTCGGCTCCTACCGAGACCATCAAGCCCGCAACCAACAGCAATAACTCCGAGCAGGCATGGCGCGATGCCGAACTTGCCCGACTGCGCAGAGAAAGAGAAATTGCCGACCAGGAAAAAGCAATGCATTCCTCGGCTCCTCCTGAGCCGGCAAAACCCAAACCCAACAGCAACAACTCCGAACAGGCCTGGCGCGATGCCGAACTTGCCCGCCTGCGCAGAGAAAGAGAAATTGCCGACCAAGAAAAAGCAATGCATTCATCTGCTCTTCCTGAGCCGGCAAAACCCAAACCCAACAGCAACAACTCCGAGCAGGCCTGGCGC
>CAZTQO010000026.1:47613-52967 GCA_964615655.1 uncultured Candidatus Obscuribacterales bacterium | reverse complement strand
AGGCCTGGCGCGATGCCGAACTTGCTCGCCTTCGCAGAGAAAGGGAAATTGCCGACCAGGAAAAAGCAATGCATTCATCGGCTCCTCCTGAGCCGGCAAAACCCAAACCCAACAGCAACAACTCCGAGCAGGCCTGGCGCGATGCCGAACTTGCTCGCCTTCGCAGAGAAAGGGAAATTGCCGATCAGGAAAAGCGCAATCACTCAAGCGGCAGGCAGGAGATCAAGACTGCAGAAACTAAGCCACCGGAAACTAAAGCACCGGTGACTAATACAGCGGATACGAGGCCGGCACCAAACAAAGCTCAGGGAACTAGAGATAACGACAACAAGCCCGCGAAACACTCCGAATCTCAGCCAGTCAAAATTGCCTCCGATGCTCCTGCCAGATTAGAGAAAGCGCCACAGAAACAGGACAGCATCGAAACAAAAGAAAAGAAACCGGCTTTTACCGCTAGCGAAGCAAAGCAAGAAGAAAAAAAACACGACGAGAAAAAGCAAGAAGCAGCAAACAAAACTTTAAGCGGAGACAAAAACCTTGCTAATGCTTCGGAGCAAAAGGCAGGAGCTCTCCATGCCCTTTCAATCGAAGACCTGCAGAAAAAATCCGGGGACTCCTCAAGTAAAGACAGTAAATTCGAACTTGAGCACAAATCGGAAGCAACAATCAAAACCGCATACAGCCTGCCTGCTTTCCACATGTCCCAGCTTCAAGATACAGCTACCCATTACAAAGACCATGCAAAAGAAGCAGGAAAAGATCTGATACCGCCATCGGTGCTTGCTCGAAAATCAGCCGAAGAAGATGAGGATTTTGCAAAATCACTTACTAAATTCAAAGATCTGCATACAGGTTTTAAAGCTGAGGAGTCACAGACAGCAACAAAACACCCCGAATCGGCGGCCATAAAAACATTCAGCAGTTTTGAGCAGCGCATGAGAAGCATGCTTTCAAGCGCAGATACTACAAAAGCAATGAGCTTAAATCTCACAGAAAGCAACAAGTCTTTAGTTTCTCCGCTTGCAACAGATGCCAGAAAGATCTCGACACTCACAGCAGCCAATGCTCAGAGTCTTGATGCAAAACGCCCCGGTACAATTTCTATACTGAGTCAGGGCACCCAGCAAGGTCGTGTGGGTAGACTGCCAATTGGTATTTCGCAATCGCTAAATACAGAACGCTCAGAAGCAACGGTGACTACAAGCAAGATCGGGCGCGGGCTTGCAGGGGCTGCGCAAGCTGACGGGCGCAGTCATGCTATTGGCGGCCGGCATGGAGATCTTCTGGGAGTGCGTTACATTGGTCTGAGCGTGCCTGCAGACAGCGAACTTGCAATTACGGGGGCCCGTAAGGGCAGAAGCCATTCTGCTGGCGGCCGCAGCATGCCCGGTGTCGAAATCGTCATGGGTGCCCTGCTTACATCCACGGCAATTGCAAAAGCGCGCCGGCACAATCTCGAGCAAAACGAATCAAGCGAGAATGGCGGCAGGGGCTTGAACTGGCGGGATTTCTTCATGCAAGACAAAAACAAAAAACAGAAAGCCCGCGGCGAAAAAAACGAAGATGAAGGCACGGACGAATCCGACTCCGACCCGTTGATTCAGGCTCTGGAGCTCTTTAACGATAGCATCAAAGAAATGAACGAAAACCGGAATCTAAAAGGCGAAGCCGCAATCAATAAGGAACAGATTGCAGCAAAGACCTCTGCTCCTAAGCGCGCTAAATACATGATCAAGAATGACCAAGACACTCTTGAAAGAATTGCTGAGCTTCGTTTGCATGACCGCAACCTGGCCTGGCTTATCAGAGACATTAACAAAGAGATTATCAAGGAGAATACCGTAAACGGCCAGCATGTGGTGGAGCTTGCTGTTGGACAGCTTCTTGAAATGCCCACCGAAGAAGAAGTAAGGCTTTATTTGAAAGAGCTTGCAAAGAAACAGAATTCCGATTATCGCAAAATAATCACTCTAGTCACAAATGCCGGGGACAATTCTCAGATAATGCAGGAAATTCTGGGCAAAATCGTCTGATATGGCAGAAGCATCAAAAACATCAAAAAATTCAAGAATCAAATTCATTTATATAACAGCAGCAGCAGCAGTACTTTTGCTCGGCTTTGCATCGCCGTTAGATTCAGTGATTGCACTGTCGCTTTCAAAGACACTTAATCTGACTGCTGCAGAAGCCGCAGTAGAAAGCACTACAATTCATCGTCTTTTCAATACGGCCTTTTACCTTATTTATGCAGCAAGCGGTTTTGTTTGTGCTCGTTATTTGCGAGACAGTGCAAGGCTTATAGTAGTGCCGCAACTCATTGCACTTACAGCCCTTCTTACTTTTCCGTTTTACCGGCTCATTATTCCGCATTTTGAACCGCTCTCTTACTTCTGCTTCGGCCTGCTTGGTTTTTCATTCGGGCTTCTGAGCTTGAAGCTGAACGATTCATCCGAGCGATTGCACAGCCAGCAAATAGAATCTACTCTACGCAACAGGCAACTGCTGGAAACAAGACTTCAGCTCATAAAACAAGATGAGATCGAACGAAAAATGCTTGCCGCGGATCTTCATGATCAGGTGCTCAATGATCTGAAACTCTTGCTCAGGCTCTTAGAACAAAAGAAAGATAGCCTGGGGCAGGAAACACTTGCTCAATTGAATTCAAGGATTGAACTTGCAATGGAGAGCATTCGTGCTGTAATGGAAAGCCTCTGCCCATCAGACCTTGAGCATATCGGCTTGCTTGCGGCTCTTGAGGAATGCCTCAAAGACAGAGCTGAGAAAAACGACTTCATCCCCCAGTTTAGATCGAACATCGAAGAAGAGAATATCGAAGCTCTGAATAAAATTGAGAAAGCGCTTATTTATCGCCTGGTTCAGGAGTCAATTACAAATATTTGCAAGCACGCAGGCGCAAGCAAAGTAAGACTTACAGCAGATATTGAAAATAGCGAACTCCAGATAAGCGTAATCGACAACGGCGTAGGCCTCAAAAACGGTGAAGCACCCGACAAATCCAGAGGGCTCCAATACATGAGACTGCGTGGCGAGATAATCGGCGCCAGAATAAGCTGGAACCCCGGACCGGAGAATAAAGGAACCGCAGTTGAAATTAGAATGAACCTTTCAAGGAGAGTGCCCGGTGAAAGTAGTGATAGCTGAAGATCTTCAGCCAATGAGACAGCATGCAATCCAGCTTGTTAAATCAACTCTGGGTGAAGATATCCAATTTTTCGAGACCGAAAGCGGTGCTAAGGCACTAGAACTTGATGAGCTTCACAATCCGGACTTTCTGATTCTGGATATTTCAATGCCGGATATGAGCGGCATAAAAGTTGCAGAAAAAATCTGGTCGCGACAAGCAAAGCGCAAAATCCTTTTCTGGTCTCAATACAGCCGCGAAGCCCATGTAAGAGAGCTCGGAAAAATAGTTCCGGATGAAGCTATTCACGGATACGTGCTCAAAAGTGAAAGCGACGACGTTTTCGGACATGCACTGCGCTCAGTGGTAAGCCTGGATAATCCATACATATCAGCACATATTCGCAGCCTCAAAATTTCAAAAGATGCTTCTATGAGCGATGTTGAATATGCAACTCTAATGGATCTGGTTATGGGGCTTACGGACAAAGCCATAGCCAGAAAGCATCAGATAAGTGTTCGCGGAACTCAAAACCGCATTTCGATTCTGTTCAACAAGCTTTTGCAGGGAGAAGACAGTTATTACCAGGAACTTGCAGGCATGGAGATTTTTTCACCCAGAACCAGGGCTGCATATATCGCATTTAGCCGGGGACTCTTAGACCCCGATTCTATGGAAAGCATGAACAAGGAACTAAAAAAATGGCTGGCTGCCGAGTTTGAATAAGTAACTTCGCCCGTCGTTCAAGCTGTGACTGCTTTTACAGCCGGATCACGTGATTACGTGATTGCGGTCGAGGCAATCACCTATTGGTCTGAGGGTCCGGGCCGGCTAAATTATGGTCACGGGGTTACGGTTACTGAGATAGCAAAGAGCTCGCCGAAAAGTGCAAGCTCCGACTGTCTCTTGGGGTGAAATCTATGTACCAGCTGCAGGCAAAAAACAATTCTCAACTCAACAAGTATTTCTCAATCAAAGACCTGAGCAGTTCTGAGTCCCCATTTGATGCCACACAGCTTGCAGACAAAGAGCACAGATTTCGCGAAGCAAGACCGGCGGCAAAAACCCGGTCAGTATCAGCCTCATATATGGCACTTGAGCTTCTGCCGGCTGCAGTAGTGGTAATCGACGAAATCGGTTTAATAGAATTTGCCAATCAAGAAGCCGCCCGCCTGACGCTCTTTCCAGTGCATGAACTTATCGGCCTGCCTTTTTCAGCTCTTTTTTCAGATATAGAGGAAGCATCGGATAACACAGGGCCTGAAGAGAACAAGCTCAGCGCCTGCGCTCTGCGCAAAGACGGGGCAAGATTTCAGGTTGAAATCAGCCAGCGCCAGACTATCGAAGGCACAAGACCTAAAATCACTGCAGTACTTAGAAAAATTAGCCTTGGCGAAAGCTACGCCAGAGCACAGCGAGAATACACTGCCAAAATCGTCCATGAGCTCAAAACTCCGCTTGCCTGTATCGATGGAGTAATGTCGCTAATGGAAGAGAATCTTCTGGGTGAACTGAACGAAAAAGGCCAAGCCATGAGTTCACAGATTAAAAGAACTTGCAAACGTATGGCCAGGCTTATCAACGACATGCTCGACCTTGAAAAAATCCAGGCAGGCAAGTTTGCACTCGACCGCAAAGAACTATGCCTTAAAGCTGTTTTCGACCAGGTCCTGGCTCTGCTCGGCCCGATTGCCGGAACTCGTATTTTGAAGGTAAGAGGCGCGGAACTCATTTGCTTTGCTGATGAGGATCGCCTGATCCAGATTTTGTTCAACTTGCTTTCAAACGCGATCAAAAACTCGGCTGATGGTTCATGCATACAGATAAAGGCTGAAAAGTCCGGCAACGCAGTCAAGTTATCCGTAATTGACCAGGGACGCGGAATTCCTGAAGCTGAGCTTGAAAGAGTATTTGAAGTATTCGAACAGCAAGACATGCTCGATGCAAAAAAAGGCGGCACCGGTCTGGGTCTTGCAATTTGCAAAGCCATCGTTCAGGAGCATGGCGGCCTAATAGGCGTAGAAAGCAGAGTCGGCAAGGGCAGCTGTTTCTGGCTTACAGTTCCGAATGCCGCCTGAATATTCGATATCAAGCACAGAACGATCTGTATTCCAGTTCCTGATTGAACCCCATTCGCTTAAGAAGCATGCGCGCTTGATCTCTCCCCTTTAATCGAATTCGCTTAAGAAGCATGCGCGCTTGATCTCTCCCC
>CAZTQO010000026.1:0-47513 GCA_964615655.1 uncultured Candidatus Obscuribacterales bacterium | reverse complement strand
CGCGCTTGATCTCTCCCCTTTAATCGAATTCGCTTAAGAAGCATGCGCGCTTGATTTCTCCCCCCTTAATCGAAATGATTGCCGCTAGATTGGTGCCCGGTGAAGAATTACACCTATTCGCCGGTTGACATCATTTCAGGGCCTCATCTGTGTCGAAGGATTTATCGCTCGGTGCATGCGAGCCATGTTCTACGATATCTGCAAGTTTGAGCATTGTGCCATAGCTTGCGTTGTAAAAATTGTTCTGCTCCAGCCGATAGAGTTCAAGCCAAAATAGGTCTGCTTGCTCAGCCAGTTGCTTGTAAGACCACCTTTTTGCAAGCCGCCACATAATGAGTGCGTTTGCGAACCCGTCTATCAACTCAAAGTCAGGTCGAATTTCTTGACCGGGTCCAATACTTCTTACCTTTTCTTTCCAGCTTGAAACCAAGCCCTCGGACCTTATATCCAAACCGATTTCATTTTTCCATGCCATAAGCAGGTCTTGTAGTTCGCCATCGCTGACTGAAATTCCTTCTGCATTAGAATTGCTACTAGGTGCTGCGATTCTCAGTGCGTCAGCAATGGTTAGCACAGATTCATAGGATGCAGGCATGTAGTCAAACAATTCAAAGCCAACTATTTGGACCTCGGAAATTGTTCCGGCTCCCGGTGCTTTGCATTTCTTGGATAGCTCATCCGCAGAGAGCCCCAGAAACACTCTTGCTTCTAGAAGATCCCGACCTATCTTTCCAAAAGCTGCCAGATTCGGCAACTTCTCGCGGCCAGAGATCACGGCGTCATAAAAGCACAGTTCCTTTTCTCGAATCGCAATTTCGTGAGCCAACTTTCCATCGTCGCAACTGGATTCCTTCAGCTTCTTTCTGAGTTCATCCAGTGCTTCCTTTACATCCCGGTAACAGCTCTCATTGATTATCAAGGCAGATCCCTCAAATTAATAATCACTATCTGCTTTTGCTTGCTCGATAAATGATTCGGCACAAGATCTGGTCTGAACCAGTCAGCCCAACTCATTGACTGACCCTTTTTGACAAAGTTCAGGTGAATTTCCTTCTTTATGTCGTTTCCGAAGTCAATGTATAAGCAGGTTCCAATGCTTTCATATGTCCAGACCCTGAGGATGGTACCCTCACCAAACTCTACATGCTCAACCTTATCACCTTCCCACAAAACAGTACCATCCTCCAATTGAAGCGGTTGCTTCAGGATTCGTGGAAGCTCAGGGTTCCAGTTCAAATCGCTCAAAATTCATGAATTTCCCGCCTGCAAATGGGTACATTTCATATGGCGACTTAATAATCAACATTGGCTTCAGCTTTTTTGGGGGGCGGCAGTGGTTTTATGGCCAAGGAAAAAACTAGCAAAAAGGCAAAGAAAAACCCCAATACCAGGCTTATTTACGAAGAGCTGCCTTCGCTCGAGTCGGAATCACCAGAGGAAATGCTTACAAAACTGGGCGGTGTAGCTGGCAAGGCAGTTCATGAGCAGGCACTGAAGCAAGCTCAATTGCATGCAGACAATTCGCTTGCCGGGCATGCGCCGGCTACCCCCGGACTTGACGACATAAGCCATTCACTTGATCATATTAAAGAAGCAGTCGCCGGTCATGGCCATGAAAATAGCAGCCATGAAAGTAGCTACGAACCCGAGCAAAGTTCGAACCATACTATGGCCGAACATACAGAAAGCGGTCATGTTCATGAACTGCATTCGACAAAGCTCCCAACCCAGGAACCGAGCAGCCTGCAAAATACTCCATCAACAAATCATCATCCAGAACACAACGTTACAGCAAGCACAGACAGTCATCATGAACACAGCGCTACAGCAGGCGCATCAACTAGATCAGGCACAGACAACTATCATGAACACAAGCACAATACAGCTACAGCAAGCAGTTCAGGCACAGACAATCACTATGAACATGAACACAATAATTTGGCAAGTGCTCCAGACATAGAACCTAATCATGATAAGAGCCTGGGAGGCTCTCAGGAGGATAGTCAAAACAACTGGAATCAGGATGCTGAGACAGCCACGAAGGAAGCCCAGACTGCTTATAATGAAAAGCACTACAAAGAGGCAGCAGAATATTATGATGCTGCAGCCAGCGACTACAGCAATGCTGATAATCATATAGCTGCTGCAAAATCGTATGTCGAAGCGGCAAATATGCTGTCGAGCCTGGTCAACATTGATCATGAGGTCACAAAGGAAAATTTCGAGAGCATAGCTGAAGCATATAAGCAGGCCGGAACTCAATTTGGCCAAGCCGGTAACTATTTAGAATCAGCCCATTACTATAATCTTGCAGCCGACAACTTTGCCGACATAGTTAGCAAGTTTGGCGACAACTCGGCTTATGCTGAGATAGGTCAGGCATACATAGATGCTGCTGGAGCATTCAGGCAGGCCGGCGAATACAAAGTAGCTGGGCAGGTTTTCGATAACGCCGCGGCAAATTTTGCAAAGGCCGGCGATGATTCAGGCGCTGCACAGGCTTACTTGCAAGAGGCTCAAACTTACATTCAAGAGAATAAAGAGCATCAAGGTGTTTTCAACTCGAAAACACCATTTTATTTTCAAAATGCAGCTCATTATTTCAGCTTAGCAGGAGATTCAGCAGAGGCAGCTTCTGCATACTCGCAAGCGGCACAGTACTACGGCATTGAACCCGGGCAGCAGGCAGAAGCTGCTCATTGCGCCAGACTTGCCGGAGAAAATTACCTCAAAGCTGATGACTATAACCAGGCCTTGAGCAGTTTCAATCTGGCTATCAAGAACTACGCCGATACAGACAAGGACAAGAAGGCGGAATGTTATCAGGAGCTGGGACAGACTTATGAGCATCTTGATGACTACAGCCAGGCAGGCAATGCATTTCTCAGCGAGGGCAAATTATATTACGGCAATTATTATGACCAGCCTGGTCGAGCGGGAGCAGCATTCGAGCAAGCCGGCCAGGCATTTCTAAAAGCCAACGAAAATTCAGACGCGGCAAGCGCATTCTTGAACGCTGCAAATAATTATGGAGCAGAAATAACACTCAAAGGAAACAACTCTGCGCAGATGTTTGATCTATTAGCGACAGCCTATGAAAATCAGGGGCTGGCTTTAAGTAAATTCAATTCCAACTCTCAAGCATCCCAGGCTTATGAAAATGCTGCTGCGAATTTCGCAAATGCAGCAAGTATTTTTGTTAGCGAAGGACACAATAATCAGGCAGCACAGGCCTACGCATCGCAAGCAAAAAGCTATGAAGGTGCAGTCAATTCGGGATCGCAGAATGCGCCGGCTGATAGCAGTGCCGCTAAAGCGGCCTGGCAAAATGCAGGCAATTACTACGAGCTGGCCGGAAAAAATGATGCTAGTGCAAATTACAGCGAAGCGGCTCTTGCATACGAAAATGCTGCCGGCGCTTATAACAACGCAGGCAATGGCCATGAAGCAGGAGCTGCCTGGAATCAGGCGGCTAATTATTACGACAAGATCGCTGAAGATGGCTTGAAAGAAGGCAATCTGGAAAAAGCAGGCAATGCTTATCAAAGCGCAGCTCAGGCTTATGCCAATGCCGGCGACACAGCTTCTGCAACAGATGCCTGGGCTAAAGCCGCAGAAAATTACGATGCTCTTGCAAAAGATGATGCCGCTGCCGGTCACTTCAATCAAGCAGCCGAAGCCTATGCAAATGCGGCTCAGGCATTCACAGATGCCGGTAACACAAGCCTTGCAAAAGACGCATGGACAAGCGCCGCCCAAACTTACGATACTGTAGCCAAAAATTATGAAGGTGCCGGTCACTACAATCAAGCGGCAGCAGCATATGAAGGTGCGGCTCAGGCTTTTGACAAATCCGGCGATCCCGGTGCTGCTACAACTGCATGGACAAACGCGGCACAGTCATATGACAAACTTGCAAAAGAGGACGCGGCTGCCGGCCACTTCAATCAAGCAGCAGAAGCCTATATCAACTCTGGAGATGCGTATAAAGAAGCAGGTCATTTAAATGACGCAAGCGCATCATTCCAGAACGCCGGTATGGAATATATTGATGCAGCAAAAGCAGCAGTTGGCAATTCGCACAACAGTTGCACC
The DNA here is from genome assembly GCA_964615655.1 of uncultured Candidatus Obscuribacterales bacterium. Taxonomy (GTDB): domain Bacteria; phylum Cyanobacteriota; class Vampirovibrionia; order Obscuribacterales; family Obscuribacteraceae; genus JAIEPM01. The sequence continues at coordinate 43,418 of CAZTQO010000026.1, read as the reverse complement.
GAATTACAAAACGCCTACAATCAGTACTACGCGGCTCTCTCCTGCTATAGCACAGGCCAAGCGCAACGAGCTGAGATCTGGAATACGATGCATCAGACTTTCCAAAGCCTCTGTACATATTTTGCGCAGCCCGGCACTAATGATGGCGCAGCATCGGCATACGCAGGGGCTTTAGCAGCAGGTGCCACCAAGCATCAGGAAAGCCCGGCGGTGCCACCAATACCACCCAAAAGCTAAATCAGGCAAACAACCGGTAACCTGGACGCCGCAAAGCAATCAATGAGAGTCAGCCCTTGACTTCGGACTGGTCGTATTCTCTTGTGCGGAATAGACAATTGATTTATACGTCGATTAAAAGGGTATATTTCAAAAAGGCGTCCCAGAATAGCGAGTTTAGCCATGGCTAGAACCATGGTGTCCTTATGTTTGGAAATTTTTCCAGGGGGTAGGCAGTCATCATGGCTAAAGGCAAGAGCAACAAGGACAGCAAGAAAGCTAAGAAAAACCCGAATACAAAAGTAATCTACGAAGAGCTTGATTCACTCGAGTCAGAATCCCCTGGTGAAATGCTCACAAAACTGGGCGGCGTAGCGAAGGCAGCGCACGAACAGGCGGCACTGAGCCAGCCCGTGGCACACTCAATTAGCGGACCTCCGCCAGCTGTCCAGGACTTCAACGACATCAGCCACACCCTCAATCATATTAAGGAGGCCGCAGCAGCCGGACCTGAGCACGAACAGAACCGGATGGACAGCAGCCACGAAGGGGAGCAGCATCAAGAAGCCGAACACACAGCCGATCTCTATCATAGCCATGAGATAACTGCGAATATGGCAGCTCAGCAGCACTCAATAAATCAGTCACAAGCTCATTCGACCCCTACAAAAGAACATGACAAGGCAATAGTTCATGATCAAGAACATCAACACAGCCAAACCGAACGCACACACAGTAATGAACAACGTCATCAAGAACAAAGCCCATCCGAACGCACTCACAGTAATGAACGTCATCAAGAACACAGCCCATCCGAACGCACTCACAGTAATGAACGTCATCAGGAACACAGCGCATTGGAAAGCACACACAGTGCTGAGCATCATCAGGAACATAGCCCAACGGAAAGCGTAGAGCATCACGAGCATTCCGGATTGGGAAGCGAGCAAGACAGCCCGCCAAATTGGAACCAGGAAGCCGCACAGGCCGAAAAGGACGCCCAGTTTCAAGAAAGCCACGGACAGTACAAACTGGCAGCAGAGCTCTATATGGATGCAGCTAACGATTACACTAGCGCCGGTGAGCATAATAGAGCAGGAGAGGCTTTTGTAAATGCAGCAACCCAGTATTCTAATGTGGTAAATCTTCTAGGCAATAAATCCAAAGAGTCCTTCGAAAATATAGCCGAGGCTTTTAGCGATGCAGGCAAGGCCTACGACCTGGCCGGGCATTTCAATAAGGCGGGACAATACTATAACGCTGCGGCGGCAAACTATTCCGATGTGGTTGAATTAGGTGAGGACACTTCAGATGCCGCCTACAATGCCATAGGCGAAGCATATCTTAAATCAGGACTGGCTTATACGAAGGCCGACAATCCAGACGAAGCAGTAACTCAATGCAATAACGCCGTTGTCAACTTCTTGCATACCGGCAATAATCTTCTCACCGCACAGGCCTATGCTGCTGAGGCCCAGGCTAACATAAATGGTCACTACGGCTGGCAAACACCGGCGAATTTGCAGAATGCCGCTCATTACTTCAATCTTGCAGGAGAAACAAAAGAGGCGGCATCTTATTATGCACAGGCTGCAGCTCAATTCGTGACCCAAGGACAACGGGAGCTCGCAGCCCACTGTTATCGGCTTTCAGGACAATCTTATTCAGAACTGGGCGAATATAACCAGGCCGTTAGCGAACTGAATCAGGCAATTGCGAATTACAGCTCTTCAAACAACCAGGGACTGGGCGAAGCTAATCAGAGACTCGGCCAGATCTACATGCAACTTGGGGAGCATAGCAAGGCTGCGAGTGCCTTTGAGTCTGCCGCAGCAGAGTTTTCCAATGTGGTGAACGGCGGCGACAGGACCGCACAGTCCTTTAACAATGTTGCCGAGGCCTACAACGGAGCCGCCGAAGCCTACCACGATGCCGGTCATTACAATGAGGCAATTCAAGCTTTCCAAAATGCAGCAGGTAACTTTGGTAGTGAATATAGCCTGGCACAAGGAGATAAAGGCGCAATAGCAGAGAAATGCGGAAATGCAGAAGAAAATGCAGCGCATCTCCTCTATGAACAAGGGAAAGGGACTGGAGCATTTCTTAATGCGGCCGCCTGGTATGAGAAAGCGGCAACAGATTATTCTCAAAATCACCCAGATAAGGCAGCGGCAGCTTACGCAAATGCGGCTAACGCCTACGGTCAGGGCGGTGACACCGCAGATGCAAAGACCGCCTGGACCAGCGCTGCGCAAGCTTACAACACTGCAGGAAAAGACGATACCAGTGCCGGTCACTACAATCAAGCAGGGGCTGCCTACGAAGGCGCTGCTCAGGCTTTTGCAAATATAGGTGATGCGTCTGAGGCTACGGCCGCCTGGACAAAAGCTGCGCAGGCTTACAATAATGCCGGAAAAGATGATGCCAGTGCCGGTCACTACAATGAAGCAGCATCCGCTTACGAAAGTGCTGCTAACGCCTACCATCAGAGCGGCGATTCATCCGCCGCCACGGCCGCCTGGACCAGCGCTGCCCAGGCTTACAATACTGCAGGGAAAGATGATGCCAACGCCGGTCACTTCAATAAAGCCGCAGCCGCTTACGAAAGCGCTGCTCAGGCTTTTACAAATGCAAGTGACGCTACTGAGGCTACGGCCGCCTGGACCAGCGCTGCTCACGCTTACAACACTGCAGGAAAAGACGATGCCAGCGCCGGCCACTACAATGAAGCAGCATCCGCATACAGCGACGCTGGTCATGCTTACAAAGTGGCTGGTCACATCAATGAAGCAAGTAATGCATACGAGACTGCAGCTAATGAGTACGTAAATGCAGCAAAAGCAAATGAAGCAAATAGGCAGAATTGTTGCACAGACCTGAAAGATGCATACCTTCAGTACGTTTCTGCGCTCTCCTGCTATCCAAAGGATAGTGCAGACCAAGAAAAAATCTGGAGTAAGATGCAGAAAGAATTCGGGCCCGGTGGGTTGACTACTTATTTTGCAAACAAAGGAGACAATACTGTAGCGGGCTTTGCAAATGCTTTAGCTCAGGATGCAAAACATCAGGAAATGGTCCCACGTCATTTGCCACCCGGTTAAGACTAGAACTTGCCAAAAAGCAAGAGGTGACAACGTCACAAAGTCAATGAAGAACGTATTGTTCTTGCTGCCGCCAGATCAAACAGGTACATAGCCGAAAAAAAGAGCATCAAACTGTCCGACCTGCACGATGTCCCATTTGTCTGGTTCAAAAGAGCAAAAGCACCCAGGTTCTACGATTTAATAGTTTCTCAGTGCAACAACGCCGGGCTGACACTGAATGTGGTGCAAGAAGCTTTTACGGAAAGCACTATACTGAGCCTGGTTGCAGCGGATATCGGTGTTACATTCATCACGGAGGCAGCAAAGCACAGACAAGCGGATAACGTTGTGCTTTTCGAACTGGAAGATCTAAAAGCAATTATCACTCTTCATGCCGTGTGGCGAGCGGATAACAGCAATCCGGCTCTCAAGCTTTTGACTGCTTCAATACAATCAACAGGCCCGGCAATATGACCATTTTGACAAATCTCAAACTTTGAGAATCTTTACGTTCTCAGGAGTCAATTTCCAGCGTGGACAGGACATTGACAAAAGCTTCATTGACAAAAGCTTCATGCACCGGGGTGCAGTCATGGGTTATGCTTGGCCCTAGTTCTGAACAGCCCTCTTCTTATCCCTGTTCTTACTTGGCAGCTAAAACAAGCGTGCCGGTTCCAAATCTTTAGGAGACCTGGATGTTTGTTTTGCATCTGCTTGCCTGGTTCATTTTCTCTTGCGTTCTGATGTCATTCATCGAACATCAAACGCATAGCCGACTGATGCACAGAAAAAGCCTTGCTCGTTTTCAGCGAACTTTCGAGGCTCATGCGATTGTGCATCACAAAGAGCATTACTCTGAAACATTTACCGATGAGCCTGTTGCTCCTGGTGAAGACAAAGAGATTCGTCTGACTGTGCAGAAGGCACCTGTAAAAGCCCTTCCTTTTGCTGCCGTTATTGCCCTGATCTCATGGCCGGGGCATTAATGTTTATAGCAGTAGTGACATTCCATCACTGGGTCTGGAACAAAATCCATCTCGAGATGCACAAGCCCGAACAACGCAAGTTTAGCCACTGGCCAGTTTATAAGTTTCTGGCTCGCTATCACTGGTTACATCATAAATACCCAAACAAGAACTTTAATGTAGTCTTCCCTCTGGCCGACTATCTGCTGGGAACCAGTGTTCAAGCAAGCAGTTCCGACATCGAGCAAATGAAGAAACTTGGACTCACCTGAGCCAGGAAAAATATAACCGGGTAAATCATATTTGTTGGCAAAGCACTTTTTGCTAGCCTGAAGAAGAGGCGAGATCCTGCATATCGGCAAGGTGGCGTAAACTATGTGCAATAAAGACAAAGAGAACGAAGACAGCATTCTCGACAATCTGGTCATAGCATCTCCCTGCTCTGTCCCCTGGGACGCTATGAAAGGTGACAATCGCAAAAGACTCTGTTCAGGCTGTTCCAACTTTGTGCATAACATTTCAGACATGACAAAATCGGAAGCAGAGGATTTTTTGGCAGAAAACGGCACTTCAGAATGCATGATCTTTTACCGCCGTCAGGACGGGACGATAATGACCGACGACTGCCCGGTGGCGCTGCGCAAGCTTAGAGACAGCTACCGCTGGACTGTAAGAACAGCAGCTGCCGTTTTCAGCTTCCTACTGTCGCTGCCGGCGGCATGGAGCCAGCAAGCAAGCGAAGCCCCAGCCGATAGCGCCAATCAGCAAACAAACAAGGCTCCGGCCAAACCAATGCGTATGAACCGTTTCGGCATGCTTGTCGGTCCGGACTGGAAAGAACCGACGCCGCCACCTGGATTTCATTACCAGGGAAATCCGGCGGGAGGCGGCATGATCCTTGTGCCTAATTCTAAAGCCGTAAAGGGAGAACCCTCGATTCTTCCCCCAGGTCAGGCCATAGCGCCGGTGCCGGTACCGGCTGCTAACAATAGCTCTACGAAAACAAACTCAAAAAGCAACTGTGATGATCCGGTCATGGTTATAAAGAAAATGGCCAAAGACCAGCAGCTAAAACATGAGGTGGCTGGAAAGCCCATGATGACACACCCGGTTATGCCTGGAGCCGCACCTTTTGAGCCTACTCCCCCTAAAAACCGGCCACTCTTGAACACAAAAGCGTATGAAAGCTACAAAAAAGGCGAAGAGGCTGAAAAAAACGGAAATAAATCGATGGCTGAGTTCCATTATGAAAAGGCGCTGGAAGCCTTTGACAGCCAAGCTGCCGGCGACTCCGGCTTCCGTGTTCAAATTGATAGGGCACTTAAAAGAGTGCAAGCAAAAAACTAGATGGACTGCATGTTTGCCCGCCCGTTTTAGTTTGCAATCTGCGAAAGCGCGCGTTGCTTTATCCACTGCGCAATTTCATATCGCAGGCTCGGCATCATTTCGTACAAACAATGTCCGGCTCCGGGGCAGAGCAGCAGCTTTTTGTCTTTTGAAAAGGACTTTTCATAAATCTCTTTGGTTTCGTTGACGCCGGCAATTTTGTCTTTGCCGCCACCCACTACTAAAAGCGGGGCTTCAAGATGCTCAAAGCCCTGCTCTATTTGAGTGTGCAAAGCAAGTTCGTAAATCGCAGCGCGTGCTGCAGGAGCCGAAACCAGCAGCTCCTTTGCATAAAGCGGCGCCAGCCTGTCCAGTCCTGATACAAGATTCAGAGGGCAGGACATACTCACAAGCGAATGAAAACGCTCCGAATAAGCAAGCGCCATATAAATTGCAATACGAGCACCGAACCCCTGCCCGTATAAACTTACGGATGAAATGTCGATTTCAGGACGCGATGCCAGATAGAGATAAATAGAGTTTGCCAGCTCTTTCACATCGATTCCGCCCGGCACCTGCCCTGTGTGATCGCTAACACCCGGGTATTCGACACTCAAAGTTGCAAGGCCCTGGGCAAGCAGCGAATTTTCCAGATAATGCAGTTCTTCGCGGGCAGAAAAAAGTTTGTTGAGCAATATAACTGCCGGAACGCTCTGGGCGGTTGTACTCTCATCAGAATTGCTTTGAGGCAGGCGAAAATAAGCTGAAATGCTGCTTGCCTGGTAGTTGATTTTGGTTTCAAATGCCGGATGCGTGAAATAAGGCGCAGCCGCAGCATATGCCTGCCTGTATTTCTGAAAAACCAGCTGCCGCTTTTCTTCGTCGTCTATCAAAATCTCAGCATATAGCCCCCAGAGGCTTGATTCTAAATAAAGGTCTCGGGCTCTGGCTTTCAACCCCAGTTCGTCGAAATACACTGCTTTCTCGAGCTTTTGTTCGGAAGCAGCAAGTAAATAGTTGGGAAGAGCTTTCAAACTGCGTGCACAACGAATTGCATCTTGTAACTGAGCCGGAGGCAAGCCATTTGCGACTGCCCTTTTTACAAAATGTGCCGGTACATGAAGGTTTCCGGTCAGAGCCTGATAAAGATTGCCGAAAAAACCATCGGACAGCGCTGCTCTACCTGCTTTTCGTGCTGCCGGTCCCATATGACGTGCTTTTTCTCTTGTTCGCGTTTTTCTCATTTCTATCATTTCTATCTGGCAAGTACAGAAAGTACACAGAGTTCGGAAGAATCTAAAAATACAAATAGTACAAAAAGTACAGAAGCTACAGAAAGTACAGAAACTCGAAGCCTGAATCTGACAATTGATGCTGCAAGAGCCAGCCTCTTGACTAGCCGGTAAAAATGCCTTGTCAGGACAGTCATTTTACCTGAGCTCGGGCTTTCAAAAGCCCCCTGGATAAGAGACTTAAGCTTCAGAGAAGTTCAGGCAATTTTGCTTAATTCTGAGCTGAGATGACTTGACCGAGCATTTTTCTGCCGTTCTAGACCGGCCGGGCAGCGTTTTGCCCTAGTGAATCTTTGCTTTTGATTTGTTAATATGAACTCCTCATAGAATAAAGCCGTAATTTAAGCTGGTAATTTATCCAAAAAATGGCAAAACGTATATATACAAAAGGGTTTGCTGGCATTTACCTGTCTGGGTTGGGCATAGTTCAAAAAGGCGCAATGGCGTATTAAATGCCTGAGCTGGGTTGAAAAGGCCGAAAAAGCATGAATGATCGGGAAGCACGCAAATTCCTGAAAGGAGAGATGGATTTTTCTCCTCAGCGCATGATGCGTTATATTCGCTCCCGTGCGCGTTTAGCGACAGACGAAGATGTAGAGGATATCTTACAAACGGCTCTGGTGCTTGTAATTAAGCACTTTGACCCTAATCATCCCGACGCAAAGCTGGCTCTTTACTGTCTGGGAGCTTGCAACAAAGCCATTGCTCAAAATCTCGAGCGCTATCACAAGGTAATTCTGCGCAAAAGAGCAGACGCCAATCAGAACAAAGAGCGCAGGACTGAAACAGTCTACAGCAATCAAGAAGCCAGCTTTGACGGCCAATCGATGAAATTGAGCACTCTGGCTCCAGGCAAAACCTTTGTAGAAGATGACACTCCCTCAAGCCAGTGGCGAACTACTTCACTAGATTCACTTTTTGACGAAGATGACGGTCGAAGCGCCGAGGATGTATTTGGCTGGGAATATGGCATGTCCGGCAGCAAAGACAGCGACCCGGCCAAAAAGGCACTTTTAAATGATTTAATTGACCAGATTTTGAATGAACTTCCGCCCGGAATCCACCGTACATGCTTCATGTTGAAATATGTGCAGGGATATAAGAGAGAAGATCTGATTTCGTGTCTAAAAATGGATGCCAAAAGTATAGATACGGTCGATAAGAAAATCGTTCGAACTCTGCGGGCATTTAAAGAACGAATGGAACGAGATCAATCGTGTATCTAGGAGCAGATAATGAAAACCCCTACTGAAGAACTGAAAAAGATTCTCGAAGGAAACGACGAGGGGGCTATCGCCAACGACGTCCGGAATTTCTTCCAGCGTTACGGCGACAGCTTGCCGCTTCCTGGCGAAGACACCGCCTTCGACCGGGCAATGTGGGCCGCCTCCGAGTATGTAGAACTTTCAGCCAAAGACGAGAGCATATTAAGCCGGGTAACCTTGCGTTTACTTGGCGAAGCTGCCGACCCGGTTGCAAGCACCGTACTCAAACTGCGCGACCTGGTAGGCTCAGGCAGAGAAACTGCCGTAAAAGCCTGGCAGGACATGCTCGGCACCATGGCCTGGCAACAAATGGTTCCGGCGGGAGCACTTCGTGGCGTCGGATCGCGCCTGGTTTCGCTGGGCACATTCCAGCAAGACCTATCAGGAGCCAATATTCAGGTCAATCTTGGCTGGATGGTAGATCAGGACCAGTTCCGCATTTTGCTTAACGCAAAAGATGTAAAAGGACAGGCACTTTCAGATGTGGAACTGCGTGTCAAAGAACAGGATCGCGGCGTTGTATTCAGCCGCAAAACCAACCAGGATGGTTCTGTTGTGGCATCCAACGTAAAAGTCGGACCGGGACAGTACCAGATTGAAATTCTGGTCGGTGACAAAGTTGCTCAAACACCATTCTTTGTACTCTAATTAATCAAACAAAGAATGCTTTAGCAATACCTTTCTGAGGAGGAAGGCGCTAAACACTGCAACTCGTTCCAGAGGCATTTAAGGCAGCTTGAAAAAGCTGCCTTTTTATTTTGGCGGGCCCGACTTGTGAAAGAACCCCAATGCCGGAACCGGCCTATTTGCTTGTTGCTTGTTATGCCAGATCTGACAAACACCGACTTCATTAGTGAAGCTATGGGACCATCTTGATTGTTTTCAGCCAGGTTTCCACAAGCAGAGGCCACTTTGTTATGGGAAGCGCTGTCGGCCGCAAGCCGAATGCATGTTTGCCGTCGGCGTATATATGCATTTCAGCCGGAACCCCGGCTTTTTTAAGTGCAGAAAAATAAACGAGCGAATTCTCGACGTCATCAACCGGATCATTTTCTGCATGTAGCAAAAACGTGGGTGGTGTGTTTTTGCTCACAGGCACATACGGATTAAGCCCTGAATTTGCTGTCCTGTTCTCGAGCATGTGTCCCGGATAAACAGCCACTGCAAAGTCCGGCCGACAGCTTAGCTTATCTGCCTGGTCTTGAGGAGGATATAAATTTCTGCCGAAGTTTGTGCTCATGGCTCCAACAAGGTGACCACCAGCCGAGAACCCGAGCACTCCGATTTTATGCGGGTCTATTTGATATTCGGCGGCATGAAAACGCACGAGCCTCAATGCCCTCTGGGCATCTTGAAGCGCAGCTTTCGATTTTGGATAGCAGCCTGACCTGGGATACAACTTATTGCCCGGCACCCGGTATTTAAGAAGCACGCAAGTAATGCCTTTAGAACAGAGCCAGTCGCAGACTTCAGTACCTTCAAGATCCATCGCCAGGATCCAGTAACCACCACCTGGATAGATAATTACAGCCGTACCGGTGTTATTTCCGCGTGCCGGATAAACCGTGATTGTGGGCTTTGAAACCTTTTCCACGCAAAGAACTGTCTTGCCACCAATAAGCCCATCGCCGGTGCTGCTGAATTCCGGTCCCTTATATTGCTGACCTGGGGCTAAGGACGGCCAGATTGGGATTTGCTTAAAACCTGGTTCCGGCTCCCAGGCGGCAGCCAGCGCCTTGCAACTGGAACTGGAAATTAATGCAAGGAATAGAAAACAGCAAACAAGCAGCTTGCGCTCGCCGATTTGTCTGAGCATACTCAATCTCCTTTCAAAACGATAGCCCTCAAGCTAAGTTTTAGTTCGCTTATGTTCAGACGGCATTTTGCAAAAGTTAGGATTCTGTAAGACAGGCGCAAGAATTAATTGCAGGAATTAGATGCAGCAGTTAAATGCAGGAATCTTTCCTTCTCAAGCGAATTCGCTTGAGAGGTTATTCAGCCCGAGCTCACTGCGTGGATACAAAAAAGGGAGGCTTTATCTGTCCCAGTTCTCGAAACTAATGCCGGTGCTGTTACTCGGGCTTTCTCCAGTTACAAGAAATATCGCCTCTGTTGCTGCGCGCCTGGCAGTTGAAACATAGCTCGTGGAGCCATCTGCGCTTCTGTCGTCACTGCTTGCAGCTTTCAGTGCATCAAGAGCAGTTTTTGCAGCCGGTCCGATTGCGCCCAGAGCCTTTGCTGCCTCCACTCGATCATGCGGATAAGGGCTTTTAAGTGCCGTGATCAACTCCGGAACAGCCGGGGCAGCCGCCGGTCCGAATTTAGCCAGGGCTCTTGCCGTATTTGCAAGCGTATTTCTTTCTTTCAGCCCCTCAGCAATCAGCGGTACAGCTTTTTTCGCTTCGGGCCCGATAGCCGAGAGTGCTTGAATAATGCGATCTTTGTTGTTGGACATATAACTGTCTTTGGGGCCGTTGTACATGTCTATAAGCTCGTCAACACTGGCGGCACAAGCAGGTCCTAAGTGGATAATAGCCTGCAAGACCTGGTATCTGACCTGAGAAGAATTGTCTGTAAGTGCCTTGCAAATGGCAGCAGCTGCAGGCTCAGCCTTGCCTCCCATTTGAGCAAGACCGGAGGCAACAGCACTTCTTACTTGCGGCGAAGAGTCCTCAATAATGGCTTTTGCAAAGGCCTGTGCGATTGGACTGGCATTCTTGAAATAAACTTCCCTGCCGATATTTCCCAGTGATTGTGCAGCCGCGACTCTTACAGCCGGCACCGGGTCGTTAATCAGGACTTTGATAAGGGCCGTTTGAGCGCTGAGGTCGTTTGCAGTCGAAACAGTAGAAAGAAGCTGAGCTACATTTTTTCGCACTATATGGCTGGGCGAATTCAAAGCCGGAACAAGCTCCTGCAGGTTGCTGTTGTTCAGATCGAGAGCACCGGTGCCATAATTCCTCGAATTCACAAGAATATTGGATGCAAGTTCTGCGTTTTTGGTTTTAAGTTCCTGAATCAGTGCTTCGACCACCGAAGGGTCAGCTAAGAGTTCTCGAAATTGATGATAGGTCTGGTTAAGAGCCCGTTGATCCACTGCCGAGAGCGAGTTAAGCAAAGACGGAATCAGCTTTCCTGCCTGACCGGCAGGACTGGAGGTCAGTTCTCCGTAGATCGCGTTCACTTTTCTCAGATGATCACCTTCAAAAAGTCCCGGTATAGCTACAAGCTGGGCAGAAGCCTGCAGATTAATCGAAGAAGCCAGAACGAATAAGAGGCTGAATAAAGAGCGCTTGCTTAAAAATGACATTTGCTTTGCCCGCTAAAAATAAGCCGTTTATCTGCTTACTTAGGTCCTTCCACATTGATGTTAAAGCAAAACAGCTGCATGCAGCAAGGCTTGAAGCTCCAGTTCAAATGTATCCAAAACACTAGAGCCAAAAGAATTTTTCCTGTTCAAAAGCCCTTCAGATTTCAAGCTTAGACTTGTTTTTGTTGAGAGCGCAAACGAAACAAAAGCCGGGGGAGGGTTCAACTATGGACATGGCAGCATGCGGCAACTTTACATCGATTATCAAGGCCGAAAGAGAAAAAAGAAACCGAAACGAGTCGTTGAAAGCTGAATGCAAAAACGGCATGAAGATGGGAGTTGCGCACGGGTTACCGATGCTTGTGAGTTTTACAGTCGCGCAGCTAGGTCTTTCAAATCAGAGCTTTGAAATAGGCAACCTGGCTCTTGCAGCAGCATGCCTGGTTCAATTCATCGGTCCTGTAGCAATGCTTGCTTATGCAAAACAAGAGCTGCATGAAAACACAATCAAAATGCTCTGGACGGCAATTATATTTGCCGGCATCACCAATGGTGTCATTTTTTCCTACCTGCTTGGCTAAAGTAAACGATCAAGGTAAGCTCACGGTTCAAGCACCTGTTTTCATGTAAAATAAGTAGCAAGTATGCGGTTCAGAAAAATATTACGACTTTGCTCACTATAGGAAACCGATGGCGCAAGCAGTTGATGATAGCAGCGGCGAAGATCATGAAGGACAAGACCATGAGGGACAAGACCATGAGGGACAAGATCATGTGAAACAAGATCATGTAGAACAAGATCACACTCATGATCAATCCGGGTCCAAAGCTCCGCACAGTCATGGCGATGCCAGAAATCTAGACCGTAAGAAGCTGTTTATTGTTCTTGCTCTTTCGGGATCTTTCATGGTAATCGAGTTTCTGGCCGGCCTGTATACTAAAAGCCTTGCACTCATGGCCGATGCCGGTCATATGCTTGGCGACGTGGCAGCTCTCGGGCTTGCATCGTTTGCAATCTGGCTTTCGGCAAAACCTGCAGGACCCTCACGCACATACGGATTTCACAGAAGCGAAATACTTGCAGCGCTGGCAAATTCGGTAATTCTGGTTGTAATTTCCATTTTCGTTTTGCTTGAAGCATTTCAGCGTTTTTCGCAACCACCCGAAGTGCAAAGCACCACAATGCTGATAGTTGCGTCACTTGCGATTTGCATCAATCTGTTTTCGATGAGACTTTTGAGCCAGAACTCCTCGAACTCTCTCAACACAAGAGCAGCCCTGATGGAAGTAGCATCAGACCTGCTTGCTTCAGTTGGCGTGATTCTTGCCGCAATCGTGATTATGATAAGCAAGTGGTATTTAATAGACCCGATCGTCAGTTGCGTGCTTGCACTTTTCATCTTGTGGCGCACCTGGGGCTTGTTAAAAGAATCAATCGACATTCTTATGGAAAGCGCACCCGATCATGTAAACCTTGACGAAATGAGCAATAAAATTATGAAAATTGAAGGTGTTGTTTCAGTACATGATTTACACGTATGGACAATCACATCAGGCATGATTGCCATGTCGGGACATGTGAAATTCGCAAACAGCAAAGAACCTGAGCTCTTACTTGCTCAGGTTCAGGAGCTCTTGAAAAAAGACTATGCAATATCACACAGCACCATACAGCTTGAAAATGAAGTATCGCAAATTCCCTGCCCGGATAACTGTGCAATTCAATAAAGAAAAGATCGAATGAAGATCGCTTGTGTGACTAGAACCCGCGGGCGTTTGACTAGAACCCACGGGCGTTTCGACTAAAACCCACGGGCGTTTCGACTAGAACCCACGGGCGTTTCGACTAAAACACACGGGCGCCAGGTTCGGAGCCGCTGTCCGGCTGCAAAAGCAAGACACCACCATCATGTTCACTACCAAGCACCAGCACCTCGGATTTAAAACCGGCGATTTTCTTTGCTGGAAAATTCACTACCGCGACCACCAGACGCCCTTCCAGATCGGAAGCGGAATAGTATTTAGTAATCTGAGCGCTCGATTGTTTCTGTCCTAATTCGCCAAAATCTATAAATAGCTTGTAAGCCGGCTTCCTCGCTTCAGCCAGAGGCTCGGCGCTTAGAATGCGCCCGATGCGCATATCTACTTTTAGAAAGTCATCGTAGCTAATTTCACTCATTTGCTCTCTCCGTTTCCAAAATCAAGTTTGCAAATCACGCCTGCATTTTACATTGCTACTTAATTAAGCAAAACAAGTTCATTAAGAATGCTTCTTAATGAATTACTCAGCCCGATTTAATGTCGCTTGGAATTAGCAGAACCTTTATTTTCCTTCAAAGCGGGTCTTAGCGCATATTCGGCACAGGGATAACCCGGTGGTGGGCTGGGCATAATCTGACTATATTCGTAAATCTATAGTTCGCTAGTGGCAGTTCTGATCAGTAAGGAATCTAAAATGGGTTGTCTGGATGAAGTAGTAATTGCGGCTCCCTGTCCCGTTTCGTGGGACTCCATGCTTGGTGATGACCGCGTGAGGCACTGTTGTGGCTGCGCAAAAAATGTATATAACATAGCCGATATGACAAAAATGGAAGCTGAAGAGTTTCTTGCGGAAAACGGCAGCTCTCAGTGTATGCGAATCTTCAGGCGCACAGATGGCACGATCATGACCGACAACTGTCCACGCGCATTGCGTGCTATTCGCAACAAGCTTAGCCTTTGCTGCCGGTTTGTTGCCGGCATGACAGCTGCATTTTTTGCTTTTATTCCAGCCGGCAAAGGACAGGAAGCCTCTGGACAGGGCGCCGGCAATAACAAGGTTCCGGCTGCAAATGAAAGCAAGCCGGCTGCGCCAATTGTCGAACTCTCCGGCGAGCCAATGCCTCCCGCGAATCAAATCATTGAGTCAAAAGGTGATTCCGCCTTTGTGCGACCACAATCAAATCTGCAGAAGTCCGGGCGCAAGCAAATTATGCTTGGCAACGAGGGCTGCCAGCCCGCAAAATCACAAAAGTCATCAACAAGCTCTGGAGCGGCAACTGAGGTGAAATCTGCTTCTCCGCCCCAGCCATCACAACATCCCAGAATGGGTAGAGCTATCATTCGGCATAAATCTGAAAGTGCAAGCAATATAATTGAGGAGACCGGCATTCCCAAAAAGAGTGACTCCAGAGCATACAAGGTTTATCTGGAAGGAAAGAATTTTGAGGAGCAGGGAAAAATCTTGCTTGCTCAAGCAAAGTATAAAGAAGCCGTAAACCTGGCAAAAAAGCAAGACCAGGGTGACCCAAAATTTCTTACTTTTCTCCAAAACTGCCTGAAGAATCTGGAAGCAAAAATCGCTGGGACTCCACATAAGTGAAAGAAGTTGCCGCAGCATCTACAAGAATTCTGACATGAGAGTGCACAGCACTCCATGACTAATAATCAATTCAATACTGCCCGGCAATGATGGATAATAATGCCGGGTCGATGAATAGAGGTTGCAATGGGATACCTGGCAGCTATTCTGGTTACAAGCCTGGCAACCTTGCTTTGCTGGCAGGCAAGCTTTTACCTTGATCACTCCAACCTGATAATGATTTATCTGCTCTGCATAGTTTACATTGCCACGCGTTTCGGCAGGGCAAGTTCAATACTGGCGTCTTTTCTCAGCCTGGCAGAATTCGATTATTTTTGTGTCAATCCCCGTTTTTCACTTGCAATTACAGACTGGCAGTTCATAATCACTTTCACCGTTATGCTCACGATTGCTATTCTAATTAGCACGCTCACCTCAGAACTGCAGGACCAGGCCGAGCAGCGCAAAAAAAGAGAGAAGCGCAGTGAGGCATTGCGAGCGCTCAGCACCGACCTTTCAAGAACACGAGGCTGGGATAAACTTACTGACATTGCAATTAAACATATAAGAACCTTTTTTGATGCGATGGTGGGTGTTTATCTTCCCGATCCAAACGGCAAGCTGCTTGAATATACCGCGGACCGCGGGCTTGTGCGGGTAGAAAGGCAGGACAATGAAATTGCCCTCTGGGCTTATCAGCACCGGGAAGCCTGCGGGCTCGGCAGAGGACCGTTTGCTCAGGCAAGTTCGCTTTATTTGCCTCTGATTGCGTCAAAAGGCGCAGTTGGGGTCTTGCAAGTTTCGCCCAGGGGCGAGCCGCGCATCGCAGACCAGGACGATATGGAACTTCTGGAAACTTTTGCAAATCACGCCGCCCATGCTATTGAAGTTGCACAGCTTTCCGAACTGGCAAAGGATGCCGCGATGAGAGTAGAACGAGAGCAGCTGCGCAACGCGCTTTTGAGTTCGGTTTCCCACGACCTCCGCACTCCGCTTGCCACCATCACCGGTGCAAGCAGCAGCCTGGTGGAAAGCAGAGAATCTTTAAATGAAGCCCAGAAGCAGGAACTGGCAGAGGTGATTCTTGAAGAAGCAGAACACTTGAATAAGCTGGTTCGAAACATACTGGACATGTCGAGACTGGAATCCGGGCCGCTTGCAATAAACAAATCCTGGCATTCAATCGAAGAAATCGTGGGTTCCTGTATGACCCGGCTTGAACCGCACCTGGGCAAGCGGCAGGTTTCAATTAAAATACCAAAGGAGCTGCCACTGATACCACTGGATGAATTGCTGATTCAGCAGGTTTTGATGAATTTGCTTGAGAATGCTATTAAATATTCGGATCCTGACAGTGAAGTCGAAATAGAAGCCGCGCTTGAAGACGGAGCAGATTCGCACCCAGATAAAGAAGCAGATAAAGAAACAAACTTCGAAGCCGGCTCAGTGCTGGTCACAATTGCAGACCGGGGACCAGGAATTGTTCCCGGGGAAGAAGAAAAAATTTTTGCGAAATTCTATCGTTCGAATCCTGTTTCACAGCAAATTGGAGTCGGGCTTGGCCTGACAATTTGCCGGGCAATAATTAATGCTCATGGCGGCAGCATAAGTGCAGCCAACCGAAGAGATGGCGGTACGATCATCAAGATCAGGCTGCCTCTTGAAGGTAGCAGCCCATCCTCCTTGCCCCTGGCCGAAGAAGCAAACGAAACCGGAATCACAGGCAACAACATCGGCGAAACCGGAATCACAGAAAACACAAGCAGTAAGAATAACGATAAAGATGACTGAAGAGAAGCCAAAAATTTTGCTTGTGGAAGACGAGTTGCAAATTCGCCGCTTCTTGAGAGTTACCCTTAACTCGAGCGGATATGATCTGGTGGAAGCAGCCGCAGCTCGCGAGGGCTTGATGCTTGCCGCCACTGAAAAGCCGGATCTTATAATACTCGATCTCGGTCTGCCGGATATGGACGGGCTTGATTTCACCAGGCAACTGAGAGAATGGGCAGATATTCCTGTTATTGTGCTTTCGGCGCGCGGGCAGGAAGACGACAAAATTTCGGCACTAGACGCTGGTGCTGATGATTATCTTACAAAGCCGTTTGGAACAGGCGAATTGCTTGCCAGGCTGAGAGTCGCACTCAGGCATTCACAGTCAAATAAATCAGAGCACAATCAGAATATATGCCAGTTCGGCAAAATAAGCATAGACATTTCAAAACGGCAGGTATTAAAAGATGGCGAAGAGTTGCATCTGACTCCAATCGAATTCAAGCTTCTTACTCTTTTTATCAAACATCAGGGCAGAGTGCTTACTCATAAACATCTATTGAAAGAAGTCTGGGGAGACGCATATTTAGACGAGCATCACTATCTGAGAGTTTACATGGGCCAACTCAGACACAAGCTTGAAGACAATCCGGCAAGGCCGAAATTTCTGATTACAGAACCTGGAGTAGGCTACAGGCTCAGGCTTGAAGGGCAGTAGGGATCGCGGCATCTCGCAGGAGCGATGGCAGAAAAAGCAGGCTCACGAAAAAAAAAGACACCATGTGCTAGCCCACATGCACATGAGGCCTGCACATCGGATCTGGCTCTTCAGCCCTCAATACTTCTCTTGCAAGCGGGGCTGTTTCTCCCTCGCCGAAAAAGAGGTATTTCATAACATAACTGAGCGGGTGACCTTCGGTCCAGCCGAAATAGGCATGCGGCAACTTGCCCGTTGTGTCTCGGATATGCAAAAGCAGAGCAGCAATAGCGTTTGGAATTGCGGCACTTTCACATTGCAGTACTCTGAAGCCACCGCTTCTTCTAATGCCTTTTACATGCAAAAGCTCATCTGCAAACTCAGAAGCATCGCCCCTGTGAACTTCAAGAAAAATAAGCGGGTCAAAGATATTGTGCACTCTGCGTGCTTCCAGTTCTTTGAGGTTGTATTCCGTGCCGCCGGGCCTGTGAGCAACTATTCTGATTTCTTGATTCTCAACTTCTTTAAGAAAAGCTCTGGCAGTTTCGTCCAGCTCTACTTTAAGCACCCTGAGCTCAGTAGCTCGGAAGGCCCTTGAAATCAAAGACGTGCAAAGTATGCTTGCAATGAAGAATGAAGCAATTTTCAAGCCATCCGGACGCTCCACCATATTCACAACTGAAGTATAAGCAAACACGGCAAAAATGCCAGTGAAGAGAATTCTTTTAAACCAGCCTTTTTTCCAGGCAACAAGCATGACTGCAAAGGCAGCCGATGTCATCAGAACAAGCACACCGGTAGCATAAGCACCGCCCTGGGCTTCAACATCAGCATTGAAAATTGCAGTAATTGCAAATGCGACTACTGTAAAAAAGCATACTAAAGGCCGCACGGCTTTCGACCATTCCGGAGCCATGCCGTATCTGGGCAGGTAACGAGGCACTAAATTAATTAAACCAGCCATTGCCGAGGCACCTGCAAACCAGAGTATTGAAATCGAGCTCAGGTCGTAAAAGGTTCCAAATGTATCACCTAAGTATTTATGAGCAAGATACGAAAGCGCGCGGCCATCAGCATCGCCACCATGAGCAAACTCAGCTCCCGGTATAAGCACCGTGGTTACAAACGAGCTGCCAATTAGAAAAACGCTCATTATAAGAGCTGATGTTGCAAGCAACCACTTAGTGTTTGTGATTCTGCCTTGCGGATTTTTCTCGTCGTCATCAACATTTCCTTTTACAAGCGGCATCACTGCCACACCAGTTTCAAATCCGGAAAGCCCAAGGGCCAATTTTGGAAAAAGCAGGGCTGAAACACCGATTATCGACCAGACCGAATGATGCTGGCTGAATAACTTGGACCACCAGTCTCCTATTGCTTGCGGATTATGCATCAGTACCCGGCCGCTCTCCCAGAGCACTATGCTGTTAAGAAGCAGATACGCGGCAACAAGACAGACAGATACACCGATAGCTTCTTTAAAGCCTTTCAAAAAGATTGCTCCCAGAAAAGCTAACATGACTAAAGTGACTGTCATCCTGTCATGCATGAAGGCAGGCACAATCGGGTTTTCGACCACGTGCACGGCAGCGTCGGCAGCTGAAAGCGTGATTGTAATCATCCAGGAGGTTGCAGCAAATCCAAGCAGGCATAAAATAAGCGCCTTGCCACGCCACCCTGCAAGCAGCTCTTCCAGCATCGATATAGACCCCTGACCGTGCGGGCTTTCCCTTGCAACCGAACAATACATGGGCAAAGCGCCGAAAAGCGTGACTAAGACGAGAATCATAGTAGCTACAGGCGAAAGCACGCCGGCTGCTATAAAAGCAATACCGGGCTGGTAACCGAGAGTCGAGAAGTAATCAACCCCGGTGAGGCACATAACCTGCCACCAGGGAGACTGCTTCTCATGTTTTTCGCCATGCTTTTCGTCGTCCTGCTTTTTACTTTCACGCAGTCCTTCAAAAAACCACAGGCTGAATTTGCGTTTTATATGCCTGCTTGATGTTGTCATAGAAATTTAGACAGAAACAGAACCTGCATCTCCTCTTTGACAAGTCTATACCGTAGAAAGAACTTCTTCCCAGAATCTTAATCAGACAGCTACTGTCGTCTAAGGCCCAGAGCCCTTAATTCAACTGGACTTTCAGGCAGATAGTCCTGCCATCTTTATACTATTTTGATCTGATTTTGATGAAAAAAAGACAAAGCCGCTACCACTGTTTAGCTTACTAGCGTACCCTTTTCACCACAAAAGGCTTGTAGACATGGCCTTTGAAATTGCAGACAACCGGTGTCGTAGGTACCGGGCTTCCGTCTAAGAACTTGCCGCCATATTTATAGAGCTCGTCTCCCATTACATTGCTCTTGTGCTGACCCGAAGCGTCAAAATAGCCGCCGTCAGCACTCTGACCCCATATAAATGTAGCGCTTGCCTGTTTTGATGCCGCGGCCTGCAAAGGCGTATTGTTTTGAGGAGCAGGCGCCGGTGGGCTTGCATAGTCGTCAGCCGTTACAAAACTGTCCAGAGCCGGTTCTTGAGTCCTGGTCTGTGGTCTTGGCGGCAGATTCTTGTTATGCTCGACGCTTCCGTAAAGCAAGCTTTTGTCCTGTACCGGCTTCTGCACCGGCTTTGCCGATACAGGAGCAGTTCTTTTGATGCGAAATACAGCCCCATCCTTTTGCACATAACCGTTCAGGGCATTTCCTGACTTCTGGGCGGCATCGTTTGCAGATACAGCCAGCCCGGAGCTCAAAACAAAAGCAAGAGCAATTAAAAACGTGCCAGTTTGCGCAAATGACATGAGCTTCACCTCATCATTCGAACCAAAATCGCGAGTATATCAAGCTTACTAATAATTCCTAGACGCAAGAACACGCTTTCTGTTCCCTCCGACAGTCCACTGCCTCATGATCAAACAACTCAACAGTTTAACCTGGATTATTGAGATAATTGACTTTCTTTGCCGGAGCGGGGAGCGCATTATTTGAACAGCAATAAAGAGGCTAAAAAAAACTGGGCTTTCTGGATCGACCGGGGCGGCACTTTTACAGACATCATTGCCAGGGCTCCAGACGGCCAGCTTCATGCAGTAAAGAAGCTTTCCGAGTCTGTCCGGCATACCGATCCGATTTTTTCTGCCATAAAGGAATTGCTTGAATCAAGACAAGCAAGTTTTGAGAATCTTGAAAGCATTAGAATGGGAACCACAATCGGCACCAATGCCCTTTTGGAACGGCAGGGAGCACGTACTGTTTTTGTTTGCACAAAAGGGTTTGCCGATGCTATTTCAATTGCTTACCAGAACCGCCCGGAGATTTTTGCCCTTGAAATAAAGCTGCCCGAGATGATCTATGAGGAAGTTATCGAATTTGATGAACGAATCGATTCGCAAGGCAGACTGCTGCGGAAACCTGATCTTGAATCACTTGCAATTGAACTTCGCAAAAGCTACGAAAGAGGCATTCGTTCATGCGCGATTGCACTGATGCATGCATATAAATATCCGGAACACGAGCTGCAAGCAGCAGAAATTGCCCGAGAAACCGGCTTCAGCCAAATCTCGGTTTCACACGAATGCGCCGCCCTTGCTAAATATATAAGCAGATCTGACACAACTCTGGTCGATGCCTATCTCACGCCGCTTTTGAAAGACTATATCGGCAAGCTCAAAAACAGACTCGGTGAAACGAGCCTTGAATTTATGCAATCAAATGGCGGGCTGGCTGATGCTGCGATTTTCCGGGGCAAGGACTGCATTCTTTCAGGTCCGGCAGGCGGGCTGGTTGGTGCAATGAAAGCAGCAAAAGACTGCGGGTTTGATAACATAATCAGCTTCGACATGGGGGGCACTTCAACAGATGTGGCCCATCTTGAAGCCGAAATAGAGCATGTTTACGACAGCGAAATTGCCGGCATGCGAATACGCGCCCCGATGATTGACATACATACGGTGGCGGCAGGCGGAGGGTCGATACTGCGATTCGACGGATCTCGCTTGCGTGTCGGCCCCGAATCAGCAGGCGCAATTCCCGGGCCATTGAGTTACAGGCGCCATGGCCCGCTTGCACTTACTGACGCAAATCTTCTAACAGGTCGCATAAAAACCGAGTTTTTCCCGAAAGTATTCGGGGCGGAAGAAAACCAGACTCTCGATTATGATTCGGTTAAAAAAGCCTTTGCAAGCCTTGCAGATGAGATAAGCAAAGAAAGCGGTTTTGAAGAAAGTCCCGAAGATCTGGCACTTGGATTCATTAAAATCGCAGTCAATAAAATGGCAAATGCAATCAAGCACGTATCGGTTCAAAGAGGCCACGACCCTCGAAAATGCCTGCTTGTTTGTTTTGGTGGTGCCGGCGGCCAGCATGCCTGCCAGATTGCAGAAGAACTGGGCATCGAAAAGATTTTGATTCACCCCTTAGCCGGATTGCTTTCAGCTTTCGGCATCGGTCTTGCAGAAAGCAGACTCTCAAGAGAGCTTGAAATAAATACAGCACTTGCTTCTATAAACAAGGCGGAATTAGACACTAAGATTTCAGCGATAGAAACAGAACTCTCATTATTGATGGACCCTGAGAATCAATTTGCAAGCAAGGAGCTGATTGCAAACGCCCTCGTAAAAATGTCCGGCAGTGATTATGCTATTCCAGTGAAATATTCTAATGGGCAGGAAATGAGCACCGAGTTTTTAAGCAAGCATCTGAGCCGCTACGGTTTTGTGGACAGCAAAAGAGAGCTGATACTTGCAGAGCTGCAATTGCAGCTTCTGGGTAAACATATGAAAGAGTCAGAACTTAAAATGCCGCTTCAAGCCGCTTCAGAAACAGGCGCGAAAACAGGCGCAGAGATAGTTGCAGAAATAGAAGGCGGTCATAAAGCAAGCAAGCTTTACTGCGCACATAAAGACGAAAGAGGCGGGCGCTGGCTTGACTGCCGGCTTATCGAACGGCAAGCCATTAGCAAAGGCATGATAGTTAAAGGCCCGGCAATAATCACAGAAGCTCACTCGACAACGATTGTCGAGCCGGGCTGGCAGGCAAGCATGCTAGAGAATACCTCATTGATTTTGAGCAAACTGAAAAAGGATAATTCAGAAAAAGAGGAAAGTTTTGCGGTTGAAGAAAGTTCAGAGAAAGAAGAGAGTGCCAAAAATAAACAAAGCGCTAAGGCTGAAGTAAGCTTGCCAAAAGCCGGACAGAGCCTGCCTGCAAATAAGGTAACAGAGCGACCTGACCCTGTAACACTGGAGCTTTTCAACAACCTTTTCAGTTTTGTCGCCGAGCAAATGGGAATTACCTTGCAAAATACAAGCCAGTCGGTAAATATCAAAGAGCGACTTGATTTTTCGTGTGCAATATTCGACAAGCAGGGTAATCTAGTGGCAAACGCACCGCATATACCCGTACACCTGGGCTCTATGGGTGAGTCGGTAAAAAGCCTGATTGAAAGAAAGTCGAAAAGCATGAAAGCAGGCGATGCTTATGCAAGCAACAACCCTTATGATGGTGGCACACATTTGCCGGATATTACTGTAATCAGCCCTCATTTTTACCAGGGTGAGCTTTTGTTTTTTGTGGCTTCAAGAGGGCACCATGCCGACATAGGCGGCATAAGTCCAGGGTCGATGCCGGCTGAAAGCAGTTCCATCGAAGAAGAAGGCATTTTGTTCGATCATATGCTCCTGATGTGCGACCAGAAAATACTTGAAGCTGAAATACTTGAACATTTGAGCCTGGGCAAATACCCGGCACGAAACCCGGCATATAATCTTGGCGATCTTAAGGCTCAGGTGGCGGCAAATTCGCAAGGCATAAAGCAGCTTGAAGATTTGATGAGCAAATGGAGCAGAAATACGGTGCTCCAGTATATGGGATTTGTTCAAGACAATGCCGAAGAATGCGTGCGCCGGGCAATAAAATCTCTCAACTCAGGTTCCTTCACTTGCATTTTAGACGACGGCAACCTGATCAATGTAAATATAGAAATAGACCGTAAGAACCTTTCGGCTCATATAGATTTTACAGGCAGCTCGCCTCAGAGCAAAGACAATTTCAACGCTCCGCTTGCTGTGTGCAAAGCAGCAGTTCTTTATGTTTTTCGCACTTTAGTACGCGACCAGATACCATTGAACGCCGGCTGCTTTCGACCGCTAAAACTTACGGTTCCAAAAGGATCTTTGCTCAATCCGGAATATCCGGCGCCCGTGGTTGCAGGCAACGTTGAAACATCACAGGTGATTGTAGATGCTTTATATGGAGCGATGGGTATTATGGCTGCTGCTCAGGGGAGCATGAACAATCTCAGCTTCGGCAACCAAAGCTACCAGTATTACGAAACCATCGCCGGAGGCACAGGGGCCTCGGCCAGCTTTAGCGGAACCGGTCCGGTTCAGTCCCATATGACAAATTCACGATTGACAGACCCGGAGGTGCTGGAACTTCGCTTCCCGGTAATTCTCGAGTCTTTTTGCCGCCGGCTCAATAGCGGGGGTCCGGGCAAATACAGGGGCGGCGACGGTGCCGTACGCAAACTTCGCTTTTTGCAAAACATGAAAGGCTCGATTATCTCCAACAGGCGCTCGGTAAGCCCACATGGTCTTGCAGGCGGCAGTGCCGGCACTCCGGGACGGAATTATATAAGCCGCAACGGCATTGAAGAAGAGCTCTCATATAGAGCCAGTTTTAGACTTGAGCCTGGCGATATTCTTACAATCGAAACACCGGGTGGGGGTGGCTACGGTCAGGAATGAGAAAGATGAAAAATAGAAATGCTACTAATTTGGACTGCCAGCAGATTCAACAGGCTGCTCGTCCACTGCTTTACGGCTCCATAAGCCGCTCCAGGCTAAGAGATACAAAATCATGGCTACAATTGAAAGGCTCCTGAGCCCGTAATAATTCGATATATACTCAAGCAATGAACCGAGCACAGCTCCATAGATGTTAAAAGCAAGAGCCCTTGAAGCAGACGCTTCCTTTGCAAAAAGAATCGGAAAAAGAATACCTGAAAATAAGCAGGGCAAAAGCATCAGCACAGTTAAGACCGGGGTTGAAAAATCGCCGAGGCTCTCTGCCAGATCTCCCACCGGCGGAATCAAATATGAAATCAAAAGTGAGCTCAAAAGAAGCACGAAAAGCAGATTCACCTGATTCTTCAGACTCCCGATTTTTTTCATCACTACGACTGTAGCCAGGGTATTGAAAAGCAAGATCACGTTAATCACAATTGCCGAAGTAAGCCAGCTGGCACTGTAAACAAGACAGAGCCTCGAAATTGCCCCCAGCTCCACCAGAATGAACGCCGCTCCCATAAAAAACATGGTCCAGGATCTTTGCCCGGAGCCGGTAAAAAAGAGTCTACGTCCGGCAAAGGCAGCTATTGCCACAAGCTCAAGGAGTATCGCAAGCAATGGCCAGTCGATTCTTGCAGGCGCCATATAAAGGAATGGCCAGTCATCGGTAAGCAGGCGGTCGGCAGGCGCAAGCCGGCTTTCCGAACAGCTTTCAAACGGCAATTTGATTTCACCACGTTTTACGGGTTCGCCGCAAACACAAAAGAAAATATTTGCACCTTCAAAAGTAAGCGGCTCGCAACTAAAAGCTTTATCAATCGTATCCTTTACTCTTGATTGCAGCCACTTACCGCCTCCGGTCCCGAAAGTCATCACAAAAAGCCCGTCAGGCTTCAGGACTTTCCTTATGCTTTCCGCGCTTTCAAGAGTATGGACATAGCTATCCAGCCGCACTGATGAACCAAGTCCGGACAGGGCACTTGAATCCAGGCAGGCAAGCAAGACCAGATCGTATTTTTTGCGGCAGTGGGATACGTAATGGCGCGCATCATCACAATAAAGACTGACTTTATCCGAAGCGTAGGCTTTGTTGTATTTACGACCGAGCTCAAGCACCAGCGGGTCGATTTCAACTGCATCCACATGCTTTACATTCTGATTCAGCGCTTCAAGAACATCCTGCCCGGTTCCGGCTCCAAGAATCAACACGTTCTCAATTCCGGGGCGCAGCTTGTAGGGCGCCGGGTAATAAAGCCTGCGTTTGGCGACTTCTCGTTCGATATCGGCAGGCAGAGTCCAGCCTTCAGGAAAGTAATGACTGGAAAAAAAGAACTGGTGAAATATCTGATTCACATTTAGCAGGATTCCGGCTTCTTGCCTCTTGTTTTCAGCTGTAGTTGCCATGACTGGAAAGACCTGAATACGAGCATAAGGAGACCAGAATTCTTTACTCCCCTCAGGAGCCCTACCTGGCCAGGCAGCGGCTGCCACTGTCAGAACACATAAAAGCACACTGCGCCATTTCACCCAGCTAGCGGCAGCTCTTACGAAATAGAGTGAAAGAAACGCCGGTATAGATACAAGCACCCAGATAGGCAAACATAGAAAAGAAGCAAGCGTAAATGCCAGACTGCCAGCCAAAGCACCGCCCAGATTCAGAGCATAAGCCTTTAATGGCTGAATTTCCTCAAAGAGTTCACCCAGTTTCACGCCGATTGACATGCAAGAAAAGAATGGTCCGACAAAAAGCGCAGTTATAAAGACCATAAAAATCAGCTCGTAGCTAAGAAAGTCTTTACCGAAGCTGCTTGCAAGATCGGTCCACTGGTAAAGATTCACAGAAGGCAGGTATAAGGCTGAAAATCCGGTGAGCGAAAATATACGGATTGCCACCACTGTCAGATAGAAAATGAAAACGAAGGAGCCGGAGAGTTTTTCTGCAAACTTAGACTCCGACCTGCCGGCTAAGGCAATACCGGCGCCAAGACCGACAAAACAAATTACCAGCGGAAGGCTCTTCAATACTGCCAGAGAGCGAAAATCGGCTGTCAACCAGCGAATAAAAAGCAGCTCGCAAAAAAGCGAGATAAGGCTTATCAACAGGAGGTCGATGTATTTGCCGCGCACCAGAGCTCCAGAACACCTGCCCGGTCAAGTATATATCACTTAGCTTTTGGCGATAAAGTTTCTCGTTTCCCGTTTCAAACGAGCAAAACGTGGAATGATGCTTACAGGTGGCATCATGCGCCTTTTAACCGGCAGGCAAGTTTTCCAAATGAATAAAAAGCGTTTTTTCCGAGTTCTGGCATATATATCCGTCTCGGTTCTGGCTTTCCCTGCTGCTTTCAGCCACGACGCAGAGCCAATCAAATCCCACAACTTCAAGCACGAGAAACACAGCAAGCCACACACACCGGAAGTCAAACATTCGTTGCTGGTGAACGCAAGTGCAGAAAACGTATGGCAGGCGATTCAGCATCAGCGCAAGTCGGATCATCATCGCCGCTTGATTTCTTACGATGGCAAGGCTGCCACGCTGCACGAAACTTTTGCGGCACTCCCGATTGTAGGAGAGGCAAGTTGCGAGTATGTGGAAAATGAATCGGCACCACTTGCGCGCATTGATTACAGCATGGTGAAATCAGACCGCTTTCAAGTTTTTGAAGGCAGTTGGATCTTGTCACCCGGTAAAAACGAACACGAGACAAAAGTCGAGCTTTCAAACGCGATTGATCCGGGCATCAGAGTGCCTTTCTGGCAAGACATCACGCGCCTTGCTGCCAGCCGTATGGTCAAAAGGCGACTTGACGCAGTAAGTACCTATGCAGAGAATCTGCAAAAAGACGACAAATAGCAAATTGACTGTACTAAATTACCAGCTCGTCCTTTAAGGCGCCGGGGGCAATCTCGTTGATCTTTTCTGTCTTGCCCATCTCCTTTAACACGTTGACCAGCTTTGCAAGAACCGAATCCGTGGTCAGATGGGGTCTGCCGTAAGCTTCGTCGGCTATTTTAAGCGCTCTGTCAAGGATATTTTCGGCTTCAATAAACTCAAGCAGGTGAATCAAACAATCAGCCTTAGCTTCAAGGCAAACAATTAACTGTCTGTCTTCATCACCATAAAGTCTCTCTCTGACTGTCATTGCCCTGTCCAGACAGCTGAGCGCCGTACTGTGATCGCCTTTCAAGCAAAATACGTTTGCAAGCCTCTCCACTCCTTTTGCAAAAGGAATAGAAGCCGGTCCATGATGCTTTGACCTGAGCTGAACCGAGATTTTCCCCAGTTTTACCATTTCGTCCAGATCATTTTCTGCGGCTTTCAGCTCAAAGTAGTTGTCTACTATTTCAATTACTTTTTCCAGATTTAAGTTGGGGTTAACCGATACAATTTCAAGCGCACGCTTATAGTGGTGCTCGGCTTCCTGCCACTGTTGCCGTTGAAAATATATGCCTGCCACTTTGGCGTGTGCAAAAGCAAGCTCGGTATGTGTAGGAGGCAAGCGGCTTTCAAGCTCGGACATTTGCTTTGTGGCATCTTTTAATTCTGAGCTCAAAGCGCTGCGACTTTTGGGTTCGCAGTTAAATAAAGCAAGCACGCCGTCAAGTGACTTATTGAGCTCAACAGCATAAATAACAATCCAGATTGCCAGCTGTGATGTTATTTCTCCTTCCCGCACCAGAAGCTGGGTTTGCAGGACCAATTGCAGGTCTCTTTCTTTCACAAAACCACTATCTACAAGCGCGCGTCCCAGTGCCACCTTGTTTTTTCTGCTCAGCTGCCAGCCGGCAGTGAGTTCTTCCTCATTAACAAGACCGGCTCCTTTAAAAAGCTCACCAAGCGTTACTTTGTCCTCGGCATTCCAGCCACTCTTACCCATGATGGCTACATATTGTCTGATAGTATCGAGAACTTGCTCATCCTGAAGGCCACAAACAGGTGCGAGGTTTCTGAAACACTCAACATAGTGCTTCTCCGCCTCCGAAAACTTACGGCGTGAAACATGATACTCGGCAGATACATGCATGACTTTAGCATACTCTTTTGAAGCCTTATTTCCGGTCTGGTCAACCAGATCCTGAGCTCTTTTCAAAATTTCCCTGGCTTCATCATGCCGTTTTTGAGCCACTGCCAGTTGGGCTTGTTTGGTCAAGAGAGACGTAAGCTCGGACATGGTCCTGGGCATCCCTTTTTCAAGCACCGCCTGAGCCTCCGCATATTTCCCTTCGGCCCTGGCTCCCAGATCATGTGCAGCATAAGCATCGCCGATTTTCTCAAGAGCTACCGCATAAGCCACACCTTCAAAGACACCGAGATCTTTCAAAGCCCTTTTGGCGCCGATGATTTCCTCAGGCTCCATAAATGGATTGTAATTGGGGTGCGTCCAGCCTACGTGCAAAAGCGCTTCCTGCACTGTATACATATGGGCTTTCATTAAGCTAAGCACGCGAACCGCCACGGTTCCCGTCATTCCTTCGAGTTTGCAGATTCTCTGAATTTCCAGAGCATTATTGATTTCTTCCTGCCTGCAAATTTTCCAGCCAACCAGTACCTTTCCCAGTGACTGAAAATTCTTGCGTGACAGCTCCACAGCGCGCTCCAGGTCAGGCCCCGCAACAAAGCCCGACTCCAGAAGTAACTCTCCGAGACGCTTAACTGATTGATTCGAATCAGACGACTGCCCGTACATTCACCCAACCCCTATATCTAGTATGCTCAGCCTCGCCGGATTTGGCAAGTTCAGATTTAATCTTGCAGGGTCCTGGTCTCTTCCAAGCTACAAAAACACCTGGATTTGGCAGATCAAAAGCCTCTGTCTGCAGCACTTTCGGGAAACAGCTCCCTGCGTAAGTAAATCCTGAACAGATCAACCAGATTCCGCAGCAGATTTTGATCGCAAGAGGGCTCAAGCGGGTAGGACATAATGCCGCGACCTTTATAAGCCCGCGGAAAATCACTGCTTCGAGGAATCACATGCATGTGAAAATGAGGCACCGCCTCAGCCAGAGAAAAAGTATAGACACGCGGGCAAAGCAGAATCGTCTTCTGAATCTTAGTGATTTTTGAAAGCAAAAAAGCAAATTCACTGAGTTCAGCCGGCTCAGCTTCCGATAAATCAAGAAAATGACGTTTTGACTGAATCAGGCAATATCCAAGAATATTGGTCTCCTGGCTGTGCCTGACAATAAAATGCGCACCATCGTAAACTAGATGCGAGTCAGGGAGGCTGCCCGAACACAGCTTACATCCATCATCCAAATTGGCGGCCATTTGCTCATCCTCACTCATCTCAAGCTCTATCAATTTTCATTTCAGTTCTCAGTCGCCACAAATAAGCTTCTCAGCTTTCTTCTCTGGGGTTAAACTCCTCTTCCGTCAAAGCAAAGGTCCAGGCAACGGCTTCTCTGGCAGTTTTGACATCCGGGTGAACCCGAAGAAAATACTCTCTTCCTGTAGACGGATCTTTTACTTTTACCACCACTATGTTCTCATCCCTGACTCTATCCAGCGGCGTAATTTCATAAAGGGTGCCATATTTATCCCAGGACAGAACTTTTGCATTGCTTTCTTTTACGAAACGCTCCATACCGTACTCAGAAAGCAAAACTCTCCTGAGTTCCTGATTTTCCTGCGCAAGTATGCGTGCTGCATTTAAGTACCCCGGTTCAAGCACGTATTCGGCAGGAAGCGGCAGGTTTCTGAAAGCAAATAGCTCTTTGCCATCGCGAAATTTTATACAGCTTCCACTTCTATTATGAAAACGGTATTGCTCATCATATGTGATTTTCTCCGGCCGCTCAAAGAGCTGGCAGCGCTTGCTTTGAAAATAAGCTCCAGCACAGTTAGCGGCAATCTCTTTCAAGCGCTGAAATAACCGGTTTTCCTCAGCGAAATACCCGGCGGCAAAGTTCAGAACTTCAAGCGAAACACAATCGAACTGCAGAACATGAAAACCTGAATACAATCTGTTCCAGTTTTCAAAACTCGCAAGTCGGGACATTTGCAGCACAGACTCTTGCCACGAGCCTGGCAGCAGCCCGGCATCAGCTGCCGCGGTCCATCTGGATAAAAACGGACAGTTTCTATTTGCAATACTGATATGCGCCCTGCTAAAGCGCCGCAAGAAGCAGAACTCAGGAGCCGGCTCCAATGCATCGCGTTCATCTTGCAGCTGCTCATAAGATTCGCACCAGAGAATTTCCGGCTCAGCAAGACCCAGTTCGCTATACAGAGCTTTAACCGCCTGCTCTGCAGCTTCTCTGTTTGCCGGATCTACCGACAGAGCAGATTCAAGGGCTTGAGCAAGAACTGATTCATGATTAGTTCCGCTTCCCTGTATAAAGCGACCGGCCAACGCTTGAAGAGCAAATGCAGCAATTGCATGACCCGAAGCACCTAGTTCCCATTCTATGTCCCAGGAAGATTGCCAGCTGTTTTGTTTCAATAGAGACTCAAATAAAAGTCGCCAGGCTCTCTTACTGGGTGGCATAAGCATACTGCGATTCACCGCTCCCCAGTACCTAAGATCATCATCAGGATCATTTTGCAAATGATCTGCAAGACGCAAAAGCAGCTCCTGATCTTTTATAATCAACAAAAGCGATTTTGCTGCTTTCCACCTATTGCGATAATCGAACTTACCAGACTCCCCATCTGCCTTCACGGGAGCAGCGTATATTGCCTCTGAATAAATAGACTCGAAATCACGATACTCAGATGAAAGCAGAATCTCAAAAAAAATCTCATCTAAGAAAGCCTCACCACGTCTCCTTTCTTTCGCGTCCGAATCCAGTGCCATGGAAATCAAGTTCATAAAAGCTGACAAAAAATCGGTTCTTAGAAATTCATAATGCAGCGAATCTAGAAAAAGATTTCGGTACGGGCTGGAATCAGCACCGGAGTCCGGGCTCGACTCCACTTCTTCACCGGCGTGTTCAAGCCGCTCCCGCATTTCAAGCTTGAAGATCAAATCAAGCATCCAGAGCCTGTGAGCTCCTGGTGTCCGCTCTATAAGCTCTCTTGCCATATCAAAGAAGCCTGAAGATAAACCTTCCACTTCAAAAGCCGAGGGGGGTAATTCAAAATCCGCCTGAAGATCGAGCAATTTGTTCAGTTGCTCTTGCTGCTCCAGGCGATCTTTATCAGCGCTTTCCGGAATGTTGCTTTGACTCATACTATTCCTCTTGCTTGTTTCTTCCTCTTACTTGCTGGCGCGGATAATTCTACGCAGCTCACTCAATAGCCTGGTGCGCAGCTTCCCGACCACGCTTCTCATTTACAAACACGAGCAAAATCAAGCCAATAAGAAAAAAGCTGGTTGATGAAAGCAGCGCCAACCTGTGATTATTATGAGTGAGTCTGGTAACTACGCCGAAGGTAAGCGGTCCGATCGCTGCCGCCAGTTTGCCTGCTAGCCCCCAGAGACCGAAAAACTCACCTGAGCGTCCAGGTGGTGAAAACAAGCCTACAAGCGCTCTGCCTGAAGAACCACTTGCTCCCATAGCAAGTCCGATTAGATTTGCAAGCAGCCAAAATATCTCCCTACTTGTACAAAAGTAAGCACCCCCGGTTGCTATTATCCAGAGCAAAAGTGAAATTGCAAGTGTGCGAATCGATCCGATTTTGTCTTGCAAATAGCCGATGCCCAGAGCCCCCAGAGCTGCAGTAACATTGACGACAAAAATCATCTTGACCGAGTCATCGGTTGAAAAACCCATAACTTCCTGGGCATATACGGATGCAAGCGTCATGACCGTTGTAGTTCCGCAACTGAATACTAATAAGCTCGCCAGAAAACGAAAAAGGTCCTGGTAATAAACCACGTGGCTGAGAGTTACACGCAATCTTTCAAAGCCTATTCTTACAAACTGCTTGCTGTCTACACTGCTGTCAGCTACTGCTCTTTCTTTCAAGAAAAGAAAAGTAGGCGTGGCACCCAGACCGTATATGCCTGCTGTAATTAACATGGTTACTGGTACAAATGCCTCTGCATTCAGTCCGATTTTCTTGGCATAAATAATATAAGCAAAGCTGACTGCCAGCGCCACAAGCCCGCCCGTATAACCAATCGCCCAGCCAAATGCCGATACGCGCCCCATGTCTTTGCGGCAAGCCAGCTCAGGCAAAAATGCAGCCACCAGATCTTCTGCTGTGCCGTAAGTAAAGTTAGCCAGGATCAATAAGACCATCCCAAGCAGATAATCGCCCTTGCCTACCATTGAAAGCAGCGCTGTGCAAAGAACGCAGCATATTGTAGAAAAGAAAAGAAATCGTTTCTTGGAAGCACGTGCATCTGCTATTGTCCCAATTACCGGTGCTGAAAATACAATAGCCAGGCTCGCAATCGAAATTGATAGTGTAAGCAAAAAAGTTCCTTCACCTGCTGCAAGACCTGAGCCTGCTCCGGCTGCCACAGAAACGAAATATGGATTGAAGATTGTTGTAGAAACAATGGTTGCATAAGCTGAGTTTGCAAAGTCATACATTGCCCATGCAAGAATTTCCTTTTTGGGCGCTGTTTCTACTGTTTCATTTGCTAATGACGGGGTTTCTTCCAAAAGCTATTTTTTCCTTCTTATTCCTTTCTTATTCAAATTTCGCTTTGCAGATTTTGCTTCTGCAGATTCTGCGCTTCCAATTTGTGTTTTTGGAAAAAAGACCAGATTATCTCGCTGGAGTCGATGTCGCGGCAGGTTTTTCCAATGGCCAGCTCCGGCAAATAACGAGCAAGCCGGCTGTCACGATGCCAGGTGTGGCCGCCTCCCTCAATAGAGTAAAGCACAACCTCTGCATCTCCTCCCGGACATGCGTATTCTGTCTTCATTACTGCAAGGCCGCTTTTGTTTTGCTTCAGCTCGAGCTCGCTTACTACTGGCGCTGAATTACATTTATTATGACTGGCAAAAAATCTGACAGTGTCCGGGACCGAAATAACACGACCAAGCTTCTTTTTATAGAAATGAACATCACCACCTTCATAGGGCACCAGCGGGTCTTTTGTGCCGTTTATCATTAAAAGAGGCAGCGGTCTTCCATGCCATTGCTTTTTCGAGAGCGGCTCCGGAAGCGACCCTACGACGGCTGCCACAGCAGCAAAAATATCCGGTTCTTCAAGCGCCAGCCTCAAGCTGAGCATGGCGCCGTTTGAAACGCCGGTCGCATAAACTCTCGCCCTGTCGATATTTAGTTCTTTGCAGACATTTTGATAAATAGCTCTTACAAATGCCATATCATCGACATTTTCTTTATGAGCTTTTGAAACACCTATTCGACCGTCGTTCCAGTGGTGATCGTATCCTTCAGGTACAATAACTACAAGACCGTTTTCTCTGGCAATGCTGTCGAAGCCGGTGAAGTTTACCATTCTTACGCCCCTGCCACCGCCACCATGAAAAAGAAAGAGTAAAGGGGCCGCATTTTTGCCGTCATATGCTGGCGGCAAATAAATGAAATAAGACCGCAGCAGGCTCCCGGAAGCAGTTTTTACGCTTAGCTGCCGCCTTTCCTTTTTGAGCATTCCGCTACCGTCACCAGGCAGTGCAAAAACCGGCATTTCAACCCTCAGAAACATAAGCAATACAACTAAAAACAAAACTCTCATGCCGAAGCAGATCCTCTCAAGCCCGGTCATGCTAACATCTGTTTTTCCTTAGCCGGGTAGTCAAAGGCAAGTATGAGCCAACCACTCGAAAATATCAAAGTGATCGATTTTACACATTTGCTTCCAGGCGAGCTGACAAGTGCCGTTTTGTGCGATCTAGGCGCAAATCTCGTTAGAGTAGAAAAGCTCAAGCCCGGACTTGCCCAACACCTGCCGCCAATAGTCAAGGGAGAGAGCCTTTATTTCTGGAGCGTTCACAGAGACGAAAAAAGAATCGCCATAGATCTCAAGAACGAGAAAGGCATAGAAATAGTCCGCAGGCTTGTCGAAGAAGCTGACGTGATTGTCGAAAATTTCAGACCAGGTGTAATGGGAAGGCTCGGCCTTGGTTACGGCAAATTGCACAAGCTAAATCCGGCGCTCATTTATTGTTCTATTTCTGCATACGGGCAGAACACAAGCTTCAATTTGAGACCCGGTCATGATGTTAATTTGCAAGCAGAAGCAGGCGTAATGCATGTTTGCCGAAACACGGACGGCAAGCCGCTCATGCCCGGAACTTTGCTATCCGATTATATGACCGCGCTTCTCTCGGCAGTATCAATAGTTTCGGCACTGGTTGAAAGACAGAGAACCGGCAAAGGCAGGCATTTAGATATGTCCATGTTTGACAGCATACTCTGGACCCAGGCGCTTGCAGCTACTGCCAGCCTCTACCTTGCAGAAGAGCCACGCGAGGCAGACCCCTGTTACAGGCATGATCTTGCAAACTACAATGTATTTAGATGCAAGGACGGGCGTTATCTGGCGGCAGCCCCGCTTGAAACTCCATTCTGGGAAACCTTTTGCAAACTGATCGGGCGAACTGATTTATTGAATGTATTTCCGTTTGGCGCTAATAAAGAGATGCGAAAATCCATTGAAAAGGAGTTTCTAAAAAAGACGCTTGCAGAGTGGCTTGAAATTTTCAAAGATGCAGACTGCTGCGTTTCGCCGGTAAACACAGTAAGAGAAGCGTTGGATTTTTTGCCCTGCAAAGAAAGACATCTGGTGCAGAATCTCATTCATCCCACGCTCGGAAAAGTGCCGCAACTGAGAACGCCTCTGCCATTTGATAAAGAGCACCTGGGCGAAATAAATGCAAATCATGATCTTGCAAAAAGCTCTTCCGATTTATTGAAAGAACTGGGATACAAAAATTCTGAAATTTCAGAGTTGATTCACGAGAAGATTATTCCGGCTGAAAAATAGCTCCTTACCAGAAACCACCCATAAAACCGCGCCCGTAGCCATACATAGGATAACCATAGCCACCGGGGTAGCCGAATCCAAAGCCTGGATAACCGTAGCCGTAGCCACCGTATCCGTAACCCATCATGCTGCCCATCGCCATTGAGCCGGCAGCCATGCCAGCAACTTCACCAACACCTGCAAGAACCTTGCCGACTTTATGCCAGATACTGTGATGAGTTTTTTTCTTCTGGTCATTGTAGTTATTCTTTGCGCCATAAACATAATTGCTGTTTACCGTATCACTGTTATAGAGATCGCTGTTTTTATCCTGATTATAGGAAGGCTGGTTATAGGAAGGAACTGGGCTTGCATATGACGGAGCAAGGGGCGGGTAGCCGCTCTGGGTATTCTGCGAAAGCAGATTATAGTTAGCGGCAGGAGCCGTAAATTTCGGCTGCAAGGCCACTATGAGTATATTTATCCGATCTGTAATTGGAGTAAAATTCTGACTTCCCTTGCCAGGAAAAACCGTTGCTTCAAGCCTGGCAACTCTATCTATGAGCGTATCTGAATTGTATGTTTTGCCGTAAACTTCCTTTTCCATTGCCGCAACTTCAGACATGAGACTTCGAGGGCGCTCAGGCGAATTCAACGCATTGCTCTTGTCGTAAATAGGTTTTTCTTCGTCTGCTTGAGAAATTGCGTTCTCAGTATTATTTGCGTTTGTCGCGTCGGGGGTCAGTTTGTCCGGTGCCGACTTGTTTTGAGCTGCGCCCCGTCCGGCCAGGTTCGGAATATCTGCAAGCAGGCGGCTGACTCTCTTTGAGGTGCTGCCTCCAAGCACTCGCCCATATACTAAACGCTCGATTCGATCAAGGCGAGCACTTACGCTGTCTTGCGGAAACTCATGACAGAAAAACTTGTTTTCAAATGTATCAATATCACTCAAGTATTGTTTATCGCCCGGACTCTGCGCTGTGCCTGCGTCTGCTTTTTCATCTGCGTTTGACTCTTCATCTGCGTTTGGCTTCTTTTCAGCACCACTAACCGCCGAGTCCGAAACTGTGGTATTAGAACTTGTAGAAGCAGAATCTTGCGCATCAGAGCCTGGTGCATCAGAAGCGGGCGAATCAGCATCTGACATATTCGATTCCGGCGAGTCGGAATTTGGCATATCTGATGCTGATTCATCAGAACCTGAAGAGTCTGATTTAGAAGAATCAGCACTTTCCTCATTTGCCGGCGCAACTGCTGTTGCAGCAAAAACGGCAGCCGCAGAACAAGTATGGTGCAGGAGAAGCACAAGAACCAATATTGCTGCTCTTCCGTCGAGTCCACATTTGCGCCAGGTTTTAGTTTTTGATTTCTTCATTTAAATTGTACTTTTGAATATCTTCAGTTGCTATTTCGTAAGTGCTATTTCGTAGTTTGCAATTTCGTAGTTTGCAATTTCGTAATTTGCTATTTCGTAATTTGCTATTTCAACAATTGCTAGTTCGTAAATTGCTAATTCGTAAATTTGCTAATTCGTAGTTTGAACTTATTTTTCCGCGAATTCTGCCGGACGATAGTCGACAGGTTCTAAATTTGTACAAGCATATATGTCGACTCAGGCGAATTCAAATCTTTTCCAATTCTATTTCCTTCCGTCTTTCTCAGTCCTTCCAGCTGTCAAGTCCATGACAGCCGGCATTCTTGCAACTCTGTCAACAAAGAACTGCAAACTTGGAAGGAACCCAAGAAGTTAAAATACAGTCTATCTTAACCATCGAACTATTTTGAGGCACAATGCTATGAAACTGCGAATTGCTACGATGATAGCTCTCTCGTCACTATTGACTATGGCACCTGCAAGTTACTCAATCAATTTTGACGAGATTCTAAGAAATTATTTGGGCGGAGCCAGAACAGGAAGCTCTGATATTAGCCCATCAGAACAGGCAATAATCAAAACCAACATCAACACCAGACAGGCTCAGCTTGAGACACAGGTGCAGGCCGGGGTTAGCTCGGGCCAACTAAGCAGCGAAGAAGAAGCAGATCTTACTGCCGAGCTTAACCGAATTGCGGCGCTGGAAGGAAGTTATCTTGCAGATGGTTCTTACAACCGCGCTGAAGTTACAAGCATGCTCGACGAGCTGAATAATTTCAGCTCGAAATTGCAGACATACTTAAGCAACGCTACAACCAGAAACAACAGCAATAACAGGCGTGACTGGTATCACAGGTATCTAACCGGACCGCAGGACGGCAATCTGAACCGCAGAGCGTTTCAGGCTGATATCGACACCAAGCAGGCTCAGATAGACGCAGCCATTACAGGCGGTATCAACTCAGGACAGCTTGGCTGGAGCGAATCAAGAACACTCCGTGCCGGTTTAAATCAGATTGCACAGAAAGAGAATGAATTTACAGCCGACGGCAGGCTCAGCTATAGTGAAGGCAAAGAGCTAATTGCTCAGCTCGATGCCTTGAATACAAAAGTTACGCAAAGCCTGGCAGCCCCGAGATGGAACAGAGGCACACATGGCAACAGAGGACGTTATGGTAGCTCCAGACGTTCCGGCAGCTCCAGCGCCATAAATTCCCACCAGTCTCTTTTGCGCCAGCGTATCAACCAGGGTATGAGTTCGGGAGCGCTTACAAAATCTGACGGCTACAGACTTCTGAGCGAAGAAGCCCGTATTGATGAACTTGAACAGCGACTGCACAGCAACGATGGCAAGCTCAGTTTCGACGAGCAGAAGCGCCTATTCAACGAGCTTGATAACTTGAATAGAAAGATCAACAAAGAGCTTGCTGATCGTCGTGTGCAATAAGTCACACGCTTGCAAACTGCCGGGAGAAATAAAACGGCCTCTTCAGGCCGGTTTATTTCTTGCCCGAGCCGGGTTGTAGCTCCGGGTCCGGATAAGCCGGGATTAAGTTCGGATCGTTGACTTCGCTTTCAGCAGGTCCCGGCTTTACCGGGTCGTTTTTTCTCATGGCTTTGAAAAGATCAGAATTTAAAAGAGCTACCGATCTTTCAAGCTCGTCCACATCGGCTCTCGGGAAACCACTTTTGCTTGCTTCTGCTTCTTTTGCAAGCAGACTTTTTTGACGTTCAATAAACCCAGCCGCTTCTTCTTTTGTGATAAATCCTTTGCCTTCAGCCATATTCACCTGCTCGGCTAAATTCACAAGGCGTTCCTTGAATTTGGGCACGAACTTCATTTTTGGCCTAGTAGTAATTACCGCTTCGCCTGTACCATCACCCGTACCGGCATCGCCGGCGCTATTACCGGAGCCGCCAGCTCCCTCGTTCTGCCCGCCTGCTGAACTTTCTTTTCTGTTAGTTCGAGTATAAGTAAACGAACTGCTTCTCGAGGACCTTCTTGTTACGGCCGGTTTGCCCTCACTTGCAGGGGTACTGCTTTCAGACGAACTACTCGATGAACTGCTTGAGCTTTGAACCAAGGCAGATTCCGCCCCGCTTCCATTTGCATCATTCGACACATCCTCTGCAGATACGCCTTCGGCAAAAACTGCCAGAGACAGTCCAATCAAGACTGCCGCGATAAAATCGACCCTGATTCGGATTCGCATAATTTTCCCGCCTCATTTAATGCACGTAATGCAAACTATTATTCTATGCAAAGAGTCTAGCATCTCCATTCAAATTAAGAGGGAATTTTAACGAGACCTGCAAAGTGTTGTGCTTGCCCTCCTTGAATCCTTGAATTTGTTGTGTTTACAGTTTATTGAATTTGCTGTTTCCGGCTCAGGCAGCACTTGTTTTATCGGATTTGCTGGCGAGCATTTTTTTCAAGTAATCAAAAGATGCTTCCAGGGCATCCTGTCCATCAGGTATCACTATATCCGGAGTGATGCCTATCCGCCTGTGATGACCGTCTCCCAGCCATTTGCCCGAAGGTGTGAATAACCTGCTGTTTGTTATTGAAAGAATGCTGTCTTGCGGCATACCTTCCATCCAGATTTGTGTTATTCCTTTTCCGAGTGTTTGTGAACCGATTACAGTTGCTTCTTTGTTGTCTTGCATTGCAGCCGCAAAAATCTCAGCAGCCGATGCGGTATGATCGTCCACCAGCACCACAACAGGCTTGCCGTGGACTATATCCTCAAGTCTTTCTATGTCATTGGTCAGCACTTTGACTTCAGGCATGTTTTCTACAACTTTGTTTACACCGATTTTGTCAGGCTCAAGACTATAGGTGGTTTTAAAATACCTTGCTTCGGTATCCCCTTCGACACCTTCCATTCTGTCACGCTGCTGTGCAAGCACACCCTTGCTCATAAAGAGCGAAAGCGATTTGAAAGCCTGGTCAACAAGACCACCACCGTCTTTTCGCAGATCTATTATGTAAGCTTTTGCCTCAGGATATTTTTCAATTGCATTTTTCAATTCAATTGCTGTATCACTTTGATCAAAAGTGCTTATGTGGATATGTTCGATTCCATCTTTCAGCTCAGGTTCTTTAACCGCATGATTTTCAATTAGTTTGCGCGTTATGCTGAAGTCCATTAGCTTGCCGTCACGCTCAATTGTAAGCTGGGCCGCATTCGGTTGAGTGCTGCGAATCAAGTTCGATACCTGCATTGCATTTAGATCCGTGAGAGCCTGCCCGTCAATTTTTACAAGCCTGTCATTTTCTTTGAGTCCGGCGCTTTCAGCTGCGCCCCCTTTAAGCAAATCTTTGATCGGGAAGCGCCCATTTTCTCCCGGCTCAGGCTGAAGCAGTGTTAGACCCAGTCCATAAAATTGCCCGGCCATCTGGCTTTTCAACTGCTTAACTTCATCTGCCGGGTGCACGTCAGAATATGGATCATCAAGAATCTTGAGTGCTTCATCAGCATATTTGACTGCATCATCATCATTCTTAATCCGGCAGTCGTATTCTTGACGCAGCGATTTAATATCGCCAAAATCTTCCGGACTGTATGCATGATTATAGGCTGTATTTAAAATCTCCAGATAAGCCTCGGATGCTGTACATTTGCCGGGATTTTCAGCCTCAGCGGCTGCTGCATTTCTTCGGGTATCCTCTGCCACAACAAGCGATGCATTCTTGCCTGCTAGCTCGGATTCGCCACGGAATTTTTCTGCAGCCGACGAATCTGCAAGATGAGTTTTTGTAGAGTCCAGCCCGTCAAACATGATTAATACCCCAGAAAGCATCAGCCAATACCTGACTCAAAGCTATGACAGTTTCTAAACAAGCACAAGAGCGAAATTGACATAATCGCTGGGAATAGTCCCACTTATCCCGAAACCTTTTACTGGCACTACTTTCCAGATGCAGCTTTACAAAAAACAGCGGCCCGATTATGCCGGACTTTTTCTATCCGGCAGGAATTCGGGCCAGTCATATTGAACTTTGACGCCGACGGTGGGAAGATCTGGCCCAAGAATGCTGATGCAGGAGGGGGGCAAGATGCATATTCTGGTAGTAGAAGACAGCCCAACCCAGTCCGAATTGCACAGGCGAGTACTTTTGCAGCACGGCTTCAATGTGTCGCTTGCCGCAAACCTTAGCGAAGCTTTGAGTGAACTGCTAAACCACAAATTAAGCAAATCAACAATAGACGCTGTTTTGCTCGACCTAAATCTGCCTGATTCGGCGGGTATCGAGACCTTTTTCCGAGTATATGAAAACGCAAGCGACCTACCGATTGTGGTACTTTCTTCTATTAATGCAGAGTCAACAGCCGTGGAGGCTTTGCAGGGTGGTGCCCAGGACTACCTTATTAAAGGCAAAGCTAGCGAACTGGAAATAGGCAGATGCTTGCTTTATGCAATTGAAAGAAGCCGGGTTGAGAGGCGCCTGAGACAGAGCGAAAAACGAACCCGCCTGGTGCTTGAGAATTGCACCGACGCATTTATTTCATGTGATAACAGTGGCTTGATCAAAGATTGGAATCGTCAGGCTGAGGCACTTTTTGGCTGGCGGCGCGAAGAAGTGATCGGAAAGACGCTTGCAGAAACCGTCATACCTGAAGAATTGCAGGAAGTTCACCGCCGGGACCTGCAAAGACTTTCTCACGAGGAACAGGAAATGTCTTTGCGCCGCCGGGGAGAAACGCATCTATTGCATAAGGATGGTCAGAGAATACCTGTAGAGCTGGGTTTGTTTCCAATTCATTTAGGTGAAGATTCGGGCGAGCTCTGCGCCTTTGTTCACGATATCAGCTATCGCAAGCAAATAGAACAAAGAATGAAACATCTCAACGAAGAACTCGAGCAGCGAGTAGAAGAGCGCACTGCCGAGCTTGCACGGTCCAACTCTGAATTGCAGCAGTTTGCAAAAGTAGCGTCTCATGATTTGCAAGAACCCTTACGTGCAATGGAAGGTTATGCAAGACTGCTGGCCAAACGTTATAAAGGCAAACTCGATGCAGACGGCGACGAGTTCATAAACTACATTCTCGACGGAGTCGACCGCATGGTTAAACTGATTCAGTCGGTGCTTGTTCATGCCTCAATCGACAACTCAGATATCAAGACTCTTCAGCTTGTGGATTGCAATGATGTAATGGAGGAAGTACTTTCAAATTTAAAAGCCTCAATCCAGGAATGCGGCGCAAAAATCAATACAGGCAGGCTGCCCACAGTAGTTGCAAGTAAAACCGAGCTTTTACAGCTTTTCCAGAACCTTGTCAGTAATGCCATAAAATACTCCGCCAGAGACAAAATTCCTGAAATTAGTGTAGATGCGGAAGAAAACGTACATGAATGGGTATTTTCTGTTGAAGATAATGGAATTGGCATAGATCCGAAGTATACTGAAAAGATATTCGACATGTTTGCCCGCCTGCACGGCAAAACGTCGTATTCGGGAACCGGCATTGGCCTTGCCATTTGCAAAAAAATCGTGGAAACCCATGGTGGAAGAATCTGGGTGCAATCCGAACCGGGAAGCGGGTCTATCTTCTTGTTCACGCTGCCCCGCTCACAAGAACAACCCAATGACAATTGAGGAGAGCTTTGAATGGAAAGACCGTTGAATATTCTACTGGTGGAGGACACTCCTTCTGACATCCGTCTGGCTCAGGAGGCCCTTAAAGATACGGAAATTCATCACGAGCTTACGATCCTCAACGACGGCGAAGCAGCCATCGACCACCTCTTGAAATGCGTAAGCGACAGCAGCAAGCAACCGGACCTGATCTTGCTTGATTTGAACATGCCTCGCAAAAACGGTCACGAGGTTCTGGAAGAAATCAAGAAGGTGCCTGAGCTTGCAAGCATACCGGTAATACTTTTAACTGTTTCACAAGATGAGCAAGACATCCTTAAAGCCCTTCATTTGAAAATGAACTACTACTTGAGCAAACCGGTGACTGCAGAAAAACTGTCGGTTCTGCTTAAAGCAATTCAGGAGCTCTGGACCAGTACAGTCGAACTGAAAAACCAGGGACTCAGCAGCGAGGACGCGCATGTGCGTTATGTAATGGCCGGTAACCCGCACACATCGCCTGAGATACTTTCAAAACTTGCTGCAGAAACGAATCCACAAATACGCAAGCGCGTTGCAGAGAATCCCGAAACACCGCTTTCTGCTCTGAAGACACTCGCCCGCGACAGCGAGCACGAAGTCAGACTTAGCCTGGTTGAGAATCCGAAGCTTCCACAAGAAATTCTGGAAGAACTCGCATCAGACTCTCACGATGATGTAAGACTTGAGTTAGCAGCCAATCCTCATTTGCCCGAGAAAATTTTGCAGAAGCTTGCAAACGACGAGAACCTCTACGTTGTAGACAGGGCCCGGAAGTCACTTGAAGCAGTAAGCGCAGCGAAATAGCTGAGCACTGAAAACAGCCAAGCGCAATGCGCTAGCTAAGCACAGCAAAATAAACAGCAAGTGCAAATAATCAGTCGCAAAGGCAATTCATCAACTGACTGCCGAAATCTCATGCCAAAAGAATGTTCACATACTGACACCCGCCTAACATGCACAGAATGCAGCATGCCTATCTGCAGCAACTGCCTGGTCCAATGTCCGGTCGGTTTTCGTTGCAAGTCATGTGTCAACCCAAAATCAGCCAAGAAAGAAGAAGGAGTAGCGGCAGTAACAGCAAAAGCCTTTGCTGCTTCTGCCTTTGTGGGACTGGTTGCCGGCTGGACAATGCCCTTCATCACAATTCCATATATAAGCTGTATCATTGTTTTTTTTATGGGAATCTACAGCGGCAGATGGCTGACAAAGTTTCTTGACAGACGTATCGGATCAAAAACAGGCGTGACAGTAGTATTCGGCGTGCTACTCGGTATGTCGCTTGGGCCGCTTGCAATGATTCCGCTTTCTATTCTCAATCTGCTTGCTGCGCCCTTAACACATCATTCAGTGACATTTATTGATAGCATGGGCGGCATCCTGAGCCTTGTTTTCGACCCGGTCTGCTTTTTTGCCGGCATTTTGAGACCGACGCTCTGGGGTGATTTTTGATTGCTTTTTGCCTTGGGATTGGCATGCTTAGAACTTGGTCTTAGCTTTGCTTCTTAGCGATGCTTTTCTTCTTGCTTGAAGTTCTTT
>CAZTQO010000025.1:0-100966 GCA_964615655.1 uncultured Candidatus Obscuribacterales bacterium | reverse complement strand
ATTACAATGACTCGTAAAAGCAGTACGAAAAAAAACGATCAAATGAAGGTACTAGCTCGCTGATGAAAAAAGACGAAGAATATCTGCTCTACAAAAATGGCTTTGAAGAACGGATCGGCGATTGGGAGTTACATCTTTCTTTGGATATCAAAATGACGAAATAAAACTAACTCCAGCTTGCCCTATCGGAACCGAATCCGCGAAGCAATCTTAGATCAAGCTTGGGCAGGCTGCCGGTTTCAACAGCTGCTCTTAGCTCGCTTATTTCTCCAAGATCAGTGCTTACGGTTCTGTAAATTACAGGATACTCGTCTTTCTCTGGTTTGCCCTTGAACTCGGCAGGACTTATGTAACCCAGATCCTGCACCCACATATTTGTTCGTGCAAGCGAGAGTTTTACATGATAGCTGCCGCCTTCGGTTGCGCGGCGTATAAGGGCGCTCATTGTTCCGGCTGCTGCAAGGTAGGCAGTGAGCAAATCATTTAGATAAAATACCGGCGAGAATTGAGGCTTTTCATGTCCTTCACCTTTTCCTTCACCTTCTTTGTGTGCAAATCCGCATGCCACCTGAGCATTCTGGTCAAAACCCGGACGTTGCATCCACGGGCCTGAGTGCCCGTAGCAATTGATTGAAACACAAATGATACCTTTGTGATTCTTGCTTATGATCTCTGGAAGCAAACTGAATTTTTCTGCGACTTGCGGTCGGTATGAATTTGCAAACACATCGGTTTCTTGAACCAGGTTCTTCATCGATTCCAGATCCGCTTTTTCAGTAAGCTGCAAATAAGCGGACCTTTTGCCCATGTTCACCAGTATGTTCTGGCTAATAGTATCTCGATGATAAGGAGAGCTTATGTGCAAAACCTCAGAACCATAGGAGGCCAGGCTGCGCATGCTGCGCGGACCGGCAAGCACATGTGTGAAATCCAGCGCTT
Source organism: uncultured Candidatus Obscuribacterales bacterium (assembly GCA_964615655.1). Taxonomy (GTDB): domain Bacteria; phylum Cyanobacteriota; class Vampirovibrionia; order Obscuribacterales; family Obscuribacteraceae; genus JAIEPM01. The sequence continues at coordinate 100,027 of CAZTQO010000025.1, read as the reverse complement.
TTATATCACTGAGTGGGTATTTTGCATCGCCTTTCAAACCAAGCGGCTTACCATCAGCTATTTTTTCAATCTCAATCACAGGCGCCTCGAGCAATGCCTTTCCTTGTGGGTGGGCACGCCATTCTTCGGGGCTGTAAGCTATACAGCCTGTCAAACCAAGCTCGCTCAACTTTTCTTGCAGTTCAAGCGAATCATATTTTTGAATCTCTCTTGCAATTGACTCGCGGTTGTTTCCGCAATCGAAAAAGTTCAAATAGCCCCGTTCGAGTTTTACATAAGGCGGTCCGGAATGCGTCATTATGAAACGTCCGTCTTTGCATTTGAATAACCCGTTTGTTGGTATGAACTCGGCCCCCACGCTCATAGGATAGCCATATTGCTTGGTAAAATGAGTCGAATGAAGAGAATGAATCGCCTCTGTGATATTGACGCTGAGTTTGTCCAGGCTCTTGCCGCTGCGAAGTTTCCAGGCTGAAGCAGCAGCTAGTGCTTCAAGCAAGAGTGCAAACGAAGTGGCTTCTCCCAGTTTATGAGGGGAGGCAAGAATCGGGTCTCGGCCTTCTAAAACAAGATCTCCGTCGAAATGTGAATCTAGCGCCAGCTCGTTAATGATTTTAGACAACTGCGGCAGTTGGCCCGCTCTTATCGTGCTTATCATTTGCAGTCACCTCGATTTTGTATTCACGGCTTCGAACTGCTCGTTTTCAACAGCAGAGCAAAAGGATAGCGCAGGGGCATCAATCAATCAATCAATCAATCAATTTAATCTTGCCACGATATAATTTATGAGCGCCTTAAGATGCTTGTTGTGGATGATGTCATATGCGGTGCAAGCGAGATTTTGCAATTTCTTTTCTCTTCATTCATGTCCGGGGATTATGCGCACTTGCGCAAAAGCTTTGCGGAAAAGTTGATTGTATGACTCATCTATAAACGTGATAATGCGTGAATCGAGGCTGGTCCATCCAGCGCGACTAAGACGAAACCGATTAAGGCTTGGGTTCGTTGAGGGGCAACGGAGGGTGCAAGGGATGGAAAATCACGCAGAAAGTAGTAACGAAAAGGTCCAAAATCAAGTAGAGGAAAACACTGCCAGAGATGCTTTGCTATCTGAATCTGTAAGTCAAACCGGCCGCGCAGTGGCAGAGTCCGCCGATACCGCAGCCAGAGCTGCCCGGGACGGCATCGCAGCCGGAGTTGCAGCGGGGCTGCCAGGGCTTGAGATCGGTACACATGGTGTAAATTCGAGCAATGACAGAAATAAGATAGGGAGGGCAGATCAAAATATTGCCCACGAACTGGGGAAACTGCTCACAGATAAGCACCTGGACTGCTTCCCGGGCGGTCTTTTACAGGAATTATTGAAAACCAAAGACGGTGTAAGCAAGCTTTCAACTGGTGATTATCTGGTCAAATACGAAGGCAAAGAAACTCTGTTCACGCCAAATGGGGACAGTGTTGCGGTTAATCCTGACGGCACTTACAACATCAAAGGTGAGGTGTCCAGAGTATCGACCGACAAGCGTGGCGTTACAACTGTTGAATTCGCAGACGGCGCCAGAGTCAGCCTTGATGATCGAGGAATCAGATCCGTTGATCGAAATGGTGTGTCCGTCAGTTTCATGCGTTTCAAACCCGTGCCTTTAAATGAGATCGTTGAAAAGCCATATCCGGAGCCATACCCCTGGAAGCCGTTAGGACCGAGGCAGCCAGCGCCGAAAGAACCATGGGACCGGCTTGAAAAACAAAAAATCATATTTGATTAGAGGCTGAATTTTGGTTTTGAAAATACGGGATCTGCCTTCAAAATAGCAGAATCCCGTATTTAAGCTTGCGAGCTTGGAGGCGGTGTAACTGAGCGTTCATGTAAAGCCAGCCAGTTATGTATGTCTTGCAATGTCATGTTCGAGAATTGCAAAAATTGAACAAGCACATCCTTGTCCAGTTTAGTGATTCTCAATTTCTCTCCTTCGGCCTGATCGTCACAAAGTGAGGCGATACTGTCGAAATATTTGCTTATTAGACGTAGCATCATGAATTCTTCGTTCGTGAAATATTTGGGCGAACTGAGTGCCAGTGCCAGTTCTTTTCTCGAAATACCGTCTCCGTTCAGGTCGATACGCTTGAAATTTTTTTCGATCAAAGTTGCCAGCAACTTGCTGTCCATGCTTTCTACCTGGACCTTTTCGAGATCGCCGTCGGGGATGCTTGTTTTGGAACTAAAGTGCAACATATCATTAATCATGATGCTGGCAACTGATTCTCTGAGTTTGCGGTCTATAGTCATCCAGGTTTCCCCTTGAACGGCGAGCACTTAGAACATTATTGCATTCTCTCAACAGCGGTACAAAATTAAATGCTGACCCGCTAAAATTAAAACCCGGTATCAACTGTAATTGAAACTAGCCAATGAAAAACCCCTTGCTCTCAGTCAATTTAAGCTTAAGCTTTTTCATTTTAAGCTTTTTCTTTGTTCCCCTGCTCAGCTCCTGTACTCTGCTTGCAGATCTGGCCCCTGTAAAAGAAGATAATACGGAAGTTCGCGACTGGCTTGTTCTGCCTGTTTTTTACGCTACCACTCGCAAAAGGGCTAAATCCGAAAATATAGAGTTCCTTGAAGAAAGAGCCGAAAAGGGCTTGAAGTTCGGAGTTAAGAATGTAGTGGTGCCGGCGCCTTTAATGCGTGAGGCGAGTGACAAGACAAGAAATCGATTGGGCTGGAAGCTGATACATCTGGATTCTGCCCTGCCGGACGGCAAAAAACCAGCCTGCCCACCGGCTGATTCTTGTGCGCTGCCAGACCGGGAACTTTCACCTGAAGAGGTGGTCGCAGAGTTCGAAAAATACAGGCAAAAAAGCGGCAAGACCCAGGCTGTGTTTTTTGTTCATGGTTGCTGCGCTACTTTTGACGGATCGCTCGACCGGGCCGGCAAAATTCTTGCGCATATGCAAATGCCGCTTGTTATGTTTGACTGGGACTCGCCTAAGGGGTTTACGAAATATCTGCAAAATGAAACTCTGGCTGAGCAGACTTATGACGACTTTTTTGATTTCCTAAATTCGCTTGAGAACCTGCTCGCGCCTTCAGATACCATTCTTCTGGGGCACAGCATGGGCGCTCGTTTTCTGGACAATGCCCTTTTGCGCAGATCTGAAAGAGCCAGGTTTAAGCTGCCTTTTAAGAAATACTCTGAAGTCATTTACTCACAGCCGGATAGCGATGCCCGCTCATATATCAGGCACAATCAAGCTGTCGCCGGCCAGGCGGAGAAAACCAGAATTTATTACAACACAAGAGACGGTCGCCTTGATGCCTCTGCTACCGCCCATGGTGGTTATGAACGTCTGGGCCGCCCGGGGGCCCTCCTTGAAAAACTCTGCCAGGTCGATGATCAGGATATGATTGATATCACAAGTTGTGCAAGCGGGCATGAAATTCCTTTTTGGGTTGTGGCAGACTTCAGCAACGGAGATTCTGTCGAGCACGCCGGCTACCTGTGCAAAGAAAATTCGAGTCATTCGTTTGTATTGAGGAAGAATTCCAAAAGCAAGTCTGAATAGGTTATCAGCTTTTTTGCCCGGGCATATCTTTCTAGGGCTGCTGTTTTGAATGAGTGGAGTGTGTTTAGAATGCAAACTAAAAAAATTGCCCGAATCTCCGCGGCATTTCTTCTCAGCAGCTTGCTGCTGATGCAATCTGCAAATGCGCAGTCCTGGGGGCAGTTCAGGGCAGAAGCAGTCAAAGCCGAGTCAGGCAAGGATTACGATCAAGCAAAATCCTGCTGGCAAAAAGCTCTGGATTCATGCAAAAGTGAAAATGATCCACGTTATCTTTTGAGTCTCAGTGGAATGGCAAATTGCCTGGCTCAATCTGGAAATCTGAGTGAAGCCGAGACGACCTACAAGAAGTTTCTAGCCCTAGTTCAAGCAGGCGATCTGAATCAGGACAGCAAGGACGCAGTTGCAAAATATGCTGAACTCCTTGAAAAAATGAACAGAGAAAAAGATGCGCTTGCTCTAAGAGCAAAATATTCGCTTACAAAAGAGCAGCAGGATGTTTCCGAGAGTCAGGAAGCTAAAGACGAATTGAAATCAGCTAAGGACGCGAAAGCCGAAGCCGCACTTGCCCTGGAAAAGATGAAAACTAAATGGAAGTCGGATTTTGACTCCGGGCTAAAGGAAATGCAGCTTAAACATTATCCGGCAGCTGAAGCTGCATTTAATAAGGCTCTTGCCAGCGCCGAATCAGCAAAAAACGATGAACAGGCAAGCGCTGCTATGAGCCATGAAACCATGGGCAAGTTGATTGAGCTATTGTTTGCCCAGAACAAATACGCTCAAGCGGAGCCACTGTATCTGAAGTCTCTTTCACTTACTGCCAAAATTTCAGGTAGTCAGAGCAAAGAATACGGCAATGCCCTGGTTTCGTATGGCTTGCTCTTGCGCAAATTGAATCGCAAGCGGGAGGCTATTGCTCGGGAGGCTCAAGGTGACAAAATTCTGGCCAATTATCATTATCACGGCTCTTCCGGAGCGGCTGCTTCACAAACATCCTCTGAAGGCTCAAGTGATCCCGCGGCTACAAGAAGCGGATCTCTGTATAAGCGTGCCGGTGCGGCTCAACGTGGTTTTAACGACACGGTAAATCAGCTGTTGAATCAGCAATAAGATAAGAGCTTAATCGCTCTTGCTCTCATTAAGTTCTTTGTCTGCAATGGATCTACCTGAATCTTTTGAATCAGAGCCCGAATCATTGCGATTGGCCTGATCGACGAAAACCACTCGCTTGCATTTGCCGATGCCGTCGGGAGTGTTGTTGCCGAAGAAGCATTCGAGTGTCTTGCTTTTGAAGTCAGCCAGCTCGATTTTTACAGGTTTGAAAGCCAGTCCCGGTCCCGGTTTGCCTGTTCTGACCAGGCTGGTAATCAGCTTGTATGGAACCGTATGACCCATAAAACCGTGATCGAGCACAGTGAAGTCAATCCACTCGAATTCATCTGTAAAGAGATTATGGGCAGTGCTGTCGTCTTCGTCTTCGAAAAACAGATCTTTCAAGCCGAATGCAGATTTGCCGCCGTCCAACAGCCCTTGTATCATTTCTTGCGGCTTCAGCAAGGATTCAAGAATTGTGTCTGCACCCTGACCCAATCTGGTGTAACCACCGAAAAGCCTCTGTGCTACAGGCAGAGCTCTGTCTTTGTGGGAAAAAAGTATGCAAATTTTGTCCGGAGAGTGAGCCCGGCGCTTGTGTGCATAACGTGCCACGTAATGCATGAAGGTCTGGGAGTCGAAATCCGGGTCCACCAGAAAAATCTTATCGAAAAGGTGTTTGTTGTCTTGCATGATTCCGACAGATCTAACGGCCAGCCTGTTTCCCATGCTGTGTGCAACGGCATGCACCTTCAGACCCGACTTTTCTTTTACTGCCATGAGTTCTTCAAGCAGGCGGTTGAAATGCTCCTGGCTCCATTCATTACTTCCTGAATCGACAAAATACTGAAAAACCTTTGCTGCAGAGGGCCAGCTGTAATAAATTACCGGGCATTCCATGTTATACGCAAGATTGGCTGCTTTTCTGGCACCGCTTTCAAACGAATTCTTGAATCCGTGAACGAAAAGACAGATCTCATCCGAGCCAGCTTCTCGGGCTTTTGAAATGATCAGATCTCCGAATTGGCCAAGCGATGAACTGGGCTCGGCCTTACCATTTAACAGCCGGCAGTCGAGTTTTTTGCTCGCTTTGTCTTCAGCCTGCCAGCCCAGCGCTTTGCGTTTTTCGTTCATATCTTTGTTTTGAACGTTCAGCACCGGCACAGGCACGGTGCCGCAGTAGACATCATAAATAGACCTGGTTTCAGTGTGCCTGCGATTGGCGAAACTCTTCTGGTCGTCGTTGAGCTCTCTGTCGGTCATGAAAAGAAGCGGGATGCTCATATACTTCTCTTCAAGATACTCTCTGGATACTTTCTTGCTGTCTGTTTCCTGACCCGGTCTGGTTTTATGAGCGCTTACAGATTGAGGGTGGTGCAAGCAAAGCATTAAAATAGCCAGAATCGAGGCCAGTCTGCTTGCCGGCTTGTTCATCAGCCTCGTGTCCATCAAAGCTCCCCCTCTGTCAGGTCTTTTTCACCTGAAACCATGCGAATTTTAACAAGAAGCTCGAATTTTCCCATGAACAACGCTAAATGAGCATCGCTTGCTCGTTTTGAGAATTAATCATGACAGCTCCCTAATTTACTCGATCCTGCTGTTTTAAGCTGAAGATGCTGGGGGGAGTGCGATGCTGTTCAGTGACGACGAGGTAAACAAATGGGCGCCTTGCCCGTTCAAAAAGCTTAAAAGGGCTCTTCATCCGCTGGATGAAGAGAAGAAGTCGAATTCACCCGCTCTGACACAAAAAGTCGACAGAGGGGGCGGCAAAAAAACTACTAGTGCAACAAAAAAGGCAACAGCTGCAGGCAAGAAACTTGCTTCAAGGCTCAAGGTTCTGGAAAACGGCACTGTAGTCAAAGTTTCTGATGACGGCAGCAAAACCGAGATAAGACCGGATGGCATGATTATTTCTTACAATCCGGACGGAACGGTGCGATATTTCAGAATCGGTTGCTGGTCCGGTTAATTCGCGCTTTTCTTCAGCATTCCTTGATTTATCATAATCAGATTGAAAGCTGGTTCAACTGCTAAAATTTAGCTGTGTTCTAAGCAGAGGACTGCTGTGAGTCGAGTTGGAAAGTCAATTGCAATTTTTCTGCTGGCCGTTTTTGTTTCAAGCCTGCAATTTTCGATGGCGGCTGACAGCAGCTCGAAGCCGAAGGGGAATAAAACGATGGAAAAAGCTTATTTTGCTGCAGGCTGTTTCTGGAAGGTCCAGTACGTTTTTTCAAAGGTTCCTGGAGTTGTAAGCACCAGCGCCGGATATGCCGGTGGTCATACCGATAATCCAAGTTATAAGCAGGTTTGCAGTGATAAAACCGGCCATGCCGAAACCGTGCAGGTGGAGTACGACCCGGCTAAAGTTAGCTATCGCAAGCTTTTGGAAGTATTTTTCTCCAATCACAATCCCACAACTTTAAACCGGCAGGGACCGGATTTCGGCAGCCAGTATCGGTCTGCAATCTTTTATGCCACTGAAAAACAAAAGCAGGAAGCAATTGCTTATAAAGACGAACTCAGCAAAGCCCACCGCTTTTCTTCGCCGATTGTAACTCTAATCGAGCCCGCGGGTGCGTTTTTTCCGGCAGAAGAATACCATCAAGATTATTTCAAAAAGCACGGCGCTGTTTGTGATTGAATGTCGGCATATATCTTTATGGCATTATCAGTATGTTCTCAATAGTCAATAACGTTGTCGGCATCGAGCAATAGTTCTGCAAGCTCCTCATCGCTCAATAAATTAGTTCCACTAACCATCGTATTGGTTTTTTGCCTGAATCCGCGCATTTTTACCCAGCGCTCGGAAGCTATTATAATGCCACCCTCGGCGCCGAACAGAGCCAGCTCGTTGCGCAAATGCTTTACGGACACTCCCCTGATGTTGCCGTTTTCTGATGTGGACACGGTGTCATAGAAGTCAAACTGACCGTCAATCAAATTTACTGCATCCAGATCAAGAAAAAAAACGACCTTGCCTCTATGTTTTTTTTGCATGTTGCGAGCGCAGATTAGGGCGCTTTCCACAACTTCTGCTTCAAAAAGATTGACCAGGTGCTTGACTCTTACAACAGTGGTTTTCTCCACTGCAGTTGAATTTGTTGTATTTGAATTTGAATTTGCATTTGAATGTGGCTGGGGAATCTGATTTAATCCCCGTCCATCACTCTTGGTTTCAATTCTGCTTTCCACAGCAGCCGGCTCTGTTTGAGAAAAATCAGCTTTTTGAGCTTCACCAGTTTGCGGCTTATTATCTTGCCGTGGCTTATTATTTTGCATCGGATTTTGTATGATGCCGGGTAAAAGAAACGGCTCCGATGCCCTCTCTTGCAGCGCTGGAGCTCTTGCTGCCTGACCGGCAGCGTTCAGCTGAAAATCGTTATTCGAAAAACTCTGATTGAGGTTCTTGCTTATATCCTCATCAAGCGATGGTGCTCTGAGAACTCTGGTTCGGCCTGGATAGACCTTTTCTCTGACAATTCCTTTCAGGCTTGGATTTTGAGCTGTCTCTCTTGCCGGACGGCCATCTATCAAAAGCGGGTCTGCAATTGCCTGGTTAAACACAGTCATCGCGGCCAACTGCATGCAGCTGGCTGAAATCAGCAGTTTTTTTTTGACTATTCGAGTCATTTCTCAGGCAGGAATATTAGCAGGATCATCAGGCGTGTTCATATATTCATCTAATAACACTATTTGCCCACTGCCGTCCTTATCTTATGAAGTCAAATATCAGTGTCCGAAAATGGCGAGCCTGATAGAGCAAAAAGAGCTAAGATCTCCCTATGTTTTTAGATACGGATGTTTGCTATAGAGCTTTGCTCACGCACGACCCGCGATTTGACGGCGCGTTTTTTGTGGCTGTTTCAAGCACCGGAGTTTACTGCAGGACAGTATGCACAGCCAGAACTCCCAGCCTCAAGAATTGCAGCTTCTTTCAAAACGCTGCTGCTGCCGAAACTGCCGGGTTTCGCCCCTGCCTGCGCTGCCGGCCGGAGCTTGCGCCGGGGCACTCGAGAGTTGATGCAATCGACCGGGCTGCTTATGTGATTTCTGATTTAATTGAAGAAGGCTTGCTGAATGAAATGACTGTTTCTGAGCTTGCGGATTATCTGGACTTGAGCCAGCGTCAATTGCGCCGTGTGGTCGAAGCGAGCTTTGGTGTTTCGCCGCTTGCGCTTGCACAGACCCAGCGCTTACTTCTTGCTAAACGCCTGCTGAATGACAGCAATCTTTCAATGACCGAAGTAGCCTTTGCAAGTGGCTTTGCAAGCCTGCGCCGTTTTAACGCCCTGATCAAAGAAAAATATGGGCTGAGCCCCAGCCAGTTGCGCAGGCATAGATCAAGCATCCGTGTTAATGCTCAAAACCGTTCTCAATCCGCTGCTGAAGCCAGCGAAGATATGATTGTCTGCCAGCTTGCATATAGAGAACCGTTTGACTGGCTGTCGCTTCTTTCTTATTTGCAAGCCAGATCTGCGGCACTGGTAGAACTTGTGCATGACGATAGTTATTTCAGAACAGTCAGAATCGGCAAAGACCAGGGATTCATAAGAGTCGAGCTAAGCAGAAAAAACAAACAGCTTGAACTTGCGGTTTCAAGATCGCTTTGCCGCAAACTCATGCCGATAATCAAAAGAGTAAAACGTGTTTTCGATTTAAATGCAGACCCGCTTCTGATAGAAGCTGATCTTGGTAAGCTGGCAAGGTCTCATCCGGGTTTACGTGTGCCGGGAGCCTTTGACGGATTTGAAACTGCAGTCAGAGGAATTCTTGGCCAGCAAGTAAGTATAAAAGCCGCGACTACTTTGATGGCTCGTTTCAGCGAAAGCTTCGGCAGCCGGATCGAAACTCCGATTGCTAATCTCAGTCATGTGTTTCCTGCTCCCGAGCATGTCGCTAAGCTCGATACAAGCCAGTTGCAGAAAATCGGCATTATTTTTCAGAGGGCAAATACAATTATTGCTCTTGCAAAAGCCGTAAGCAAAGCTGAACTTTCACTTGAGCATAGCCTGCTGCCTGAGAAAAGCATGGCTAAATTGCAGGAAATATCGGGCATCGGTGACTGGACCGCAAATTATATTGCCATGCGTTGTTTTTCATGGCCGGATGCATTTCCTGCAACTGATCTCGGTATTTACAAAGCACTTGCTGAAAAGAACAAGAAAATTGTGCTGGAAATCGCAGAAAAATGGCGGCCCTGGCGCGCCTATGCTGCGATGCATTTGTGGAAATCACTGGAGGATTAGAATATGATTTATTTTACTTCTGTGGCAAGCCCGCTTGGCGAGCTTGTTCTGAGTTCTAGTGGCGAAAAACTGAACGGGCTTTATCTTAAACCCGAAAGATTCAGGCAGGCAATCAAAAATAGCCCGGCTGGAAAGAAGGAGAACAGGTTTCTTGAAATTTTCTCGAAAACAATTGAAGAATTGAACGAGTATTTCCATGAAGGGCGAACTGAGTTTTCCCTGGCTCTGGACCTGAGTTCCGGCACCGGATTTCAACAAAGAGTCTGGTCTGAGCTGCAGAAAATTCCATATGGCACTGCCATATCTTATCTTGAACTTGCAAAGAAAGTTGGCGACAGAAATGCGTGCAGAGCCGTGGGGATGGCAAACGGCAGAAACCCAATCAGCATAGTTATTCCCTGCCACCGCGTCATCGGGTCTGACGGCAGTCTCACCGGATATGCAGGCGGCCTGGAAGCAAAAAAACATCTGCTCAGACTTGAAGCTAGCTCAGACTTGAAGCTAGCTCAGACTTGAAGCTAGCTCAGGCTTGAAGCTAGCTCAGGCCCTTGCCATTATTTTGTCGGCGGCTTCCACAAGCGGGTTGAGCTTTGTGTGACGCAATACATAGCCGTGATTACCGATTGCGCGTGAAAAAGCACTGTTCATTCTTTCCTGAAAACAGATGAGTGAGCTGAAGTCATGAAGCACATCGTTGTGCGTCATTGAATAGGGAATGTGATCTTTGCGCCCGACATAAATTACAAAGTAGGGTCTTGATGCTTTTTGGCTTGTGCTGCCTTTGACAATGATTTCAGCCCAGGCTTTGTACGCATCGAAGTCGTTTGCATAGTTGAACATATCGAGAGTGAAGCCGCCGGGTGGGCGCATATTTACTTCCAGTGGTATCACAGTGCCGTCATCCAAAAGAAAATACTCGAAGTGGAAGAAGCGTTCTTTTACTTCAAAGGCTCTTAGCGTTGCCTTGCCTGCTTCTTCAAGCTGAGGCTCTATATCCCGCACGCCGTAATAATAAATGTCGCTGTCTTCGTTTACTGCGTCCATGACACCCTTGCTGTAACGGTGCGAAGCAGAAAATATAAGGTTGCCGCCGCTGTCGGTAAGCCCGTCATAGGTAACTATCAATCCTGAAACGAACTCTTCTACTATGTAATCCATGTTTGGCTTATCTTTGAGATAGTGTTTTAGATCGTCCTGGTTCTTGATTTTATAAGTGGCTCCGGCTCCCACTCCGATATCCGGCTTGGCAACTACGGGAAAGCCCACTTCTTTGATAAATTCATTGAGTTCGCTTTCTGTATCGCAAACACGCCCACGGGCCGGCGTCAGCCCTGCCTGTTCAAATACCCGCTTCATTTCAGACTTGCGCTTGATTTTATAAATACTGTCTAGTTTGATGCCTTGAATATTGAAATCCGTGCGCAGCCTGGCTTCTGTTTCAAGCCAGTATTCGTTTTGTGAGTCGATCCGATCCATTTTGCCGTGGCGATATGTGAAATAACCGATGGCGCGAATCAGCTCATCATAGTTATGCATGTCCGAAACCCGGTAATACTCTGTAAGCGCGTCTTTGAGCTCGGGTCTCAAATGCTCGTGCGCCTGGTCGGCAATTCCAAATACTCTGGCTCCCTGCTCGCGCAGCCGCACACAAAAATTGTAGAAGTTTGGCGGAAAATGAGGTGATAGAAAGACTATGTTCATGAATCCATGCCCTTTTAGACAAGTCGCCGGTTTGAAGCCGGTCATAGATGGCACCGGCAGTTCCGGCGGACCTTGAAGATTAGCATAGCTTTCGGGATTTTGCACCAGCAGAACCTGCCGCCCTTGACTATTTGCAACTTTTGCAACTTTTTTTGCCGCTTGCTATATATCAGCGCAATACTTACTTCTTATTGAAAATCGAACCGAAAATTCCTGCTAGCGTTTCTTTCAGGGATTCGAGAAAAGAACGCGGCGCCGTGTCACTAACGCCGGGGCGGCCGCTTGTCTGGCTTTTGCCTGGGCTCTTGCCGGCGCTCTTGCCGGCATGTGCTTCCTCAGCTTCAATTTCTGCCTGTGCTTTTGCCCTGGCTGCCAGAAATTCCTTTTCCTCTTCTAGAAGTTTGTCGAGTTGTTCCATGTCGAAGCCGGATGTTCGCTTCAAAACCACTCGATGCTCCTGCCCGGCTTCATGCCTGTAGCCGCAAGAAAAAATACCGTCTGCGTCCACGTGAAAATCCACGGCTATGGTTTGCTCTCCGGCAGGCGCCTTAGGAATATTCGGCACTTCAAAGCGTGCAAGTGAAATATTGCCTGAAGGTGTTTCGCCCTCGCCCTGTAAAACATGAACCGGCAGGCTTGTCTGGTTGTTTCTGGTTGTCTTGAAAGCATAGCTCTTGCTTACTGGAATTGTGGTGTTTTTTTCAACAACTCGTACACACTTGCCTGCCACTTCAACTCCCAGGCTTATCGGTATTACATCAAGCAAAAGCAAATCTTCAATTTCACCGGCAAGAATGCCGCCCTGAATTGCGGCCCCTATAGCCACAGCTTCATCCGGGTTTATTGTCTTTGCGGGTTCTTTCTTAAAATAGCTGCGGATAAACTGCTGCACGGCAGGAATTCTGGTGCTGCCGCCCACAAGCACCACTTTGTCTATTTCATTTGCTGTAAGCCCTGCATCTGCAAGTGCTGTTTCGATTGGTTGAGCTGTGGCTCTTACAAGGTCCTCCGTAATCTTGTTGAACTCGTCTACGCTGATATCGAGATCAAGATGTATAGGCTCGCCTTCTTTAGTTTTGCCGAGAAAGGGTATTGACACATGTGTAAATCTCATACCTGAAAGTTCGACTTTCACTTTTTCTGCGACTTCGATAAGCCTTTGTCTTGCAATCAGATCCTGCCCTGGATTGATACCGTAATTTTTCATGGCGTAACTGTTCAAGTACTGAGCAATGCGTATATCGAAGTCGTCCCCGCCGAGGCGGTTGTTGCCGCTTGTGGCTTTAACCTGCACCACTCCTTCTGAAATGTGCAAAATTGAAACGTCGAAAGTGCCGCCGCCGAAGTCGAAAATTATGATGTTGATTTCCTGCCCCGGTTCTACTTTATTAAAGCCGTAAGCAAGAGCGCAGGCTGTGGGTTCATTAACAACCCGTAGAACTTCAAGCCCGGCAAGATGCCCTGCGTGCCTGGTAGCCAGTCTCTGGGCGTCATCGAAATATGCAGGCACCGTGATGATTGCTTTGCTTACAGATTCATTGAGATAATCTTCGGCCTGCGCTTTCAGCTTTTGCAAAATGAAGGCGGCTATCTGTTCAGGCGAAAATGGATAGTTATCTATGTTCACTCTGTGGTTGCTGCCCATATGGCGCTTCACGGAAATGATCGTACGGTCGGGGGCTTTGACTGCACGCTTTCGTGCCGGAACTCCGACCAGTTTCAGACCTGATGGGTCGATATGAACCACCGAAGGGGTGGTACGCCCGCCCTCTGTATTGGGTATCACAACCGTTTTTCCAAACTCTGTGACTGCAACACAAGAATTTGTGGTTCCCAGGTCTATTCCTATAATTCGGTCTTTAAGAGGCAATACTTGGATTCCTTAATGAATTAGAGTCTGTAATGCAATAGTCTGAAATTCTGGACATTCTGCTATGCTTAGCCATTTTCAATTTTACGACGATAATGTGCCGGACTTCAAAGCAAAATTGAACTAAAGTTCAATCAAGATATTTTTCTCTAAATTCATGAGCCGGCAGTCATCTTGGCTGCCGTTTTCGTAAACAAGGCATGAAAAATCTATGCCTTGATCAAGGGCTGTCATTGGATAATGCCAGACGCCCGGATAATAGCTGACACCCCGGGGGCCTTTTACGACAAAGGCTCTCAGGCTTTCAAGCTCCGGATCTTCTTTACCCAGGCAGACTATAGCAAGATACTTGCATGAGCCTGTCATCGGCATGAATACCTGTGTCGAATATTCGTGTTTTTCAAGCAGCTTGAGTTCAAGAGGCATCGTCTTAAGCGGGCTCACTCTGAAAACACAAAGGTTAAGCTTTGCTTTATCGCCTCTCAAATTCTCGAGATTGCAAAGATGGTTGAAACGCTTTGCTGAACCCATATTTGCAGCCCGGTAAGGCAGGCTTTCATCGGCTTCAATCAGATTGCCGTAAGGCAGGTAAGCCTCTCTGCTTACAGGAATTGCTTTGATCCGGATTAAAGCATTGTCGCTTATCATGATTTTTGCTGGCGCCCGTAATACAATGTCGAGTTCTGTAGTCTATCACGGCTGCTTGCCAGCAGCCCTGTCATCCGGAGGATCAATACGATGGCTGCCACTCTTGACCAGGTGAAAATTCTTGGGGCACTCAATAAGGAATTCTCCGAAATTCTCACTGAAGACGCGCTCAAGTTTCTCTGCGAATTGCAGCAGCAATTCAACTCCCGCAGATTGACCTTGCTGGCTGAGAGACAGGCCAGACAAAAGAGAATCGACGCCGGCGAAATGCCGGATTTTCTGAAGGAAACAGAATCTGTGCGCAGTTCAGCCTTTGAAGTAGCGAAGTGTCCGGCTGATTTGCTCGACAGGCGTGTGGAAATTACAGGGCCGGTTGATGCAAAAATGATTATTAATGCGCTCAACTGCGGCTCCAACGTTTTCATGGCCGACTTTGAAGATGCCAACTCGCCTACATGGACAAACTGCATCGAAGGGCAGATTAATCTCAAAGCAGCTATCAGAAGGACTCTTGCCTTCACCTCGCCTGAAGGCAAGTCTTACAATTTGAAGGAAAAACTTGCAACGCTTAAAGTGCGCCCGCGCGGCTGGCACCTTGAAGAGAAGCATCTGATTGTTGCCGGCAGTGCTATGTCTGCCAGTCTTTTCGATTTCGGCCTTTATTTTTTTCATAATGCAGACGAGCTTCTAAAAAGAGGAAGCGGACCCTATTTTTATATCCCCAAGCTTGAAAGCCATCTGGAAGCACGGCTCTGGGCCGATGTGTTTAAGTTTGCAGAAAAATATATGAATCTGCCTGAAGGCAGTATTCGTTGCACTGTGCTTATAGAAACTATTCTTGCTGCTTTTGAAATGGATGAAATCCTGTATGAGCTAAGGAATTATGCTTCCGGTTTAAATGCAGGGCGCTGGGACTATATGTTCAGCATGATCAAAAAGCTGAAAAACGCTGCTGGATTTATTCTGCCTGACCGGGCGCTTGTAACCATGAATGTTCCGTTTATGCGCTCCTACTGCGACTTGCTGGTCAAAACCTGCCATCGCCGTAAAGCTCATGCCATGGGTGGTATGGCTGCTTTTATTCCCAGCCGGAAAGACAAAGAGCTTAATGAAAAGGCACTTGCAAAAGTGCACGAAGACAAAGAGCGTGAAGCCGGCCAGGGCTTTGACGGCACCTGGGTCGCACATCCTGATCTGGTAAGCGTCGCCAGAGAAGAGTTCGACAAAGTATTGAAAGATGCTCCCAATCAAAAAACAAAGTTGAGAGAAGATGTTTCGGTAAAAGCAGAAGAGCTTTTGAACGCCGGCATAGAAGGCGCCAAAATAAGCGAAGCCGGTCTTGCAAATAACATAAGTGTCGCCCTACAATACCTGGATAACTGGCTGAGAGGAACAGGCGCCGCGGCCATATACAACCTCATGGAAGACGCAGCCACGGCTGAAATTTCACGAGCGCAGATCTGGCTCTGGATTCAAAAATCAAGCAAGCTCGAAGACGGACGAGCTGTTACAAGAGAGCTTTATAAAGACCTCAAGGAAAAAGAGCTTGCAAGCCTTAAAGAAAACGCAAGCGGACGGCTTGATGACGCAGCAGAGTTGCTTGATAAGCTTGTTTTGAACGATGAGTTTATTGAATTTTTGACTCTGCCTGCCTATGAGTTACTTGACTAAGCAATCGCTTCTTTTTTTAGATTTCTGATTAATTGATGTCCTTATTTTCAGGATTAATTGATGTCCTTAGTTCAGGATTTAAAGCACTAAGTTCTTTTTCTGAAAAAGCCGGATTCGTTCAATTCAAGCCCCGGGAATACTTCACTGATATCGGCACAGTGATAAGAAAGCACTTCGGCAAGAACGTTTCTGTAATCGCTTGTGATTCTCAGTCCTCCCGGACCAAGCTCGTACTGGTCGTCTTCAAGACCCGGATAAATGCCGTGTACTTTGCCGCCATTCACACCGGCACCAATTGCCATAAGAGTAAAGCCTCTGCCGTGGTCGGTTCCCAGCGAACCATTCTCATAAGTTCTTCTGCCGAATTCGGTCATTACAATGGTGCTGACGTCTTTGTTAAGGCTTCCAAGGTCTTTCCAGAATGCATGAAGCCCGTCTCCAAGTTGTTCTATTAATGCCGCTTGCTGACCTTCTGCTCCTCCCTGCACAAAGTGCGTATCCCAGCCACCCAGATCAATACACGCGACTTCTAGCCCCAGAGAGGCTTTTACAAGTCTTGCTATTTCTTTGAGCCCGTTTGCAAATTCGTTGTCTTTATAGTCGGCCTGATTTGCAGGTTTGTACTCGTGTTTTTGCAAGCGCTCCACCCTTTTGAGCAAATCAAGGGTGGTCTTTCCGGAAGGTCCGAGAATGCCTGCAGCTTCGCCTGAGTAGAGAGATTCAAGCGCCCGGCAGATTGCCTCGCTGCTTCCTGACGGCGCGCTCATTTTCATTTCTTCGATTTTGCGGATCACGCTTATTACAGGAGCCCCTCTGAAAGACTCAGGAACGGCCGAGCCGATTGCTACCGCTGATAATGGCGTAAGCATCTCGTTTGCTTTGCTGCGCAAATAACGCCCTAACCAGCCCCCACCTATGCTCTTACCGTAACACTCACCATGCTCCATCTGGTCCTGAGCTTCAAAATGTGAGCCGGTGGGGTTGTCTGAACCAACCGCCTGCATGAATCCCAGCTCCCCTGCAGAAAATATGGGAGCAAGCCCCTTTAGTTTCGGGTGCAAGCCAAAAAAATCATCGAGTTTCAATGCGGCATTTTTGCCTGTGCCCGGCTTTGGAATCGCAATTGTGGGTCGTACCTTGTAATACTGGCTGTCGCCGTAAGGCGGGATCATGTTCAAAGTATCGGCACCGCCGCGCAGAAAAACACAGACCAGCGTTGAAGTCGGGCTATTGGAGCCTTTCTTTGCAGGTTTGGTTATGCTTCCATTTTTCTCAGTGGAAGCGTTCTTGCAATTTTCTGCAAGCAAGGGTCTTTTCAGAAAACTCCGCCTTGATTCGCCCATTTTTCAATACCTCTGAAAAGCAGGGGATGAGCAAATGAGCCCTACGAGTTCTGCCTGGTGTTCAGTCTTTTCAAGATTATTGCATTTCATATAATTGTTCAGAGTCGCAAATTCCTGTGAGTCCGGTAACCTGCCTGTGAAATGCGCAAAAAGCGTTTTGACTTCGCTTTCGCCTGCCTTTTTCAAGTCGAGCGCTTTAAATAATCCGGGGAGATCTACTTTCACTGATTCAAGTTGCCCGGCGCAAAGTGCAAGCGCGAACTTCCAGCGCCATAGCAATGTGCCCATCCAGAAAAGAGCATCGTCCGGATAGCCGTCCGGGGTAGGGTACTGAAAAGGCGGCTGGCCCATGCGTTGCAAATACTCGATCAAATCCGGATGAGCATGTGTATCTGCGGCAAGCGCTCTCAAAGTACTGGCAATCAAATGAAATGGACGCTTTATTTTGCTTGCTCGATCTTCAATAAAGTCTTCCGAATTTAGAATCGCTCTGAGCAGCGTTTTAATTTCACCAGAGCTTTCAATGAATTTGTTTTTCAGATAATTCACAAAGCTTGCTTTTGGGTCGCTTATAAATCTGGCTGCCAGCTTGCCTGAGATATATTCTGCAGTTGAAGGATGATTGCATACTATTTCAATTAGCTGCTCGATATCCTTTTGGCCGCCGCCAGCTGCAATAGTTTTGCCCAGCACGTTTTTTTCACCGTTGTCGTGTCTTTGCGGGTCGAAGTAGACTTTTGCCCGCTGCCATTTGTCATGAAGGCGCCAGCCGGTAAGGCAGCGTGCCGCTTCAAAAACATCTTTCTGGCTGTAGCCGCCGTGCACACCGAGCGTATGCAACTCGAGCAATTCGCGCGCATAATTTTCGTTTGGACGATCGTTCAAGTTTGTTTTCTTGTTTTCATTGCCATCAAGATAGACAAGCATTGCAGGTGAAAGAGCTGAGGCTCTTATGAGATCCCTGAATTTTCCAAGAGCGTGTGTTCTTACAACCAGCCTGTCGTCAGCAGCTTTTAGATATATGCAGTCGCCTTTATCCAGGCTGATATTGAGATGGTCGCTCCAGAAAGATTCCATCACTTCAAGAAGCTGTCTTTTGCTGTAAACGGCACGCAGTAATGTATGCCTGACTATGTCTTTTCTGAGCGCTTCCTTTTTGAAATCAAAACATGCGCCTGCCGGAATATGGATTGTTTCAAAGCGTCGGGCCCTTAAATCACATGCCCTGTCGTCAATTTTTTCTGGATTCAGCTGCTCTTCCAACCAGGCAGCTCTTCCTGTCTTTTTGACTTTTTCAAGATCACCTGGCCAGGGCCCGTAAGCTGCTCTTTGAAGCAAATGAAAATCCGGGTCTGTTTCTTTGTTCCGGCTTGCATTTACTGAAGCCGGCAGTTTCTCGCCGAGTTCTTTTGCAATATGGCTGTATATCGATTCGCAGGCAGTAAGCGGCGCACTGCCCAGAAGAGCAGCGGCAGCTTTTAAATAATCTCTGCGTCTTAACTTCATTGTTTGACGCCTGGCTGGGCGTTAAGCTCAGTATTCTCGTGCGAAACGGCGCCTTTCTTCATTTTTTTTGCGATCCGGTTAAAACATACCCTTGCTGAGCTTCCGATTCCAATGATTACGGAAGCTGGCAGAATCAGAAACCAGCCAAGCAACGGGAGCAAATAAGAAAGTGCCAGCACGACGCCGCCTCTCAAAGTGCCTTTCCAGGGGCGCTCCTGATCAACAGGCGACTTAAGCCTCCGACCCAGAAGCATGGCCAGCCCCGCAAGCCCTGATTGAGCACAGAGCATCAGCAGGCTGAAACTGAGAATTCCGCCAATTTGCCCGAACGAGGCAGGCAGTTTTCCCAGTGCGGCAATTATGAAAACACTGGCTGCAGTTACAGGGATGCCGATGAAAAAGGACTTCAGTATTCCTTTTTCAAAGAGCTGGCAGCTTTCACTTACAAAAGCCGGCCATAAACCAGAACACAAAAGCCATAAAGAAGGGAATGCTATGAGCAATCCCAGAATCACAAAAAAGATTGCCATTGTGTCTGCCAGAAGCATCTTCTTACCTTCTTTCCATAGCCGGCCAGCTTATTCAAACATTCCACAAAAGAGGCAAATTTGTTCCAGGCAGGCATTGATGGAAGATTAAATGGGAACGCTAAAAAGATTAACTCAAGCTTGCTATATTTTCGGAATGATCTCGCTTGAAGAACGACTGGTGCAAATATTGAGCAATTCGCCATGGTATGCTTCTTTACGAAGCATCAGAGACTTGCAGCTGCCTCAGGCCTGGGTGGCGGGGGGCGCTGTTCGCAACACGGTCTGGAAAGAACTCTATCGCGATAAATGCCAGCTTGGCATAAAGGATCTGGATCTGGTTTTTTTTGATCCGGCAAGCAAGTGCGAGTTTGAAAGAAGCATTAAAGAGAAGCTTGAGAAATTGCACCCCGGCTGGGAATTCGATGTAAAAAATCAAGCAAGCTTCGGGCGCTGGCGCCCCTGGAAATTTAGTTTCGAAAACAGCATCGACGGCATTGCTCACTTCCTGCATACTGCCACTGCTGTTGGTGTCAGGCTCACTGAAAGCGGTGAGCCTGAGATTGTTGCCCCACACGGATTGCAAGACCTGTTTTCCGGATGCATACGATGCACGCCTTACAGGCACGGACTCGAAGAAGCTGAATCAAAACAAAAGGAATTTCTGAGCATGTGCCCTGAACTCACAGTTTCAAATACTGATGAAATTCATTAGAAATAAAATCCGTGAAACGAAAATTCGCTGAAGCGAGATTCGCTGAAACGAAATTCGCTAAAATGCAATTCGTTAAAACGCAATTCGATAAAACGAAATTCGCTAAAATGCAATTCGTTAAAACGCAATTCGATAAAACGAAAATCGTTAATCAAGCGGCTTCTCATTTTGCAGCTTAGTATCCGCTTTTGCGCTTGTTCCAGTGCAGGACGCTGCCTGAAACTGAAGTGGATGAATTCAATAATGAACCGGAGCCTCCGCCGGAATTCGTAGTTGGGGTGGTGGCATATGGTTTGTAAGATTTTGCAACAACCGGTGCTTTGGCTTTGGGCACCGCAGGAGCTTTTGGACTCAGCTTGCCGGCGCTTGCCTGTTTTCCTGAGAGATTCGGACCTGCCGGTGGTAGTTTCGGCACGCCGTTGTTGACCTGGGGCAGGCCGCCGCCGCCTCCTCCCTGGTAGCCGGACATATAAGTATTAAAGCCGGCTCTCGGGAGCGCCATCGGTTGTGTGATGTTAGGTGCTCCCTGGGCTGCGGCCTGGGGATTTGTGCGCATATCGGTCACCTGTGGTGCATCGTCCATGATCTGCACCTGCTGTCTTGCCATGTAAAAGTTGCGCATATTCGGATTGTCGTTTCTACCGTACTGCGCCTGCACCGGACTCTGGCTGAGCGCTGTCAGGCCAATAACGCAAGAAACAAGCAATACGATTCTCATAAGAACTCCTCGGAATGTCAGCGCTCTAATCCTACTTTAACCCATTTTTGCTGAAGCTCAGTTCTCAGAACAAGTGCTACATAGCCAGGGCCGGCTGAATTGCGCTCTATTAACCCAATTTAAGTAGTATTAAAAGTAATGTCAAGTGCGTGGATTAGAAACAGCACCGGGAAGCCTTTCTTATCCGGATGCTAAACTTGGCATCTCTATTTAATCCCCTGTTTCAATTGGACTCAAAATTGTGACTACAAGCACTGATTATAGCTATAGTGTCAAAAAACAGCTGCAACCTGGAAATGGAGCGCTTCTGGGGCTCGTCGCCGGTAATGGCAAGCTTCCCGGAATTCTTGCTCGTTCGGCCAAGGACAACGGATATGAGGTTGTGGCTTTCTGTCTCAGCGAAGAAGCTGAAGCCAGAGTAAGCCCCCATTGTGTAAAAACCTATCAGATAGCTCCAGGCCAGCTTGGACGCAATTTGAAGCTGATGGAAAAAGAAAAGATAAAACAGGCTGTGTTTATAGGCAAGGTTCCAAAGCTTGACGTGCTCAAAAACCTGACCAAGTTCGATTGGACGGCCATTAGAGAGTTGAGCAGTTTGCCGAATTTTAATGACGACACAATTCAATGCGCCATGGGTGACATTCTGGAGCGCTATGGCGTTAAAGTGCTTACTCAGTCAGAGTTTCTTTACGAGCTGTTTCCTGATGTGGGCGTGCTCACAAGCCGGCAACCCACGGCTCAGGAGTATGCAGACATCACATTCGGCAAAAGAATAGCCAAAGAAATAGCACGGCAGGATATCGGACAAACCGTGGTGGTCAGAGACCAGATGATTATGGCCATTGAGGCTATTGAAGGCACGGACCGTGCAATTCAGAGAGCTGTTGGGCTTGCAAAAGCTCCTGTTGTGGTAGTTAAGGTCTCAAAACCCAATCAAGACCAGCGTTTTGACATTCCGGCAGTAGGCATGAACACTCTTAACTCAATGCTGTCGCCGAAACCGGGTGGCGTGCTAGCTGTTGAAGCAAACGAAACCATGGTGGTCGAGAAAGAGGAAATGATTGAGTTCTGTAACCAGCACTCAATGTCGATGGTCGCTATTTAGTTGATGCCTGGCTATTTAGTTGATGCCTGCTATTTAGTTGATGCTGGCTATCTAGTCGAAGCTGGCTATTTAGAAATTGCGGGCTTTTCAAAGATCAACTAGGGTAAAGCCTGAACATCATCGATACAAAATGCTTTAGACCTGAAAGCAAGTTAATGGCATAATGAGTTAGTTAGCCTGAGTGAGGGATTTGCATGAGCGCAAGTCGTTATTTTTCGAGCAAAACTGCATTAAGCCTGGCGCTTCTTTCTTTTATGGTCAATTCCGCAGCTTTTTCTGCCCCGGAGACGGATAAATCCAGTTCCGGAACTCCGGCGGCAAAAGTGCTTGTCAAAGGCGATTCTGCTCCTGCTAAGTCTGTTAACCCGGAGCTTGAACAATCAAAAACCCGGAGCAAGACAAATCCTGAAAGCAAAGAAAGCCCAGTAACTCAAAATCCTGAAGGCACGGCTGAAAACGCGGCTGAAAACGCGGACGAAAGCAAGGCTGAAACTGCGGCCGAAGGCACCGCTGCTGAAAATGCGGGGCTGAAAGCTCAGGCAAACGCAGATGAAGGTCCAAGCGAAGAAGAACTCCACGACCAGGGCATTCAGCACTGGAATATCGCCAAGCGTTATATGAAAGACTGGGATCTGGATCTGGCGCAAACAGAGCTTGATCTTGCGGTCATGAACTGGCCTGATTTGAAAGTAGCGCACAGAGATCTTTGCTTTGTTTCTTTGATGAAACTCAATCTGTGGAGATCGGTTGCCGAGTTCATGATGACTGTCGGTCTGGGTGAAGCCGTTCCCCTGTCTGAGGAAGAATCATCGAACCTTATTGAAGATGGCATGATCAAGCATTACAAAAAAGGACTGGTTTTTGCACGAGAGCAAAACTGGAAAAAAGCAGCAAGCGAACTTGAGCTCTCTGCAAGACTTGGACCTGATGATTTTGCCGTGCATCGTTCGCTTGCTTTTGCTTACGCAAATCTTGGTAATTTTGCAAGAGCCGAAGAGCATTATAAAAAGACTTTTGAGCTGTCACCGCAAGATGGCTCTTCGCGAGCGGATCTTGCTTATTTCCTGGCTGAAAATGGCAAGATTTCAGAGGCTCAAAAAGAGCTGGAAGAAGCAGTTAAAACCCAACCAAAAGCAGCGGCATATCATGTGGATCTCAGCTTCATGGCAGAAACTCGCGGAGATTTCGACACTGCAAGCAAGGAACTGAAAGAAGCAGTAGCTTTGAGCCCCAAACATGCAGATCTCTGGTTGCACCTGGGTTCAGTACTTGAGAAAAAAGGTGATAAAACAGAGGCTGTTGATGCATATAAACAGGCGATTGCAATCAATCCTAAACTTGATTCTGCAAAGGAAGCAATCTCTAAGCTGCGTGCACCGATCTAGACTTAGTCTGCTTTACTTTTTTCCTCTACTTTGCGTTCGTCTCACCCGCACTACTGGTGCTGTCCAGTAGAAAAGCCCAGGTAGAAAAGCCCAGGTGGCAAGCTGAATGCATTTACGAACCTTACCTTTTGGAGTGGAAGAAATTCTGACTCAACACCATGCACCGGCCCGGTTGCATGCACATTTGCGGCTCGTGCATGACGTCGCCTTTATGCTTACAGAAAAACTCGCAACGGAATTACCCGAACTTTCATTTGATCGGGAAGCGGTGCTCATCGGAGCGGCAACTCACGATATCGGTAAAATCCTGCACCCGAATGAGTTGAGTGGACCCGGTAGAGAGCACGAAGTTGATGGGAGAAATTTCCTTATTTCCTGCGGCTTTCCTGAAAAACACGCCAGGTTCGCTCTTACACACGGTGGTCCGACTCGTGAACCGAACCCGACCATTGAAGACCTGCTTGTAATGACTGCCGATGCAATATGGAAAGGCGGCAGATACGAGAAGTCTGAGAAGATCCTTCAGGACTTTATTTGCAAAGAAACGGGCAAAAAAAGCTGGGAGACCTTCATGCTTCTGGACGATATTCTGACAGAGCTGGCTCAGGATGCCGATCTGAGAATTTCATATCAGGAGTCTTTTACCCTGCCAGGCAAAAGTGTTAACTGACAGGAGGCAAGCGGCACTTTTGGGCTCTTGCTTCCTGCCAGGAAACGAAAACCGGCAAAAGTGTCAACTGACAGGAAGCAAGCGGCACTTTTGGGGCTCTTGCTTCCTCACTTTGAGCTATTGCTATAAAAGACGACAAAAAAAAGCTTGACAGGCAGACGTATGTATGGCAATCTTGAAACAATGGTCAGCCAGCTGTCGAGTACGCTCTTTAGAGTATGTAAATCGGCTACAGCTGTCCTATCTGGATAGTAGCGTTTTCGCGGATCTGGAGCGAGTGCAGTATTTGTCGTCAGCGATGATGGCAGGTGCTGGGGTGGATCCCCCACTCGTCGCCCAACGGTCCGCCAGGCGTGCTGGCAAAGCCGGCCGGCCGGGTTGGATTTTGCAAAAATACTACGACCAATGGCACTTTTTTTTCAGGCTGCTAAGTTTGAGTTGTCGATCTCTCTGAGCAGCGCCAGGGCCAAAGATTGAACTTGGTTCTTGCCGTAGTTTCCCCAATTACTCATAAGCTTTGCCTGGCTTAGGATAGAGCTGAGTGGAGTTAGCATATGCCAATTGACGGGGAACTAAGCAAAAGTCCTCTGGAGCCAGAATTCAATAAGCATTCCGGACTTGAGCCGGAAGCTAAGCTCTTGCTTTTGTGCTTTGAGCCGGCTTTGAGCTGTAGCCAGGAATTGCAACTAAGCTCTGCAAACAACCTGGCAGGCAAATTGAGCAATCTATCTTCCGTATATGCTAATTTACTGCCCGAGTTGCCTGCAGCTGTGGCCGGGCAAATAAAAGATGATTTCGATAAAAGACCGGGGCAAACTGCTTTGAAGCTTGCTGAGTCAGCACTTATAGGCGCAGGCACTGCAGTTTTATTGGCCAGGTCGCCGGTGCTTGCCCGCACGCTTCTGGCTGTCGGAGGTGTCGGAGCCGGTTATATTGCCGGCAAAGGCGCTTACGAGTTCAACCAAGTAGCATTCAATGCAGGAAGTCTGAGAGAACAGCAAGAACTCGCAGCCGGAGCCAGAGACAGTCTGGCCAGATTAAGCGCAGACCTTATTGAAACAGCTCCAGCATTTGCCATTGGCACAGGCGGCGGATTGCTTGCAAGCCGGAAAGTCGGCTCGCTGGCTGCGATTTCTGCTGGTGTCAGAGACAGCGTTGAACTCGGCGCCCGAAGACTAATGCCCGAAAGCTTCCATTATCTTGGTCCCGGCGCCCGAACTATTTCCGGGCTGGGCAGCCAGCAGGAACTGAATTTATTGAAAGCTGGGGAAGAAATGATGAAAGCAACGCCCTGGCGCGGTATTGAAGAAGGGCGCTTTTTCAGGGTATCAGGCAAGGACTCAATCAAATACAGCGCCAGACTGGGTGGTACTGAGTCTGAAATCATGATGGGAAGACGCTCCGAACAGCTTTTTCACACACACAAAGACAAGGTATTGCCAACAAGCGGCGATTTCAACTCGGTTTACGGCACCGGTGTTGTAGGCCTGCCCCAGAAAGGCATTCTTAGCTTTTATCAAGGCAGCGGGCAGGAAGCACGCAGAGTAATCGAGCTTTTCAAAGCCGGCAATAACCAGGAAGCGGGTCTTGCGCTTGAAGCATTGCAGGCAAGAAGGTTCAAGACACTGGTTCTTGAGCCAGGAAAAGAGCTCTCGGCCGGTGTTGAGTTGAAATGGAATGCTGCTTCAAATCGTATGGAGCCGGTTTCTATTTATACGCTCGACTACGAAAGCACTGTAAAGACTTTATCAAAATGGAAGGGCGGTTTGAAGCTCGAATCGATTGAGAAGTCTGCCGAAGCGCTTTTGAAGCCCGGTATGACAGATCTGCTCAGAAAGATAAGTTTATAAATCCGGCTCTTGTAATGTAGATTGAAGACTAACGCGCTACACTGTCCTCAAAATTAAAAGGACCGACTTCTTTTCAAGCAGAAGCCGGCAGAAGAGCTTAATTCAGGGCGGATATGAAAGTTTCAGAAGGTTTGAAAACATATACAAAGTATCTCTGGTTTGATACGAAAAAAGTGAAAGAGTATATCCGGATCACGGATGAAGTTGAGAGTATGGTGAAAGAAAGCGGAATCAAAGAAGGATTCGTGCTGGTTTCGGCGATGCATATAACAGCGGGTGTATACATAAACGACTGGGAAGGCGGCTTGATTCAAGACATCGATGAGTGGCTTGAAAAGCTGGCTCCGGAACGGCCGGATTACAAACATCATCAAACCGGCGAAACGAATGGGGATGCTCATTTGAAACGCATACTCATAAATCATCAGGTAACGGTACCCATAACTGAAGGCAAACTCGATCTGGGACCGTGGGAGCAAATTTTTTATGCCGAATTCGATGGGAAACGCAGAAAACGCGTAATTCTCAAGGCAATGGGCGCTTAGGAGGACATACTGAAAGATGACAAGCAACACACTGGCACAAAAGACGGCAGGTACTATGCATTCAGGAAACGGCAGGGGAAGCAGCAGGCAGGCAGCCATCAACATCGTGCAGCAACGGCAGCCGGTCAAATCCAGCACTGATTATTCAATCCAACAAATAAGCGAGTTATTCGGGGAAAACGTATTCAACAGAACTACCATGCGCCAGCTTTTGCCGAAAGCTGTTTTTAAAGCGGTGGTACGTTGTCTTGATTATGGCGAAAGCCTTGACCCCTCGCTTGCTGATGTGGTGGCAAATGCCATGAAAGACTGGGCAATTGCCCGTGGTGCCACTCACTTTACTCACTGGTTCATGCCGATGACCGGACTAACTGCAGAAAAGCATGATGCATTTCTTGTAACAACCGGCGACGAAGGGGCTATTCTCGAGTTTTCCGGCAAGAATCTGATACAGGGTGAACCTGACGCGTCGAGTTTCCCCTCAGGAGGCATCCGCTCTACATTTGAAGCTCGCGGGTATACAGGCTGGGATGCAACAAGTCCGGCTTTTCTTATGGAAAGCATCAACGGCAAAACACTCTGTATTCCAACTGTTTTTTGTTCTTACGGCGGGCATGCACTCGATAAGAAAACACCGCTCTTGCGTTCATTAGATGCAATCAATAAAACCGGATTGCGCCTTTTGAAACTGCTCGGAAACAACGCTGCAAAACGTGTTGTCTGCACGGTTGGACCGGAGCAGGAATATTTCCTTATTGACGAAGCCTTTTTCCTTCTGAGACCGGACCTGATTAACTGCGGCAGAGCACTTTTCGGAGCCAGACCGCCAAAGGGTCAGGAAATGGAAGATCACTACTGGGGATCTATACGTGAACGCGTTCTTTCGTTCATGATGGACTCAGAAGCCGAACTCTATAAACTGGGAGTTCCGGTAAAAACCAGGCACAATGAAGTTGCCCCGGCTCAGTTCGAAGTGGCTCCAGTTTTTGAATCAAGCAATATTGCCACAGACCATAATATGGTTTTGATGGAAGTATTCAGAAAAACAGCCCAGAAACATGGTTTTCGCTGTCTCTTCCACGAAAAACCCTTTTCGGGCGTAAACGGTTCGGGAAAACACAACAACTGGTCACTTGCAGATGATGAAGGCAACAACCTGCTTGAGCCCGGGCATACTCCTCATGAGAATCAGCAGTTTCTGGTGGTACTGACTGCAGTTATTAGAGCCATAAATAAATTCGGCGGCTTGTTGCGCGCAAGTATTGCCAGCGCCGGCAACGATCACCGGCTGGGTGCAAACGAAGCACCGCCTGCGATCATGAGCGTGTATCTGGGAGATGCTCTCAAGACTCTGGTTGATTCGATTATAGAAGGCAAACCGCTGAGCACTGGTGCTAAAACCACTCTGCTCATGGGAGTGTCAACGCTAAAAGAATTGCCGCGTGACGATTCAGACCGAAATAGAACCTCGCCATTTGCTTTTACAGGCAATAAGTTTGAATTTAGAGCGGTCGGGGCCAGCCAGGTGATTGGCACCCCCAACACCGTGCTGAACACAATCGTTGCCGACTCTCTTGATTATCTAGCTACTCAGATTGAAGCAGAGCTCAAAACAAATAAAGATTTGAATTCTGCAGTCTATAAAGTAGTAAGAGATGTGCTCACTGAGAATCAAAAAATTATTTTCAACGGAGACAACTACTCAAAAGCCTGGCATGAAGAAGCGGAAAAGCGCGGTCTGCCCAATTACAAAAACACAGTTGAAGCTCTTCCTGTTTATATGGAGAAGAGTTCAGTTGATTTATTCAGCCGCCATGCAGTATTAAACAAGGATGAATTACAAAGCCGTTATGTAGTTTATTTGGAGAACTTCTGCAAAACCATAAATATCGAAGCACTGATGACAACCAACATGGGCAATACAATCATATTGCCTGCAGCCATCGAATATCAGATGAAAGTGGCTGCAAGTATTGCTCAGGTAAAGGCAGCGCTTCCATCAATCGAGCTTGCGCCC
Organism: uncultured Candidatus Obscuribacterales bacterium; assembly: GCA_964615655.1. GTDB lineage: Bacteria > Cyanobacteriota > Vampirovibrionia > Obscuribacterales > Obscuribacteraceae > JAIEPM01. The sequence goes on along the minus strand of CAZTQO010000025.1, from coordinate 71,860 downwards.
CAGGAAAAACTTCTCAAAGATCTCAGCGAAAAAATCAACAGATTGAAATTGAGCCTTGAGAATCTCGCTGCAATCAACTATGAAGTAGACGAAGCTGAAGACGCCCTCTCGCATGCTCGCTTCTATCAGGAGAAGGTAATTCCTGCAATGGCTGCGGTGAGACAGGCTGCCGACGAACTTGAAGTAATGGTAGAAGATGCCCTCTGGCCGTTGCCCAAGTTCCGTGAAATGCTCTATATCTATTAAGAAGGAGCTGCGGCTTCTGCTTCTAAAAGCTGTTTTGCGACCAGCCGGAACAAACGGCTGGTCGCATTCTATTGCCTGCTATATAAAATTGGATGTTTGAGGTGTTAAGATTTAAGCCATTGCAATTTAATGCTTGCTACTAGAAAGCAGCCCGTGCGATCAAAAAGCAGCTCATAGCAATCAAAACCCAGCTCATAGCAATCAAAACCCAGCTCATAGCAATCAAAACCCAGCTCTTGCGATCAGTAGCTACACTAAAAAACAGGGCGCTTGCGATTAAAACCAGCACTAAGAGGAATGAGGCCTTAATTGGAAGCAGGTAAAGATGGACAAACAGGCAAGGCGCAAGCCATCCCCAGACCGGCAGCGCTCTTCCTGATTTCTGCGCTGTCGTTGTTCTTTGAGCTTCTTGTTATTCGCTGGCTCTCATCTGAAATTCGCATTTTTGCTTATTTCAAAAATATCCCGCTCATGGCTTCTCTCTTTGGACTCGGACTTGGTCTTGCCCTGACCAGCAATAAGAGGAGTTACAGCTGGGCTTTTCCGGCAGGATTGCTGGTTTTGACCACGCTTATTTGCTTTGCAGAGCCGCTACATCTTGTGCATGTAACTTGCATTAATCCGGCGGAGCATTATTTGATAGGCACCAATACCGGTGCATTCTCGGGAAACGCTTCTATTCTAGACAAGATCATGCTGATTCTGCCGGGACTTCTTGTCTTAGTGGCTGTTTTTTATTTGATTGCCGGTATTTTTCTTTCTATAGGTCAGAAGCTCGGAAGCTATTTTGAGGGGTTGCCTGCTTTAAAAGCCTACTCTCTCAACGTTGCAGCCAGCCTGCTTGGTATACTGCTTTTTACATTGCTTTCTTATCTTTCGTTAAAGCCTGAAATCTGGCTCTTGATAGGTGTTGTTCCGGCGATTGCCTTCTGGCGAAAACCCTGGCAAATAGGCTGCCTTGTTATTTGTCTTCTGCTTGCATTTGCTACAAGCAAACCGGGAGTAATCTGGTCGCCATATTATCGAATCAGTCTGGAAGATGTTTGGATTCCAAAAGACGGCGACAGTCCTGCTTTTCTTTACGGTAAGACTATCAAAGTAAATTATGACTCCATGGAAGGAGCTTACGACAACAGTGCCGCACGCCTGAAGTCGGCAAGTCCGGCACAGCGGGCTCAAATGCTCGACTATTACGACCTGCTTTATGAGCTGATTGGCGACAGAAGTCGAAGCACTCTGGTTCTGGCGGCAGGGGCTGGAAACGACCTGGCTGCAGCCCTCAGGCATGGTGCAAGCGAGATTGATGCCGTGGAAATTGACCCACAGATTGTCAAACTCGGCAAGAAATTGCATCCTGAAAAACCATACGATAATCCGGCTGTGCATGTGGTTGTTGATGATGCACGTTCATTTTTGAAGTCCACGAAGAAAAAATACGATCTTGTTGATTTTGCTTACTTAGACAGTCATAGTGCATTTTCTTCGATGTCTTCTATAAGACTCGATAATTATATCTACACTCTTGAGAGTTTCAGAGAAGCAGCCAGGCTGATGAAGCCGGACGGCATCATGGCTGTTACTTTCTACTCTACTACAAGCTGGCAGCAAACAAGGATTTTCAAAACCGTGTCCGAAGCCCTCGGAGAAGAGCCCGTAGGTGTATACTCGCGCAACGGCACCGCCCTTACTTTTCTTGCCGGCCCGGGAGTCGACAGGCAACGCATAGAAAACTCCGGTCTGAAACTTTTTTCAAAAGAGCAGGCAAGAAAAGACAATGCCAGTGAGCTTGCGGATTTTGATCGGATTGGAGTAACTACAGATGACTGGCCTTTTTTGTTTTTACGGCAGCGTGAAATGACATTTACATATGCCGCCGGCTTGATTTTTACGCTCTGCGTGGGCTGGCGCCTGGTGCGGCTTTGTTTTGGATCTTACGCTGTCGACCCGCTTGGTAAAACCATGCTCTTTCTAGGTGCGGCCTTCATGCTTGTTGAAGTAAAAAGCGTTTCGCAAATGGGCCTGCTTGCAGGTACAACCTGGATTGTAAACGCGGCGGTAATAGCTGCGATTCTAGTCATGATCCTGTTTGCAAATCTCTTGCAGTTAAAGCTGAATTTCAAAAATACAAGAATTCTCTATGGGCTTCTGCTTGCAAGCTTGCTGGCAAGTTATTTTCTGCCTGTGTCCGAACTTGCAGCCTTGCCTATATACCAGCGCCTGCCCCTGTGCGGATTGGCACTTGGCTTTCCTCTCTTTTTTGCCTCCTGGATTTTCGCCATTTCGTTCAGTCAAATGAAGGTTCCGCAGAGTGCCCTGGGCATGAACATGCTGGGAACACTTATAGGAGGCGCCCTGGAATACGTGTCGATGATCCTGGGGATACGAGCCCTGAATTTGATTGCGCTATTACTTTATGCGCTTGCGTTTTATTACTGGCATTACGCTAAAAGCCCCGCGCTTATAAGCTCAGCAGAACCCGCAAATACTGAAGGCGGCTCTTGATGCAAGCCGCCTCCTCCGGAGATATTGATATTACAGTCTTAAATTTTATGATAAGCCTATCTCCAGTTCCGGTTCCAGCTCCAGTTCAAGTTATTGAAGCGATTTGACGCAATACGATCACGATCATTGAGTTCTTTTGTGACTCGTGTTTGCAGAGCGTTGAATCGGTCCATCAAATTCTGCCTTTCAGAAATGACAGCTCGCCCTCTCGAATTTGCAATTTGCAGATTTTTTGCGCTCAATCTGTCAAGCTCTGATTTGAGGCTTCTGTACTCTGAACTTGTGAGGCGCCCGCTCTGCTGCCCGCTTGCGATTTGCGAAGAAATCGATGCCTGAATATTATTGAGATCATTTAGCAGTGTGTTGTATCGATTACCCCAGTTATTTGTCCAGCGATTGCCCCAGCGACTGTTGTTGTTGAAGGGGGTGTTATTATTGAAGCTGTTTGTATAGTTAACTTGAGCTGCAGCTGCCTGGGTTGTGTTATAGCTCTGGATGGAACTCTGCAGGCTGCTGTCCACTGCATTGAGACCGCTGATTACTGATTGAGTTTCCGATACGTCGATAAGCCCATCGGCAAGAAATCCTGTTTGTAGACTGCTGTTTTGAGTGAGCTGAGCACGCAGTGAATCTGCCTGAATGTTTGTAAGCTGATTGCTTCCAAGTGCAGTTGAGATTCTTGTGTCTAGTTGCGCTCGTTGATTATTCAGATTCGCAATTGTTTGCATTTGCGCCATTTGAAGGGCGTTGCCGCGATCTCTGGCAATGCTCTCCGGTGCGGCGCAAAGTCCCAGAATGAAGGCTAAAAGTCCGATGCCGCTTATGCTTATTTTCTTGTTCATGATTGAAAATCCTTTGAGGTCAATATCAGGAAGCCATTCCAGTCTGGATGAATCTAATGACGCAAGTTGCTTTTTCATGTTCCTGAATTTTGTAAGCTGAATGTAAATACGAATTGCGGTCTTATTTATATGAATGTCAGGCTTCTTACGCTGCCGAAGTTAGCAGGGGACGAAGTTAGCAGGGGTGGAGGCGGCAAGCGGACCTTTTTGAGGTATTGTCAACAGGGCTCGCCTTGGATTGCAAGATGAATCTTTAGCCATAGAGACCGGTAGGACCGAACTTACGTGGAGCATTAAAAGTAGTAAAGCTGTAAATAGCCCCATTTCCAGCCTTTATGGAGTTAAATAGAGCTGGATAATTAGCTTTCTTTGTTGATGAGGAAGAATGAAGCAATCAGTTTTTCAGCAGTACCCGATTACCCGCTCCATGCTTTTAGCTCTGGGGCTGCTTCTTTTATTGGTATCGGCGGCGGTGACTTTTTTCGGGCAGAAAAATACAAGCGAACTCGCTCAAGCTGATTCGAATTCGCAAAAGAACACTGCCGGTGCAAAGAGCTCTATCTATCCTGTCACGACAGTTGAAGTTCAGGATGTTGAAAACTTTGCTGATTCAAAAGACGTTATAGTTCTTGGCCAGCCTGCCAAACAGAACACAGAGAATCCCGCGCCTGCTACGCGCAGAGTTCATAAAACTGCCGTAAGAAGCCATGCCAAACCGATAGCTTATAAATTCCAGCGAATTCCTTTTGCACCGCCGCCGAACCCCTCAGCACTGCATGAAGTGGAACAATGGCGGGGCACCAACAAGAGTGTGATTCAGGTACCCGAAAGATTGGGCTCAGGTCGCATTACGCCTGCGCCTGTGGATACTGAGCCTGATTTCCCCATGTAGATAAGCTCGCGGCTCACCCACATCTGTGATGCCTGAAGGGAGGGGGCAAGAAAATGCGGGTTTGCAAATCTTTTCTGGCTCTGACCTTATTATGTTTTTTCTTGAATGCCGCTTGTGCCGCTGAGCTGGATGCCAGTGCGCAAAAGGAAACTGCTGCAGCGCAAAAAAACTGCGCCGCAGTAACAAAAAACTCAGCCGCAGTGCAAAAAAACTCAGTCGCGAAAACTCCTGCAAAAAATCCGGCAGGCAACAAAATCGAAGATATTGCATTGTCGAAATCTCTTGAAGATAGCTTAAACAAAATAAGCCGCTTTTCTTCAGAAGCAAAATACGATCAAGCGCTCGTACATATTCAACAAACGCTGCAATCAATCGGGCCAAACAGCAGAACCGCATCCATGCTTTATGTGGCAAGAGCCGGCGTACGCCTTTCTCAAGGTGATTATGATGCAACAATTTCAGACCTCAGCCAGGCTCTAGCCCTTGCTGGAGCAAACGGTCTGGATCTTGCAAAAATCACGAATCATACGCCAAACTTGCTGGGTCTTTTGACCGCTTGCTATAACGGCAGGTTCACCTGCTATTTGATCAAGGGCGAGCTTGCAAAGGCAAATGCCGAGCAAGCAAAGCTTTTGCTTCTGGAACCTGAAAGAGAAACCGAGCTCCGTCTGAGCCGTGCAAGACTCTATATAGCTCTTGGCCAGAGCAAGAATGCAAGGGCTGAACTGAATCATATTCCGCTTCAGGAACGCAAGAGTAATCCTGAGATTGGCGAGTGTTATTCATTTCTTGATCAGTTTGACAGAGCAAACGCAGAAGAACAGGCGGATCTTTTACAGGAATACAAACTGATAATGAATCAAGTGCGTGAAGAGTTCAGCAATAAGATGCCGGCGATTGCAAAAAAGAGTTTTGATGAGGCTCACTGGCAGGCAAACGACGAACAGGTTCGCTATAACATGCGAACTTTCCAGATTGTGCTTGAATCTTATGCTGTTGATCATGATGGAAATTATCCACTGCAGATAGACGGTGCTTTCAAGACCTTACTTTCAAGCGGAGCCGGTGACAAAAAAATTGCCTGGCCGCAAAAGAACCCTTTTACGGGTAAACTTGAATGGCCGGTGCTGGGCAAGTTTAAGAACCTGACTGAAGCCAGGTCTCAGGAATACGATCAGCTGGCAAGAGGCGCTATAGAATATACACCGCTTGATGGCGGTAAAGGCTACGGCATTAGAGGCGGCGGTCATGACGGCAGGGTACTGAGAATGGTTTCTGCGCCTGCCAAAGTGCTTGTGATTTCCAGTGATGAAGACAGTGATGATTGAGTTCTTGTACAACGCTGGGAGCAATTGAGTTTGCAGCCTGGCACGCACCGCTGGCGGTGCGTACCGGTCCCTGATTCTTTCTAAAAACAGCAAAAACAGAAGCGCCCTTTTCGGGGCGCTTCTCAAATGTGTCCGGGGGAAAAACTTGATAAACTGAACTAGCTTTTTACAGCTTTAAGAAAAACAGCAGCGTTGTTCGGGAATCTCCCTTCAATAACATTGCTTGTATTCGTCTTGCTTCTGCGAATTGTTTCAATTGCACGTGCCTGTACAAAAGGATTTTCGTCTTCTGCCAGTTCATTCAGTATTGATACGGGCAAATTAGGATTTTCGGCCAGTCTGAGTCTCACATCCGGGTGCTGGTCTTTTGCCAGCGCATACAAAGCGGAGACCGGGCAAACCGGGTGTTCGCAAACCGAAATTCTAACTTCCGGTTCCGGATGTTTCGCCAGGCTGAGCAGCGCCGATGCAGGACAACGTGGATTTAAGCCCACTCGTTCACAAACCTGCTCGTCGCCAGCTTTGGCTAGATAATCCAGCACTTCTTCATTTGTGAGTGGATTGCTTGCCAGCCTGATCTGTACTTCTTTGACCTCCTCAGTCAGTTCTCCGTCAAAGCGCATAAATGACTGACTTTCGTTTCCGTCGAGTCGTGCGCAAAGAAAGATCTTAATTGCCTCTTTCATATGTTTGGGGCTTGGCCAGTTGTAATTGACGATAAAATCAAGGTCCTCAGTCTTTCCAACTGTGAAGCTTTTCCCACCGACCTCATGTTCGCTCGTCAAGTTCATTCGTATACCTCCAATCATCTTTATCATTCTGAGGCATAGGCTTCCAACAATGAAATTGGAATGAGTTGGAATCGGGAATGAATCTTGGCTAAACGCCCGGTTTTCTCGATAACTCGTGTTCGAGTGCGAACTGTACAAAGCGGCTCAGCCGCCTGAATGACCATTTGAGACCTTCGCAGAGTATTTTTACCTGGGGCCAGTTGTTTGCCGCGGCCATGTCTTCAAGTCTTTTGCTCAGGCGCACCATTTCGGCAGCACCGATTGCATTGGATGAGCCCTGGAGCTGATGTGCCAGAGACTCGACTGCCCGGGCGTCTCTTTTGCTTCTTTCAAGTTCAAGCGCTTCAAGCAGTGTTTCGGCTGCTGATATATAAACTTCCAGAATTTCGCGGGCAACGTCATCGCCGCAGGTTCTTTGCAGTCTGGCTATGTTCAGCGGATCCTCGGCAATTGTTTGCAAAGGCACTTCTTCCTGACCGTCTGCCGGCAGCATCTCTTCTTCAGGCAATATCGGCGCGATCTGTTCCGGGCGCTCTGAACTGCTGAGCCATTTTGATAAGACGCTCTGGAGTTTTTTTGCATCCACCGGTTTGGATATGTAGTCATCCATGCCGGCAGCAATACAGCGTTCACGGTCACCATCCATGGCATGGGCAGTCATTGCAATCACAGGTACATGCCTGCCGTGCTGAAGCTCGTATTTGCGAATTTCTTTGGTAGCCAGAAATCCGTCCATTTCAGGCATCTGGCAGTCCATGAGCACCAGCGAGTATTTCCCCGAAGTAACAGCGTCCACCGCTTCTTGCCCGTTGGCTACTGCATGCCCGTTGAATCCCAGATTTTTCAATTGCAAAAGTGCGACTTTCTGATTGACCGGGTTGTCTTCTGCTACAAGAATCAGGCTTGTCTCACCGGCAGGAAGCTGGGGGATCTGCTGCGTAACTGTCAGGTCCAGGTCTCGTGGACCAGTTTTTGAAAGGGCATTTGAAACACTGTCAATGAACTGAAAATACTTGAGCGGCTTTGTTAGATAGGCTGCAAAACAAGCCTCGGGCGTGTTTGCCGCTGGCTTTACCGGCATTACAGTTAGAATAAGCAATTTCGTTTGCACTGCCACCGGATCCTGAGTTAGCATTTCGGCAAATGGAATTGCTTCTGCTTCCGAGCCGGAGGCGTCGAAAAGGGCACAGTCGAACGAATCATTGGCAACTCCTTCCTGCCTGATTAAAGCCAGTGCTTCGCTAACAGTGCTGCAGGTGTCGCAACGCAAACCAAGCGATTCGGCATAAGAATTTATGATGCGGCTGACCGAAGGCTGGGGGCTGATTGTCAAGAAACGCTTTCCCTGCAGGTCTACTTCTGGTGGATTCAGCTCAGATGTCAAATTCGAATGTTCACAGGGGATAATGAACCAGAAGCATGAGCCTTCCTTGGGCTGGCTTTCTGCGCCGATTTCACCGCCCATCAGTTCTACAAGACCTTTGCAAATCGATAATCCCAGACCTGTGCCGCCGTATTTTCTGGTAATAGAGCCGTCTGCCTGGGTAAATGGCGAAAATAGTTTCTTTAGCGAGTTCTTCTGAATACCAATACCTGTATCCGTAACAGAAAATCGAAGTTTGATCGACCTGTCATTTGACTCCACGGCACTTATGTCGATAATGACTTCTCCCCTGGCGGTGAATTTGATTGCATTGCTTGCCAGATTTAGGAGCACCTGCCTGATATGACCTGGATCACCTCGCAGCAACTTGGGAATTGACGGATCCACGTGGGTCATAAGCGTAAGCCCTTTTTTTCGGGCGCGTTCGGCCAGGAGTTCTGCCGTTGCCTCGACGATTGCGACCAGCTCGAAATCAAGTATTTCCAGCTCTACCTTGCCTGCTTCGATTTTGGAGAAATCCAGAATGTCGTTAATTATGTCCAGGAGAACTTTTGCTGACTCATTGATTATGTTGACCTGCTCTCTATGCTCAGGATCTAACTTCGCTCTCAAGAGCAGATCGCTCATGCCGATAACACCGTTTAGCGGCGTGCGAATTTCGTGACTCATATTGGCAAGGAATTCTGATTTCAGCCTGGAAGCTTCAAGCGCCTGATCTCTTGCCTGGGAGAGCTTGGCTGTCAGATCTTTCATCTCTTCCAGAGTCTGGCTATGGGCAAGAGCCTTGTTTTCAGCCTGTTTTTTTTCTTCTTCCAGTTCGTCCTGAAGCTTGCTTATTTTCTTCTGGAGATCCCTTATCTTGTTTTTTGCACTCTCGTCCATTTGTTCTGTCCGGGCTACTGACAAATCTTGTATTAACAGAGTTAATGAGCTTGATGAACTAATGCCGGTAAATCAGCTAAAGTATGGTCTCAAACCTTATATAATCCCTGGTGATTATCGATCGAAACATCCCTTGCTTTCCAATAGCTAATGTTGAAATGGACCTGCGCTTCCCTGAGCGACCAGGGAGTGAAGCGAGCAGACAATCAGGACAACTTCTATATCAGCGATGACCATCGTGTATTTGTGGTTGCTGATGGAATGGGTGGCGCGCTTGGCGGCTCCATCGCTTCGCGCTTGACTGTGAATGCTATTGAACAACTCTGGAAGGAAGCCCCCTGTAATCTCGATGATGAGGACTCAATAGAAGAATGGCTGGCAACGGCTGTCAACAAGGCTAATGACACGGTTTTCGGGTTCTCAGAAGAGAATCCGTCGGTAAAAGGTATGGGAACCACGGTGGTCATGGGGGTTCAGGACAACAACAGCTGTGTGCATATTGCTCACCTGGGAGATTCAAGGGCTTATCTGGTAAGAGGTTCCGAGTTTGAGGTGCTTACCTGTGACCATTCGCTTGTTATGGAGCTTTTCCGGGGCGGGCACATAACTGAAGAACAAATGAAAGAATCGCCTTTCAAGCATTACATTACAAGATGTGTTGGACATAAAGACCGGGTTGAGCTCGATCACAACCCCAGGGAAATGAAAGCCGGAGACTGGCTCTTGCTTTGCACAGACGGGCTGACAGCCGTGCTTCAGGATGACGAAATTGCTGAAGTGCTCAATACTTCGGAAAACCCTGATCAGGCCTGTAAAACCCTGGTTGAATTGACCCTTAAGGGCGGCGCCCCTGACAACGTGACTGTAGTTGCTGTCAAGTACGAAGAAGAATAAGCTGAATTTTTCCAATTCACTTGTTGGAAATGTGGCAATTAAACTTTATTCAGGGCAGACTTAGGTCTTGTGGCGTTTCTGCCTCTGGCGACAGGAGGAATTTAGATTAAAGTCTGAGAGGTCGGTTTTTTGGGTCCGGCAGTCAAAAAACATTGCCTGGAACGGTAGGAAAGAAAACCAATTAAGGGTATCGCCGTACTTTTAAGAGGCTTTCAATAAAGAGGCTTTCAATAAAAAGGCTTTCAATTCCAATTCTATTTTTGAGTTTGAGTTGCAGCACCCTTGCGCCAGTTTTCAAACAGAGATGGCGGAAGGCTTATATGGCTTGATTTACTCTCAACGCAATTTATGAAGTCCCGGCTGTTTTTTGCTTTCAGCCAGGCAGATTGCGATGGGAAAAAGACTGTGGTCTTGTTTGAAGGATAGCTGGCACAAAGAAATCCGGCAGATATGTCCTGGATTTCTTCGCCCTTGATCTGCAAGCGTTCGCAGACCACGCCGCCTGAAATCTTGTTATTGTTCAGGGTCATTCTCAGCATGCTCTGGAAATCCCAGGTGCCGTCAAAAACCGGTGCCCAGTTCAAATAGCGATTGGTGTCTGCAAGCAAAATACAATCGCCGTCTCTTATTTCAGACTGGTGCTGGCTCAGAAGCCATCTGACGTTTTTTTGCGTCTGCCAGGAAAGAATCCAGAAAGAAGAAAGCGAGAGGTTTGCCAGTACCATGGCCAGTACCAGAGGCATTGAAATGAAAAGGCTTGTAAGCTTTGCTGTTTTGTGACCTCTTATATGCATATGGTCCAGCACCCATTTGATTCCGAGTGCAATGATCAGGGACACTGCCACTGAAGCGCCTATGTTTACCCGGTTAATCATTGTGTTCAACACGGGCGTGTAGCCCTCTGCAAGCGCAAAAGTAAGGTAAGAAGCAAAGAACGTAACTATGGCGGCCGTGAAAAGACGCCGGTAGCGGATGCGTTCATTAGCCTGATAAGTGATTAAGAGAACTGCACAAGAACATGCAAGCACTGAAACAAGCTGGAAAAGGTTCAACTGAGTGAACGAGATTATTGATTCCCTGATTCTTTCTGCAAGAAACGACCAGAGTCCGGCAAAAAGCGATACGTTTAAGCCCTGAACAAATACGTTCAGGAAATATGCCGGGTCGAAGGTTGAAGGCGAAAGGAATACGTGCGTGAAGCGAGGAAGCAGAAAGCGCTGGTATACAGGCTCTGCCAGCCCGAAAAGAATAAAAGGCATGAACCAGAGAATTACAGCACTCATAGTATTCAGCCGGCTGTCGATTCTTCTTTGAGCCGAAAGCAGAAGCACGCCGCAGAAACTCAGAACCAGCATTGGCAGGAACGCTTCATAGCAGAAGGCGCTGAGCACATAAAGAGCGATGGACAATATATATAACTTGTTGCTTCGGGCAATCAGGGCTTTCATCGAAGTGCTGAAGCTTGCAAGGTAAAGAGTCAGCCCGAATCCAGGTCCGAGCCCGCCACCAATCCAGTAATGAGTCGAGTCATGGCTTGGATAAAGAAGAAAGAAAAGCGCTGACGCTGCAGCAACGAAACGCGACATGCTCAGGCGCTTAATACCGAAATACAAACAAACCGCGCCGCAGTACTCAAGAGCCAGGCGCAAAAGGTGGTAGGGCAGCGGTCTGTCACCAAAAAAGAAATAGGTGCTTGCATAATAGAAGCACTGCACAGGTCTTGTAACCATGCGCGGATCGTTAAAAGACGCTTTTAAGAGATCAAAAAAGTTGTGTGGAGCAAAATGCAGATTCCAGAAAGTCAGCCAATCATCAAGATAAAAGCCTATTTGAAAGCAGATTGGCAGAAAAAGGCAAAGATGGGCACAGAGAATCAAAAAGAGTACTGTCAGGTCTTTGCGCTCAGGCAAAACGCCGACTGACCTGTCCTGCTCGTCGTAAGCATAGTAGTCAATCTTCCTGTCCAGCTTGCTGGCTTGCATGATCAATTTCGGCTCTCCGAATCTGGGCTCAAGGGCAAAACTGCCTTTTCATGCTAGTTTTGGGTTCTCAACAGGATAACACTTGGATGATTTTAGACCTGATGAGGACTTAATATGAGCGAATAGTCATGAGCTAAGTTCAAAAAGCATGGATTCTTGTCAGGCTCACTGAGCCTGCAAGTTGAAGACTCCGAAAGATGGCCTTAGCAGTGATTAAGGTCATTCTTAGCCCGAGCCTGACTAAAAAAAATTATATGAGTACTTCAATTTCGTCTCCGACAAGTCTTGTCTCGTAGACCCTTACGGGCTCGGTTGCCGGTGCGCTTGTGGCCGCGCCGCTCAATAAATCGAAGCTTGCGCCGTGCCATTCGCAGGTAATGCTGTCTTTAGTTAGAAATCCTTCCGAAAGTGGCGCTCCCAAATGAGTGCAGGAGTCTTCGAGCGCCGCTATTGTTCCGCCCGTGTTTACCAGCACAATTCTCTGACCGTGGATCTCAACTGCTTTGCATTTGCCCACGGGCAGTTCACTCAGGCTCAAAACTCTGACAAATTCTTGCATCTTAGATTTTATAAACTGCCTGTGAATACCTGCCTGCTTTATCTGCGCGAGAGCTGCCGTTTTCGCATTCTGATTGATTGCGGGGTAACTTCAACAAGCTCGTCGTCATGAATCCATTCCAGGCACTTTTCAAGCGACATTTCTCGAGGGGCCTGCAAAGTTACAAGGGCTTCGGAAGTGGAGCTTCTTATGTTAGTGAGCTTCTTGGTTTTGCAGACGTTTATATCGAGATCTTGATTGCGACTGTGTTCTCCGACAATCATGCCACCATACACGCGAGTGCTCGGAGTAATAAAAAAGATGCCTCGATCTTCGGCGGCCTGTAAAGCATAGCCTGTGGCTGCGCCTTCTTCCCAGGCGACCAGCGCTCCGTTTCGCTGCCTGGCTATTTCTCCGCAGCTTTCTTTGTAGCCGAAAAATGCGTGGTTCATTACGCCGTTGCCTTTTGTAAGGCGCAGAAACTCACTGCGAAAACCTAATAGACCTCTGGTTGGCACAAGAAACTCTATCAGGCCCTGACCGGCGTCTACATGCATGTTCTGCAGCTCGGCCCGGCGCGGACCCAGTTCTTGAATTACTGAACCCATAAATTCTTCAGGCACGTCGATAATCAGTTTTTCGTATGGTTCAAGAATCTGACCGTCGACTTCTTTTACGATTACCTCCGGCTTTGAGACCTGAAATTCGTAGCCTTCGCGGCGCATTGTTTCGATAAGAATGCCCAGATGAAGTTCGCCCCTGCCGCTTACCAGAAAGGTGTCGGTGCTGTCTGTCTCAGCAACACGCAGGCTCACGTTTGTTTCAAGCTCGCGCAGAAGTCTTTCTCTAATTTGCCTTGAGGTGACGAACTTGCCTTCCTGTCCGGCAAACGGGCTGTCGTTGACCAGAAAAGTCATTTTCATGGTCGGTTCGTCCACTTCAATTCTTGTTAGAGCAAGGGGTGCATCAGGAAGCGAAATCGTGTCACCGACATTTGCATTTGCAAGACCGGCGATTGCTACGATTTCGCCGGCACTGGCAGTTTTTGCTTCTATTCTTTTGAGACCGTGGAACTTAAGTACCTTGCTTATGCGTCCTTTGATCTGAGTGTCGCCTTCTTTCAAGAGCAATACGTTTTGACCTTCACTGATAGTGCCGTTATAGATTCTGCCGATTGCGATACGTCCCAGGTAGTCGCTGTAATCTAAAATGCTTACCTGCATTTGTAGCGGCCCCTCCGGGTCGCCTTTTGGAGCCGGACAGCGCTCGATTATCAAGTCGAGTAGCGGTCTGAGATCCTCTTCTTTGTCTTCAAGACTCAGTTTGGCAAAACCATTGACTCCCGAGGCAAAAACATAAGGAAAATCCAGCTGTTCGTTTGAGGCTTTCAACTCGACAAATAAGTCAAAAACTTTGTCCACGGCCACATGCGGATCGATATTGGGTCTGTCGATTTTATTTATAACTACAATCGGACGCAAACCCCGCTCCAGTGCTTTTCGCAAAACAAAGCGGGTCTGAGGCATCGGACCTTCGCCGGCGTCTACGATTAAAAGCGCTCCGTCCACCATGCCAAGAATCCGTTCGACCTCGCCTCCAAAGTCAGCGTGGCCGGGGGTGTCAACTATATTCAGCTGGTAGTTTTTATATCTGATCGCAGTGTTTTTTGCCAGAATTGTGATGCCGCGTTCTTTTTCGAGATCGTTCGAATCAAGAACACAGGATTCAACCTCCTGGTTGTCCCTGAACACGCCGCTTTGATGAAGAAAGCCGTCCACGAGCGTTGTTTTGCCGTGGTCGACATGGGCGATGATTGCAATGTTTCTTAAATGTGCAAGCGAATTCTTCCCTTCCGCCAGCGCACTGTTCAGTTCTTTTTCCATAAAAAGGGTCGCCATACATAGTTCTCTATATTGCCACAAATTGCGCCGCGCTTGAGAGCAAACGGAGCGCTATTATATATGCTGGGCCTAAATTGGAGAACCACTGGTTTGATTCTTGCAAAAGTACTCAGACGACATGCCGGAGGCTACTTAGTCTATTCGGATCAGCTGAATGCTATATTCCAGTGCCCTTTGCGGGCAAGATTAAAGAAAGAAGGGGTTTCGGTTTTTACCGGCGACCTGGTCGAACTCGATGAAGTGGAAATGGCAGCTAGCGACGAAGAACGCGGCACAGCGGTCATTTCAGCCAGGCGTGAAAGAAAGAACCTTTTAACCAGGCCATTTATTGCAAATCTCGATCAAGTCTTCATAGTGCAGTCAATGCACCAGCCGGAATGGAATCCATTGCTCTGTGATCGCTATATAGTCACCTTGCAGCTTGAGCTGGATCATTTCAAATGCTTGATATTACTCAACAAATGCGATCTGGCTGATCAAGAAGAGAAACAGTCATTACTGAATATTTATGAGCCGCTCGGTTACAAGATTCATTTTGTGTCGGCAAAGACCAATGAGGGTATTGCCGGTCTCAAAAGGGTTATGGAAGGCAAAACATCTGTGCTCATAGGGCCTTCAGGGGTAGGCAAGTCGAGCATTATAAACAGATTGATACCCGAGCTCAATCTTAAGGTAGATATAAACGAAGAACTCTTGGTTGGCCGACACACAACTACATATAGTGAACTTTACAAACTGCCGCATGCTGACTTTGAAAACGAGTTTGGGGATGGCAGCAAATCGAAAATAGGGCGCAAAAGAACCGAAGCTGGCTGGATTGCAGATACACCCGGTTTCAATATGGGTGAACTTGAGTATCCGGAGCCGGCTGACGTTGCCTGGCAGTTCCCTGAAATAGTCGAGCTTGCACCTGAATGTAAATTTTCAAACTGCCTGCATACAGGAGAAGCAGGCTGTGCAGTGGAGGGAAAACTTCTATCTTTGTCGCCTAGCAGATATCACAGCTATTGTGTGATTGTGGCAGATGCGCAAAACGAGGAAAAAATTCGCAGCCAGAGCTCATCCAAGCTTGATGCCGGTACGAAAAAACAAGTGGGCGGTCCTGGAAAAGCACGGGTACTGCCTCGTTTGAATGAGCGATTCAGGGCAAGCTCAAGACGCAAAGAAAAACAAAGCATATTAAACGAATACCGAAAAACTTCTTCTTCTCCAGTCAATGGAGACGAAGATGAAGAAGACGTCGAAGACGTCAGGGATTAACCATTGAATAATTGCCGTGGCTTGAGGTTACAAGCGAAAGGCAGACTGCAATTTTCATAATTTTGCTTGCCATTTCGCGATCTTGCTCGTCGTTGCTTCTTATGAGCTGGCAGAGGATGCTTGAGTTCTGTAAAAGCGAGCTCAATGAGATTTCAGATGAAATACAGGTATGACCCGACTTCAGATCGAGACTATTGAGACGGCGCCGGCCAACCGGATCCTGGCTGAGCGTGCGGTTAAGGGAAATGCCCCGGCGTCCTATTATCAGTTCCTGACCGACCTGTAATCCAATCACCCTTTTGTTGGCTACGGTCGTAATCACTGCGGTGTTCTTTTTCTCATATATATTTCTTACCTTCAGCAAACCGTCCTGGTAGTTGATGACCGCCACTGTTCCTGCCTTCATCTCCACATGGGCCTGCCCGGCTTTGACCACGGTTTTCTTTTTTGCCGAAACCAGCGCTTCGCCTTCTTCAAGTAAAATAAGTCCCGGGCTTGTAAGCGAGAATCTACACTTGCCTGTGTATTTGATAAGTGCATTGCCTGCATTCAATGTATTAAAAGAGAGAATCCCTTTGAGCTCACTTTCGTTGAATGAAACAGGTCTGAGTTTATTTAAAGCCTGGGGCAGTGCCGACTGGATTAGATTTCTTGGTCTGGTTTTTTCCATGGATTTGAGCACTGCAAATTCGCTTGTCATACTTTGCATCAACTGCTCGAGCCTGCGCAGCTGGTTCTGGTTTACACAACCCATACTGCAATGTAGCAGCGGCTCGTTCTGTGCCATTTGCTGCCTGTCGAACTTCACCTTCTGACCCCTGAGTCCCGAAATCTCCAGGTTCCAGGCAGACACTTTCTGGTGAGAGACTTCAGGGAAGCTGAATGTTGAGAATTGTTCTTCAGATATGCTGGACACCGAATTCTCTGCAAGTACGAGCTGCTCGCCCGGTGCAGCAGCAAGGATAAGGGTTTCGTCGTTGCGGCAAATTGTAATAGAAGTTTTGCCGCCTGCGAGGTTGGCTATTCTTACAAGACCCTGTGGGTCGACTTCAATGATACTTGCTGTGTTTACAGGGATGGTTATGTTGCAGTACGGAGTTCTTACCACATGAATTTTGTCCACTGTAATAACCAGAATCTTGCCTTCGCGTAATAATAGAGTTCTGTCCTGCGAGGGGGCGAATTTTGCAGGACCTGTGCCTACAATCAAGGAACCGTCGTGCTCTTCGAAGGTAAAGGGCTGGCAGCTGCTTGAAGCGATGATCCAGCTGTCTTCGTCTAATGTGTCAGAACATTTCAGAAGCTGTGGCTTTGAGCAGAAGCTGCCGCTTTTCATCGAGGGGGTGATCTGTCCTTCTTCCAGAGTATCTGACGGAAGCGCTGTTGAGCTGCCGCTTATGGCTGTGAAGTTCTGATTGCCGTTGCCGTTGTTATTTCTCTGGGTGTCTGTGGCGTTTACGCTGCTTTGCGGCGAAAGCAGAAGCGGTGTGGATGCGCCTGATGAGAAACTGCTTGTGCTGCCGACATTAGTAACTGCAGGCACAATCACAGGCGGGACCGTGGCGCCTCCTTGCTGTGTGTTGCCGCCTCCCGAGCCTCCTGATGATGCAATTCCGGGTCCGATCGCAATGATATTGCTATTTGAAATGTTTACTTCAGATGTGGGGGGCGGATCTATGAAAAGTACGCCGCCTGTCAGTGTGAATGTGTTTGACTCAAGATTGACCTGTTTTGTATCAGAAGAAACTACTGTGAGCAAGGAGCTGCCGTTCATGCTGATCGTGTTTCTTGAAAGACTCACATCGGAATTGATTCGTTCGCTGCCGCTTCTGGAGGCGGCAAGATTTGCAAGCAGGGCCTGCATATCGGTTTGTGGTGCGCCCGCCATAATGCCTAACTGTCCGCCGCTATAGGAAGCCTTAGCATCTGCATTTCTGCTTGCAAGTGAAAGTAGTGTGCCCCCATCGATGTTCACGTCTGCTGTGGCGCTCAGCCATAAATTTCCGCCAACAGCTGCCAGCTTTGAGCCACTAGCAATATTGATGTCGCCGCCGCTTAGAATACCCAGATTGCCTCTACCGTCAGTTCCGGCGGCAACCATCGATACGTTAGAGCCGATATTTACATTGCCTGTGCCGTTACCTGATCGATAAGTGTCAATCATGATATTGCCGCTGCTTTTTCCAAGATCTTGTGATGGATTAAAAGGCTTAGCGGCTGAAAACGGATCGAAACTCTTTGAGAGCGAGCCGGCGCTTATTGATACGGAGGAGCCGTTTTCGGCTCCAATGCTCAGATCTGAATTTGACGAAAGGCTGAGATTCTTGGCTGCAGAGAGCTGTGAACTTTCAAGAATACTGAGTGCGCCCCCTGAACTCATATAAAGGTCAGTTGCAGTAGCGTTGAGTCTTGCGCCGCTTATTATATCTCCGCGGTTGCTTGTGACTGAAATGGCGCTTGCCGTAATAGCACTGCCTGACTGCAGCGTAACAGCATTGCCTGTGCCTGCCAGATCGCCGTTCAAAATAACCGGTCCATTTGGAAGATTCAGATTGCCTGAAAGACTGAGCGCGTCCCGGGCGTTGAGTACAAGCGCCGAGCCGCCGCTTATATTGCCGACTGAAACATTAGTTGCATTCACGACCATCGAAGCGTTGTTTGCAAGTGAAAGCGAGGCGGCCTCAGTGTTGAAGTTCCCTGAAAGCTGGACACCAACATGGCTTGAAATGTGGCTGAGGTCGGTATTTCCGGTTATGGTCACCGAACCGCCCGTGTTTGTGTTCTGGCCGATGAATAAATTCGCACCTGTGATATTCGAAAGTTGAGCGCCGGCTATCGTTGTTGATTCGCCTGTGGGTGCAAGTGTCACTGAACCGCTGCCTACGTCGATTTTCGAATTAAGCGCAAAGCCCGAGCCCGAAAGAGTTACGCTGCCGCCTGGCTTGCTTGTGATGATACCGTCAACTGTAACAATACCTTCCGACTGGAAGCTGATACTCTGCCCGCCGCTAACGGACCCTGTATTTATGCTCTCAGCGGCATATACATAGAAAGACTGGTTTTGATCCAGCGTAAGAACGGTGCCTGTTGCAGAAAAGGACCCTTCGGTGTTTATTGAAAGGCTGCTCAGATTACCCAGGCAATTGATGCAGTTGCCTGTTAGCACGATGTCTTTGGCGCCCACATTCACTATGCCTGAGCCGAAGCTTGCAAGCTCTTCCAGATTCAAAACGTAGGGCTGGTCGTGATGCTCGCCGCCACCATTCTGGCCGCCACTGTCATACGGGTTGATGTTCAGATGACCATTGCGTCCCACTTCGACTGAGCCGATGCTCGTGCTTGAGCTGTTTAGAGTAACTGTCCCATCGATAGCGGAAATACTCCTGTCGACGTTAATATTGCCGGGCGCGCTTATGGTGACCTCAGCGCCGGTCTTGCCGTTGGCTTCAATACTTCTAATGTCGGCGTTGCCGCTACCCAGCTGGCCTGCGTCAATTGTGATTAATCCGGGGGCTCCGTTTTTACCGCCTGAAGCTTTCAGATTGCCGGCATTAAGATCCAGTCCGGCAATCAGGGTAATATTGCCGCCGTCTGAAGCCCTCCGTCTTCCGTTGCTTGTGATGTCTCCCACATTGAGGGATTTGCCGGCTGAAAGATATACTGAGCCTCCGTCACCTTTGCCCTGCGGGGAACTCGTGATCTTGCCGCTTATGTTTATTGAGCCGGTTGTTTCGACGAAAACATCCTTGCCTCTGGTCTTGAAAGCACCAGAGTAAAGATCTCCGGCTCCCGAATAGTTCAATTCCACAGAGCGTGCACGGTTCAGACCTGTGAGATTCAGTCCTTTCGAACCGTTCTCGACGGTGAGTGACACATTGCGGGCTCTAAAGCTCAGGTTCGGAGAACTGTCCTCGACACTCACATTGACGCTGCCCCGGCGGTCCGTGAAGCTGATCTCTGCCGCGTTGAGCACACCGCCATCAAGGTTGATACTTGAATTTGTCGAACTGGAGCTGTTAAGAAAGGCAAGTGTGTCGGAGGCCGAAATCAGCCCCCCGACATTGTTGATATCTAAAACATTCTGGACCAGATTAGTTATGCTCAGGTCGCCTTTAGCAGACTCAATAATGCCTGAGTTAACCATGTTTGCTGCCTGAACGTTTATGTTGTTCAATGTGGCTGTGATTTGTCCCTGGTTTGTGATGTTGGGAGCAATCATGTTTATGTTGCTTAGCGCGGAGATATTTGCATTTGCAAGTGCGTTGCTTGCAATGTTTGAAATCTGGTTTCCGGCAGTTAAATTAAGCGCTCCCGCGCTCGTGATGCTGCCGTAATTAGTGATATTGTTTACTGCATTAAGGCTGAAACTCACATTTGAAACCAGATTGCTCAATCCCAGCAACCCGCCTGCAGGCAGCACCGAGCTAATGAGTGCGCCGGGGTTGTTTATGATATTCAGGGCATTCAAACTGCCTGAATTTACCGCCTGATTTGTTGATACCAGGTAAAAACTGCCGCTGTTGACGAAGTTTCCTGTCAGGTTGAGATTCTGAGATGCGGCGAAGTCATAAACGCCTGTAACACCCTGAGGCACCGATACCGCCGAATAAGTCGTCGAAGCCGGCAGCTGGAAACTTCCGCTTACGGCCTGCCCGCTGCTGTTGACTGTCAGAGTCTGGGAACCTGTGTTTAGTACGCTGAGGGCAGCCAGATACTGTGCCGGGGTCAGGACCGATGTGGATGTGATCGTGCTTGCCTGCCCGCCGAAGTTTACAGATACTTCCTGTCCGAGCACTGAGCCGGATATGCTGGCTGTGGAAGAGCTCAGGTCCAGGTTAACAGAGCCTGAGTTGTTCTTTGTGCTGCTTATGTTAGCGCTCGAGTTTGGGTTGGAGCTATCGTTATTGTTCTCTGCCCTGACGTCCTGCACTGCCAAGCTGGCGCTCAGCATCCACGAACTGAAAATCAGCTGTATGCTAAGTGCCGTATTTAAGAGTCCGGGCAATTTAAACAAGAAAAAGTCCCCCACATGTATGAGTCATGCTCAACACACGTCATGAGAGGACTGAAGTAAGGTATCGCCAATTAACTACTTACCCGGATTCTTGACATCTCAATCGGGATTTAATCTAAATTCGAATCTTGGGCTTGTGATTAAGATTTCTTGGACTTGTGATTATTTCGGGCTCGGATTTCGAGAAAAATATCTGCGCATATCAGGCCAGTTCAATATCAAAACAGGAGAATTCCAGGCAGCCGCTATCTGAAATCTCAATTGCGTAATGCTCGTATGAGCCTGATAGCTCAAGTATGAATCGAATCCAGTTGAGCTCATCTTCGCTGCTATTACTGGAGTTCAGTCTTGAGCGTAAATGAGCGAAGTCCTGACTGTCCATTAAGGCCGCCGACTTCTGCGCATACTTGAACAAAGATGAAACCCAGAGACTCAACTTGCCTGAGGCATGAACTATGGCAAGATACTGGCCTTCCGGATCTTTCAAAATACGAAACACCGAATATGGCTCCATAGCCGCATGATAGTCGTTGGCAAGTGCCAGCGTTACTCCGGCTTCAGTCAATCTCAGTCTTTGAGACTCCGTTTGCGAGCTTGCTTGTTGAAAGATTTCCGCTTTATCAACGCTATCCTTATCTGTGTTGAAAAAGCAAAAGCTGTAATCAGATGCAAGCACGAGCAGTTTACTTCTTTGCTGTTCAGATAAGCAGAGGCAGCCGAAGTTGCTCAAATTCTTCCGCTCCCGGATCAGGAGATCAGGCGTTCTGTACACGTTGATGCTGAGACCATCGTTTAGAAAAACTGCACTGGAGTCAGGCAAAAAATCCATCTGCGAGTCTCTGAAAGAAATGGCAATGCTTCCTTTTTTTTCTCGTTTGTAATTCAGTTTTTCAAGTATTAACGAATTTAGCTCTCTGTATAAAAGCCAGCTGTTGTTTTCAGACACAGATGCATAAGGGGGTATGGCAAAAGCAGTTCTCTGCCAGTTATTTGTTTGAAAAGCAACGCTTTCGGCAAGTTCCGGTTTTAGATTGCTCTTCTGCAAGGCAAGCAAGTACGAAGCACTGGCGCTGAAGTTCAAGTAGGTGATCGCTGTCGGACCGCTCGGGGAAGAAGCCGCTGATTGGCCGCCTCCAAATTGTTCAAAGAAATTTGCTTCAAAGAGCTTCGCTTCAAACAGCTTTGATTCAAACGATCCTGATTCAATCAGCCCTGTCTCAAGTCGGTTCTCTATCTTTCTTGCTTTTGTGTCATAAAGCCAGATTCGACCGTTCTCATCTCCCAGAGCCATTAAACTCTGCCTGGGACTCAGTGCGATCGCAGTCAGATTGCTTGAAATATTAAGCTTCAAAGAGCCTGGGTGGCAGGAAGGAAGAGAGAAACTTCTGATGCGGCTCTGGCTTTCCAGCTCGTAAAATTCACCGCCGTCAAATGAAAAACCGAAGCGTGAATCCCAGCTGCCAGCTCCACCTTCCAACCGGCCTGCATACTCTTTTTCTAAATCAAGTACTTTCCAGAGTTCAATATCAGACCAGATCGCCGGATGGGCAGATTTCAGACGCTTTGAAAATGAAAGCAGCCTTTCAAATCGCTCCCTGTCTTCGTGATTTTCCGGTGCCCACTGAACTAAGGCGAGTCTTTTAAGAAAGCTCAAGGCACTGCTTGCCGGAAGCAGAGGCAGAATTCTGAAAAGCTTATCCCAAGCGGAACTTGCAGAAAGCGTCTTTTGCAATAGCTGCCAGTCGAGTTCCGTCATTTCAGATAGCTTTAAGCTTTCGTGCGGCCCGCAAACAGTAAGCATCCATTCATGATGCTTAGCTGCTTGCAGGCAGCAGGCAATGCGCTCTTTGAGTTCGTGATCCGCCTTTGTATAGATGGATTGCAGAGTCTTGCTTTCAGGATCAAGCAAAACAAATCGGTCAAAATCATGCAGCAAAAGGGCAAAAAGAACTCTGTCTGCATGATCTGACGGCTCATATTCAAATGCCGGCGCAAGTTCCTGCAGAGCATCAATTTCATGGGCTTTTGCACTGCTCTTTCCCAGAAGTCTTGCCAGAACTGCTTCTTGCAGGTCTTGGTCTTTCAAGGAAACTATTGTTTCTTTTGCTGATTTTGAAAGTTGAGGGTCTTGATCGCCTGTTGCTTCAATCAGATATTCAATGCTCTCTGCGCTGAAAATACCTCCTGCGTTCCCAAATCCGTTTTTGCCTGCAATTTTTTCTGCATACGCTGAGAATCCGGTTTTGAGCGCGGCTAAGACTCTGAGTCTGGGGGGCTTTTGAGGCAGCCATTCAAAATACTTGATGATTTTTGCCAGGCGCTCATCTCGTGAATCAAGCCAGAATTTGCATACTTCAAGTCTGGCTTCTTCAGATGCCTTTTCGGCAAGAGCCAGATGCAAGGTTCTTTCAAGTTCAGGTCTCAGACTCTTCATGCAAAAGAGCTCGAGCACGATCCTCACGCAATTCAGATCGTTTGAATTGCAGATTTTTTCAAGCATGCGCCTGCTGACAGAGTCATCATCCTTGAGTTTTTGTGCAAGCTCCCTGTGTTTGTCTGTTCTGAAAAGATGCAAGTATTTTTGCCACTGACAGCTCAGAATAAGGTAAGCAAGCTGAGCCTGCCTGTCGTTCGGAAGCAGATCAGAGTTTGCAAGCACTGCTTCAAGCCAGGAATGCTCTTTCTCGATAAGAATTGAGCAGGCCCGCTCGCGTGCTTCTTTGCGCCTCAGTGTGGATATGATCAAAGCCACCCGCTCTTTTAGTTCCCTGGCTGAGTCATTCTCATCTAGAAAAGAGAGCAGTTCTTCGAGCTGCTCTTTGCTGCAGTCGGACAGCTGGCGCCAGCTTTCGCTTTCAAGAGTCGCAAGAGTGTTTGTTTCAGCCTTCATGGATATTTTTTCTTGGTCGAGTTAACGTAGAGCAGGAAAATCAGTTCAGCTGATAAGGTCTTTGAGAACAAGTGGATCTATGCCGCTTATGCTTATATTTCCCTCTAAGTCGATAACTAACTCGCTTGCAGCTAATTCTTTGAACTGCTCCATAGTGTATCGTTGAGAACACAGAACAATTTCCTGGTTCTTTGAACCTAAAAGACCGGAAGCCAGCCTTTCGTTTTCTTTATACCGGCCTGCAATAATTGCGTCAGTCAGTGCCATCAGCTCTTCTGCTCTGGGCATAGAACTTATCTCATTTCTATCAAAGCCGGAAAATAAGACAACAGACAGATTCGAACGTTGTTTCAGGATTTTCAAAAGCTCAATTACAGGGTCTAATTGCTGCAAGGGCTCGCCACCGCTGATGGTGACACCCTCAATTTGAGAAGCTGATTCCAGAATTTCTCCAGCCAGCTTCTCTGTATCAAGCTTTCGACCCCTCCCAAATTCGTGAGTTCCGGGGTTGAAACAGCCCGGACAGGCAAGCGAGCAGCCCTGCAACCAGATACAAAAGCGAATGCCTGGCCCGTTTACCAGGCTTGCCGGCATAATCTCGTGAATTTCTAAGAAAGCCAAATTGCAGCCTCTGACCCCTAGCTCATTTGTTATGAAAGCACATCGACTTAGCTAAAGCCAGCATCTCAATAAGAAAACTCCTGCAAAGAGTTAGCCTGCATTCGCGAGGGTTTGCCTTTACTGCCTCCTGATAATTGCGATAGCTTCGTTGAATTTACCTTCCTGCTGAAGTCTGTAAGCTTCACTGTGTGTGCTGCGTCATTGAATTCGGGTCCTTGCGCAGTACGTCGATACGCTCTTTTGCCTGCGCATTATAAGTGCCTCTCGGCGCTTCAGTAACATATTTGGTGTAAGTCGCAAGTGCGTCGTTGCCCTGCTTGTTGTTTTCCATTATGGTAGCGATAAGCCAGAGAACGTCCACATAGGCTTTCGGCTCTTTCTTGTAGAGCTGCTCGTATAGCTTCTGTGCTTCCGGAAATTGCTGACTAGCGTAAAAGGCAGTAGCCAGGTTGTAGATCGCGCTGTTATTGCTTGGAGCAATTGCTAGTGACTTTTGATAAAAGCTAATTGACTCTCCATAACTAGCCAACTCAAAATAAACAGCACCCAGATGGAAGAATATTTCACCTTCCAATTTGTGCACTGGCGAAAGCTCGGAATCCAGTTTAAGAGCAAAATTGAACTCTGAAAGGGCTTCTTTATAGAGTTTTCGTTTCTCAAGATCGATACCGTAATTAATGTGTCGGTCTCGTTCAAGACTTTCTCTTCTTTCATCATTGCTGGCAGGCGCAAGGTAGTTATAGTCGTTGAGAACCGTCGGTCTTTTAGGCGCATCGGACTCTGTCTTAAGCAATTCGATCCAGGCAGCGTTGTTTGCTACGTTCTGCTCTCTTTCCATCTTCCTAGCTTCGTCATAAGCCGCTCTGGACTCTTGGTACTCGCCTTTTCCATGATAAGCCTGACCCAGGCTTCTGAACACTCTGGCTTTTAGCTCTTCGCTTAGTTCAGGAGCGCTGCTAGCGATTTTGTACTGAGCAATTGCATCATCCACCTGGTCTCTTGCATAGTATCCGTCGCCGAGGGCAATTCTTAAAGCTGCATCTTCTTTGAGCTTCAGAGCCTCTGAATACTCAAAGATTCCTCCTTCTAAATCACCTGCAAGTCTTGCTTTCTTTCCGAGTTCCACGCGGTCGGCAAAGCATTGAGGGTCTTTGTCCAACCTTCTTATAGTACGGTCGAGATTCTCAATTGCCTTTAAGTTCTTCGGGTAGTAAAAGAGCGCTTTGCGGAACTTTTCAATTGCACGAGCCGGACTGTCCTCAAGTGCAATTCCCCAGCTGCAAAAGCATTTAGCCAGGTTTTCTTTTGCCTGCGCAAAGTCGGGAGCGATTTTCAAACACTCAAGAAATTTATGGGCAGCAAGTCCATAATTACCTGATTTAAGTGCATTGAGCCCGTCATTATTCAATTGCACCACTCTTTCACTTGCGGCAAAAAGTTGCTGGCTGGTCAAGAATATTTGAGCAAAGCACAGGGAAATTGTGCTTGCAATTACGAACCCGAGCTGCGTTAGATTTCGCTTTTGCACACTAAGCTTCACTCATCGCCTCGTTCGCCTCAGTTCGGGCTATATTTGCATGAAAGCATATCGAGCCGGTCAAAGCAAAAGACGTCCGGGTTAATCTATCCCCTGGGGCCAGGGAGACTTCCTTATTTGCCGCCCAATTGCTTAATCCGGTCCTTGCAGGACTGAGCATTTGGTCCATTAGGCTGTTTGGTCAGGTAGCGCTTGTACTCGGCAATTGCAGCCGGCTTATTGTTTTGACCGTCATAAACAGTGGCAAGGTAATAGATTGCATCAGCCATATTCGGGTCCATAGCGATTGCTTTTTTGTAATTCTCAATTGCCTTCATTGGCTGATTGGCTCCCTGATACGCCGTACCCAGGTTCATGCGCGTGTTTGCATCATCATCTATTTTCAGTGCATTCTCATAAGCAATAATTGCGCCGACCAGGTCGTAATTGCCTTTGTCGTCCTTAGTAGTTTGCTTGTTATAGGCTTCGGTCAAAAATGGCGCTGCTTTGCGCTGTTTAGCGTTTTTGAGCGCATCTTTCCATGACTGGTCCGGCTTCGGGGTCATAGAAATTGCCTTTTCATAACTCTTGATTGCAGCATCAAGATCGGGACCGGGCGGCTGATCTGGCGGGGTAGAAGCTTTGTTGTCGTAAGCGGTACCAAGAGCAAAAAGATAGGCCGGCTCATTAGGGCTGCCGTTTACTGCTTCCTGATACTTAGCGATAGCTTCGTCGAATTTGCCTTCCTGCTGCAGTTTGTAGCCTTCGTTATAGGCGTCAACAGTTGCCTGGGCTGCCTGAGCCTGGGCCTGAGTGACGATTTTTTGTACGTCGTTAACATTGGCTGTAAGTGCCTTGATTCTGGGTTGAGCCATCTGGACATAAGAGCCGCCTGCGCCTGCCTCCGCGCAATATTGCTTGTATTCGTTTAAAGCCTGGGCACCTTTGCCTGCGTTTTCATCAAGCACAGCCATGAAATAAAGGTTGCCTATATTTGTTTTGCGATCAAGCTGCAGTCCCTTTTCAAATTCGGCGCGGGCACCCGCGAAGTCTTCGGTTTGCTGGAGAGCTGAAGCCAGGTTTGTGTGAATAGAAGCATTGTTAGGATCTATTTTGAGCGCAGCCCTGTATCCTTCAATTGCACCTGCCATGTCGCCGGCGGTTTGCTTCTTGACCGCATCGTCAACTATAGGAGCAATCTGCAATTGACCTGCCTGAGCAAGTGCATCCTTGAATGTTTTGTTCTGAGGTGCAAGTTTTGCAGCGGTCGAAAACTCATTCTTGGCGCTGTCGAAATCTTTGAGACCCAGATAACCAAGACCGAGCTGATAGTGATAATCAGGCTCGTTTTGAGTGCCGGCAACACCGAAAAGTGCCTGCATCTTAGAAACGCAAGTTTGATAGTCGGCCTTGTTATAAGCAGCAACCGCGTCGTTATATATACCTGCAACTTCTTCCTGGGTTTTGCGTTCGCCGGAAGTCGGTATCTTAACTGTTTTGGTCACGTCTTTAGACAATGCATCGACTCTTTGTTTTGCCTGGGCGACATACTGGCCGCCTGGGTTTTTAGTCAGGTAGTCGCGATAAGAAGCAAGCGCCTGCGGTCCCTTTCCGAAGTGCTCTTGCAAGGCCCCTATCAGATAGAGGTTCTCTTTTTCAGTTTTGGGATCGAGCTGGTAGCCTTTTTGATATTCTTCTAAAGCCGCCGCGAAGTTATCGGCGCCCTGTAAGGCTGCTGCTCTGCTTGTGTGCATTTTGGCTATATCAGGAACTATCTGAATTACCTGGCCGTATAAGTCAGCGGCTTCAGCATAATTAGCCGCCTGATAAGCAGCAAGTGCCTTGTCTACAATCGGTCCTGCTTTTTCTTCAGCACAACCCTGTCTTTGTTGTTTATACAGATCTACGTCTTTCTGGCTCTTGTGCGAAGTTGCCATTGCAATTGCCTGGTCGTATGATTTGAGAGCATTGTCGTAGTCTTTCAACTGCTGGTAGCAGGTGGCGATTGCTTCAACATAGGCAGATTCGTCCGGTTTGGCTGCGGCAGCCTTTTGATAATGTGCAAGGGCCTCTTGAGGGTTTCCTGCTTTTTGTGATTCAAGACCGGCGGCGTATTCATCGTCAGCAACTTTTGCTGTTTTGATTTGAGCCTGGGTCGGCAGTTTTTCTGTTTTAGTAATGTCGCGCGTGAGCACCGTAAGCCGAGAATTTGCGTCTTTTGTATATTGACCTGTCGGCTGAGCAAGCAGGTATTTGCGATAGTGATCGACAGCCGGCTGACCCTGTCCGAAGTTCTCGTCTATCTTGGCTATTAAATACCAGCAAGTACTTTCGTTTTTTGCATCGAGAGTAACGGCTTTTGTATAAGCTTCTCTGGCGTTTGCAAAGTCGTCTGTCAATTGATATGCCTGCCCTAAATTGGTCCAGACTCTGGCATTATCCGGAACCGAATCAAGTGCCTGTTTATAAAGCACGATTGCTCCTGCCTGGTCACCTGAACTCTGTTTTTTGACTGCTTCTTCAACCAGCGGCTTGGCTTTATCTGTTTTTGTGGCTTTTATAGCTTCTTTAAATTCTGCCAGTGTTTTCTGGTCGAATTTTTTGTCTTGCGTTCCTAAATCAACTGCAACCTGGAACCATTTTAAAGCCGAGTCCAGATCGCCCTTTTGCTGGAACATCGTACCAAGTCCAAAGGGAATTGTCGGATCTTTAGGCCTGATTCCGTAAGCCTTCATATACTGGGCGTTTGCTACGTCCCAGTTTTTTGCCTGCTGAGCAGTGACAGCAGCTTTGTAGGCATCATCTGCAGCTTTATCCTGAGCAATTTCAGATTCGCTCTTGATCTTTATGCAATCGGTCGGGTCTTTGCGCAGCGCTTCAATGCGTTCTTTTGCCTGTGCATAATAAGTGCCTTTTGGCGCTTCAGTAATGTACTTGGTGTAAGTAGCAAGGGCTTCATTGCCCTGCTTGTTGTTTTCCATGATCGTCCCGATAAGCCAGAGGTCATCCACATATGATTTCGGGTCTTTCTTATATAGCTGGTCGTAGAGCTTCTGTGCTTCCGGAAATTGCTGGCGGGCATAATAACAGGCAGCCAGGTTGTATATTACTTTGTTGTTGTCCGGAACTATTGCCAGGGCCTTTTGATAAAGGTCAATGGCTGTAGTGTAGTCCTTGGCAGCATGAACTTTAACAGCCTGGTCGATAATCGGGTCGGCCTTGTCCTGAATTGCTTTTGTCAGAAAGTCTTTGTATTGCTGATTTTTTGGATCAAGCTGCACTGCGTTCTTAAATTCTGCAATTGCAGGGTCTATTTGTTTTAGTGCTTGAAGCGTTGCTGCAACGTTGAAGTGTGCGGCGGCATCTTTGGGATTTGCAGCAAGAACTGCCTGATACTTTTGCAGGGCTTCTGCAAATTTGCCTGACTTAAACAAATTAGCTCCGTCTGAGGCAGCCTGGTCGAGTTGCTTAGCTTTCAGCCTGTCTTGCGAGATCTTGAGTGCATCGGCTGCTGCCTGGTAATTAGGCTGCTTCTGCAGGGCTTTTTGATAGAAGGCGATTGCTTCCTGGTATTTTTCCTCAGCCTGGTAAGCAGAACCCAGGTTCAAGCAAATTTCAGCGCCATTTTGATTCTCCGGAGGAAGCGATGTATCTATGCCTAGCGCTACATTATATTCCTGGATTGCGGCGTCGTAGAGTTTGCGTGATTGTAAATCAACACCGTTGTTAATATGCTTGTTACGCTCGAATACTTGTTTGGCAAGCGGCATTTTGCTGAGAAGTGTTTTTGCCGCCGCATTGTTCTTATCAAAAACCAGAGCCGTTCTAAGTTCAGCGGTTGCCTGGTCGAAGTCGCCGATGTACATGTAGGCCTGACCAAGACCTACGTGGTTTGCAGGGTCTGTGGGCGCCTTTTTAACTGCATCCATCCAGACGGCCTTGTTTGCTTCCAGAGTTTCTTTGTCGGTGGGGTCGATTGTGATTGCTTTGTCGTAAGCCGCCACAGAGTCCGGATAGTCGCCTTTCTTTTGATAGGCCTGACCCATGCTTCTGAATACTTTGGCTTTTAAATCATCATCGAGTTTCGGATTGGATGATGCAATTTTGTACTGGGCTATTGCGTCGTCGACCCGGTCTCTTACATAGTATGCATTGCCGAGCTCGACTCGCAGGTCCGGGTCGTCTTTGATTTTCAACGCTTCTGAATATTCAATGATGCCGCCTTCCAGATCACCGGCCAGGCGCGCTTTTTTACCGAGCTCAACCCGGTCCTTGAAATTACGTGGGTCTTTGCCCATGTTCTGAATGGTTACATCGAGGTTCTGGATGGCAGTAGCATTGTCCGGGCTGTAAAAAAGCGACTTGTGAAACTTCTCAATTGCCTGTGCCGGATTGTTTTGCAGCGAGATGCCCCAGTTGTTGAAACAGATAGCCAGGTTTTCTTTTGCAAGCTTATAAGTAGGATCGTTTTTCAAACACTCAAGAAATTTTTGAACAGCAAGACCATAGTTGCTTGATTTGAGTGCATTTACTCCGTCGTTATTGAGCTGTACCACTCTTTCGCTTGCCGCACCAGCTGCAGGAATCAAGAGCCTACTGTTGCTGAAGCCGAAGCTCAAACTCAGAAAAACTGTTGTTGCCAGAAGGATTGAAATCTTCTTTTTTTGCGATTGCTCTTGCATATTGCGCAGTTTACTCGTGCTTTCAGCAAATTTGCTTGCCAAATCAAATACATCCTTTCTGAGCATGTCTGGTCCGATCTCTTTCTGGTAATAACCTGAATGTTCGAGACCTTGGCAAGGTCTTAAATGTTCCAGGTTTTAGTTCGACGTTAAGGACGAAAGTCCCTTCGTGGATTTTATACGACCGGCGCCTGGTTAGATAGCGCCACAACCCTAGTTAGAACAACTATTAAAGGATAGTGTGCAGATAGGATATTCTACCCATATCCAAGTGGGCGGCGCACGCGGCTCTTGAAAGCCCGGCGAAAGAATGGCTTAATGTCAGGTGCAAATATTAAGCAAGAGCCCGGCATCTGAAAGCCGGGCTCGATTCTTGAGTCTCGATACTTGAGTCTTGATTTGAGGAGTGCTTTGAGGAGACTCAATCTCGATCAAGCAAGCCTCTATCTCGATCAAGCAAGCCTCTTTCTCGATCGCAGAAGCCTCTGCCTTCAGGCTTCGGGTTCGATCAAACCATAGTTACCGTCTCTTCTGTGATAAACGGTGTTTACTTGTCCTGTTTCAGAATTGATGAACATGAAAAAGTCATGACCGAGGAGATCCATATGGCTTGCAGCTTCTTCCGGCTTCATTGGTTTCAATGGGAAGCGCTTGGAACGGACAATTTTAGGACGAATCGGCTCAAAAGCAATTGCTTGTGCAACTGCAAAATCATCGTCTTCTTCTGTGCCGGTGTCTTCAAGAAGAACCGGAGAAGAATCTCTGACTGTCTTATTGCTTGAACGCTGCCAGTAGCGTGTTTTGTACTTTCTCAGTTGTCTTTCGATTTTGTCTGCAACCAGGTCAATGGATGCATACATGTTCTCGGTTGATTCCTCGCCTCTGATAACTGTTCCATTTACTTTCAATGTAACTTCGGCGGTCTGATTGTTGGCAATCGAGGGGTTCTTGGCCACGCTCAATAAGGCGGTCGCGTCTAATGGCTGGTCAAAATGCTTTTGTGCTCTTTTCAGTTTCTCAATCAGATAGTCCTTTAATGCTGGGGTCAAATCGATGTTACGACCGGTTACAGTGACGTGCATGAACATACCTCCGCGTGCCTGTATCGGAAGAAAGAAATTGGCAAATCTTGCAATTGCTTCGTTTCAATTGATTTTAGCTTATTTGTCATTTGCTCTCTTATTATGGAAATAGTGCAGCCGAGCATAAATCAGGTGTGCCTGTTCTTACACCTTTTGTGCTGCTTAAGTTTCAAAATTTAATGAGCCAATAGTCAAGTTGAGGCCCCTTTCAGACCTTACCCGGCGTTGAATCAGCTTTGATTCGGAATACTAATTCCCATATCCAAAGTGTACCCAAAAATCCTTCTGATAAACCAGTTTTTGAGCTGAAGCAGACTTAAAGCTATGCAAGCGGAAAAAAAATTTCTATTTGATTGCTGAGGAAGCCTGCAGAATCATGTGGGCAGCATCCAGATAGTTGAGTGCTGTTGCAGGGTCAGTTTTACGCCTTTCACTGTCTGCGGCCTGGGCGGCCGGCACAAACCAGCGGTCAAGAGCTTTTGTGTCTTTTTTGCTCTTAGCCAGTTTTTGCTTATCAAGCTCCAAGATCGAGGCAATCAGTGAAACCGCTTCATCGGGGTAAATGGGCGAATCCAGAACACCCTGAATGGAGCTTATTTCTGACATGTCTGCCACCAATCCCAGATTGATAAGTATCTGCAGAGCTGCGCTAGCGCTTGCCTCTCTGCATTCGTGCGCTTGCGGCAGTGTGCTGCTAAGCGAGCGGTTGGCAAGGTTGTGCTTATGTTCTGGCTGGCAGAAAGCCGGATAGAGCTGGTTAACCAGCAACTTATAAAAGTCACGTCTGGGAATTGCGCCGGAGGGGTCATGGTAAGCAGGCGCATTCAAATTACCCTGGCGTACGTATTCTCTAAAGGCAGCAATGCGAAAGCGGGCATTTGCTTTCAAATAATCCGGGTGCCGCGAAAGTGTAAGTTTCTGCTCCTGGGTGATTTTCTGGTTAGGATAAAGGCTTATGCCGGTTGCTTCCGTGTCGCGGCAGGCTCTTAAAAACTCATGTATAGCTTTTGCATCACTGCCCATGCCGTCACCAATCGCGCTAATTTCTATATCAGGTTTTTCTGTAAGTTCCCTGATTTTCTTGATAGTTTTCACTGTGTAAGAGTATGGTTCTATTTTTTCGTATTTGCTGTTCCAGTAAATCATTGGGGCAATGACGTCAAAATGTTTTGCTAGCAGGGGCCATGAAATGCGCTTTACTTCGAAGCACTTGTTAAGCGGGCTGTAGACCACTGCGACCATGGGATAATTGATGCCGAGCTTCTCTCTTACTCGCAATGCGTATTTCTCGATACGCCAGGGCTCGAGGTTCTTTTCCAGATTCGGAGCAACTCCGTCTATATGCTGCCCTGAGGGACTTGCAAAATTTGCAGCTTCCACCATTTTGTCTGCATCCTGTTCCGGATTTTGCAACTCGGCAAAAGACCAGGCTATAATGCGGATTCCGTGCCTGTGGGCTGCTTCAATCATCTCTGCCAGCCCTCTTGGATTCACAACGGCCTCTGTGTTGCTTCTTGATGTTTGCAGGAAGATGTTGTGTATGCCATGCTCGCTCAGGTCGTTGCAATAGCTGTCGAGGTCGCCTTCAGGATAGTTCCACATGTTGATCCAGATGCCGGCGCCCTCTCCTAGACCCGGAGCGGCGTCATCTTTATATGAGCCGGCAGCAAAGACATTTGCCTGGTTGAACAAGGCAAAGCAAATAGACAAAAGCATCGCGTTCTTTCGAACAGCTTTCAAAAACATAAGCAAGATTCCTTCCTAGGAGGGCGAAACCTGTAATACGGTTATACCCTTGAAAACAAAAATTCCCTGTGGATTACTCGAACTTGTAGTTCTTAAGCCAAAAAGAACTCTCACAAAAACAAAAACTCTTATGGAGTGGGAGCTGTTTTTCATTCTAGAAGAAAAAGCAGGTTTGTGGATAAAATCTTATCTTCAGCCATAATAGTTACGATGAGGATGAATCTGATTATGGAATGAATCAGTATATGGACGTAGCGAGCACTTGGGAACGTTCTAAATGAGCAAAAAGCCAGAAGATCAAATTGAAGAAAGACTGCGGCAGCTAGAGCTTTCAATGAAAGAGGAAAACGGCGCCGGTCTGCCTGCAAAATCGGAAAAATCGAGCGAGCTTTCAAAAAGCTCCGGGCAGACTTCTTCGTCAATAACAAGCAGCAAAAAAAGCACTAGCAAGGAAGACGATGACCTTGCGGTCAAAGGCGACCTTCACCTTTTCGGCGGTTTTGCGGCTTTAGCTGTCGGGCTTCTGATTCTTTTTTCAAATATAAGAGTTACAAGCGGTTGGGGTTTTGGAGCATTTTCTTTTTTTGGAGGCAGTGGCGGCCAGGGTTTTTTACTTATGCTATTGATTGTCGGAATTGGATTCTTCTTTTATGACTACAAGAACAAGATCGGCTGGGTTCTGACGGGTGGAAGTCTTCTGGCCCTTATTTACGGATTTTTTGCCTCCCTGCACGTTGGCATTATGTCCATGAATCTTCTCGGTTTTCTTTTCATGTTCATCCCGCTTGCCTTTGGTGGTGCATTAGTGGCACGAGGCATCAAGATCCACAGCAGGATTGAAAATAAGGATGACAAGTGAAAGCCTTGTAGTTTTATCTCAATTTTCAATCTTCAAAGCCGGCCTGCGCTACGATCTAGTTCTTGCTTATGCAATAGCGCGAGCCGACTCAATGCTTTAAATGCTTTGCTTAAGAAAAGAAACTTCTTTTGAAGGATGACAAGTGATTTATGGCAACCCAGTCTTTAGAGAAAAAACGTGAAGTTCTAGTAGTCAGGCGTAATTCAGGGGTAGCCCTAATAATTTTTGACTCCGCAAGCAAATTCAATTCTCTTGGCACAAGGACAATCGAGGAGCTGGAGCAGCTGCTTGAAACAGTGGAGAAGGACCAGTCCATAAAAGCTCTTGTCGGTATTTCTGGCAAAGCAGACAGTTTCATTATTGGTGCGGATCTTTATGAAATCAGAAAAGCAGAAAGCCAGGAAGAACTGCTCAGGCTTTCAGTAAGAGGACAGGCTCTGCTGAACAAAGTCGCCTGTTTTTCCAAGCCGCTTCTGATGGCTGTAAACGGCCCCTGTCTTGGTGGTGGGCTTGAGATGGCGCTTGCTGCCCACTATATACTTGCAAGCGATCATGAGATCACTCAGCTGGCGTTGCCAGAAACCAGGCTTGGTCTTGTGCCTGGTCTTGGCGGCACCCAGCGCTTGCCGCGCAAAATCGGCTTGAAAGCAGCGCTTGATATGATTTTACAAGCAGAGCCTTTAGGTGCCAGGCAGGCAAAAGCAATTGGTCTTGTGGATTCTTTGGTGCCGCAAGACCGGCTGATTGAGGAAGCTGAGAAAAAAGCACTTGAGCTGATAGATTCTCAAGAATGGAAAGCGATAATTGCAAAAAACCAGGAAATGCTGAGGGAAGAATCGGCAGCTTCCCCGGATAAAACGGGCACAGGCAGCAAAGCTACAAAGTTCTGCTTAACCGAGCTCACAGCTGAAAAAGCAGAGAAACTTCTTGCCATTTCAGAACGTGCCGTGAAAATCCGGACAAAAGGAAATTATCCTGCCCAGCTCGAGGCAATTAGAGTTCTGCGCGAAGGTCTTCAAAAGGGCTTTCTTGCCGGGCTTGAAGCTGAAGCTCAGGCATTTGCCGAACTTGCAGCCGGAGAAGTATCTGCAAATCTCATATCACTTTTTTTTGCAAGCGACCTGGCAAAAAGTAGTGCCCGTTCGCTGGTCAAAAAGTTTGCGAAATCGCCGATTCAATCACTGGGCGTTGTAGGCGCAGGCAACATGGGCAAGAGCCTCGCTCAGATTGCAGCTCTCCATAACATTAAAGTGAAGCTCAAAACCGGCGCAGAAAAAATAGCTCCGGTTAAGGAGGAAATGCAGCAATTTGCACAGCGCAGTTTTGCCGGCGTTAAATTCGAAAACGAAGAAACAAAGAATCTGGCGCTTGAGAGGCTTGTTGCAAACGTAGAAGTGCTCGAGGATATAAATGAACTTTCTAGCTGCGACCTGATTATCGAATCTGTTGTTGAAGAAATCTCGGCCAAGCTTCCGATTATTGAAAAGCTATCAGAGCAAGGCGGAGAACACACTGTAATTGCCAGCAACACATCTGCTCTTTCAATAAGCGAACTTGCAAAAAGTGCAAGTAATGCTGAAAATTTTCTGGGTGTTCATTTCTTCCATCCGGTAGACAAAATGCCGCTTGTTGAACTGATTCAGAGCCCTCATACTTCTAAAGCCGCTCTTGCTAAAGCTTGCGATCTGGTTTTGAAAATGGACAAGATCCCATTGCTTGTAAAAGATAAACCAGGCTTTCTGATCAATCGCTTGCTTACCGTTTATCTCTTTGAGCTGGCCAGGCTTGCTGAAGAGAAAACTCCGATAAACTGGATTGAAGACTGTATGCTTGAATTCGGCATGCCCATGGGGCCCTTGCAACTCATGGACGAGATAGGCATAGATGTTGCATTTACCGTTGCCAGAAATCTGGAAGCCGGGCTCGGCGCCAGAATGCAATCTCCCGAGATTTTCAAACGAGTATGTGCTTCAGGAATAACCGGTAAACGAGCCAATGTTGGTTTTTATCTCTGGGAAAACTGCGAGAAGAGACTGCAGATAAATCCGGATATGCTGGAAAAAACCCAGGCGCTTGTCTCAGCTGAAAAGTGCCCGCCGGCTGAAGCCAATAAAATAGTAGATCGTATGATTTTTGCAATGCTTGACGAAGCTTGCCGCTGTCTTGAAGAAAAGGTAGTAGCCAAGGCACGCGAAATTGATTTTGCTCTGATCCTGGGGGTTGGCTTCCCTGCTTTTAGAGGCGGCTTGTTGAAGTATGCCGATAAGCGAGGGCTGGCAAATATTCTGCCTGTGCTTGAGCAAATCTATGTAGATTCCGAAAAGAGGGGTTCAGCAGGGCATCGACAGGTCTCGGATTTGCTTGCCAGTTATGCAAATGAAAGGCGTGGCTTTTATTCGCTTGCAGGCAAAGAAGAAGCCTGATCTCATGAGCCCAACAAAACGGCTTTTTATAGGCACAATGCTTTCCAGTCAAGCTGCAGGCAATTTGGCTGAATTGCGCAAAGCTATCGAGCCTGATCTTGAAAAATGCTGGCAGGCAAGGCTGCGTTTTGTGAAGCCGGAGAAGCTTCATATGACCTGGCTTTTTCTTGGAAATTGCACTGAAGTAAACGAGTCTGAAATTGTCGAGAAACTCTCAAGCATACAAAATGATTGCAAGAGGATGAAAATTCAGTTTGAAAGTCTCGGTTTTTTTCCTGACAAAAGACGACCCGTGGGTATGGCTTTGCTTCCTGAGCGGGTTCCGGAGCAAGTTTTTGAGCTCTCCGGCAAATTGAGATCTGCTTTTTCTCACTTGGAAAATGCGGATACACGTGATTTAAAGCCGCACATCACAATTTTCAGATTCCCGAAAGAAAGCAGGAGGAAATACCAGATTGAAAGTCTACCTGATCTTTCGAGCTTTTTGCCTTTCGAGCTTGATATCGGGTGCTTGAGCCTTGTAGAAAGCCATTTCGGTGACGGGGCTCTAGAATACAAAGTGCTCAGAAATTTTGAGCTTTCCTGAGCTTTCTGATTTTTCCAGAGCTTCTGATTTTTCTTTCTAATCTTTTTCTTCCTGAACTTTTGAGCTTTTTGACTTAGAAACTCAGGCAGAAGCAGTTGTTTTTGCAATAATCTGCTCTACTCTTGCAGAAAGCTCTTTTAAATTAAACGGCTTGGCCATATAGTCTGTTGCACCTGCATCCATGAGGGCTTTGATTTCTTTGGCTTCGGTTCTGCCCGTGAGCATGAGCACAGGCATCTGGCCGCCTTCGTCTCTGTAGGTTTTCAGTACATCAATACCGTTCATTCCGGGCAGCTGCCAGTCAAGAACTACTATGTCGAAAGTCGAAAAACGCATTTGCTCCAGAGCTTCGGTGCCTGTGTAAACGGCTTCGACATTATGCTGCTGAAACATAAGCCAGTCCTGGAGGGTCTCGGAGAGATCCGTGTCATCTTCAACCAGCAATATGTTAGCCATAAGTTCTCTTCCTTAATTTCCTGCTCACCCTTCTGTTACTATCTGGCTTCTCCCGTTTGCCTTTGCAATGTACAGCCTTTTGTCTGCATGGAGAACTAGATCGTGGATTGTGTTGCCGTCATCCGGAAAATCCACCATTCCGGCGCTGAAGGATGTATAAAACGGTTCTCCGTGGTCTCCCTGAAATTCCACCTTCTTTAGTTCTTCCAATACCCGGTTTAACGCTTTTTGCATCGTGTCCTTGCGCTCGTGCTTGAAAGCCAGAATAAATTCTTCACCGCCCCAGCGACCGCGCAGGTCCTCAACTCTGAATCTTTTTCTTAACAGCTTGCCGAAATAAGCAAGAACGCGGTCGCCGGCCATGTGCCCGAAAGTGTCGTTGACTTTCTTGAAATGGTCTACATCCATCAAACACAGAGTGAAGCTGAACTTGTGTCGTTCGGATTCTGAAAGAAGTGCAGTCAGGTGGTCTACAAAAGCGCGCCTGAGTAAAAGACCGGTCAAAAGGTCGCGGTCCTGTCTTTCGCGCTGCATCCTTGCTCTGTCAAGCCGTACTTTGACTCTTTTGAGAAGTTCGACATTAATAACCGGTTTGGGAAGATAATCATCGCCGCCCGAATCGAAGGCGCTCAGTCTTGAAGCCAGGTCAGTTTGGGCAGTCAGAAAAATAATCGGCAAATCTTGCCAGCGCCCGGTGCCTCTGACTTTTTTGCATACGTCGAAACCAAGAATGCCTGGCATCATCACATCCAGCAACATCAAGTCAG
The DNA here is from genome assembly GCA_964615655.1 of uncultured Candidatus Obscuribacterales bacterium. Lineage (GTDB taxonomy): Bacteria > Cyanobacteriota > Vampirovibrionia > Obscuribacterales > Obscuribacteraceae > JAIEPM01. The sequence continues at coordinate 33,776 of CAZTQO010000025.1, read as the reverse complement.
GGGTGTATTCTTCAAGTACTTCAAGAACATTTGTCGGGTCATTGAGAGCTTTTACAAGCATGCCTTCATTACCCAGCGTGCTTGTGATCAGATCGGTGAAGTCTTCATCGTCGTCTACTATCAATACCCGCGAGCGTCCACCCTCTCTAATAGTGATCAAATGCTGCAATGCCTTCTGCAGTGAATCAGGCCTGTAAGGCTTTGCAAGAAAAAGCGAAGCGCCTGCATGAGTTGCTTCGGCTTTGTCGCTTTCATCATTGTTTGAAATAAATCCCAGCGGCAGGGTTTCATAACCGACCATGCTGCGCAGCTCGCGCGCCAGCTGAAATGCGGTGTCTCGGGCATCAGTCGTGATTTCGATCAAGGCTGCATCAAGCTGCTGTTTTCCTGCTTTGTCCAGTGCCTCGGAATAAGTTGCGGCGCTGATTATTTCAAGCGGAATGCCCTGACCGGCAATATGCTGAGGCACAGAGTTCTGACCATTGCCGTCTAATTTGGGCACGCCATCTTTGCTGACTACGAGCACTTTGGCTTTTGCCGCATCCGGGTTTAAGTTTGCCAGCTCCTCTGCTGTCGGCACATAATCTGAAAACTGCAGTTTCACATGCTCGACTTCTTTCTTCGCGGCAAGCAAGGCGCTATCTACATGACCCCACTCTTGCTTGTGGTTCACATCGGCTACTTCAAGCATATCTCTGAGTGAGTATTCGATTCTTTCAGCCAGATTTCCCAGATTATCAAAACCGCATGAGCGAGAAGTGCCTTTCAAATTATGGGAAAGTCGCCTGCCTTCAATCAATAAATTCGGGTCCGGTTTTTCTCTTGAAACCTGGTCTATGACTTGCTCAATTTGTTTGACACGTGTTGGTAGCGATTTGGAAAATTTCTGGCGGAAGCTCAATAAAGTAGCATCAGCAAAGGCATTGAGTGCAGACACGGAAGGCGCGGCTCCCGGAACCGGCGGAGCCATGGAAGGTAGCGGTGGAGCCTGTGTATTTGCCAGCCCTGGAAATTCATAATTGCCCTGAGTGCCGGGAGTTGGCCAGGGGGTGTTGCCCGAGCCTGGAACCGCAGGACCTGTCCAGTTTACTCCATCTTTGTTTATGGTTGCAGGACCGATTGTAGCTTGATGGAGACTGTTTTGCTGTGTGTTTGCGTTACCCGGCAGCGGCGGAGCCTGAGCCTGAGTTCCGGGTAGAGGTGGCGCCTGGGTTCCGGGCAGCGAGCAAGTGGCAGGTGTTGGCACGTTGCCCATCGGTGCCGGCACCATGCTGCCGGGTGAGCCGGGCAGAGCCGGAAGCCCGCGTCGCTGATCGTGCCAGAGCGCGTCTACTTGAACCCCGAAAACGCTTGATTTAATCGGACGGTGAAAAATATGCGCTACTTTTAGCTCTTTTGTGATTTTTTGAAAGAACTCCGCATCTCGCCAGATCTGGGAAAGAAAGACCAGTTTCAGCTCTTTTTCCTTTTGCCTGAGCTTGATAATGAAACCGACCCCGTCGATGTCTTGAAGCTCCTCGCCTACCATGACCAGGTCCGGTTTTTCTTGTTGAATCAGTTCAATTGCCTTGTGACCAGAGATTTCCTGTTCGACACTGTAGTCTCGCGCCTCTAATAAAGGCACGATCAGCGCTCTCAATTGTTCGTCCGACTCCAGCAGGAGGACTTTTCTGCCCATTCAGCCTTTTACTCTGTCTGACCGCAAATATCTAGGTCAATCGAATCATTCCCAGAATTCAAGGGCCCTACACCCCTTGCCGCAGGCAATATTTATCGGACTCTGAATTACAGCAGCGCCTCTGCCTTGAGTTTTTCCAGAGAGGCTGCTTCCGGACCGGAGGGAAAATGCTCCTGAGCCAGCTTGCAGATCTCTACAACGCTCGAGCGTTCGTGGCAAGCACCCAGCTCTTTGAGGATAAAGCTTATATTGGCCATGCGCGGGCTTTCACGATTTAATTCAGTGTGAGCCAGTCTTATGAGTTTCGTTTTCAGGCTTTCGTACGGCTCTTTGAGATCTTCTTTTTTTTGAAAAGCTACAAGCACCCCTTCAAAAGCATGTCCGGGTGAATCCATTGCGTCAAGTATTCTATTGTCGCTTATAAGTTCAAGTTTGGAAGCAAGTTTGACTGCACGTTCAAATTTTTTACATCGCAGCAAGTGTTGCAAGTAGTCTTGCATCACCCAGATACAGCTTTGTTTCTTAGCAAAGTACTTTTGCTGCAGTCTCATGTTTTCTGCCATTGCCTGCTCAGCAAGCTCTGCTTTGCCAAGACCGGCGGCAAGCATATAGATTTTGAGCTGCAATCTGGAGAGCACGGCGGCAAGCGCTTCTTCAAATTGGGGCGGAGCTTGAGGCATGAGCTTCCTGAGTTCAGCATCCGCTTCAACAAGGACGTTCAGAGCAAGCTCAAGTTGTCCGGTAGAATAAAGCCCATCATAAAGATTCAGGGTGATTTTCATATAGGCTTCACTCAGTGTGCCGTTTTTTAAGTCTTTCAATGCTTCTTTCTGAGCCGGCTTAAAATAAGCAATCAGATCGTTTGTATACTTTCTAAATTCAGTCTGATTTCCCTTTGCTGCATAAACTCTGGCAAGCAATGAAAGGGACTCGGGTGGCGAAAGAAATGTCTCATCAGTTTGTTGCGCTTTAAAAGAATCAGACTTGTAGTTTTTTGCACAAATTAGCGCGTTTTCCAAATCACCCAGCCCCAGAAAAGCACCGGCACAAGTCCGCCAGTATTGTTTGAACTGCGGGCTCTGGGCAGCAGAGTCGTATTTCTTCAGAAACACAAAAGCATCGTTTGTGAAGGCTTTTGCAAGCTTTTGATTCTGGTGCTTGCTCAAATTATCTGCAAGCACCAGATAATGCCTTGCGATAAGAAATGAATCCGGACCGTTTAATCTGGCAAGACATTCTATTGTTTTTGGCAGGCGCAGAGCCAGTTCTTTTGACTTAGTTTTGTGCAGGCTGAGTGCAAAGTCAAGCGCAAGCAAATTTTCGGAGTGTTCTTTTGGGTTGGCGATTCTCTGCTTCCGGCTTATTTCCTCAATCAAGCTGAATAATTCAAGAAAGGAAGCTTCGCCGTAAACTACCTGCAAACGGCGAGCCATTAGCACTAGCTCTCGTGCCTGTGTATCGGTAAATTTGGGCTTGCAGTCAATTGCCAGTTTAGAAGCTCTCTCAACCAGGCTTTTGAATTCTTCACCTGCAAATTTATTTTCAGTGGCCGATGAAGGGCAATGTTTTGCCAGCAAAAGCAGGCTTTTCTTTACCCAGAAAGCAGCTCTTTCAACTTTCTTTTCTTGAAAGTAAAGCTCGCCTGCCTCAAGAAAAAGCCTTATTTCAGCCAGTGGGTTTCGATCTTGTCTGCCTACTGCGTTACTGAGTTCCTGAATTATTTTTCTTGCAGTGTCCTGCTCGCCACGCTCTACCAAATTGTCGGAGCTTTTCAGCCATTTAAGCAGCGTCTGGTGCTTGACTTTACCTTTGAGCTCCTGCCTGGCTTTTGAATAAAGCGTTGATGAGCCGCAGTAGAAATAAAAACCTGCGAAAATAGGTGCACTTGCAGACAGAGCCACAATGAGAAATTTTGCTGCACTTGGACGTTTTTTTTTCTTATCAAAATCGTAAGCTGAAAGGTTTATTTCAGATTCTCTACCATGTTCAAGCAACATCAGATCATAGTCAAATTCATCCATGCTCTGGTAGCGAGTTTCAGGATTTTTTGACAGAGCTTTCACTACGATCAGATCCAGCTCCTCAGGCAGGTTCGTGTTTGCGCTTTTGCTTAGAAGCTCGACCCTTTCGCTTGTGTGTTTGTGCAAAATATTTACCGGATTGTCAGAATCAAAAGGCGGCCTGCCGCTTATCATTTGATATAGCACGCAAGCAAGAGCATAAATGTCTGAACGCCTGTCTGTTTGAGAACCTCTGCATTGCTCCGGACTCAAATAATGTATCGAGCCTATTACGTCACCAGTGTGTGTGACTTTTGCATCTCCGATCTGGGTCTGGCTTGCAAATTTTGAAAGACCGAAGTCGATGATTTTCACATAATCGGGCTCCGGTTTATCGCACAGAATAATATTCTCCGGTTTGAGATCTCTGTGTAATACTTCCTGCTTATGCGCATAGCTCATTGCTTGTATAATTTGCCTGCATATTTTCAGAGCCCGTTTCCAGGGGAGCTTTGTTGCTTCAGTAAGCAGGGCCGAAAGTGGCTGACCTTCTACAAACTCCATCACTATATATGGACTGGCATCAGGCGTGATGCCAAAGCTGTAAAATGCGGCGATATGCTCATGATTGAGCTGTGAAATCACACGGGCCTCACGCTGGAAACGCAGCTCAATTTCGCTCCGGTCTTGAAGAATCGGATTGAGTATTTTTATGGCAACCATGCGCTCAAGATCTAATTGCCGGGCTTTGAATACCGACCCCATGCCGCCCGTGCCGGCAAGTGCAAGAATCTCGTATTTCTCTTCCAGAATTGTGCCGATAAGCGGGTTCTTTTCCATGCTTCTTTCCGGGTGCACTGCCCTCAAGAATATATCCTTATTTAATTTGAAACAACAGTTTGCGGAGTATCCAGCCCAAATAATTTCGGCGCTGGCATCAGGAAAATAGTACCAATATAGAAGCGGATTAGACCAATCAACTCTGCACAATATATTGGAACTTTGAAAAGAAAACTGAGATGGCGTTTGCCTCAAACTTACCTGAATCGGCCGTGATTGAAGCCTGCCCGTTTTGTGGCACAAAATTGAATGAATGATTGAACGTGAGGCTAAGGCAATTGGGAAAACGAAAAAACTCGCTGCTGCCGCTTTCTCTGCGCTGGGCTATCTGGACTGTTTATGGGATGAAATGCTTCAAGTGCAGGAAAGCAATAGATTTCGAGCACTGTGAAATCACAAAACTGATTCCTGATTCTTTGAGCAAGATTGTGCTTCAAAGCATAGTTAAAGAGCATGAGCTTGGCAGTGAGTTCAATGTCAATGAGAATCAGAATCTGCTGCCAGCCTGCCGAAGCTGTCACAAACAGGGAAAGTCACCCGCGGCTTTCAAGCAGTTGCAATTGAAGAGCTTTTTTGAACTCATACGCAGTAAGCTTCCGCAGGTCGAGGCCAAAATGAGGCTCATTGATGGTGACAGTTCTAAAGAAGGAGTCTTGAAAGAGCTTCTTGAAAAAGCAGAACGCGGTGAAATAAAACCCGAGGATGTCGAAAAGTTGAAGTCATTTCTTGAATCTGTGGAAGGCAAACCCAGAGCTGCAATTGAGCTGCGAATCAATGATTCGGTCCGTTTTAATTACAGTTCGGAAGGAGCGTTGCGCCTGCAGCCGCTTTCTGAAATTCGTTATCAAAAATTCGTGGAAGGCATGGTTGAATCAGGCGACTGGAAAAGAAAGTCGCCCGAACAAATTCGTGATGGCGAAAGATTTCACGAAGGGCGCAGGCCAAAAGGCGGCGGTGCCTGAGCATTTCTTCTTTCTGCCCTCAACTGGAGACCCTTGCCGTCTCGCTTGTAGCCTCAGCTTCGGCGGCAGCCTGCTTGGGACGCCTGGCAAGCATTTCTGCAACTATGTAAGCGATGATTTTTTCAACACGCAAGCGTCCAACCAGTTTGCGGTGTTTTCGGCCTTCAACCACAGGTATTTGTTTCAAATCATGATCGCGCATGGTTGAAATTGCCACCGCCAGCGGTTCATTCAATGCTACTGATATCGGGTCACGCACCATGATCTCCGTAATGGGCAAATCGAGCTCCGGATCTGCAAGTTCTGAAATCTCCAGGGCTCGCAATAGATCCGAGCGCGTTACCACACCTGCAAGTATCTGATCCGAATCCACAACACAGCATAAGTCAGCCGCTCTGTCGTTGAGTTTTTCTATCAAATCTTCAACAGAGGAATCAACACTTACAGGGTCCATAGGCAGAGGCTCAAGCATTTTTTCAAGCGGCACTGATTCAAGCATGTCCTTTACGTCAGGAATGTTTTGCCACATGCTCACTCGCTTGCGGGCGGCCTGCGCCACAGCTTCTTTTACAGGTACAAGCGAACTTGAGATTTGAGTGAATACGTTGCGCCCGAGCACTGTGCAAACAACATCGCTTTTGCACCTGATGCTGTGGTTGCGAGTTGTGCTGTCGAGCAACGAAGATTCTCCGAAAAATTCACCCTTTCCCAATACCGCCACGCAATCAAGCCGGTCGTCTCTATGTCTGAGTACTTCTACCTCGCCTTTTTCAATCACGTAAAAATCGGTAGCGCTGTCTCCTCGTTTAAAAACATAGTCGCCAGGCGCGTAATAAGCCCGGCCTATATGTTTGCTGCGGTCAGCTCTCAAATGAGCAAGTGTTCGTGGAAAAATAAGATCGCAAAACCATTCGATACCCACTTTCATCTGCTGGGCAAAAGAGGGCAGCTTGAACAGATAAATACCGCGCCAGCAGAACCAGGCAAGAAATCCTGAGAGCCTGATACCAAGAATTTCTGCTACTGCCGAGCGACCACCTATCGAGCAGAGCTGCCCCTGCATTTGAAACTTGAAAGGCTCACCTTGCTTGCCTTTAATTGCAGCGACTATATTCTTGGCTGCCTGAGTACCCTGGCGTTCTGCAAACTGCGCAACCGGCGGGCAGATTGACCCATCAAGGCTATTTACGACAGCGGCGCAGTCTCCGAAAGCCCAGACGTTATTGAGACCTTTGAGTCTCATATCTGGCTCTGTTACGAGGCGCCCGCGAGTTTTTTCGGCGTTGAGCCGGTCTATTAAAGGCTGAATAGTAGTTCCTACCGTGCAAACTACGGTTGCCGCATGCAGGAAGTCTCCGTTTGCCAGACGCAATCCCTCAGGTGTGGCCATGGTTGCTCGTTCGTTGAGCATTACTTTCACACCGGCTTGCTCCATTTTGCTTTTGGCGAATTTTCTAAGGCTGCTAGATACTTCAGGAAGCAGCTCATCTCTAGAGTGAATGATCAAAACTTCGATGTCGTCTCTTGCAATATTGGAAAAAAAACGGCGGCTGCTTCTAAGCAGATCGTTGATTTCGCCTGCAACCTCGACACCGGAAAAACCGCCGCCTACAATCACAAATCTCAGGTACCAGCGCTTGCGTTCATAGCTTTCGCATACTTCGGCTCTTTCCATCTGCTCCATGATGTGCGACTGCAGAGTAAGAGCGTCGCCAATTGTTTTGAGCGGGTAGGCATGCTCGTCCATGCCGGGCACTAATGAAAGGTTGACTGTGTTGCCGCAGGTAAGAACCAGGTAGTCATAATGCATGCTTCTAATCTGGCCGTCATGAGCTTCATAAAAAAGACTATTTCCGTCAAAATCAATATTGGTCACGTCTTCTGTGCGGCATTGAACACCGTGCAAAAGCTGCCTCAAGGGAGCGCCTACATCCTGCGGTTGGACCGAAGCACTTACAACTTCAGCCAGGAGCGGGTGGAAAACCATGTGATTCTCCCGGTTGAATACCACAATTTGATATTCGGACTCCGGCAATAGCGATCTCAGTTTGCGGGCGCATTTCACACCACCGAAACCACCGCCCACAACAACTATATGCTTTGTCATGATGACAACCTGCCCGAATACAGACTTTAGATACTGGCTTTATATATAAGGTGCTGATTTTACTACATTTGCGCTTTTGCGGTCAGTGCTCTTGAAAAGTGCTCGTATCAGCCTTTGCGCTGGAGCCTTTATACTAAAGAAAGGCTATCCAGAGAGCTGATTCTATCTGCTTGTAAAGGGTCTTCATGTTACTAGGGCTGGGATTAAGAAAGTCATGGCAGTGTTTGTTTCCGGCAGCTTTAATGCTGCTGCTGCTGTTTCCGGCTTTGTTTCCGGCTTTTGCAGGCAGCCGCAGTCCATCCAATATTATTGACCATAGTTGCGTCGACTCGAAGGGGAAGATCGTTCCGCTTCGATACTTGGATGCGGCCCGCAATTTGAAATGTTATTTCGGGCATCAGTCTGTGGGCGGCAATATTCTTGAAGGTCTCGAAAATCTGGCTGCAAAAGAACCGGTGCGCTACAAACTGGGCATTGTCGAATCGCCGCCTGCCGGCTGGTTTAAAGCAAATACGGGTCTTGGTCATGATCAAATTGGTGAAAACGGCCAGCCTGAAAGCAAAGTTCGTGATTTTGCTGCTCGCTTGAGAAAGCGGCCTGCTCACGGCGCAAATCTGGACCTTGCTTTGATGAAAATCTGCTTTGTGGATATAAGCCCGGACACTGATGTCAAAAAAGTCTGGGGCAATTATCTTGAAACCATGCAGTCTCTGAAAAAGGAATTTCCGAACCTGAAACTCGTATTTTGCACCTGCCCGATTGTTTCTACGCAAGACAACAACCGCCGGGAGCAATTCAACAATGAAGTAAGGACCTATTGCAAGAAATCCGGAGACTTGCTTTTCGACATTGCAGATATAGAGTCTTACACTCCTCAGGGGGCGCTCTGCCAGCTCAATTCTCAACGGGCACTTTGCAGATTATACAGTGAAGACAACGAACATCCGGACAGCCCTGCCGGCAAAAAGCGCCTGGCGCTTGCCTGGTGGTGGTTGATGGCAAGGGCTGCCGGCTGGAACCCGTAATATAAACTTTCGAGTATTCATAACTGAGTTAGCGGAACTGCCTGTTCTTTTGCCAGTCTCATTTACAGAGATAATTCTGGGGAAAAGCTTATGTTGAGAAAAGTCCTGGGAACGAGCCTGGCAGTTTTGCTTTCGTTATCCTGTTCTTGCAGCGTCTGGCTAGCAAGCGAGAGTTTTACTTCTGCAGTCAATGCAAAAAATGAGATTGCAGCCAGCAAGTGTTTGTTCAAGAGCAAAAGGCCTACAGTGGCGCTGGCTCTCGGTGGCGGTGGCATCCGGGGAGTATCACATATCGGCGTGTTGCGCGTGCTTGAAAATGAAAATATTCCCGTGGATCATATCGTGGGAACAAGTATGGGAGCAGTGATCGGAGCGCTCTATTGCGCAGGAGTTCCTCTTGATGATATTGAGGAGCTTTTCGAAGATCGATCAATCTACAGGGCCTTTGCGCCGCGTCCTATTTGTGTGCAGGTGCTGTTACAGCCGGTTTTTAAGCTTGTTCATCTCTTTACCGGCACACCGCCGGCTGGTCTCTACAGTGGTAGAGCCGTTGAAAAATTTATGAACAGGGAATTGCCGGAAGGCAAGCGTGAGTTCAAGGATCTGGATATAGATTTTCGCGCAGTTGTTTCAGATATCTGCAGCGGCAAGACTTTCAGTTTGCATGAAGGTTCGGTGAGCAAAGCCGTACGTGCAAGCGCAACCGTGCCCATGTTTTTGAGACCGGTAAGGCTTGGAGACAAACTGCTGGTTGATGGAGGACTCAGGAGCAGCATGCCTGTAACTGAAGCTCTTGAAACCAATGCAGACATTGTGCTTGGGGTCCTGGCCAATGATCCGGAAACTGATCCGGATAAGCCCGAACGTTTCAAGTCTTACCTGCCGATTTTTGATCAAACAGCAAATACTGTAATGTTGGAGTTCAGCAAATACGATATGAGAAAAGCCGACCTGACTATTGCTCCGGAACTGAGCAAGATCTCGATGTTCGATCGCAATCCGGAGAATCTGAAAAGAGCGATTAAAAGCGGTGAGGATGCCGCAAAGAAGATAGTTCCTGAGCTGAAAAGGCTTATCGATCAGAAGAGCGAGTTTTTGAGTTCAAATACAAATAATTGATCCGATTCAGTTCTTGCTATTTGCTGACAAAACTTTTGATACAGGCTGCCCGTTTTCGAGATAACCGCCAAAGAGTTTTATCTGGCTGGCCGGAATATTGCCGTTAATTTGCCCGCTTTCTTCATAATAGCCGCCATGCACGCTGGGGTGCCAGATATAAGCCGGCATTATCAGTTGATTCTGATTTTTGCTCGTAAGCTTTTCTGCATCTTCCCTTTCTAAAATCAATTCTGCATTGAATTTTAGAAATGCAATCATTTCTTGCATGCATTGATGCCTGCTTTTAGCAATTCGCTCGTGATCGTCCTTCCACCTGTCTTCAAGATAGCGCAAATGAGCAAATTCCTTTTCGAAAAACGCCGTTTCCGCCTGACTGAAAAGACCTGAAGACTTGCCTGTTTCCATCATTTGTCTCAACTCATAGAGGCGATTATCGAGCGGACCAAAGCGGCAATCAAGCTCGTTTTTGTTTGAAGGCGGCGCTGCAGTTTAGTACAAGAAAAACTGTTAGCACAAGCAAATTGACTCTAGACAACTTGCAGGCTGGCCTGCTTTTACTCTTCATGCCGGAGTCCTTTCTTCTGGATTGGCTCTTGAACTTTGCCTGCCATGAGACGGACGCGAACGGCTTTGGTTCCGTTCAGAGCCTGCATCTTGCAGAAAAGACCCGTGAAAGCTTGCCCAAGCAGACTTTAGCCGTATCAAATTAAGGCTGGCTAGGATTTCAGACCGGCTTGGGATTTCAGGGTTAGGATTTCAGGCGGCGCTCAGTTTCTTCTTTGATGCGATCAAAATAGTCTTTGATTGCATTTCCAGGTTCTATATGTTTTGTGAAAAACTCGCCGGTTCCAAGCGGATTTTGTATTTTTCTTGCTTGATCGGATTGGCTTTTGTATTGTTTGAACTGTTTGTCGAGCCTGATTTGATCTTCAGGCGACATTTGCTTGCGAACCGTTTCTGTAATGTCTTTTTCAAGTGCTTCCACTCGCCGATCTATTTCCTCATGCATCGGTGTATCCGGGGGCAAAGGCATCGGACCGGGATTTATTGTCATTTGAGTTTCCCAGGCCAGGAGTCGTTTCTGGTATTGACTGAGAGCTTTTTCTTCCTTTTCAAATTGTTTTTTCTCATCAGGACTCATTTCTGCTTCTACCTTTTCTTTGAGTTTTTCACCCAGACTCTCGTCTTTTACAAAAAGATGTTTGATTCCGTGAAGCAAGTCGCTAACAGTGTCTTTGCTTTTGTACGTCGACTCCTGTTCGAATCCGCTCAGATCTATTTGAGGAAAGTCTTTCAATCCCTGAATCGGCAGCTCGGGCTTTTTCCAGAAATCGTCTGAAATAATCAGCTCGTCTTTAAGGCGGTTGAAGAGCCCTCCGATTTCGGCTTCACCAGCCTCTTTTGAAACAGTTGCAATAGAATCATTCACAACATAATTGTCGTTAGCCATACCCAGCTCCTTTAGTAATGTGCATGCAAAAGCTTGAAGCAGCAATAGGAAGCTTTGCTGATTCAATTTGCAGGCTGCTGTTTGCGGGAAAAATTACAGCTAACTAATAATACACAAAATCCTGACAAGGTCGACTCTTTTTGCCCACAATTAATTGATCTGGCAGTTTTCTGGCAGTGTTCTGGCAAACTTTTGGCATGATTATTTTTCAGATGAAACGACTGCTTTTCTATTCTCGCAGGCAATCAAACATGTCGTTGAACCCTGATTTGCTGCGGTAATAAACCTGAATATAAGGGCGTCCCTGCTTGTCTGTGCCTGCATAAACACTCTTACGAATTTGCCAGCCATCCGGCAACCCTGTGATGCCGGCCGACCAGACAATATTGCCGCCGTTTAAAGTAAAGGGAGCAAACGCACCGCCTGCGATACCGGAGTAAGTATTGCCTTTTATAGTCAGCTGACCCAGCCCTATAAGCGTGCCTCCGGGAGAAATTTTTTGAGCCACATAAACACCATCCGGAGGTTTTCCCTTTCCTTGAGGCAAACCGTCTGTATCTGCCGGGGTGGCCGTATGCGGCTTATGTGCAGGCGATGTCTGTGCCGGTTGGGTAGGTGCGGTAGTCGGGTGTGCCGGTCGTTGAGCTTGTTTTTGAGCGGGGGCTTGATATGCAGCTAGCGGGACATTTGCCTGATTTGCTGTGCCTCCATCCAGAGTCTTCATGTTTCTTGCAAGTATTACTGTTGGCCCCCATTTGCCGACTTCGTCGTCGAATTGAACTCTGTACCTGTCGTAAGGCAGAACTTCAGTAATTACACCCGTTTTGAAATTTCCAAGCTGTATCCCATCTGCAAGAACGCGCTGTCCTGTTTTGAACTTGCTTGTATTTGCGCCGGCGCTGGCGTTACCGGCGTTTCCTTGACCGGCGCCGGTTGCCTGTGCAGCCTGATTTCCCGTAGCCTGATTTCCGGCAGAGGCAGTTTTGCGAATGAACTGTGCCAGGCAAAGTGTAGGTTCGTGCCTTCCCAGCTCTTCATCCAGCTGAACTCGATATCGATCAAAGGGCAATACTTCGGTTATTACACCCGACTTCCAGATGCCGATATGAAGAACGTCGGCTTGCACCTTGTCGCCCTGTGCAAATTTTTCCTCGGCAATTGCTTGAATGTTTATAGAGGCGAGAACTGATAAACCAAGTGATGAAGCGAGTTTTAGGGCTTTCATTTTTGTGTTTCCTTCTGTTTGCAGATCTGCTTTTTTGTTTGTTTCTTGTGTTTATTTCTTGTGTTTATTTCTTGTGTTTATTTCTTGTGTTTATTGTTGTCTTGTTTGCTTGCTTTTATTTTTGAATTAGTATTTTTTCGTGGCTCCGGCATTTGAATCAAAGCCCAGTCTCACTCATTCTGGCGTATGCGGCTTTGCGATTTCCAGATTTCATTCATTTCTGCATTTGCCCGGGCGCTTTCGAATTCAGTATTATTCGCGCCTGCAAAAATGCTCAGCTGAACTGAGCTTTCTGCTTCGGATTTGTTTGCCAGGCAGAGCTCTTTATAGCTCTGGGTGCTGCCGTCTTTTCTTATGTGTTTTACTTCAATACCCAATGTGTCAAGCATTTTTGAGACCAGCAAATGCCGGTGGCAGCCCGAAGGATCTTCTTCACCACACATGATTGCAACGCGATAATTGCTAACTCCGTGTTTGAGTCTTTCAAGTCCCTGCAAAAACTTTTGTGAGCAGGCTAGCTTGCTGTAATCTACAAATCCATCGTTATCATAGAAGCAGTCTTCTTTTGGCTTGCCTCCCAGTTCGGCACCCAGAAACACATATTTGAAGCCCTTTTCTTGCAAGGATTTTTTCAAGAACGGTCCGGTGAAGTGTGTGGCATAGCGCGAGTATGGGTTACTGCGTACATCGACAATTACCTCAATTTGATGCTTTTGCAAAAGCCCAAGAAAAACTTCCAGCGGATAATTGGAATGTCCGATGCTGAAAAGTGTATTGGTCTTGCTGGTTTCAGGCTCTGTACTCACTCACGATTTGATAAATTTTGTCGAGTGCACTGTCGAGATCCGCCGGAAGATGCAAACGCAGCAAACGGCGATTGCGCAAGCTCAGCGCTTTGAAATCACCAAGTGATTGAGCTTCTTTCAGTATTGCAAAGCTGTATTTTTCCTGAGGTATTTCGACGTCTTCTTTTTCGTCGCTTGTGATTTGAAGAAATACGCCGCTGTTCGGGCCGCCTTTGTGCAACTGCCCTGTAGAGTGGAGGAAGCGCGGACCGAAGCCGAGAGTCGTGGCTACTTTGAATTCCTTCATAACATGATCACGAATCTTCTGTAGCTTAGCCTCCAGTCTCGGGCAACATTCCACATAAGCATTGATTGCAAAATAGTCGCCCTGGCGAATCTGTGCAAGCTGGGCGTGCAGGAAGCTTTTCAAAGACTGATTGCTTCCAACGCTGGCTTTTAAGAATTTGGCATTGCTGTCATCAGCAAATAGTTCAAAGCCGCTGTCTGTAAGAAGCAGCTTGTTTTCAGGCAGGCATTCTTCTTCAAGATATTCAGCCAGGATTTCTTTTGTAAAATCTTTGCTTTCCTGGACGTTCGGCTGATTGAATGCGTTTATGCCAATTATCGAGCCGCCAGTGGCAGTGGCGATTTCCCATCGGAAAAATTCAGCGCCCAGATGCATTTTGTCAGGCATTTCGATTTTTACAACCGGCTGACCGGCTTTTTCAAGCGCTTCTACTTTTGCATCCTGCTGGCTGTCCGGCGAGTTTGCTAAGCGAAGATATATGAAAAGACGATCATTGCCGTATTCTGCCGGAGTCATGAGCGTTTCCTGCGCAACCGGAATTATGCCTTTTCCCTCTTTGCCGGTGCTTTCAGCAATCAATTGTTCAAGCCAGGTGCCCAGACTTTGAATTTGCGGCGAGGTGATGATTGTGATCTTGTCTTTGCTGCTCTTAGTCAGCACCCCAAGTATGGTTCCCAGCTGCACACCCGGATTATCGGCGGGGGACGATTCTTGAGAGCAGGCTTTGACCATGGCGTCTGCGTGCTGAAGCAAATCCTTTACATCAAGACCCATAACTGCAGCCGGAACAATGCCGAAATTAGACAGAGCAGAGAATCGTCCGCCGATGCTTGGAACTCCGTGAAAAATTCTTGCAAAATTAAGTTCTTTTGCGTGTTTTTCAAGTGAGGAGCCGGGGTCGGTAATTGCGATGAAGTTGTCACCGGCCTTGTCTTGCAATATTTTTCTTGCTTCTTCATAAAAATACTGGCAGAGAACGTTTGGTTCGGTGGTGCTGCCAGATTTGCTGGCAACTATGAACAGTGTGCTTGCCGGGTCGATACGCCGCCTGGCTGTAAGAATCTGAGCCGGAACCACTGAATCCAATACGATCATTTCCGGAAAGCCGGCAGCACTGCCGAAAGTTTGCCGCATAACTTCGACACAGAGGCTTGAACCGCCCATTCCAAGAAGAACTGCGTGTTTGTATGCCTTTTCCTTTACAAATTTGCTCAGATCGCTGAATTGCGCCAGATTACTCAGCTGATTGCTGACAATATCCAGCCAGCCGAGCCACTGGCTCTCGTCTTTGCCGGTCCAGAGGCTTGAATCTTTTGCCCATAACTTTTTGGGGAACTCCTTGCTCGCCAATGAAGAAAGCTCAGTTTTGACTGCTTCTTCATATTTCCCCAGCAAATGAGTGCTGGCGCCTATCTTTATGCTCTGCGCCACACTGCTATCGCCTGTGTTTCCCATTCTCGATTATCCCCTTGTGAAGCTTCTTGCCTATGATGCCAAGTTATGAATTTTCCCGGTTGCCAGAATAACGGGATATCCAATATGAATGGGTTAAGTATATCGAAATGTGTATGGCTATTTGCGACTCTTTTAGAGTGCTTTGTACTACAAATCAGGCAAACCTGATGTCAGCAACTATGTTCTGCTACACTATCCAGTCGTTTGCTGCAGTTTCTTGTCGATAAAAGCGGGAGGTATAAATGGTTGAAACCATTCAACTAATGCGACAGGTTCAGGTTAAAGCTATTGTGACCGAGAACTTTAAGGCGCAAGTAGCACAGGAAATCAATCGCAACCTCCAGCAGATAGATGCTGAGCTGCAGCAGCTTGAGTTCAAGGGCAAAAGAGCTATTTCAGATATTGAGAAACGCAGCCCACAGCCGATGCCTCCTGAAGTTCGTGCCCAGGTGGAAACTATAAGGCAGCAGGTAGAGGCTGAGAAATTGCGCCTGATGCAACTCAAAGAGGAAATGACTGCCCAGAGCAATGCTCTCAATGAACTGCCGATCGGTAGCGTTGTTACACAGTTCACGGTTGAGAATCAGGTTGACGTGCGAATCGGCGAAAACATTTTCCAGCGTCTTGAAGGCGGCGAGATTCTTGTCAAAGACGGGATTATTCAAGAAATTCGTCTTTAAAGAAATGCGTCGTTAAGCGTTAATTGATCATTCTGGATTTTTTGATTTTTTCGAATTTTCGTTCTCACTTTTTCTTCTCTTGTATTAAAGCTCTATCGTAACTCCATTACGATTCTGCTCAGCCTCAGCAGGACGTCCTGCAATTAGGCAGGGTGCCTGAGTCTTCCATTGCAAGCATTTCGGGTGCGGCCTGTCTTGGACCTTCATTTGCTTGCGCGGAGGCTCTTGCACTTGCTTGCGACGTTTCTATGTTTTTCCAGATCTGGCTCGCCCAGTTGGCTTGCGAGTCATTGGTCTGGTCGGTAGCTGCTGCAGGTTTGTCTGACATGTTTTTGTTCCCGGGGCAAAGTTAATCAATCCCGAATTCAAAGATGTTTCGGGGTTTCGGGGTTGATTAGTGAGTCGCTGATAAGGGCTGGATGATAGAAAGCTAGCATTCAAACATGACATATACGTGGAATTACGTAGTTACTTTTATTTGACAGTCAAAAACTAACTGAAAAAAACAGGCGGAAAAAAAGGCAGAAAACAGGCGGAAGCAAGAGCTAGGTGGAAAAGGCGCCTGGAAAAAGGAATTGTTCAGGATGCCAGTGCAAAGCCTGCTACAAGTTTTAAATAATCCCTCAACGATGCAATCCAGTGCTGTAACTGCTGGGTGCCGACTTCATTACCGTCTGTGGCTTCAAGCTTTGAAAGGCGTTCAAAGAGCTGGCGTGTGGACTCTAGCGAGCGAATTGACAGATCCTCGATCGTAGCAATCTGCTGTTCGCCCTTGCTGCCCGTGGAAAGTGTAATCAGCTTGTTCTGGGCTCTAGAAAGCCCCATGATAAATAGTCCGCGCTTCCAGGGCTGGCAGTTGTTCAGAACAACCCTGATCATGAAACGCTCCGGCACTGTAGGTCCTGCTTCGATCTGCAAGTCCTGGCTGTTTCTCTTTCTGAATTGGGCTCCCCATGCTGACGGCTTCAAATCTTCTGCTGTTATTTGCGACTCGACCAGCTGGGAGCCGAACAAACGGCAGGCAATGCAAGTGTGTTTTTCTACTTCGGCAAAAAGAGCTTCGTCGTCGTTCCCGCATTTGTCTATAAGATCCTGGAGGTAGACACCTCCGTCAGCTTTAGTTTCTCCAAGCCTTATGCAGGCTCTGTCGCGGTTAAAACTGTCGCATGAAAATCCGGGACCAAGAGTTTCTCTCAACAGCGACTCGACCTGGCGTCTCAAAAAGTTTTTGAAGTTTGAGCCTGAGATATAAGGCATTCCGGAGAGGTCTTTGAGCGCATAAAGATCCGGAGGCTTGGGACGACTCTCTCCCTGATTCTGAAGCCTGGCACCGGTTTTGCAATCGATGAAACCGGTCAGAACAACCCTTGATTCAAAACGGTTAGTCATGCTGCACCTCTTCAAAGGCTATTAGTTGGATAGGAGTCAATATGCCCATTCCGAATGAAATGAGCATGGAGCGGCTGAGTTCTCAATGCCGCAACAGCAGTACCATATGTGGTGCCTGCCGCATCTGGTACTTACAGTCTTAGCTAAACTTTAGATGAAGAACAGTATACACAGTTAACGTATACAAAGGATCGTCAAATCATTATTTCCTGGCTTAAATATCTCTGCCTGACAACGCTCCTCAGAAACTTGGGTTGACAAGCGGGGAACTTCCGTCGTTGTGTTTCCCAACCTGTGGTGTGGTGCACATGGATCAAGAAGAAGCCTTATCCTGGCTTGAGACGATCAGGTACGGGCGATCAGCGTTCTGCATTTGCAATCGATGCCGAAACCGGCAGGCGAAACCAGAAAACGCTGCCCTCCCCCAGTTCGCTTTCGACACCTATTTTGCCCCCATGAGCTTCAACGATTAATTTTGCAATGGCCAGCCCCAGGCCGGTTCCATCCTTTCTTTGTTCTTTAGGCATGGACAGTCTGCTGAAGCGTTCGAAAAGCAAGTCGCGCTGCTCGGGCGGAATTCCAGGTCCATGGTCAGTTACTCGAATCTCCAGCATTTCTTCCATCTCAACCAAGCTGACGCTTACCTCATTACCTGAGGGCGAGAACTTGATCGCATTGGAGAGCAGATTTACAATCACCTGTATTATTCTCTCCTCATCACAGCAGACTTCTAAATCAGCGTCCGGTAAAATGACGCGGATTCCGGCATTGGCGGCAAGCTCGCTTACAGCATCGGCGGCACGCTCAAGAATCGGCCAGAGATAAACAGTCTCGGCTTCGATGGTGAATTTGCCGGAACTCAGGCGTGAAACATCGAGCAAGGCGTCGAGCAAGCGATTTAGGCGCTTTGTCTCCAGCTCCGCGGATTGCAGGCGTTTATAATCTTTGTCGCTAAGAATTTCTGCCACACAATCACTCAGTAGAGAAAGCGTAGCCTGTACAAACATAAGCGGCGTACGCAGGTCATGACCGATCATCGCCACAAACTCCTGCTTGACCCTGTCGGTTTCGGCAGCCAGTTCACGCTCTTTTAGTCTGGCACTTTCAAGGTTTTCGGCCATCTTATGAAAAACCTGGTCGAGAGATGCGATTTCGTCATTGCCGCTTTGCCTCGCTAATAGCACGTTTCCTTGTGCCAGCCGCATTGCATTGTCCATTAACGACTCAATTCGCCTGGTTATCCCCTTGGTCAGGTAGGCAGCCATACCCGTTGCGATAAGGGCAGTTGCAACAGCAGAAGCTAAGATAAACTGCCTGAGTGCTCTTTTGGCGGCCTCTTCGCGTACTGTACTTCCGCGTCCGGATTTCTTCTCTATTTCTATGACTTTTCGAGCAGCTTCCTGCATCTTTCTGGTAGTCAGGCGGGCATTCTTTAAGGATTCAAAGTCGAAATAAACCCTTTCAAAGCCTTCTGGAGTGTTGATTGCAATTCTTATCGAAATCATCCTTTTTACGCATTCTTTGACTAGCGGAATCAGCTTGGCGATCGCTTGTTTTTGCTCCGGATAATCAGAACAGAGTGACCTCAGAATCACCAAGTCTCTGGCGAAGAGCTTGAGCGCCTGGTTATAGGAAGCGTCTTCTTTAGGGTCGCGACTGGCACCATACCAAAAAAGAAAACCGGCAGCGTCAAAGCCGTGTTGGCAGAGTTGGTCGCACTGACTGACAATTGCTTTTGATTGCGCCACCCTTTGCGCCTCGGCCTCAGCTCGCTCAAGCAAGACAACGATGAAACTGAGCAATGCCAGTATCAAAGCCATCGGAATCGCCACCAGTAGCAGCCCCTTTTGGGTAAGCGTAACTGCTGGACGCTTCGGATTATCGGCAAGAAGCTGTGAGCGGGTCGGCATAGTGAGGATTTTAGCAGCTCGCCAGCACGGGAGTGCCGCCTAAATCAGGATTCAAAGATGGCAGGCACCCGGGAGCTTTTAATCTCTGTTCAGAATTCCGAATCAAACCAAGGTTACAGTTCAACTACTTTTTGCAATTAGACTCTGAAGTCGAATATGAATTCCGGTCGGCAGGAGGCAACTAATATGGCAGGAGATAAGGATAGTGCTTCGTTCCAGGAGAGCGACAACTTAGTAAACGAGCAAGTAAATGACGCGCTCAGGACCGACAGTGTGTCATCGCAACCAGATACGCAGGAAGTACGCCGCCAGGCTGCCGCTGCGTCCGAGCAGATGGTGCAGCAAGGAACCCTGCCGAGTCTCGATCTGATGCAAAATTCGCAGAAGGTCGGGGCTGAGATGAGTCAGTCAATGAAACGTACAGAACCTGATGGTGACGAGAAGATTTATCTGGATAACAATAAGGATGATGGAGTCAATGGTCATGGTCAGGGGCGAGAAATAGGCGTAGATGGTCAGCCACATGTGGTCAATCGAGAACGTGCTGGTCAGGATGAAAGCGCTGCCGAGCTTGAGGGCAAGACCGATGCAGATGATGAAGCGAGCCAGCTTCAGGGAAAAACCGATGCCGATGATCAGGC
This sequence comes from uncultured Candidatus Obscuribacterales bacterium, assembly GCA_964615655.1. Taxonomy (GTDB): domain Bacteria; phylum Cyanobacteriota; class Vampirovibrionia; order Obscuribacterales; family Obscuribacteraceae; genus JAIEPM01. Next base: position 14,203 of record CAZTQO010000025.1, on the reverse strand, counting down.
GAGCCAGCTTGAGGGCAGAACCGATGCGGATGATGCTGCCGTGGCTCGCCAGGGTGCCGATGCCGGCGCTGTTGCCATAAACAGCAGTGACAGACAGGGACACGGAGCCGGCAGTGGCGGCGCTTACCGGGCCGGTGGTGGCGGTGGCGGCGGTGGCGGCGGTGGCGGCGGTGGTGGCGGCGGTGGCGGTGGCGGCGGTGGTGGCGGAACTGGTGGCGGTCGTGGAGGTAGCGGTGGAGGTAGCGGTGGAGGTGGTGGTGCTTGCGGTGGCGGTGGTGGCGGTGGCGGTGGAACTGGTGGCGGTGGAGGTAGCGGTGGAGGTAGCGGTGGCGGTGGCGGTGCTTCCGGCGGTGGCGGTCGTGGAGGCAGCGGCGGCCGTGGCGGAGCTGGCGGTGGCGGCGACGCCGGCATGGTTCACCCGGTGCCCGAAGCTCATAAGGCAAGTTCAGAATCGGTATATGAGAGGCTTTCAGAGACACTCGAAAAAGACGCGCGAATTGTTGGGGAAGCCGTGGATAAGCTGAACGAAGCGCATGGTGATCCAATTGGAAAAGCCGAGCGAGCGGCTAAGGATGCTTACGATACCATCGAAGAAGGTGCAAAAAAGGCGGAGGAAGCTGCAAAGGAATTTGTACAAGATCCAATTAAATCGACCGATCAGGCTCTTAGAAAGGCCGCAGAGGCAGTTCAGCAAGCTCAAGAGGAAACAGAGGGGGCTCTGCGAAAGGCGGAAAAAACTATGGAAAAGCTTGTGTGTGGTGAGCCGCATGAGTTCTTGAAGGATCTTGCTGACCTCTTTTATTAAGTCAGAAAAATCGGCTTCGAAAATATCTTCAACAGGTACGAAAAAACTAAACGGTGGACTCGCTAGCAAGTCCACCGTTTTATACATACATCAATGAGCATTTGCTTGGTGCGGGTTTCATCCCTCGATTAAATGCTAAAATGAACGGCAGAAATCACCGGAGCTGTTATGACTGAAGCGGCGAAACCTCTGTACATGACAGTTGACGAATACCTTGCTGCCGAGGAATTCTCAGGGGTCAGGCACGAGTATGTTTCCGGACAGATCTTTGCAATGACAGGTGCAACAGATGCTCACAACCGGATCTGCGGGAATTTGCACGCAATACTTCATGCTCATCTGCGCGGCAGCGGCTGCTCAGTTTATATCAACGATATGAAAGTTCGAATCGATAAAGCAGAGAGCTTTTATTATCCTGACCTCATGGTCACCTGCGAGCCGTATTCAGCTGGGGCGGTCTTCAAGCTGGAACCTGTCTTAATCATCGAAGTCTTATCTCCATCAAGCAAAACAACAGATCGCCGGGAAAAACTTGTTGGCTACAAACATATTGCAAGTCTGCAAAACTATGCCGTCGTTTATCAAGACAGAATGAGAGTTGAGCTCTATTGCAGAGCAAGCAAAGGACATTGGGAATTGACTGTCTTGAATCAAGACGATTGTTTATTTATCGATTCTTTAGCAGGACGATCTCTGACTATTTCGGTTAGCAGTATTTATGAAGATTGCCAGCCGCATCCTTCGATGATGACGCGGGAAGAAGAAGCTGACTATGAAAGCAGCCTTGCCTGAACCTCACTTTTCTGCTGGGGCGAAAAAAGACCCGGAACTCTGAATGAAAAACACAATGCAAGTCATAAACTTCCCTGGCAGTAGATAAACTATTTTGATTTTGCGTTAAGCGTGCTGAGAGTCAGGTCTGATTCCTGCTTTACTTTATTAATCCAGTCGCCGAACTGTCCGCCTGATTTCCAGACAAGCTCCGGCGCGTTATCATTGCCCAGACTATAAACCGTGTACATATGGTAATTTTTGTCATTGAGCTTTTGATGCAAAAAAGCAATTTCGCATATGCCGTCATGATTTACGTCTCTTGCGCCAATTTTACGCCTTGGTCTACCGCTTGCCGGATCAAGCACTGTCAGATACTCATAAGGCGGTGTAACTTCTGTTAGCACGAGCTTGCCGTTGTGTAGCCACTGAAGCGCAGCGACCCATTTACCATAAATGACTCCAGTTCTTAAAACATAGTGGTTCGGGAGTTTGTATTCTTTCCAGTCAAGACGTTTGAAAAACTCCCGATCGCAGTTTCTATCCGGAAGAAAATCCACGGTCCAGGACTTAATAGTTTTGGCGTCATTGGCCGAATCAAAGTTAGAAGCGTTAACTGAGGGCACCGACTCGCCTGGTCCGGGCATACTGTTCAGGGTCTGTATATTTATGGAGCTGAGCTCCGCTTCGCACACAGGGCTTTCGCTTAGGGGGCTTTCGCTTACAGGACTTTCTGCCGCATGGTTTTCGGACGCTTTCAGGCCGGCACAAGCCAGAAAAGCGAACATTAGCAAGCAAAGCGCCACTTGTTTGCAGGCAAAAGCTTTTGATTCATTCTCATCTACAATATTTGTTTTCATAATTCCATTTTGCCATTTGCAGCCAATTTTGAGACGGCTGCCTTTACTGGATTTTCTGATTTCTTATTTCTCCAATTCTTATTTCACATATTCTTAACTCTTAAAACTCTTATCTCTTTTATCCTTCCCGAAAAACGTAGAGGGAGCCTTAGAAGGCCCCCTCTTTTGTTTTACTTACTGCGCTCTTATTCTTCAAGATAGTCACGCAGTTTTTCGGTGCTTTGAGATGCTCGCAGCTGGCGCAGTGCTTTCAGCTCAATCTGTCGGGTTCGTTCGCGGGTAATACCCACGAGCTTACCGACCTGTTCGAGCGTTCTTTGTGTGCCGTCTTTTAGTCCGAAACGCAGAATGATAATTTCGCGTTCACGGGCAGTTAATGTAGACAGTACGCCGCGAATATCGAGCGCAAGCAGAGCTGAAGCTGTCGTATCTTCCGGAGCGATTGAACTTTCGTCCTGGACGATATCTGAAAGACTGTTGTCTTCTTCTTCTCCAAGCGGAGTATCAAGAGACATCGGGGTTCTGTTTGCGGCAAGCACTTCTTTTACTTTGGTGATGCTGCAATTCATAGCCTTTGCCAGATCTTCCATGTTCGGACGGCGACCAAGCTCCTGTGAAAGCGTACGAGTTACCTTGCGCAGGTTGTTGATTGTTTCAACCATATGCACCGGTACGCGGATTGTTCGAGACTTGTCTGCAAGTGCTCGTGTGATTCCCTGGCGAATCCACCAGGTTGCATAAGTAGAGAACTTGTATCCGCGTTCAGGATCGAACTTCTCTGCGGCTCTGATAAGCCCCAGATTACCTTCTTGAATCAGATCAAGAAATGGAAGTCCGCGGTTCTGGTACTTTTTGGCCACACTGACCACCAGGCGGAGGTTGGCCTGCACAAGTCTTTTTTTGGCAAGCTGGTCGCCTTTGCAAACGCGTCTTGCCAGTTCAATTTCTTCTTTTGCAGACAGTAGCTTCACCCGACCAATATCGCGCAGGTAGAGCTGCACGGAGTCCTCAGAACGTGTACGCTGAGCTCCTTCGTCTTCCTCACCGTTTTCGTCCTCGGCTACGAAGAGATCCGGGGAGTCATAGCCGGCCTGAGCAAAGTCCGGCGTGAAATCATCCAGTGTGATGTCTTCAATTGCTTGTGTGTTGTACATTCTTGCCATGGTGTCCTCAGCGGCTTCAGCCGCTCTTATTTGTGTTTCCAGGTTTCCGGAAGTCCGCGCATTGGACTACGTCACCTCATTTAAGCGGCGACGCGGAAATTTCTTTTGGAGCTATTTTTGAATCGACGATTCTACTATTAAAATGTTCCAACACGAATGTTGGAAGGATGTTAACCCTAGATCTGCTAACGGTAAGAATCAGGTTTAAGTTTTGGGAGTTAAGCTAATGGGTTTTAGTGCCAAAAACTCAAGCTTTTCCAGGCTCTGCCTGTTTTTGTGCCTTTGATTAAAACGCTGCCCTTAAGATTAATCAGTCAGTTGACGGATGCGAGTGGCACCCGAACTTACATTCCTCGGACTTACATTCCTCGGACAGAGGCTATGTATAGAGGGCTTTGGCTTGTTGCACAGTTGATCTTATCGGGTATAACCCTGTGAGCACAGGATTTCAGAGCTGTCTTGGGGAAGCATTGTGTCAGAGGAAAGCCTGAATAGTAGGAATAGCGGGCGTTTGCTCCCTGTGGATCAATTCATCGGTTTTGTGCTGATGGATCGCTATCGCATTGTTGAAGTGATTGGAACAGGCGGATGGGGAAAGGTATACAGAGCAAAAGATCTGACGCTTGATATGGATGTGGCTGTAAAGATTGTTCATCCACATCTTGTTCAAGACAACCTGAGAGTAAAACGATTTGAACAGGAAGCCCATGTTCTAAGCAAGGTTGAAAATGAGCACATCATCAGAATCATCGATCACGGACTGAGCCCGGCGCCCTTTATTGTAATGGAGTACTATGCCGGGATTCCTCTGGATAAGTGGCTCAAAGAAAATGGTCCAATGCCGGTAAAAATGGCGCTTGACGTCTTTATTCAGTTGTGTAACGCACTGCAAGCAGCAGAGAGCATGAGAATCGTGCATCGTGATCTCAAACCATCAAACATTTTGTTGAAGGTCAGAAACGATGAAGTGTATTGCAAAATTCTTGATTTTGGTGTTGCCAAATTCTTAGATGACGCTTCACCGTTTGGAAAGTTTACTTCTACCGGTGAGGTGCTCGGGAGTCCTCAATACATGTCTCCAGAGCACTGGAAAGGTGTCTGCGACAATAAATCAGATATCTATAGTTTGGGCTGCATGATGTATGAGCTGCTTTCGGGAAAGGCACCTTTTTCTGCTCAAACTGGAATGGAGTACATGTGTAAGCATGTGTTCGAACAGGCAAAACCGGTTGTGCTTGTGAACAACACAGCCGAGCTTCCTGCCGGATTGCAAGACATTTTAGACAAGTGCATGGAAAAATCTCCCGGCAACCGGTATCAATCAAGCAGGGAATGCCTGGAGGATCTCAAAAGGGTAAAGGAAGGCAATAAACCGTCTATCAGCTTGTTTGAGAAAATCCGAAGGAAAACAGACAGGAGGCGGCTTGCTGTGGCTGCTTTCGTTCTTGCCGCTTCGGTTTCGGCAAGCTATTACTGGATAAACAGCAGCTATCGAAACTCTGAACTCTCAAGTGCAATTCAGTTCAGTCTGCCGCAGCTTCCTGAGAGCTGGCATGGAAAAACGATGATTGAGTGGTCTGAAGCGATTGAAGCCGATCCCGGCAACGCGCAGTTGCTCTACGAGCGTGCAATTCTGCACGCCATGCGCCGGGAATATGGTGAGTCCAGCCGTGATCTGACAAGAGCTATCGAGATTAATCCAAATTTTGCAGAAGCATATGGAGAACGCGCTTTAGTTTATACCTTGAACACCTTCGGAGCCGGCATTGATCAGGCTCTGGCTGATGTCGAAAAGGCTGTGGCTCTCAAGCCGGATGACGCGCATGTAATTTATGCCAGTGCTTATATTCATGCGTGTCTGGGCTACTATGAGAAGGCAATTGAAGAGTGCAAAAAAGCAATTGCTCTGGGTGAAAACAGTACGGAGATTGACCAGATCAATGTATATGGAACATTGTCAACCTCAAACTTTTTGCTTGGACGGCATGATGATGCTATTAAAGCAGTGGACGCCGGACTCAAAGTTGTTCCAGCAAAATACAGATGGCTATTGTACAGACAACGAGCTATAGTTCATTGCTCTCAGCAGCAATTTGACAGGGCTCTGGCTGATCTTGACCTGGCAACCAGGGAATCTACTTGCTTGCCGCGGGTCTGGTCGTTAAAAGCAATCTGCCTGCTTGGAATGGGAAAAACGAGTGAAGCTGACGAAGCTTGTGCCCAGGCGATGAAAGCAGAAATGAGTTCCTCGGCTGAGAGGCTACCAACAGCCTATCGAGGGCGTGCTGATTTCTGGAGAATGCGCGGTGAACTGGAAAAATCCATTCAAGATTCAAGCCAGGCCATAAGTCTGGAGGAAGGCAAATGTGTCATGTCATTTCGTTTGCGTGCCTTGTGCAAGTTGCAGCAGGGAAAATATCAGGATGCTCTTTCTGATATGAAACAAGTAAATATCTTGTTTCCCAAGTCAGCCAAAACCTTGAGCTTGATTGCGATGCTTGAAAGCAAAATTGGTAAAAGAGACAAAGCTGAAAAGGATATAGAGCGTGCTTTCACCCTGGGTACACCCACTCCGATGATTTTCGTGCATAGAGCCGGCATAGAACTCGATAAAGGAGAACTGGACAAATCACTTGCGGATCTAAATCATGCCATAAATATGAATCCGTTCTTGAAAGAGGCATATGAAATTCGGGCAATTGTGCATGCTAAGCTCGGGAAAGAAGGGGAAGCCGCCGCAGACGCTGAAAGGGCTAAGCGTTTGTTGCCTGAAATCGTGACTGTTTACCCATGACCGGTGATCTGCAAAGTTATTCAATGCAATCCGTTCTTTGAGCCTATCGATCCCTGCTGATTTAGGGGCTTGCGCCGACCTGTACACGGGGCCCGACAATTTTTTTTGGGAAAATCCCCGCTAAGCTATTTGACAACGCGAAATCACCCGATTTTGTCCCGCTAACGTACTTGGCAGGGTAAAGCCCTGACAGTGCGACATAAGCTTGGATGTCCTCCTCGTGAATAATCTCGTTTTCATCGGCGGCTGCGGCTGAATCTTCGTCATCAGAACTGCCAGCTAATTGCCCCGGCGGCAGCGATGTTGGCACCAGTCACAATGCTTGCAGGTACACCTATGGCCGCAGTTGCCTGGAAGCGTCCGGAGCGATTTCGGTGAGCCATGGCAAGGGCGGTGGCAGCCTGACCCCCGTAATAGCCGCCGCCGAGGCTTATAGTCGATTTGCCTGGATCTGGCGTGCGTATTGCCGTCAACATCGCAGTAGCTGCGGCAACACCTTGATTGGCGCCTCGTTTGATCTCGTTCATGTCGTGTCTGATGTCGGCGTTAACCTGTGACAATTGAGCCATGTTGGGTGCATCGGTGGGAGCAAGTCCGGGAGCAACGTTTGTTATGCGCCTCTCGCTGCCTGGCCGGCCGACCGACACGGTGTTTGCTTGATTGGCTACTGAGCCAGCGCCAAGCGCTACGCTGTTGGGCGCGAGCGCCTGTGAGTTATTTCCCAGTGCAGTGGAAAAGGAGCCAGCGGCTGCTGCGCTTGATCCAAGGGCGGTGCTCTCGTCGCCGCTTCCGGAGCTGAATTCGCCAAAGGCGTTGCTTCGCGAGCCGGTGGCTGCCGCGCCCACACCGACTGCGGTGCTGCTCAGAGCCACGGCTCCATTGCCGATTGCGGTGCTGTTAGGTCCGGTTGCCCTAGCGTTAAAACCAATGGCTGTAGATTTGGAACCTGAAGCGAGGCTGCTGGCTCCATATGCGGTGGACTCGTTAGCTAACGCCTGGCTGTTCAATCCAAAGGCGGCGCTGTTTGCTCCTGTGGCAAAACTCTGTACGGCCGTTGTCGATGCAGCCATAGAACCGGCGCCCGTGGCATTGTTGAAGACATCTCCAAACCCGGCGTTGTTAAGCTGGTTGACTGTGACGGCATCAGTTAGGGCAACGCCGTCAGCTACATTAGTAATGCGGCGCTCACCACCGGCGGTGCCTACAGATACGGTGTTGGCCTGGTTAGCAACCGAGCCGACTCCAAGAGCGACGCTGTTATCTGCCGTGGCTAGCGAGCCGGTTCCAAGAGCAGTGCTAGAAGCGCCGGAGGCGCTGCTGCCGAAGCCAAAGGCGGAGCTGTTGTCGCCAGAGGCGGTGCTGTCGGCGCCATAAGCCGAGCTGGCGCTTTGAGACGCGCTGCTATTGACTCCGTAAGCGGAGCTGCTGCCACCCGATGCGTTGCTGTCACCGCCAAAAGCAGAGCTGTCGATGCCTGAAGCGCTGCTATTGACGCCAAAAGCGGAACCCCTGTCGCCCGAGGCGCTGCTCTGGAAACCAAAAGCGGAGCCTCTGACGCCGGCGATGCTGTTACTACCATAAGCGGAGCCTTCTTCCAGAACCAAACTGCTGTTGCCTACCGCCGTGCCATTGGCGGCCGCTGTAGCTCCATTGCCTCCGGCAAAGGCATTTGCGCCGGTGGCATTGCTTTGATTTCCAATAGCCACGCTATTGTCCCCGCCAGCGGTGCTCAACAACCCAAAGGCAGAGCTGCTGTCACCTTGGGCGAGGCTGCTTACGCCATAAGCAGAGCTTTGTTCGCCCAAGGCTCTGCTGTTGTTGCCAAAAGCAGCGCTGGATTGGCCTTGGGCGGTGCTGCTAACCCCATACGTAGAGCTGGCAACGCCTGAGGCAGTGCTACCTGCGCCATAAGCTGAGCTGCCATCGCCCGAGGCGTTGCTGTTTATGCCATATGCGGAGCTGTCGGAGCCCGAGGCTTCGCTGCTAAACCCTAAGGATGTTGCTCCCCCAGGCGAGGCTAATGTATCGCCATATAACGTCGGACCTTGCAAATTGTCTACAGGTGGACCAGTAAATGTTCCATCTAATATCATATCGGCAAATGCTGGTGTTCCACTCAATACTGCAAGCCATACACACATAGCCTGAGAAATAAATCTTTGGCAGCAAGTCATAAGTAAATTCCTCCTATCTCCCCTAAGTATTGTGCTGTTTGGAAAGGCAATGACAGCGGCTGCACCGTATACGGCGGCACTCAGATGCTGTTCGGACTGCCATCCTCCCAGCGCATTAAATGGTTTCTCTAGTAGTAGACCAAGATCTCAGTTCGCCTATTAAATGAGCCATAAATCCCCTCCATGTCTTAGTTTGTCACTGCCTACCTTAGCTTTTCGCACAGTGGTGTCCGGCGCACTCCTCATAAAGCCCTGACAGTGCCACATAAGCTTCGATATCCTCCTCGTCACCAATTTCAATCTCACTCACTGAGCGCAGCGGACGCAGCTTGTGGAGCGAGTATTGCTGCCCATCGTGAAAGTCATAATTCCCAACGAGATTGATATGGTCGTGTCCCAAAGGACCGATTTGCTGCCGGAATACGTCCGGTAAATTATTGCCACGTCCAATGTATTCCTCGATCGCTTCCGGTAACGTGGACCGTTGTTCTTCAGTAAGCAGGCTTGTATTCTTCGATGCCATTAGTATTTCAGTAGATTTATCGCTCTGTGTTTGTCTGCCGGATCAACCGCCAAATACTCTTATAATTGGCTCAAGCTGGTATGCCCTGATATGTCCTGAATGGTGCGTAACGGCACTCCAGCACGGCTCATGTTTGTAAGGCACGTCCGGCGCATTGATTGCGTGGATGCGTCCTGTAGCCGCAGACGATCAAATGCATCTCTAAGAATATAGTGAGCCCGTACACGCTCCAAATGCCCAGTGGCTGAGTTATCCGAAGGGAACAGCCATTGCGACCGATCATGTTGTTTGTGATACGAATGCAACCGATCTCTCAATTTAGGATGGATTGGAATCTCGCTGTAGACTGTGTTCTTCTTCTTCACACGGACAACCTTCAGCAGATTTCTGACACCGCCGTTTGACGTAAAGACCTGGTCATACCTAAGTCTTATGATTTCTGCAATCCTCAGCCCAGTGTATATTCCTAAAGCGAAAAGCGCCTGATCTCGGCTGTTTCTGAGCACTCTGAAGATGTCTGAGATTTCCTTTTGCGTAAGAACTTTGGCTTTGCCTGGCATATAATACAAAATTTCTCCAAAGGTATATTTTGTTCATTCTACGGACTTGAAAATTGATCCTTAATAAGAAAACCCTCAACTGGCGGAATTCTTACGGTGAATAAAAGGAATGATTTGTTCACTCGGTAAGCAACAAAAAAGCTACCAAGTACCTTAGCGGGGATTTTCCAAAAAAAATGTCGGGACTCCAATTCCTCCGCTCTGCGTAATCTTTGTGTCGTAATCCTTTAATCGTCGGGTCTTTCGCCGCTCAATTCCTCTGCTTGTTTCCCCAACTAGCAACCAACCATAAAAACATCGCAAATACCCTCAATCCACCAAGCACAGAAACCATGAATCCGCTCATGAATGACTCCATGTGTCCTGTACCGATAAGCTCGAAGCTGATCGCCGTCGAGACAAGAACACTTATTGCTGCTCCCAGCAACAACAGCCACACTTCTTTTGGTTTTATCCCGAAATCCGCCATCATTCTTCACTCACACTCTCCTGGTCAGGCGGTGTCTTTGTGGAACTGCCGTTTGCCTTCTCTTTGTCGTCTGTCGCTTCTCCCGCCTTCTCGTCGTCATTGCTTTCTCTGTACAAATGTCTATGCAATAGGCACGCGCCAATATATACAGCCATGCCTGCAACAGTGCCGATTCCTATTGGCCAGAGCGCGTTCTTGAATCCGAAGAATGGCCATGCTGCAAGGCATGCAATTACGGGAGCGAGAAGGAACGCTCCACCAATCAGTATTGCTTCGCTTTCCGTCTTATTCATCACTTTCTGTTACTCCATCGTGGTAATTCGTTGGTTCCTTTTTGATGCAGATGCAACCACTCTGCTGAGATGGAACGAGCTATCTCTTGCCGCACCAGCGATAACTCGTTCTCCAGTCGCATCCTGTATGTTTTGGCTATCGTTGCGTATTCGCCATCGCCGCGTTCCGCAATTAGGAGCCACTTCATTGCCTCAACAGGCTTCTCTGGCACGCCCTCACCTTTTCCGTACAAAACCGCCAGACAAAATTGCGCCTTTGCATTTCCGGCTTCGGCTGCCTGCTGGAACAAGGGGATTGCCTTGCCTACATCGCTGTTTGTGCCAGAGCCCACGTAATAATGCGAAGCAAAATTTGTCTTCTGTCCTGGCGTCTTTGATTCCATCCGCTCAAGCATGTATACCTGAATCTCAGCCCGGCTGCCGATTCCCATGTCATCACGCAGCATTTGCTTTAGATTCACCTGGCTCAATGAGGGTGCAAGAGGACGCGAACATCCAGCGGTAACAGTAACTACCATTACGAACACAGCAATGCCGATCCAATAAGTGCTCATATGCAACGTAGCCGTCATGAGCTGAATCCTTCCGTTGTGGCTGATTGACCCTTGATCAGAGCAAACTTCTGCTCGAATTCATGTAACTGCTCGGAATTGCCTACCGCGTAAACCTGGTCTTGAAGGCTTAATTGGAATGCCGGCTCGGGGAAGGCGATTGTCTTTGTATTCCTTTTGACTGCGGTGATGGTTGCCCCGGTCTCCCCGCGCACATTCAAGTCAGCGATGCTTCTGCCTTCCAGTTCTTCGGATGCTACAGTGAACCAGAGTCCCAATTGATCGTCGCTGAATTCAATGTGAGTGGTTGGTTCTGCTCCTTGAATATCAGGCTGAAAGATTGCGTATCGCCGTGTCTTTATTACGTTTATTGCTCGATTTACTTCACTTGCTGGACGCTCGAGTCCGTGAAGCACCAGCCTAGTGATTTCTATGCTTGCTTCAAATTCCGGCTGCACCACTGCATTTACGCCAGCAGCCCTGAACAAACGAATGTCATCGCTTCTGTGAGCTCGCGCAACTATCTTAATCTGGGGATTCCGTTCTCTGGCAAAGGCAGCGACCGCCTCTGCGGACAAAGGATCGGGCATCGTCAGCACCAGAACGGATGCATGCTTCAACTGTGCCTTTACAAGAACAAGCTGGTTCATTGCATCGCCGTAAATATGCGGAATGCCCCGCATGGCTAGATCCTCGATGATGCCGGCATTCAATTCGATCACTACAAAGGGAACCTGGAACGCCTCAAGCACATGGCCCAGGTTGCGTCCGATGCGACCAAAACCACAGACCACCACATGTCCTTGAAGATGACTGTGTCGTGAGTTCGTTGGCAGCGGCTGCTCTTTTTGAAAATGCCGTCGCATCAGTCGTGGAACAACCGACATCAACGCGGGACTGGCTATCATTGATACTATTGCGCCGGCAAAGAACAGGTTGTATATCGCGTCATTTATGAGTTTGAGCCCGTGCCCAATGGTCAAAAGAACGAAGGAGAATTCGCCTATCTGACTGAGCCCGGTGCCTACAAGGATAGCGCTGCGAATGTTCGTGGTCGCAAGCAATGCGGCCGCGCTCCCGATTAGTGCCTTACCAGAAATCAGGGCGACAACAAAGACTGCTACTTCCCTCCAGTGCTCACCTATAAAGACCGGATCCAGCAGCATTCCTACAGATACAAAGAATATGATCGAGAAGATGTCTCGCAGGGGAGATACATCGTGCAGCGCTTGATGTGCGTAGGTCGATTCACTCATCATGATGCCCGCAAGGAATGCGCCCAGCGCAATTGAAAGTCCCAAAAACTGGCTGAGCAAGGCGATTCCCAAGCACAAAACAATAATCGTCAGAAGAAAGATCTCTTTTGAGTTTGCTTTTGCAGACCTGGCTAGAACGACAGGAATTACTCGTGTTGCCCCGACAACGACCACTATAATGAAGATGCCTGCTTTCAATCCGGACTCTAAAAGCCCTGTTAAATCAGTGCCTGATGATCCTTGCAAAAGCGGCAGAAAGGGAATTATGACTACCAAGCTAAGATCTTGAACGAGTGATAGCGGCACGAGAATACGTCCATGGATAGAATCAAGCTCACCTCGATCCATTAGGGTTCTCGAAATCACTACGCTGCTAGATATTGCGCAGATACTGCCAAACAAAAATCCTTCACCTGGATTCTTTGCCAGCCCAGTAATCCAAGCAATCGTCCATCCTGCTGCAATCGTGACAATGATCTGCACTATGCCAGCAGATAGAATCCGTTTTGCTGAAGACGCCACTTGCTTGAGCGACAAATCAACTCCTAAAGCGAAGAGAAGCATTGCTACTCCAAACTCTGCTAAGACCTTGATCTGTTCGCTTTCACCAATCAGCTTGAGTCCGTGCGGACCGACAATAACACCGGCCAGCATGTAGCCTGCTATCACTGGCTGCTTAAAACGTATGCAGATATGACCGGTGACCAGTGCTACCAGCCAAATGAGCCCAAGATCTCTTATTAGTGCAAATTCGCTCACTTGGAGATCCTCCTTTCTCCTGAAACGATTTCTGTTCTTGAGACAACAACACCCCTGCTTACAAACGAAACGTCTTTTGCCGAACCGTTGCTTATCATTACCGACTCCACTATTGGCTCCGAGACCGGTTTCCCAGCCATCCACTCGACAGTAAAACTGGCGCCCGACCCGCCCTGAGAATTGGTTCGCGGAACAACTATCTCACCGGTTGCCATCGGAGCAAGAAGCAGAGGCTCGTTGCATAACTCCTGTAGCAGCTTTCCTTGGGTGCTGTAGTACGCTACTGACTTGAGTACGAGGCTATTTTCGGTGTCCGTATTGCGAATGCTAAGCGTGCCTGTCAATGGAGCAAACACATTTGCGTTTTCTTGATAAATATGGGAGTACAGAGGCACATAAATCCTTTCCGTGACAGCCGGCTCGTAATTGGCGGGTAGTCTTGCTGGCATAATATGCGCTTGGCGCTCGGAAAACCCCAGTATGGAAGGCTCTTTTAGCTGCGGCCATGAGAGCTGCGAAATTCCAAAGCACACACCAAAAACGATTAAGATTCCTACTCCACCTTCTCTCCAAGTCCACTTCATACAGGCACCCCACCTTTTCATTGACCATTCGAGCAATGCAACAATGCTCCAAATAGGCAATGACTGAGACGTGTCAGAAGCCAAACAGAACTGCCTTGGCTGTCTGCATAAAACATTGGCTAGTCGAAGACTAATCGACTAGATCAAAATCTGAATTCTCTGATCTTTGTGCAATGTCAAAGCAGCAGAGCGCGATATATAAGCCAATATCCCTTTCGAACAGGAGGAAGAAGGCAGTCAAACTGATGGCAGTACCGCTTGTCCTGAATGGTCCCAAAACAATCATGGACCCTTGTTGTGCCCAATGATTGATGTACCGATTCTATTCTGCTAAGGGGATCGCTACGCTTTCCTTCAAGCAGAACTGCACCTGTTCCACCGGCCATTGAAAGCTGCTTGCCTTCGCTTTCGTGATTGCTGTGCAGCTCTCCAATGTGGGAACCAGCTGCAAAAGCTTTTAATGCAAGCGCGATCGACTCGAATTGAGTCGATGCAATTTGACAGAGTAATACTATTGCTAGAACGATTGAGCATCGGCCAATCATGCGCATAGTTTTCCTCCGATGTCCTTCTTCTATTCTAAACTGAGATATTCTTAGAAGTTGTGTTTTGAAAATTTAAAAGAGGTGGCGTATCCTTTC
>CAZTQO010000024.1:96577-102085 GCA_964615655.1 uncultured Candidatus Obscuribacterales bacterium | reverse complement strand
TGGGCAAACCTTGTTATTCGAGCTTCGTCGAGATTGACTCTCATGTTAGTGTCCTGCCTCGTAGACAAGATAGGAAGAAGGAGTTTGATCTAGCGCACGGGTTCTGGTTCCTAAGGCTAGTTGCGAGCTTCTCCTTCGTCCTCTCGCGTCCGATAGCAGTCTTGCTTAACCACACTCAGTGGTCAAGACCAACATGCTAGACTGGTTTGCTCTGCTCTTGACTGGCCACCCTTGACTGGCCACTCTTGACTGGCCGCTCTTGACTGGACATTCTTGACTAGCCGCTCTTGACTGGACGTTCTTGACTAGCCGCTCTTGAGTAGCTGTTCTTGACTGCTACACTGCACTTGATTAGGCGATGATCCTGAGATTAATAACTGAAGTCTGTTTGGGCTTCTTGCTCGATTCCTTATTTTGTAGGCGTTACGGGGAAATTCAGTATTTATTCCGAATTCGGAATAAATACCCTGGTCCGCATAAACCTGCTGCGCGGGCGGGCGCTTGACTACCGTGCGACTTGACTACTCTTTTTTTACTTTCTCTGACTATCCGACTGACGGCTACTTGGTAATTTTGTTTATCTGGTCAGTTCCTCTTTTTAAGTACTTTTCGCCGTACTTTTTGCCATATTTTTGGATCGCCCGGTTCCCTTCTTTTGTGGCTGCTTCTTTTAACTTATCTGAGAGAGATTTTGGGGCTGCCGGAGTCGCTGGGGCTGCTGGAGTTACTGTGGCTCCCGGCGTTCCTTGAATTGCCTGAGTTGCTGAACTTGTTGGAGTCACTGCAGTTCCCGGCGTTCCTGGATTTGCCTGTGTCGCTGCAGTTGATGGCGTGGCTTGATTCGCCGGTGTGGCTGGAGTTGAGGCGCTTCCTGGAGCTTTACTGCTTGCAGCTTTGCCTGCTTGTTTGACCAGTTCCTTCTTACCCTGATCGACGGCCTTGTTGACCAGATTCTTAAAATCGTTTGCAAAAGCATCGCTCGAAACTGTGAGTGTCATAAGCGTCAATATCAAAACGTATGTCTTCGAGTTCATTTCAGTGCCTCTGAGCTGCGTCTGATCTGAGCATACCCAAATATTCCGAATCCTAAGGACAAATTCTGTCTGAAAATCCCTCACTGGTGAAGTTCAGCCAGAACGAGGCCGCAAACAATCATACTTCTTGCTGACGGGGTTCCTAACGAAAGCGAAGACCAGAATGTAAAAAATGTCCGGAATTGCCCCCCTGGTCTATTAATCCGGCTCATTCGTGTTCGCGTAAGAAATCTGCGTAAATGCACATTACAAAATGATAATTTTAGCCGATAATCTCTTGTATGGCTCGCTGATCTCGGGTTTTGGGATGTTGGATTCGGCAGACAATTAACTGACTTCAGAATACTCTGCTTGCCCTTTACTATCTAAATGAACCTGCTGCATTGATTCGGGCCGTCTCTATACGGGAATAAAATCTATGCCTTCGTCAGGCAAGGTGGGTTTATGGCTGTTCACGAATCAGATAATTCTTCCGAAAATCAGCCGCAGGCTGAAAATGCGCCGGATGAGAGTGTAAGTGAATCAACAGAATCACTCTTCATCCGGAGTACTGATGATACGCTTTCAGCCAGGAAGGATTCGATTTCCGAAAAACCGGCGGTCGAAAGTGAAAAAGCTTCCGGCGACAGTCTCTTTCATGCGGTCATGAAAGAAAAGTCCCCGGCAAAGAATGATGTTCATACAAAAGAAAGCAAGGAAAAGATTGTCCAGAATAACTCCAAGGACGAAAATAGTATTCTGGGAAATTTTGAGCTGGTAGGCGCCAAAGAGCTAAATGCATCTGATGCAAAAGGTCATCCGGAAAAATCTGCGGAAAGCGATGCCTCAAAAGCAAAAGTTGTAAGCGAACTGACCAATAAAATCACTGATGCACTTGAAGAAAGTGCATATAAATCTGCTGTTGCGGCAATGATCACTGTGGCGAGCAAACTTGCCAGTGACACAGTGCTGGCGAACATGATCACAGACAGAGACGGAAATGTAAGCAAACACAGTGTTGATAACGTCATGAAGCTTGATGCTGGTCAGAAAGTCCACAATCTGGACAAAAAAGTTCCCGGACCGATTCTTCTTTCAGAAGATCAACGAAAATCACTTGATACAGTTAGAACACATATTGGCCTGGCAGCGTCATTTTCGGGGGGACAGAGCATTCTTGCCGGAGCTGAATTCTCCAGCAAAAGCGCCAGCAAAATAGGAAACGAAATTGCAAACGAAATCAGCAAAGAAGTCAAAAATGCCCTTGGTTCCGGAGACAATTTCAAGAAACTGGATTCAGGCAAACTGGATGAAATCAGCAAGAAAATTATTGACAATCTGAGCGAGAAAATAAAAGAGGGCATACTCGGCGGTGATGAAGGACGTGCTGCAGGAGCCAATGGTGCTCGAATTGCCAAGCCCGCTGCTCCAGGCGATCAGCCATCGAAAGATCAGCCATCGAAAGATCAGCCATCGAAAAGAAAGGAGCCGGAGCAAGCTAGTGAGCAGGCAAAAGAGCAAGCAAAAGACCAGGCGAAAGATCAGGCTGAAGTGCAAGCCGGGCTGGCTGCTGAGCAAGCCGAAGCTGCTCTTGAACAACAACCGAGAGTGGATGTGCCGCAGCTTAAAGACTCTGAGTTTGTCGATGTGGCAAAACAGCTTCTTAAGAAATTGGACAGCAACAAGAACGGCGAACTTACCAAGGATGAGATTGTAAAGGCGTTGCAAGATCCTTCGATCAAGGGAAAGGAAGCGCAGGCGCTTGCCGCGATGTATCAGAATTTTGATCGCCTGCATAACCTGAGCAAACATGAAGGATGGTTCTCCAGCAAGAGCATAACCGCAGCCGACCTCGATAAATACAACGAAGTGAAAACTGCTCAGGACGCGCGAGTTAACGAAGCATTTGCTATGAAGACATGGGCACACAAGAATCTGGAAAAATTCGATTCGAACAAGAGCGGATCGCTTACAAAAGACGAGCTGGACAGAGCAATTAATGATCCTAAAACTTCAAGTTATGACAAAAGCATGCTTGAAGCAGTCAAAAAGAATTACTCGAATATGGGACATTTTTATGAGTCCGGAGTAAATTTGAAAGCATTTGATAACCATGCTGCAGGCATCTTCAAAGATACTGATGAAGCCAAGCTGGTATCAGGTGTATGGGCGTCTACTTATAACGTTTCCGAGGGACAGAAAGCGAACGTTTCGCATGATCTTTATGGAGACAAGAACGATCCGTTAAAGAGCATCAATCCTGATGCAATCAAACAGGGCAGTATAGGAAACTGTTACTTCCTTGCATCGCTTGCGGCAGTGGCAAAGTCGAATCCTGAATCGATTAAAAATATGATCAAAGACAATGGTGATGGTACTTACACAGTCACCTTCCCCGGAGCCAAAGACGAACCAATTACAGTAAAAGCACCAACTCAGGCCGAGCAAGGTCTTTATAATCACGGCAGCCCCAACGGCACCTGGGCATCAGTGATGGAAAAGGCGTATGGTGAGTATTGCCAGAAGCATTTTTACCGCAGAAGTCCGTTTAATTTAGGCGGTGGAGACACGCCTGCCGAAGGTGCCGACGGTGGCGGCCGAACAGGTTCAGTTACCGAACTTCTTACCGGTAACTCTTCCGATACCGACATGTTGATTGTCACAAGCCAGGCCACCACGGCAGCCAAGCTGGAAAAAGCATTCTCAGGCAACCCGCCTAAGGCTGTCACTGCCGGTATTAATAAAGGCATTTTGTCCGACTATACCGATGATAAATTCTTTACCGGCCACGCATACAGCATCGTTGGTTTTGAGCCTGATGGAAAAGGCGGCGGCACGGTAACAGTCAGAAATCCATGGGGCGGTGCCAACAATTCAACTAGCGGTACTATTAAAATTTCGCTGGAAAAATTCATGAAAAACTTCAGCGATATAAATTACGAACAGTAAGCGGCGGCCCTGAAGATGAATGACCTGCCTGAGAAAGCACCAATCAAGCATGAACAAATAGTGCAGCGCTCGGACACGGTAGACGGACTTCTGGATGATACCATTGGTGGTGTTAGATCTGGCGGCAGGCTCTGGAGCGTAAGTGAATTTGCAAGAAGCGGTGCTGATTGGTCCAGGGTTTTTGCAAATGCGCAAAAATCTCTGAAGCTCGAGGGCGTAAGCGGAGCTGCGATTGAGGAGAAAGCGCGAAATGCGGTGCTCTTAGACCAGCTTGCAAGGCTCAACAGCTTCTCTGAAGGTCAGAGAAAAGAAATGCTTGGCGCTCTTTTAAACACGGAAAAACAATACGACTTAATCGAAAAAAATTCAGAAGCTCTAAGAGGAGCTTTGCGAACCGGAAATCTGGATATTGCTATCGAAGTTCAGCAGCGGCTGGTCTCAGATCTGGATCTAATCAACCCGAAAGCGCTTGTTTTTGAATTCGAAAGTATAGAAAATCGCAGGAAGCAAGAACATGAACCGGCGCTTCTCGAGTTTCTGGACTTGAGTCTCGAAAACGCTCGCTGCAGCCTGGCGGCTCCCTTTATTGAACGCGCACGGCTGGCATCAATTTTGCTTGCGGGCGGCAGAGTCTACCAGGCTGAAAAGATTCTCGAGCAGGCCATGAAAACAACTATACCGTCGGAGTCGATGGAGTCGCCATATCTAAAAGAGTTGCGAAGGAACACAGCTCTTTCATTGAGAAGCTTGAAAGTCGAGAACAACTTGCTTGAACTTTATGATCAAAACCTGTCCAGGCTGGATATCGATTCAAAAGACGGACTTGTAAGCAAAGAGGAACTTTCTAAAGCAGCTTCTAAAGACAATGATGAAAATCTGAAGTCACTTGCGGATTTTCTGGACAGCAAATACCAGTATCTCACCAGAAAACACTGGTCATTCCTGGGTCATGATGGAATTTCCAGGTCGGATATTGTTAATTATGTAAATGAGCGCGCAAAGAAGATAAATGATTTAAAGCTTTAACCCTAAAATTTCCGGCAAGAGGGTAGGAATAAGATTATCAAGCAAATACTTTGAAGCTGGAATTGCAGTTTTAGTTTCTGTTTCTAAGTCAGGGAGAGTCAATGCAAGAACCTGAAATTGAGCAGCAAAGTGCTGCCACTCAAACTCTTGAAAAAAGTTCTGAGAAAGCGAGCAAAGAAGCAGGAGAAGGAAAGGAGGAACTGCTTCTCGGTTTCAAAAGAGTGATGAATGCTCTGAAAGCCGGCGGCAAGAGTGGTCTTACAAGAGAATTCGGCAAGCCACAGATAATGGATTTTGAAGCAGTATCCAGCAGCCCAAACGAGGCAGTTGCAAGAATTTTTCGTACAGGCGAAGTGCCTAAAATGAAGCCCAGAATGACAAAAGAACTGGCTAAACCCGCAATTGAGCCTCCTGCGCCCCATCTTGAAAGCGCGTCTTTGCTTAAAACGAAGAGACCGGAAGCCGCAAGCACGCCGCCGGAAGCAAAAGCCGCAAGCACGCCGCCGGAAGCAAAAGCCGC
>CAZTQO010000024.1:0-96477 GCA_964615655.1 uncultured Candidatus Obscuribacterales bacterium | reverse complement strand
CACGCCGCCGGAAGCAAAAGCCGCTAGCACGCCGCCGGAAGCAAAAGCCGCAAGCTCGCCGCCGGAAGCAAAAGCCGCAAGCACGCCGCCGGAAGCAAAAGCCGCAAGCACGCCGCCGGAAGCAAAAGCCGCAAGCTCGCCGCCGGAAGCAAAAGCCGCTAGCACGCCGCCGGAAGCAAAAGCCGCTAGCACGCCGCCGGAAGCAAAAGCCGCCGCAGCGCCTGAAGCGGCACGCGGCAGAGCCTCAGTCATAAATATGGCGCCCGAAACTATCAAAGTTAACCCGGACGCTGCCTATAGAGGAGAGCTGATTGCAAAAAAGCTAGAGCCTGAAAAACACGAAGTGGAAAAGGGCGATACTGTATATGCAATCGCACGCAAGCATCTGGGAGAAGAGGCAAGCAAGGAAGAGCTGCAAAAGCATGTAAAAGAAATTGAACGTATCAATCATATTGATAGTCATAGTCACGTAATCAAACCCGGACAAGTTCTTATTCTTCCGGGGCACAGTGACGACGGCGGTTTCGTTCTTAAGGATGCGGCCGGCAACACCCGGACCGTATGGCAGGATGGCACTCTGCGTCTAGAAAAAGCCAATGGTACTGGCTTTGTCCGCAAAACCGCAGACGACGGCAGTTACACCGAGCATCACTGGGGACCGCAGGCATCGGACAATTATGAGCTGGCCTGCAAGGCTGACGGGCGCTATCTTGTGGCAGACAGGCCGGATGCCGAACTGAAAGAAGCAAGCGATCCCCATGATGTCCGGGTTGCACATGCCCGTCTCAGTGATCTTGCCGAATCAAGAATAATGAACCTCGATGAGCTTGCACGTTTTCGAGAGAACATGGATGCGTTTGAAAGCCGTGCCCGCAAACAAAACTTGCCGGCTGATGAGATTGCCAAAACATATGCCGAAATTGAAAAAATACTGGAGCATGAAGGCAAGCAGCCGCTATCAGAGAAGCAGCGGCTGGCAATTGCGCAGCAGGTGATGGATCAGGCGGCTCACCCTGATTCCATCGACCAGGGCTTTCACAATACTTGCAATGTGACTACTGTTGAAACCAGGCTCTATACGAG
Organism: uncultured Candidatus Obscuribacterales bacterium; assembly: GCA_964615655.1. Taxonomy (GTDB): domain Bacteria; phylum Cyanobacteriota; class Vampirovibrionia; order Obscuribacterales; family Obscuribacteraceae; genus JAIEPM01. The sequence continues at coordinate 95,394 of CAZTQO010000024.1, read as the reverse complement.
AAATCCATCTGAGGCTGCAAGGTTGGTCAGTGAAGTAACAAGAACCGGCAAATTCACCGCCCGTGATGGCACTGTAGTTCAGGTGGGTGCTGAAAGCCTTCCTCCTGATCCGGAAGCTGCAGTTAATCCACCGCATTATGGAGCGCGTTCGCATGCCAGCCAGCTTTTTCAAGTGACTGCCCTGAATATGTATCATCAGACCGAAGCTTTTACATATACGGACAAACAGGGTGTTCAGCACAACGTTCCTCCTGGAGCTATGCGATATGAACAAAGAAAACCTGTCCCCGGAAGAGCCGACGACACCGGCGAAAGGCTGGTTGATACTACGACGCGTCCCCCAAAGGTTGTAGATAAGTCTGCCGACATTAAGGATGATGCGATAGTCAGGGTCAACAACCGACTCACAGGCGAAGTTGCAAACGATATACTTCTATGCCACAAGGATGATGTATATGGTGACGCGAGCAAAGTGGGAACAGTTGGAAGCCAGGAAGAACTGAGCGATAAAATCGCTCGAGCTAAAGCCGAAAAAAAGCTGCCTCTGATTATCAGGGTAAATACGGACAACGAACCCTGGTTGCATGACTCTGGAGCAGGAGCGGCTGGTGGCTCTGGTGGTGCTCATGTGGTCACTGTGACCGACTATGAACCTGGACCACCTGCCCGTGTTCAGGTAGACAATCAGTGGGGCGAGCGCGACGACCATCAGGGTGATAAAGCAATATCAATACACGATCTATATGGCTCAATGCGCCCGGCCGGCAATCGAGACCAGATAGCACTTTTACAAAAGGATGTGGATTGGGACCGGGCTCACAATACAATTGATACTCGCAAAGAGTTCGAGATTCTGCGATTGCGGCATGAGCTGCCGGCCACAGATCCCCAGCACCTGAACGACGCTGATTTTGATCGCTTGATGAAGGAGCAGATAAAAGAAGCCGGCAAGCGCTGGAACGAGCAACGAGCAAATCGAACTTTCAATGAGGATGAGTTCAAGAACGGCCGCCGCAAACTTGGGGACATGGTGCGGAGCCAGCCGCCGGACAGGCGTATTTCCTGGCTTGGCGAGATACGCAAAGACGGTATCATAAACGATGTTGAATATGACAGATCTCTTGCAAGAGCAATGCATGATGCCCGTGAAAAATGGAAAGCTGAGGACAAAGAACGCAATGGCAATGCCGACGAACGCAGGCGTGCCAGGGAGGAAATGCAGAAGCAACTCGATGCACTCCCGCCTGAAAGAAAAGAAGCCATAATCAAAAACTCGAAATGAGGCCGGTTAAGAAAGTTCCGATGCTTGTTAAAGGAGCGTAATTGTAATGGTGTTCAAAACATACAGCAGTGGTCAGATAGCCAGCGTTGCAATTCCTGCAGGCTGGGAGGAAGCGCCTGAAAAAAAATCCGGCATCCCGACCATGGGATATAAGAGCTTTCATCCAAAAGAGGCGCCGCAGGCGGAGTTGTCTTTCTTTTATCGCGGGCGAAGAATCAGCAAAGAGGGGGCTAATGCTTTTAAGGCCCTTCTTAAGAAAGCACCACATGTGCTCAGCCCCGGCGAGTTTTACAGCCTCAAGGAAATCTTGCGTGACAAGAGCGATCCTCAGGAGTTTGCGATGCTGATTGCAAAAACCGAGGAATTCAACGGCAAATCGGTGCTGGTTGTTGAAGGTCGGTACTTGCAGATTCAGGAGGAAAATCGCAGTATTATCTTAGATGCGGACGGCGAAGGAACCGCGATTCAGGAAATATTTTTTCAAGCACCAAAGTTGATCTTTCCTCGGTACTACCGCTCTGCAACTGCTGCAATGAGGTCAATTGCCTGGAGAAGCCCCGGCAATTGATAAGCCCCGGCTCAGATAATTTCTAATTCCATTGCTCTTTACTTTTAGGCTTGTCACTTTTGATTCAGGTGCTCCACGAAACGACGGTCGCTTGGCGCAAGCTCAAGCTCCAGCAATTCGCTTGCTCTAAGCCACTTGAGTTCGCTGTGCTCGTGCAGTACCGGCTCGCCTGCGCAACTCACCCTGGCAAAGTTTATTCTGTATCCGGAGGCCGGATCTATAAAGGAAAATTCGGCTTCAAAACATGACTCTGCTTTAAGTGATAACTCTTCGCTTAGCTCTCTTTGCGCTGCTTGAAAAAGAGTCTCTGAGTCCTCTATTTTGCCGCCCGGAAATTCCCAGAGCCCCCCATGTCTTTTATGCGCCGGGCGCCTGCAAATGAGAAAGAGCCCGTCCCTTTCTATGACGGCTGCAACTACCTCTCTATTGTTCTCTGTCAATTCCAACCCTTTCAAGAAGCTCGTTTAGATATCTCGATTCACAATGTCCATACAACTTGGACCATACAGCTTAATTTAGAAGCCTGTTGCATAACTGCAAATGCAGTTATGCTAGCATCGATTGCGCTGCCAGCCGTCTCAAAACAGGGAGCATTTGAGCGACCGTTTGATAACGGTCGCTTGCCTCCAGTTGGGTGCACGATTCTATAAGTTCGCAGAGCTCGTCTGAAACAGAGGGCGCAAGCTCCTTTGGGTTTGAAGGCAGTAGTGCTTCCGGCTCCTGACCGGTTAGAAGAAAATAAAGCGTGCAGGCAAAGGAGTAAATGTCACTATGGGTAGTGGCTTTTCCTTTTAGCTGCTCCGGCGCAATAAAAGAGTGCTTGCCTACAAAAGTGCCGGTGGCGGTGCCGATGAATTCGTTTGCTGCGCCAAAGTCCACAATGATCACCTGTCCATCGTTGCGAAGCACTAAATTGTCCGGTGTCAGATCCCTGTGAATTATGGGCTGCTCGCGTTCGTGCATGTATTTCAATGCCAGCGCCACCTGTACAGCCCATTCAAGTACATCGCTTTCTTTTTGAGGACCGTTCTGGGCCACCAGTTGTCTGAGATCTACACCGTTTATAAACTCAAGCAAAAGATAATTTCTCTGTCCTTCCGAAAAGCTGTCAATCACCCGCACGATGCCTGAATGATCCAGTTTCATCAACAGCTTTGCTTCACGCTCGAACATTTCCTTCGCTTTTTCTTTAATGCTTTCATTCCCGTCGGAGGGAATTACTGCTTCTTTCAAAACGACAAGCTTGCTTCCGTCGAGTTGGCAGAGATAAAGGGCTGAAAGCCCACCTGATGAAAGATGGCTTATTACTTTTAGACTTGATTGTCTCAGTACTTTTCCTGCTTCCAGAGGAATATAAGAAGTCGGGCAAAATCTCCGGCCCAGTTCTTCTTCCCAGAGCTCTGTATAACTTGCTTGCTTGCCGCCTCCGGTCTCACCGATACGCAAGGTGTTTTGAAGTTCGGCAAGGCTCGGGTCGCAAACGTCTTTTGCCCATGCTTGTGAAGCAAGCACAAACTGCTCGACAAATTCCGGCTCCATCTGGCTTATTGGCAGATGCAAAGCTTTTCCTCTCTTCTTAAGAATACTTATGCGTGAGTTTTTCGGATTGTTGTTCACAACAGCGGCACTTATTCTTTCAACATCCTTCCAGGCAATGTAGTTTTTCAGGTTAACCGAACTGCCGAAAAAATAAGGAAGCCTGATTCCTTCTTTGTCTGCTGAAATGAAATCATGAGCAAGCGCTCGCTTTGCCACAAGGCAGCTGATGCTGAAAACCAGGCTGAGAACAAACCATGCCATCAACTCGCTCACACGGCTGTAGCTGCCGGATTGATGATAGGTAATCATCTGAATCAAAAGTACGAGCATCACTAAAGGTGAGCCAACGCCCCAGAGTGGGAAGCTGACTGTAAGAGCGGTTTCCAGTCCTTTGCGCAGCATGCTGCGGCTCTGACTTCTAACTACAAGTTCAGCCATGCTTTGCGACCTCGCTTTCTTTGCTTGCCGATAGGGTCAGTGTAACTGAATCATTCTCCTGTGTAACTGTATCAGTCTCCTGTGTTTTTTGAGCTTCATGCATCATTGCTTCTGCCGGAAGAATTGCAGAAGCCAGAAGATCAGCCTCTATTTCAGATGCGCTCTGGTAGCGTTTATTGAGCTGCAAGGCGCTTGCCTTTTCTACCAGATTGTTCATGAATTCGGATACTTTGACCTTCCCCGATGCAGCAGGTGATGACTGGCTTATAGGTTCCGGGTCTGTGCCTGTCAGCAAGAAGAACAAAGTGGCGCCCATTGCATAGAGATCGCTTTGTGATCCGGATTTGCCTCTGAATTGCTCGGGGGGAAGATATGCATGCTTGCCTACGATTGTCCCGGAGTTGCCTGCCTGGATCTGCTGGGCCACATTGAAATCTATGAGCTTGAGCTGGCCTTTCGAGTTCAAAATAAGATTGTCCGGTGTAAAATCGCGGTGAACAACCGAGTTTGCATGAAGGTACTTGAGAATTTCGCACATCTGGATTGCCAGATCCTGTACCTTTTCTTCAGCCAGCGGGCCATCTCGCATCACCAGCTCGCGCAGGTTGCATCCGTCTATATGCTCAAGAACAAGATAGGCTCTGTGATCTTCGACAAAATAGTCGAGCAGTTTGACCACGCCGTTGTGATTTAGCTTCATGAGCAAACTGGCTTCAGCCTCGAAACTCTCAAGCGATTTCTTCCGAACTAGATTATCTGCAAAGACAGGAATAATTGTTTCCTTCAACACAACAGTTCTATCTTTTTGATCTTCGTCTTCAAGCGGGCGGCAAAGATAGGCCCTGCCCTGGCCGCCCACGCCGATGCTTTTCAGCACTTCATATCTGTGGTCAGCCAGCACCTGTCCCGGATCAAGCGGATCAAGCGATTTTCGCTCTGGTGACTGATTCAGCGACTGCAGCCAGAGTTCGGTGTAACTTCTATCCGATCTGGGCAGCATCGCCTGTGAAAGCTCGTGATCTATCTGACTGCCCGGAACAAGCTTCTCTATTTTTTTCAGCAAGAAAGCCCGATCTTCAGATGAAATTGCTTGTAGATCAATATCGAAATTTTTGTTATCGCTGCTTTTGACTCTAAGTTTGCTGTTTTTGCTTCCGTGTTTCATTAGCTCCAGTCTCTGAATCTTAGACCAGGCAAGGCTCTTAACCGGAGCCGTGAACTCGCCGAAACGAATCTGCAACTTGAGTCCGTCTTTGTCGGCTATTAAATTATTCGGCTTAAGAAGCAGGCTTGCCAGATAGAGAAAGAAAGCAGAAACTGCCACAAGCATCGAAATGAAAACAAGCGGCGTTTCAACGACCGAGTGCACGGATTCATAAACTGAGTTAAATGCCCTGCCAATCTGCCAGAGCAAAGCCTCGCAGCAGCTGCTCAAAAACTGCGACAGATTCAAAGATCTTACCTGCATATATGCATGTGGTTGCAAGCAGGTATAAAGTGTGCTCAACCAGCCGATCCATAGAGGTCCTGCAAGCAAGCAAACCCCTACCGGACCGATTCGCGCCCACTTCAGCGCAGATAACTTGAACTCATCTACTATTTCACTTATGAATCGCCTTGAATGATAAGCGATCTCAAGTCGCTCCTGTGAATCCGGTGGTCGTCGGCGGATATTGCGGCATTTGACCAGGGTGTTTAAGACTGCAGCGGTTTTTAAATCTGAGTTTGTGGCTTCTAAATGTTTCAGAAGCGTTTCGATTCCGTCTTCGCTCAGACCACTGAGGCTGAGTTTTAGCTTCTTGCCGCTTTCACTTGTTAAACAGAGTGTCTCGGGCAGAAACTTCCGTTTCTTGTAGAGCACGTCCACGTTTCTGATGCTCTTAATTGGGAAAGCTTTGAATCCGAAAAAGATGTGTTCCTGATCGAACCTTATTTTGCGTTTGAGCAGATCTTCGAGAAAATAAATCAAGAGTGAGCAAAGAACAAGACCAAAGCCCATCTGGGTAGCAAATCCTCCCATGCTGCGGCAGAAAAAGCCCAGAATCGGCACCAGGGCAATCGCCCAGATCGGCACCAGAAAAAAAGCTTTTTCCCAGAGAAATATGTGAGCAATCAGATTGCCGTAGTCTATTTCTTTTGCCTTTTGCAAACCGGGCTCTGCCAAAATTATTGCTCCGTTGATAATGCTTGAATTTCTTCGTACCGGAAAAAATATTCATCTATCATTCATCTATCTATCTATCTATCTATCTATCTGAATGCATGCCGATAACGCCAGCCTCCTTTCGGTTCTTTCACGCCTGTGGCTTCTTTAAAGCTATCGATTGTATTCTCCGATTCACTTATCGTTTTTGAGCGAATCAGCGAATAAAGTGGACCAGCAATTGTAGTGCTTGCTACTCCATCGTTGTTAAAAAGCGCCGGTTTTGCCAGGTGTAAATCAGATACGAATTTGCCAGATTTATCAATGAAGCGCCAGTATTGCCCATCCCAGGCAACTGCGTATCCTTTACTGAAAACCGATGCCATATCGAATTTTGCTGGAATCACAAGTTTTCCGGTTTGATCTATATAGCCGACTTTGTCTCCGATTAGCACCGGAGCGCGTCCGTCCTTCAACCAGATGTTCCGTTGTTCGTAAAGGGGAGCATCAATTTTTACCGGCAACTCCTTACCTTCAGAATCCATCACGACCCACTTGCCCTTGATTTTGCCGGCCATGATTTCTGCAGGCGTGGTCAAAAGGTCATATTTTGCATCGAGCAATATTTTGCCGCTGCTGTCAGCCATTCCAAATTTGTCGCCCTTGAAAAAAATCGCCCTGCCGTTCTCGAACGAATTGATCTGGCTAAAGAGTGGTGGCATCACGATCTTTCCGTTGGGGTCCATGATTCCGCACAGACCGTTTTTTGCAATTACAAAATAACTATTTTCTGCACTTCTAGGTTCATGAAAAATATTGTTGTAATAGCTGTAGTTATAGTTTGAGTCCATGGTATTGATGCCGTCATATTCTGCCGCTAAGACCCATTGACCGTTTTTGTCTATGACTCCTGTTTTTCCATAAGCCTCCTGGACCTTGTAAACATTGCCCATTTTTGTAGGCGGGTTGCTGAGTTTTGCCTTGTAGATTATTTCTCCTTTTTTGTTTATGAGTGCACAAAGTCCATCGGCGCCGCTTTCGACTTTCAATCTTACTGCCGCCAGACCGTTTTCATCGAAGTCGCCGGCCTGCTCGAATTGTGGCTTAATCACATATTTGCCTGAGCGGTTAATGTAACCCCACGGGGGTGGGTCAACCGGACTGCTTGCTTTGTCGTCCTTTGGACGAAAATAGGGACGGACTGCCGCCAGTCCGTATTTGAAATTTGAGGCTCCTGAAAATCGCGGTTTAATAGCTATTCGACCGGTCTTATCTACAAAACCGACCTTTTCACTGTCCCAGGTTGATTCAATTACTTTGTGCAGTTCGTTTCCGTCAAAATTCGGATCGGGGGCGTCGTATTCGTTGTTGCGAACAAAATTCAGATTCGCAGGCAGCTCTGGCTCCGGCTGGTGATTAATCATCTTGAAATTAGTGTCGATATCGACTTCTTTTGAAATCAACTCTTTGAGATTTATGCTGCTGGCTGCAAGAACCCCGGCTGCTAGAATTAAGCAGGCAAATACAATTGAGCGATGCCTTGAAAGCCCGCTATAGGGCTTCTTTCTAAACTCGTTTATTTGCGGGGTTTCTGGAACTAGTGGCTTCTTTTCGTTCTCTGGTTTATGGATTGAGGACAGTCCTTCGTTTTGTCCTGAGTCAGTACTGCTGCTGCACCCAGATTCAACGCCAATTTCAGCTCCAGTTTCGCCGGCATCGTCGTGCTGGCGGAGCTTGATTTCATCCGGCTTCAATTCCTGAAAACAAGTATTGTCGGGAGCCTCGGGCATTTAATCTCTGGTTTTAATAAATTAGGGAGCTAAGTATCGATGATACTGCATTTAATCTTAAAATGCGCCGGACTGCGATCAGCTTTTAGCTCCGCTGCTAATCTGTGCTATCGGTGCTCATCTCCGTCTGCTTCGCTTCTGCGGCGCTCCAGACTTGCCTTCCTCTTCCTCTTTATTCAGCAGCGCTTCTTTGTTTGCTTTTGTTTCTGCAACTAATTTGCCGTCGAAGGCTCTCATGAGCTTGCCCTGTCCGAAATTCAGATCAATCTCTTTCTGATCAAGATCTTTTACCAGTAAATAAAGCGTTTTATCCGTTTTGAGCATCTGAGCTCTGTGTTCATTGCCCAGCCTGAGCATGGTCAATCCTTCGGCAAGCATTTCCTGCGGGCCTTCTAGATAAGCGGTTGCAGGTTTTACCGGCGCCTGTTTCATTGCGAGTTCCGGACTTATCGAACCGCGTACTCTGCCAAGGGAGTCTATGCTAAGCCATCTTCCAATACCAATCCCGGCCGGAGCATAGCCACCGCCGTTTTTGCCGATGAGCATCCATTGCTCGTCGCCTGATTCCGATTTAGCCGCATTTGGGATAGGTGTCCAGCCCAGCTTCCTGTAAAATTCGCCCTTATCGGCGGGTGTTTTGAATAATTTGTCTTCCGTATGATGACCCAGCTCATGAATGAGCACACTTTCGATACTTCGGTGATGTGAAAAATCAGGGTTTTTTCGATCTTTTTCTGTTATCGGCGCTTTTTTCAAAGTATCAGGTTCGACTATTACTGCCGGTCCATTATTTATATTCGGCTCGAAGGCTGCAATACCTTTGGCTTCCGGATAATAGGATTCTGTTTTCAGGAAATAAAACTTGAGTGGTTTATCTGAAGTAGAAACTTGCGACGGATTTGCTTTTTCAAGTGCGGCTTCCAGTCCGAGCAACTCGCGCAAGGTGGGCTCGCGAAGCTGCAGCTCTTTTCCGGGTTTTGCGCTTCCATCTTTTTGCTGAATCTGCTGCCTTGGGCCCTTATCGGAAGGAGTTGCAAATTCTATTCCATATCTTTGCTGGAGATCCCAGCGCTTCAATTCGGAGAGTTCATTCAATCTTCTGTCGATTTCTTTCAGACCGGCTTTTGTTTGGTCTACCGTCCCGACGATCATTTTCTCAGCACGGAATTGCAAGCTGAATTCGACTTTTCTGCCCTCGACAGATTTCATTTCAAGACTGTTTTCGTTTGCAATTTTTGCAAACGAAGATCTGCTTGCAGTTTCACTGCCTCTTTCACTGTCTCTGTCACTGCCTCTGTCACTGCCTCTGTCACTGCCTCTGTCGCGCTTATTAAGCACAACGGCCAGCTGCAAATCTGCCGGCAGTTGCGCGCCGTTTGTGTTTTCTCTGCCTTTCGAAAAAGGACTGCCATAAATGTCACGGCCGAGATCTTCAAAAAAGAGGCGCTGGCTCATGTTTGCGCTGGCTCTGTTGCTCTGTGAGTTCCCGTCATTCAAATCAACCCGCTCAGAGGCTGACTCAACTCTGTTTGATGCCATATCCAACCCTAATTACGTTTCTAGAAAAGCCCGATATCACTGTAAAAATAGTAGTTCTGCCTGGAAATGCTGCCAAGGGATCTTTGCGCAAGCTGGACTGCATGATTAGACATTATGGAATTAAGCTCTGTAAAACCGAGATGCCGGAGCGGATGCCCCGGGGGGCGGGCTCCCGGGGACCGGACCTGCTTGCTACGTGGTTCCAACATTGACTAAAGACACTTGCTTCCGGATATTTAATCTTACTTAGGCGGAAAAGGTTAATGAGCGACGGAAGAAATATTGGTCAGGCGCCTCCGGATTTATTAGAGCAGGCAAGAAAAACAGCAGAAAGATTAAGGGGTGATGACTCTCAAGGCCAGCCGGCTTTGAACAGTAATTCGCTTGATTTGCTGCGGCAACAGGCTCTGGGGCAGACAAGACGCTCACCCTGGGGCCAGCCCGATGTTACACCGCCTCCGCCCGGTTCTGATCGTCCTCAAGAAAGACCACAGGTTCCGGCAAACAACGGTGTACTTGAGGTCACCTACGGCGAAGCTGATTTTGACGCCAAAATTTCTCAGAACAACTATAACAAGCTGGTCATAAAAGGACTGCCTAAAGACCTTTTACCGGCACCCTGGATTGACGAGGAAAATGGCAAAGGCTTTTTCTTCTGGTTGAAGAATGTCAAAAATCCGGATGCTTCGGACCGAAACAGGCATTATTTCCCCAGCAATTTAAAAGAAATCGAAATTGCCCAGCATCAGGGGCATATTTATAAGCCTGTGATGGTAAACGCAGATGAGATGCGGATTGCTGCTTCTCAGGCTTTTATGAGAAAACAAAATGATTCCGGCTTTGCAAGCTACAAAAACACAACCGACGTTTATACTTACGCGGCTAATATGTCTAAAATAGCCGGCAAATCACTGGAATACCAGGAAAATCTCTTGCGCGAAGGCGCCAAGTCTTCACCATGGAATCCCTATTTCCATATTTATCTTGCTGATGTATTGGTCGGCCAGGCGATTCAACCTGTGCTTCAGGCAATCACTAACGGACAAACAGCATATTTCGACAATCCTTATACCCGAGCCAAGATCGATGAGGCTATAAAAGAAGTACAGGCTGCCAGGCAGGTAACCAGGCAGTATGGCGATATTGTCAAGCCGCCCAGCTATGAAATGCCTCTCAGTCCTTTCTCGCTTAATCCTTATTCTTATAATCCTGACTATTACTGGTCGGGGGCTGCATATCAGGCTTCAATCAGAGAAGTTCAGCTTACATTATTGAAACAGGCTGTCATATTTGGAAAATTGCCGATTGAGCTTCCCCCGGCGTTGCCTCCCAGGCAATAACTAAGCAAAAACAAGTTTCAAAGAATCTAAAAGCACTCGGGTCAAAAAGCCGTATCTCTGCTATATTTTGCCGATATTGAGGTAGATGCAGCTAATTTCAAAAGCGGCAAGAGAATTCGACTTGAAAAAGCTCTCAATACTTGGCTCAACCGGTTCAATTGGTCGGCAGACCCTCGATATCGTGCGGGCACATTTAGATGATTTTGAAGTAATTGCTTTAAGCTCGGGCGGCAACAATCTTGAATTGTTTGCTCGTCAGATTCAGGAATTCAGAGCGTCAATTGTAAGTGTTCCTGATGCGGATTCGGCTGCCAGGCTCAAAGAACTGCTTCAAGACTCAAAGCTGAAAGTTGAAATTCTAACAGGCGAAGATGCTGCCTGCGCTATTGCTTCGGCTCCCGAGGTCGACACGGTTGTATCCGGAGTAGTCGGTGCTCGCGGTATAAAACCCACCGCTGCTGCCTGCAGAGCCGGCAAAACCATTGCACTTGCAAATAAAGAAACACTGGTTGCAGCCGGTTCAATTATCATGCCGATGCTGGAGGCGCATAATGCAAAAATCATTCCGGTAGATAGCGAACATTCGGCTATTCATCAGAGTTTTGCAGGCTTTTCAATAAAAGACGTCCGCAAAATTATTCTTACGGCTTCAGGCGGTCCTTTTCGTGAGTGGAGCCTTGCGCAAATAAAAGCTGCCACCGTGGATGATGCGCTCAAACATCCAAACTGGGCTATGGGAAAGAAGATAACTATAGATTCTGCAACCCTGATGAATAAAGGACTTGAAATAATTGAGGCTCGCTGGCTTTTTGGCATAGATGCAAAACAAATTGAAGTAGTGATTCACCCGCAGTCGATTCTGCATTCGGCCGTCGAATTTGTGGACGGCTCAATAATCGGCCAGATGGGGCAGCCGGACATGCACCTGCCGATACACTACGCTCTTTATTATCCCGAACGAAAAGCTTCGACTCAGGTGCCGCTTCTTGATCTGGTAAAGGCCGGCAGCCTGACTTTTGCAGAGCCCGATTTCCAACGCTTTCCATGCCTTGCTATTGCAAAAGATGTCGCAAATAGAGACGATAGTTCGGGAGCTGTCTTAAATGCAGCAAATGAAGAGCTCGTTTATGCCTTTTTGAACAAACGAATTGAGTTTATGGACATAGCAAGATATGTAGAAAAGATCCTAGATCTTCATCAAGCTTTCTCTAAGCCAACGCTAGACGATATACTTGAGGCTGACAAATGGGCAAGGGCGGCATCACAAGAACTTCTCGGAGCTAAAGTGTAATGACTACTTCAACTGCATCTAACGTTCAGGTTTGCGAACATCCACTGATTCAGCAACAGTTGACACGTCTGAGGGACTATCAAACACCCACGGCTGAATTCAGGCGCACAGCGATTCAAATGGGCAAAGCACTCGTATATGAAGCCATGAGAGACCTGAATTCAAGAGAGACCTCCATAGAAACACCGGTAGGACCGGCAAAGGGTGTTTCACTCAGCGATTATGTGGTTATAGCTCCGATTCTAAGGGCCGGTCTGGTTCTTGCTGAGGCTGCCCAGGAAATCATTCCTCCCACAGCCCGTGTATATCATGTAGGGCTCAAGCGCGACGAAGCGACCTTGCAGGCTATTTCATACTATGCCAAGCTTCCGGATAAATTGCCGGCTGAATGCAAGGTTTATGTGCTTGATCCGATGCTTGCAACCGGCGGCTCAGCAAACGCCGCCATCAAGCTATTTCACGACCTTGAAGTAAAGCAGATTCATCTGGTTTGCTTTCTGGCCGCGCCTGAAGGCATAAAGAAGGTTCATGAGTCATTCCCTCATGTGAAAATCACAACAGCATCCATAGACAGCCATCTAAACGAGCACGGATTCATAGTTCCAGGGCTTGGGGATGCCGGCGATCGCATCTTCGGGACATAAAGTCGAACGGGAATCAGAACCTTCAGCGGGCTTAAAGCCTGATCTCTCAGGCGTTCACAAAAGCTTCCGGATTATGTAACTAAATTGCCCCAAAGCTGCGTATTTACGCAGACTTTGCCTTCCTGCGTAGTTTTACTATAGCCAGGCTGAGCCCAGCTTAATATATTCATTTCCAGGAATGGTTGGTTCGGACTGGATGGCGTAAATCGTGGAAGATAACTTACTTATTGGTGAAAAATCGGCTGAGTCTCCTGGCGAGCAGACTGCGGCAAATGCAGCGTTGCTGGAAGAATCCAAAAATAATCAGCAGGACCCATACTCTTTTTATCAGAGTACCGAAACGGCGAGAACTAACGAAAACCTTCCGCCAGTGTCAATAGATAACAATATGCCAGAAGCTGATCCATATTCATACCATCAGGGGCCCGGCAAAGATGTGCCGAAGTCTGGTGACGGATCCCAGAATCCAAATGATGGTCCGCAAAATCCCGGCGATAAAACGCCGGAGAATGTAAATATGCAATATGAGGTGGTCAAAGGCGACTGTCTCTGGAGAATCGCCGATAGCTTTATTACAAAAACATCCGGAAATAAGCCTTCAGACAGAGATCTGGTGATTGCAGTCAAGAAAATTGCTGCTGCAAATAATATAAAGAATCCGGATTTGATTTATCCGGGGCAGAAGTTTGACCTTTCATGCATCGCTCCACCCAAACCGGAGCCGAAGCCGGAACCAAAGCCGGAACCACCGGCGCCGAAACCGGAGCCGGCACCAGCGCCTGAACCAGCGCCTGAACCAGCACCTCAGCCGGGTCCTGAAGTGCCTGCACCAGGTCCTCAGCCTGGCCCTGAAGCGCCAATGCCAGGTCCAGAAGCGCCAATGCCAGGTCCAGAAGCGCCGATGCCAGGTCCAGACACAGCGCCGGACGCAGTGCCCGGTCCATTGCCGATGCCTGAGGCACCGTTTAGAGCCGATGAACCAGCTGCCGCTGCTGCCGCTGCCGATAACAGTGTTGGAAGAACTGCAGACAACATTCAAGTCACTGCCGAGCAATCGCACAGCCGCTCAGCCGAGCCTTATGCACTGGCGGCATCGGCAATTCAAACTGCGCTTTCTTCCTACGGACTGCGTGATAGCAGTGAAACTGCTACAAAATCACTTTTGCTTGATCTTGAGACATCCGGAAAAATAAGTCGAATCGATGGATTTGTTGGCGGCATGGCAGCTCTTGAAGCTGAGCTTGAAAGACGCGGACTGGCTGCGCGCCCCACGGAGACTGTAAGCATTGCGGCTCTGGATAAGGAGCTTGCCAGCGGCCATTCTGCAATTGTAAAAGGTGCAGTAAAGGACGCAAGTGGTCAGGACAGAGAAGACTACATTTTTGTAAGAGGCCGAGAGCTCTCAGGCGCTTATCTGGTAAATGATCCTTATGCTCAACAAGCAGAAATCTGGAGCCGAGATCGTATGGACGAGTATCTGGCCAGGCTTGCTAAAGAGCGTCAGGGTATCTTAGGACTCTGGGCAAAGAAAAGAGTTTAGAAGCTGAATCTTTTTAGGATCTTAAGCCAGGACCAGTAAATCGTCTATCAGGTCAAGGGCAAAAATCGTTTTGATTTCTGTGCATGCTTCCTGCATGCGGCGTTTTGCATCAGTATCGATCTGATTGTTTTGGGACTTTTCCCATGACCGGCGGTCCGACCACTGCGCATATGCGATATAAGTTCCGTCAGCGGCTTTGTGTAAACGCGAGCCGAGTGAGCCCATGCTTTGCCTGATCTCGAGCGTGCGCTCCGCCCAGGCGTCCTCAAAATCCCTCTCGGAATTTTCCATTGCTTTAAATTGATAGATAACTGCAAACATAGAATAACCAATCCGATTTTGGATGCCAGAACATACTAGCACTTCCTGCTTGAGCAAGATCCTCTTATTGTTCTGCGTACACTTACGAAGCGCCTTCCACATCTTCTTAATTCACTTTGGGCTTTCATATCTGGAAAGCGGTCTTTTGACTTGGTTTGTTTGTTTGAATCCAAAAAAAAAGAAGTATCCGGCAGCAGACCCAGGTGTTTATAAGCGCCCAGGAAAAGGGCTCTGGAATAAAAATAACCGGTTCTGGCGACATTATTAATCAAGACCTTCCCCACGGATTTGTTGTTCCAAAGAACAATAAGGTTGTTTTTGATGCCCAGCACAAACTGCTGAGCGGTCAAGATCCAACGGTCTTGAATGAATTCATAACGGCAATTGGCGAGAGATTCAAAGTGATTCAAATGAGCAAGACGGGTCTTACAAACAACTTTCCGACTGTGGAGCAGATTCGAGTCTCGGTTAGAAATCGCCTTGATGGCATCATTAATTCAGGGGCTAGTTCTTCTGAATTTCGTTATCCTGGGGCAGCACCCAGTTACCCTCGTGGTCCATTTAATCTGGAGAAGAAGTAAGCCCCTGAAACTAAAGTCTGGTGCCGAAAGAGCCCCGAGATATTCGGGGCTCCAGTTCTGATTGGACACACACTTGAGCATATGCTTGAAACTTGAAATCCATCATGATTCAATTGAGTTGTCTGCGACCAGAGGTTTACTTTTGATGAAGCCAAAACTTGTTTTTGCTTTTTTCATTGCTACTTTACTTTTTTCGACATTTCTTCTCTTGCAGATGATTGCTTTGGCCTATGATCCAAAGGTGGAATCTGATTTAAAGTATTCTCGTGATGCGCTTCTCAAACAACGCTCCGAATTGAAGGCTGCAATAGATCGCAAAGGTACTCAAATAGTCGAACTCCAGCGTGATACAGATCGTTTGAATGCCTATCTGCAGGATACTGATAGAGCTCTGCGCAATATTGATCTGGCGTTAAGAGGAGATTAGTTGTGAAAAGTCTGGCGAGAATAATCTTTACTCTTTTTGCGATCCAGCTTCTTTCCGGTGTGCCTTTTGCTCATGCTGAGCAAAAAAGTGATCTTGCTTCCTGTTCGGTAAGCTTGAGCAAGCCAATAAACGATGTGGCAGATGCTGAGTCACAGGCCGTAATCAAGGTTCTGAATGCAATCACCAGGGCACTTGCTGACCATGATTTCAAAGCAATGGCAAAGTATCTGGATAAGGACTGCACAACATATGATGAATCAAGCCATAAGCTGGTTGTCGGTCGGGATGCGATCATTTCAGATGTTGAGTCGAAAGTGAATCAGGAAGAAGAAAAGCTGAAAGCTCCACCCATAAAATTCGAAGTTGACAGACCTTATGTGCAGGTCACTGGCGAACGCGCTGTGGTTAGTTTTGTTCTGATCAAAGAGATAGCAGGGGAGCACCCGGCCCGATACGAATCTCATTGCAGTGATATTTTTGTCAAAAGAGACGGCAACTGGAAAAAGCTGCACTATTGCGGCGATGCCTGGAAAGAAATCAAGTAAGAGCAGGCGCAGAGGAAGCTGTCCAGATTGTGTACGGAATTATCAACAACAAAAACAAACATGACCAGTGGCGCTCACTTTGACGGTGTCCGGCTTGACAGAATCAGGGTTTTCTCGGGCTGCCAAGTGGCTCGGCGGAACTTCTGGGGTTTATGTGGTCGGTACGTGTA
Organism: uncultured Candidatus Obscuribacterales bacterium; assembly: GCA_964615655.1. GTDB lineage: Bacteria > Cyanobacteriota > Vampirovibrionia > Obscuribacterales > Obscuribacteraceae > JAIEPM01. The sequence continues at coordinate 79,236 of CAZTQO010000024.1, read as the reverse complement.
CAATGTACACTCCCAATGATTTGACGACAGCTTTACAAATTCCTGACCCTGGCACTGAGCCAGGTATCCCAGCCTCTGCCAAACTCTACAATGTCCACTCCCAATGATTTGACGACAGCCTTACCAAAGGAAGGTTCTGTGCTCGTCAATATGCTTTGCACTTTTTGCTTACCGAAAGTTTCATTCATAAACAGAAGTAGCATAGCTCCATCAACGTAGTCATTCTGAATGTTCACGCCAAAATCAAAATTGACACGCTCAGGATTAGTACGGTAAGACGCAAGATACTTCTCAACCGCGCCTGTTTTGTTGCTGGGAGAACTTAGCAAAAGTGCGCAGTATTCTTCATAGCCCTGGCTGAACCAAGATGGCATACGATAAAATTTCAGCCCCTTTACCTTTGTCCTGCAGATTCGGTCGAGGAGAATTGTTGAATACTCATGCATTATTAGGCGGAAGAAGGTGTCGTCACTAGCTGACTCACCAACTTTGCTTCGCCATGAAGAGTCAACCAGGGAGGGAGTCAGAATATGAACCTTGGCAGAGTAGACCCCATTATTGTCGCCGTTGCTAATATGAGCACCACCATCATTTACACTCTCAGTTTTCTGCGGATACAAGTATATATCGCACTGAACCTTCAACAGCTCATCCACAGGGAATTTTGCAAATTCAAGTTTCAGTGACTCAATACCGCTATTGAGAAATCGTGATGCTTTCTCAGCATCCTCCTTATATTTGGGGCTAAAATGCAAAAAGTAATATGGAGTTTTGATCTCTTCTGACATACCTGGGACAGGCATTTCAGCAGCGGAATCGGATGCGTTCTTGGTCTCCTCCGCAGCATAAGCTGTCAAACTGCTGTCAGCAAGAAGAAGGGACATCATGATCGAAGTAACGAAAACAGCTACAATTTTCTTGGTGTCTCTGCGCATACTGATTCCTCTTGCTCTATTTGAGAATACCTTGGCTCTGTTGAAGTCGTCGCTCGAGGATACAAATGATCTTGTTACTACTTCAGGAGTTTCATCTGGACTGTAATGAATTCGTGTTTCGCTTTTTCTTGCCTGCTGGTCGCTTATTAGAATCTAAGTGAGTAAGCAATAAAAAGTACGGACAGTATCGTGTACGTTTCGTTTAAAGGCCGCGGTGTGAGGAGCGGTTGTTTACACTATTGAAGAGGGTAGTCACACCCGGACCGGTGGGCTGGGTATCTACCGAAGAGCGCTTTTGGCGCCGCACGAATGATGTCAAACCGTTTGAAAGAGATATGTTGAAGGAGAGGATAAGAGCACCAGATGAAGCTGTCCAGATAAATTAGTTTGTTGCGATTTCAATTAACTGGCAAGGGCCGCGGGCATTTCTTGCAGTTTACTGAGAAGCAGATCCTCAGCTCCGATTGTTGCCAACTTCTCTTTCATGAATTTGATTCTTTGTTTGATTGCCGATTCAGACACAACTGCCTTTGAACCGGACATTAGCTCGAGGAGCTCGTTGGGTCTGGGCTCTCTGTCCGGACAATTGAGCATATAGGACAGAATTTTGCATTCGGAGACAGTAAGTTTGACTGTCTTTTTGCCTCTTGAAACTTCGCGTTCTTCAGGCTTGAGCATTATGTCTTCACTAACACGTATGTGATTCTTTATTTGCTGTCTTCTGCGTTTCATAAAAGAGCGCAGTTTGAGTTGAAGCTCTTTGAGATCGCATGAACTGCTAACAAGCGAGTCCACACCATGCATATACGCATTCAGGATTTCCTGGCTGTCTTCGGTGCTTGAAATACAATAACATACCGGCTGATTTTCTTCGTGCCTGTAGTATTTAATCAAATCAAGCAATATGCAGGCATTTATAACGTCGCGTCGAATCTCCGGACTTATTCTATTGTGCGTACAGCTACGAAATGACTGCCACACGATCTTAATTGCTCGTGAGTTTTTATATCCATATATTTGCTTGGCTTGGATTTTGTTTGTTTGTTGAATCCGAAATTAAATTGATTCCGGCTGGCGCTGGAAGGAGCATCTTATGGATCGAAGCGAATCAAAAGACACAAAAAGCGATGATGCAGATAACAAGAGTGCAGGAAAAATCCACGAAGAACTGTTTGATTTAACAAAACAGGGACTGGTTTTGAGCAGAAACGAATTGCTCTCTAATTCACCGGCACGCACTCCTGGAGAGATGTTTCCAGAAAGCAGATTTGAAAAGGGAAAAATAGTACTTGGCTCAGCAGCGGAGTCTTTTTTACCGGCAGCTGCCGATTCTCTTTTGGGAGTGAATCATGTAGCAATTCCATTCAGCAAAAGTCTCACCGGCAAAGAGAGTTACCTGCCGGTTCCAAGAATCATGGAAACCGCCGCAGTTGGAGCAGCAATTGGCTTTGCGTCAAAAGTATTGCTTCCTGAATCCGGCATCTTAGGCAAGGTTGGCAGCGCTGCACTTACCGCAGTCTTTGCGGTCCCGCTTGCAAAACAGGGGCTTGATATATATGGCGACATAAAGAATGCTCGTAGCTCGGCTGAACTAAAGGCGGCCGGCAGTGAACTGGGAAGCGCATTGGGAGGTTTTGCTGCCGGTTTGCCGGTTGGGATTGCGTCATTTAAAGCTGGTGCATATGCTGGTGAGAGCTTGATGGCAAGCAAGAGTATGGCTGATTTAGCAGCTCTCAAAGGGCGGGCCTACGATGCAGCTTATGACTGGACTGCAGACAAAATAAATGCCGCTGCCGAAATCAGTAAGAAAGCAATTGTAGGCGAAAGAGCATACACCGGATCGCATTCGATTGCTGAAGAATTTCCGAGAATCCGTGACTCGTTGAAAAACGGCATCAAAGGGACTGACTATGCTCTGCCCACTGTTAAGCTTGATCCTAATATTGGCAAAGGTAGCGAAGTACTTGTAGTTATGGGACATGGCGTAGAAGCTCCTGAATTTACCGAAGTTGTGCGAGCAATGAAAAAAGCTGGTGCTAAGGTTACTGTTGCGACTCCTGATTGGACCTGGGACTACCAACCGGGCAACAGAGGAAAAGTCACGCTTGCGCAGTGGCTTGATAACGGTCATACGATGCAAGCTGATATTTCGGTGTCAGCTGCATCAAGGTTGATGAAAGAAGGAAAGTTCGACGCAATGTATGTTCCTGGTGGCGCGGGCAATACCGCGGCAATTCGCACTGATAGCGGCGTACAGGCACTTGTGCGGCAGTCACTGGCTCAAAAGCTCGACACATGGACAATCTGTCATGGTGGGCAGGTTTTTATAAGCGCGCTTGAGAAAGGCTCCGGTATAAGAATTACCGGCTCTGGCGATATCACCCCGCAAGATCTGCCTAATCACGGCTTCATAGTTCCCAGAGACAAAGTTGTCTTTGACGCCAATCATAAGTTATTGAGCGGTCAGGACCCCACAGTTTTGAATGAATTCATTACTGCAATTGGAGAACGCTTCAAAGCTATTCAAATGAACAAGCTGGCTCGTACAAGCAACTTTCCTACTGTGGAGCAATTTCAAGCCTCAGTAAGGAGTCGGCTTGATGGCATTATCAACAATTCAGTCCAAGAGGGCACCAGTGTCAGCTTTGCGCCGCCGCCGCCATTTAAAGTTCCCGATTTCGCCCCTGGCGAGTTTCGCTATCCGGGAGCGCCTCCGAGCTATCCGCGTGGACCGTTTCTGAAAGTGTAAGGATACATATTGAATTTTGATAACTGCCGTGCTTCAATGTTGCAAGTTTGCGACTGGAGCCTGGTCTTAATGACGTGAATGCCATAACCAGGGCGCTTGCAGATCATGATTTCAAAGCAATAATTAGCCGGGTGCTCGCCTGCGATTTCCTTGATCAGCACAAAACTGACCACCGCTCTGTCACCTGAAACCTGGACAATTGTCTGTCGACTTCAAATCTTATCGACGGAGTTTTCAGCTTTTCCTCTTCTTCTTTTACCTTGGATTCCACATCAGAAACAATGGCATCTCGGCCGACAACCAGTTTATGACTCGTTTCATCATAAGTAGTGCAGTCATTATCAAGATATTTTGCCATGAATCACACTGCAGTGACGTTTTCTGCAGCTGGAAAAACCTGCATTACTGCGGTGATGCCTGGAAAGAAATCAAATAGAAGTGCTTGTAAATAAAACTGCAAAAAATCCAGGACAGATGTCCTGGATTTGAATTGCCAGTTGAAAAAGCAGTTGCTGGTTATTTTCCTGTGATTTCAAATGAAGGCAACGGCAGGCTTTCTTTTGCCTGAGATTTATTCATAAAAGCGTCGATAGCTGCGCTGCCTAAAATCAGTGCGCCCAGAGCAGCTCCGCCTCCTTTTGCGAGTCTTGCTTTAGTCTCGGCTTCTCTGCTTTCTTTAGTTAAGCTGCGTGCCTTCATTGCTTCGCTTCCGCTTTTATACAGATCGGAAGGAATGTGCTTATAGCTGCCTTCAGCTGCTTTTACTGCTTTTATTTCGGAGCTGTCAAATTCGATTTTCTGACCGGCGAGCTGTCCGTTGAATGGATGATCGACCAGTTCAAGAACACTGTTCTTCACAACTCCAACTACGTCTACATCAGCTTGATTTCTCAGATTAAAGAGTTTTGCTCCGGCAGGCAACTCGGCTCCGGCAAGATTAGTTTTCTCGGCTCGCGAATCGCTGGGTTGATTAAACCATTCTCCTAGCAGTCCGCCCATTTCGGACGGATAACCTTTAGTCAGATTAATAGCATCTGCAGGAAGCGGCGCTGATTCAAATTTGGCTGGATCTATCGGTTCCACTTTCTCACCCGGTGGGAGCTCATTGTATGCAGGGGAATTCGGGAATCTTGAATGTACTTCTTTGCCCCATGTTTCAGGATTCGGATTGTAAGCCGGGATTGGAAGAACCAGATCTGCCTGTCTTGCGCTGCTACCTTCCCCAACCTTAACTGTTTGCACGAATGCAAAAGGACCGGGATTGCCGTAACCACCTGATGGACCGTTCCCACCCAGATTTTTCATGTATGAACCTGGAGGATTAAGCAGATTTGGTGCGCCATCGGTTACATAGCCTTTCCCTTCGACATAGCGGTGCTCGATGCCTGCTATGTTTACTGTCTGGCGCTGTTCAGCCATTTCTCTTGTAAATTCTCTCACGCTTTTCAAATTTGGAACTTCAAGCTTTGCCTCGGTGCCGGATTCTGTTCCGGCTGAACGAAGGCTTTCAGGCATGTTTCCGTATGGTGTTTCCTGGCGCAAAGCGTTTGAGGCTGATTCTCCTGATGATGCTGCTTCACGCGATTCGGGAGCAACTCTTTCTGAATTTGCATTTTTCATTTCATGTTCAACTGGCATTGATTGTACTCCTTGTTACTTGACTCTTGTAACTGTTCTCGAGAATAATAGCTTTGCTTCACGAGCAAAAAAATGTTCAGTCAAACATTCATATCATTCACAAATAGACATCACGTCTGCTTTATTTAGTAAGCCAAAAGCAGACGCGTACTTCGAAAATCATGATTGACGCAAGGACGCTATTTAAGCCCTTCTTGAGAAGCTTTTGAATACCTTATCTTTTTCAGTAATCTCCGGCTCAGATCAATGCCGCTTCGACCTAGCTCTGTACTTTCTCTCAATGAACCTTCTGCCTGCAATGACCAGTTTCTTTCTGCCTGTCGGTAATAGACAGGTGATCTCCTGTTTTGAGCAAGCTCTGAATGCATTTCAAGTTCGTTGAATGGAGTTTCCTTTCGCCAGCCAATCAATAAACTTTCAGAGCCGATTGTAAACGGGTTTCTTTCATTAGAGGAGATCGTGCTTAGTACTACTCTTGCCCAGCGGGTGAGTGGAAGCTCTATCGGACCGGCTGCTTGAGTCTTCAAAGCCTCAAACTGTATCTCTCGTTGAGCTGCCAGCCGCTGGCATTTTTCTTGAATGCGTGAGCTGGACAAAACAGACCTCTCGGCTTTGACTACGTTTTCAAGTTCGCTTACATAGTTGCTGCGTAATATAAGAGGATAAAAGCTGCTTACCCATTCCTTTTGACTCTCGAGATCGAAGTTTTTCAAATCGGGATATCGAAGCAAGATTTCTCTGTCTAGCTGGGCTATGGATTCGACAAAGTTCTCTGGATTGAGTTCTGCCTCGGGATTAGCGTCAGCGCCACTTTCGTTTTTGAAGTTTTCTAAAGACTGAACAATTCCAGGATCGGTTTCGGATTTAAATAGAGCAATAATCTGTTCAGCGCTAATTTCTTGATCCTTAGAACTCGAGCGAGAAATCTCAATCAAACTTTGTAATGCCATTGAGCGAAGCCGTGTTGAACTGCTTTTGCTTGAGCTTTTGAGCAGGTCGATTAGTTCGTCGCCGCAATTCAGTTTCGCAACTGATTCAAGCAGGTGGCTGGCCAAGGCGGTGTACGATATATTAGAATCCTTAATAAGTCCCGCTGCTTTTGAGATATATTGGCTGATGAGCTTTTCGCCGGGCTTCGATTGCTCATTGAATTTATTGTTTGAAAGAATTGAGAGCATATTCACAATATTCTGGTTAAGTAAAATGAGCTCATGTTCAAGAACAGGGTCATAGCTCTTGCTTGTTTGAAGCATCGAGATAGATTTGTTTGTTATTTCTTCAATCAGCTGTAGTCCTGCTGAAGAGCCAGAGCAATTGATCATTGCAAAGGCACTGAATAATCCATTGGCCTCATGTATTTTTTCTGCACTTATCACCTTGCTTATACTAGCAAGGGCTTTCTCTTCAACCCTAGTTTTTTCAGGCGAATTCATATGGGGAAGGAGTAAAGAAAGCGTTTCAAGAGCAAGTTTCTGCTCTGAGAAATCCTTGTGATTACTCAACTGACCGGATAGAAGCTCTACAATCCCTTCTTCTGCTTTTGAATCAGGCTTGCCTGTCTTAAAGCTTCTGATGCGGTTTGCAAACTCTGTGTTTATAGCTCCCAAATTCCCGGTTCTATTCGTTTTTCCCGACTCACCCAAAATATAATAAAGAGCGCTTGCTAGAGCGCGTACTGAAGAATCGGAGTCGCTTAGCGCTGCTCTTGCAAGCGTTGCCTGCATCTTGCTTTTAGGAAAGGAGTTCTCAAATGAGCCTGTAAACTCAAGGGCAAGTTGTATTGACTTTGATTTTTCGGCTGCACTGATTTCAGGATTTTCAAGCAGATGTGAAAGCACTGGAGCAAATTGCGCCGGCTGTAATTCTCCCGAGCGGATCAGGGCATCAGTAAGTACCAGACCCCGTCCATCCTTTTCAAACGGCCGCAAGTACTGCATCATAAGCTTTGTGATAGCTTGCTTCTCAAATCTGCTTTGCAGCTCATGCTCTCTAAAGAGCCTGGCTGTGTTGCTTGTCCATACTTGTGTTTTTGCTAGCGCTTCCTTAATATTGTGCTTTTGAGCCATTATGTTAAGGAGACCAAGACTTGCAGCAGCAACCGAGCTTTTGTTCTTGTTATTCATTATTTGAGCTGCCAACTCATTAGCTTTTCTTGAGTTTGTGGGTTCGTTTCTATTCAAATCTGCAGCTTCAGTTTTTCTGAGTGTGTCGAGCTGCTCTGAACTTAATTCTTTCATCATGAATACTTCAAGCTTTTGGATATCAGCCTGGTTGAAGCTGAGCGATTTTGCAAGCTCGTTTGCAAGTCTCTGGGCAGTATCGGGATCAGTTTCAGGCTGCTGTGCTTTTTCAGCCATTTCAAATATTCGCCTTATTTCCCTTGCCGGTTCCTCATTCTTGTTAATTTGCTTTTCTTCAAGATTAACTCCGGTCTTATTCATCGAACTCAATTCGAAGAGCTCAACATAAGATTGCATACGGGCCGTTCTTTGCTCTTGAGATTCCAGATCCTTTCTGCTTGTTTGGTTGATGTATTCGTTGCTTTGCAGAAGCGAGGGTTTATCTTTTATCATTGCTTGGCGCAAATTCCCAGTTTCAAGATGGTAAAGCTCTCTTAGTTGTTTTGTAAGTTCATATCCGACCAGGAGCCCAACCGGTAGCTGACCATAGAGCATTACTTTTGATGCGTAGTCTGATGCAGTTTCTACGATTTTGCCGCTGCTTTTTATGAGCTCATGAAATCTGGCTGCATTTTGCTGCTTTTCATAAAAGCTTTGCAAGCTGGCTGTAGATTCAGGTATTCCCAGCGCTTTTCTTGCACCAGATTTTGCATAATTGCCCAACTGCGCCAGAGACTGAGCTGGCCCCATTGAAGCCATGCCAAGAAAGATCATCCCTCTAATATGTCCGGCACTCTGTCCTGATTCGAAAGAGCTCCAGTGGGCGTTTGTGAGCGGGCCTGTTATTCCAAGTGAGAAATCGAGCGCGCCTTTGGAAGCTTTTGTGGATAGTCCCAGAGCTGAGAGAGCCTCATTGCCGGCTGCAAGCAACCGGGCTCCTTTAATGGCTGCTGCAACTTCGATTGTTCCTGTTGCAAGCATGGCCAGATCCATTGCAGCAAGTGTAAAAGCTATGCCTTTGTCCGCGTAGTGTTGGACTTTCATTCGTTCGAAATGAGTTTTGAGATCCTTTGCCAGTAAAAACTCCGTCTTTCCTTTATTCTGCACAGCAACCAGCTCATCGGCTATGAACGTTTTTGCTTCCAACTCTGCAGGCTCTCCGACATTTTCGTAGATCATGTTTTGTGGACTAAACCATGGAACTCTTTGTGCTTGCACATGCATCCTTACTTTAACATTGCCTTCGGCATCCGCTTCCACTTCCGGTCGCTGCTCCAGAAGGTTAACCGGTTCTGTGCTCTGTCCGGGCGCCTTTTCAAAGGTAAAAGGATCGGCCAGCAAAACAAGTTGCTTTTTGTCGTTAAAGACTGCAATAGTGCTTGCACTTTCTCCATTGCTTGATTTGGATGCAGGAAGGACAAGGTCGCCCAAAGATATTACTGAGATTGGATTTCCGCTCAGCTCAGCAAGGCCTTTCAAGGCTTCCTGAATTTTCTGGCCGCTTTGCTTTCTCCACGTTTCAAGAGACTCTATTTTTTGTATGTTTACTGGATCATCCAGGTCAGGCGTCAGAGGCAGGTCGATTGCAATGTTCAACCTGCCTCTGTCCCGCTTGCTTAGTTTTGTGCCTTCAGGCAATTTTACAGGCAAAGCTAATTGCTGGATGATATCGATTTGCGATCCGGTATCAAGTGCAAGATCAATCAGCCTGCTTACGGTGTGGCGCCAGCCGGCCCTGTTCATTCCTTCTTTGTAATTCCATGAATCGGGTAGTTTCCGTTCGTCAATCAGGGTGGCGATGCGCCTGTCTTGATCATCAAGACGAAGACTTTGAAGCTGCGCTTCTACTTTTGCAAGCCACTTGTTTTGCAGCTCCATTTTCCAGAACTCACTTTCAGTCGGTGCTTTTGAAAGGTCTTTGAGTTCAAAGCGCAACTGCGAACTGAGCACTCTTGAGCTGTAGTCTTCCAGGCTGACTCTTTTGCCGTTTTCATCCGGTATCGTTAGAACATTCCCCTCAGGCAGTTCTTTGCCATATGATTCAAAGGCTTGCAAAGCACTTTTAGTACGCATGTTGATCAGGGCAAGATAATCCTCCATTGCTGCACGGCTTTCCGGTCCCCAGGGATTATCTTGGAGGTACTCTTTTTTTATTATTTCTTCCCTTATCTTTAGAGACTTATACCAGGCTTCAGTTCTTTCTTCCTGGCTCTTGCCGGACATTTCCTCGCTTAGCTTTGTGATTTTAGGAAGTGCAGGCAAGAGTCGCTGGCTTTGAAAATAGCGTGCATGGCCCTTTTCATTTTCGATTAATTGGTAATTTTCGTTTTTTTGCTGAGCATCGCCCGGATTAATCTGCTCAGACCTCTCCTTGTTTGGATTTTGCTCCAGTGTAATCTGATGGGACTGATCTACATGCTCCCTGCTTTCAGGCTGGATAATAGCAAGCAACGAGAGCTTGTTTTGGAGCTCGGGCGTCGCAACGTACTGTTCAGTTTCCGACTCTCTTTTACTGAAGTCATGTTTTGCTTTCTCGACCATCCGGATAATCTCAACAGTTGATTACGATTTGGGAAAGATTTTGTTTACCTGTATTCAGATTCTATGGCAGCTTAGATTAAGATGCCGTGAAACCCAGATGGCAAACAGATTTCTTTCTATTCCACGATATCTTAACCAGATGCGTCATACAGTTCGGTCCAGAACAGCGTTCGTTTTATCAGCTTGCAAGGACCGCTGGCGTGTGACCCCCGAAAAGCAGATCCTCTGCGCCAATTGTTGCAAGCTTCTCTTTCATGAATTTGATTCTTTGTTTTACTGCTGATTCCGACACAACAGCTTTTGATCCTGACATGAGCTCAAGAAGTTCGTTGATCTTGGGTTCTTTGTTAGGACAACTCAGCATATATGATAAGATTTTGCACTCCGATACCGTAAGCTTGATTGATTTCTTGCCTTTTGATACCTCACGTTCTTCGGGCTTGAGCATGATGTCTTCGCTCACAAGAATGTTGTTCTTTATTTGTTGTCTTCTACGTTTCATGAAAGAGCGCAGTTTGAGTTGAAGCTCTCTAAGAGCGCAAGAAGCCGGCACTACTGAATCGGCGCCGTGTTTGTAGGCATCAATGATTTCCTGGGGGTCTTCACTGCTTCCAATGCAGAAACAAACTGGCTGATTTTCTTCGTGTCTGTAACTATGTATCAGATCAAGTGCCTGGTTGCCGAAGCTCTCAAGATCCACTAATATGCCGTCGAACTTGTTGCTCTCTATGATTTCATATGCGGAGGCAAGGTCGCTTGCTATCCTGACAGAGTAGTTATCTTCTTCAAGAAAACTTGCAAGAATTTTGCCTCTGCCTCCTGTATTCGATATAAGCAGTATTCTTTCTTTCAGCTCAAGTCTCATTGCATCAACCTCACAACCCTGTTTGTTATTGATAAAGCAGTTATATATCGAGAGCTGTTAATTACTTGTGACAAAATCTCGTTGATTCAAGTCATCCAATTATTGTTGTCGAGCTGTTTGTTTGTACGGGCGTATAGCCTGTTTGCGGGTCGCAGATCTCGCTGAATTCAACCGAAGCTTCTTCACTCAATTTAAGCATCATGGCTTTATATCTGGAGCGCCAGCGGTAAAATGTCTGGTCTGAAATGTGATATTTACGGCATACGGCTATGTTGTTGCCGGAATCTTGCGCTTCATTTAAAATCTCGAGTATTTCGCTTTCTGTAAATCTGCTCTTGTTCATTTTTGATGCTCCATCTATCTTTGATCCATCTTTCACTGATCAGCTCATGGTTCTTGTTATTGTCAGATAGAGCAAGCTTATGCTTGTGCCGGGCTGTTTAACAGGATCGTGCACCCAGTTGAAATCTGAAGATAGGCACTTAACATTTGTTTTGAGCAGCTGCTTCAGTAGATATTCAGTTTTGAGCCGATAGCTCTTACACGGTCTTGAGACACTGCTTGCAGTGCTTCAATGCTTCAGCCAGGCTGATATGATCGCGGTGAACAATCGGCAGCCAACCCTAACTTCGATGTTTCAGGTGATATTGATAGCTCGCATCAGTTCTAACCTGTCAAGCGCTAAAATTGCGTGAAAAGGTTGTCATTGTGCCTCTAAAATCTCTGGTTGCAAGCAGGAATTCCCAATCTGTGCAATTCCATGTACCAGGCTGCTGATGAAAAATATTGCTTGATTTTTCGATCTGCTGCAGCCTGTTCTGCTGTCATCTCTTTTACCGGTGGGAGATCCGATAAGCCTTGAACTTCTTCGTCTTCTGTCAGGATGCTGTTTGCCTGGCAGCTTGCCACCCGGTTATTGATTTTATTTCTGAGCTTCTTGCATTTGCTTTGCATTGCTTTCGCCTTCATAATATATAGCCTTGAATTCTCGGGCCCAGGAATTCAATATCGGGTGTTTTACTCCAGCATTATTGAATATGATCCGTAAAGAATTCGTGAACTTGCTTTGTTCTTTTTTCGGGAGAATTCAGCAAATTTCTTTTTGCTGGGCTGGAAAAATGGTCTTTGCTGCATTCGGTTCCAGGGTTTCAGCCTGCTCATCTGTTTGCCACCCCATAACGGCAGGTGCTGGATTGTCGAGCCGCATAAGATAACACTCGTTGTTGCAATTGACAAACTCAAAGCGAGTGCAGCCGAAAGTAAGCCGGTCCTTATTTGCGAGTTCAGTGATCTCAAGCAAGCGATTCTTGTTAATGAAACTGCCGTTGCTGCTTCTTAGATCCTGAATGAAAAACTTTCCATTAATACATTTGATTTTTGCATGTTGCCGGGAAATCAGAGGATCCGAGCTCAGCACAATATCGTTATTGAGCGCTCTGCCTATATAAAGTTCACCGGATTCAGGCAATTGAAAGCTGCGTAAAAACTGTGCTTCAGATGATGCTGCCAGGCTGTTTTTGTTTTCATCCATGCTCAAATCTCTGGTAATCATTGGCCCGCTTATGTATTGTTATTCTAGGCTCGCCAGTGTTAAGAATTCGTGAATCGAGTAGCTGAATCTTCTACTCAGGAAATTCTGATTGACCACCTGCTCAAGAACTCGGCTTCATCCTTGAGTCCCCTTTTTTTGTATTCATCTATAAGTACTTTCAGGTCGCCTGCCAGATTGCCGTATTGAGTCCTGCTCAACTTGCCTCGTACATAGAGATCATAAGCCCTGCTGTAAAGCTGCCTGGATCTCTCGATTTGACGGCTTTGAAGTGAATACTCTGAGCCCCAGATCAATAAACAGGAAAGCTTATCGTATTGTGTGCGGTCGTCTTCCAGAAGCGAGATTGCACAGTCCATACTGTCGGCAGCTTTTGCTGGCTTATTCCAGCTAGCGTAGCACTTTGCCAGTGCAATGTGTGGCTTCGCCCCGGCGGCAGACAAAATTGTGCCGGCTACCAGAAAAATCAGAAAGAAAGCACTGGCAAGAAGCATCAGGTATATTTGATTTTTTTTTGCCGATGCCCCAATCAGTAAACTCTCCGTATTTGAGAATGCCCTGATTATCTTGTATCTGCCGTTAAACAACGAGCCGGATTGCAGCAAGGTTTGCTTCATTGGGGTGGAACTCACTATTGCAAAAACAACTACTAAGTCCAGTTATTATCTTGTTTATCAATTAAGAATCTGTAGCATCGTAAGCGCTCTTGTTTGAAAACAGGCTATATAAGCGGGAACGACAGACCTTTGGAATTAGGTCTGTCGTTTGAGTTGTTGGATTTGGGTAGTTTCAGTATTGCATTCCTGCATTAAGATATTGTGGAAATTGAAGCTGCAAGATTAAATGCAGCTTGCGAGTTTTCGCTTGCCTGGCTGCGCATCCATGAATCACAGTCTGTTAACCAGCTGCAAACTGGCGTATTTGTGGCTGTGCGGATTTCACGCAAATTGAGCCTTTTTCAAAAATCTTTTGCTTGCTGGAGCATTCTGTTCACCTGAATTTAACCGTTCGTAAGTTCGTTCATTTGTTCTTTCTGCGGTTTGCACGTAGGAAAAATCTTGATCTCAAAATATTGGGAGTGCTGTTTATGTGCCCGGAAAATAGCTCTTGAACAATGAATGACAGGCGTTTTCTTGATTCATTGCTTGCCGCTTGTATCTGGAAGTCCCGATTCTTCATTTATTGCAGTTGCACAGGCAAAAAAGTTAGCTTCGAGCTATCCATTAATTCCATATCTTCACGGAGATAAAAGCACGAATCTATTAGTTAGTTTCTAATACCAGCCTGCAAAAGCTGCTCAGAAGTTCTGAGCGGTTTCTGCATCTAGAAAAGCAGGCTGCTCAAATCAAGCCCATTGTGACACAGTCCGGAAGCCTGTGCTTGCCGGTAAAAACTTGGGAAAGGAATGAAGCATGAAGGATCACAATCTGATCGAGCGCATAGTTACCGGAGGCGGTGTCAACGCGCTAGTTACGACCAACGACGAGCATACCAATCCGAATCTGGCAAAGAAGAAGTACGATGTCTTTCTTTCTCAGTGGAAGAATCTGGTCGCCACCGAGGTCGAATGGATCAGCGATTTTCGCATCCGTGTCGTCACTGAAGACGGTGCCAGGATTGTCGTTTCCTGGTACAGGGGCATAATGGTCACCGAGCGCAACTAATAACCCAGCGCAAGCAACCGAGGGCTCCACTTCAACAATATCTGAGGATTTATCCTCTCTTATGTGCTGGCCGCGATTTTTATCGTGGCCGGCGGCGCTCTTCACAGTTTTCTAGGGCTGGCGCGCTTTGCAGTTGAGCTCTGGAACGAAAGCAAGCCGGTTGGCTGACTCTTGATGGCGTGATCGCTTCGGTGCCGCTTGTCGGACTGGTCTTGGTTTTCGTTGTCGGTGCCAACAAGGCGATCGAGCGCATACTTTGCCGCTTGCTGGCCAGGCTTAGATGAAGTGATCCCCAAAGAAGGAGGAATTTGCAATGACAAGCATGTCCGACTACAACAGGTTCGTGGTCAAAACACTTGCGATCACAATTTCTGTCGCTGTGGCTGTTTGCCTGCTGGCACTTTTCGTACCTACCTCTTCTGACTCCCCGGCGCTTGCCGGCAAGATTCTTTCTCTGAGCTGGTACAAGCAAGTTCTAGCCTGGCCAGCCCTCCTGCTTGTTACCGTGGTGCTTGGTGCCTTCGGTGGCATGATTGGAGTCGCTATGGGCAGCAGCTCGATGCTTGCTGAAGCAAAGGCGCATGAGCGGCTCCTTGCTGAAGGCAAGACAGCGCCTGCGCCGGCAGAGAAAGTAAATAGCGCAGCGGAGCGTTTTACCAGCTGGTACTTCCGGATCTTCTACCTGCTTGCCACCCTGGGTGGTGCGGTGCTCGTACTGCAGCCGCGTGGTTATTTTTCCATGTCCTGGTTCGAGCAGGTTTGGTTCGGTCTTGCTGGTCTGTTGGTCGGCATGGGCGTTGGGGGGATCGCCACCATGATTGGTGGTGTTCCTCTCTTCCTTATGCTCTGTTTCCTGTTGGAAAAGCTGGGCTGGCAAGACTTCCGTAACTAGAAGCCGACGGCTGTAATTCACCAAGAAAGGAAATCGCACAGCGCCGCCGCGCTGAGCAAGCCTGAATTGAACTCAGCAAAAAGAGGAGCGACAGATCATTTGATCTGCCGCTCCCGCTGAGTTGTTGATTGGGTACTTTTAGAATAAAGTTCTTGTGCTAAGAAAATGTGGAAAAAGAAAAGATTTTGATTAATCCCATAAGAAGCAATTCTGTGTATATGTGCATCACTTCAAGCTAATAGTAAGTAATCCGCGCAAGTTGTTCTGAACTGCCGGTATTAGCAGAATAAATCACTGTGAGCTAAGCAGATCGTCGAGCAGTAATGCAGCATTTTTTACTAACCGCTGCTTAACAAGAGCGCAGCCAGCAGAGCCGTTCTTCATGCGTATTATTACCAGCTCAAATCTAATTTGCAGATTTCTGGACCTGCTCTTAAAGCAGCCGGAAAATGCATGTTGATTTAGTGTTTGCAAGCCTTCTGTCGGATTGCTATCTGAGTTGAGTGGCTTCCCCCGTTCCAATTCCCGGAGTTTGCTTTGCTAAAGAAATAAACCTAGATTGAAATTAGACATTCATTCTATCCAGTTCGGTTCAGGTGAAAGCACTCATAACTTAGTTCATTCGAGATCAGTTCCTTTTGACTCGCTCAGGCATCTGAGCGAGTCATGTCTTTGTTTGAACACCTGAGTTAGGACCTCTTTAAAAAACTCAAAAGGAGAGTTGTCTTGAAAGCACTTAAATTGCTTGTCTGCCTGTTCATGCTGAGTGCGGCCGCTGGCGGCATAAGCAATAATGCAAACGCACAGTTCTTTCCCGACCCCTACCACAAGTCTGGCACAACACTTCCTGGCTTGCACCAGGGGATGTCCGGGATCATAAACATGCGGATGCTTTATGGCAGTGACCGCGACGACCAGAGCAAGGAGAAGAGCGAAAGCGATGATGCCAAAAGAGATGAGAAGAAGGCCGGTCTGAGCTTGTTTGCTAAGTGCCTTGTCGGTTTCGTGATAGCTCTTCTTGCTATTGTCGCCCTGTTTTTCTTCGGACTTGCTGTTGCGATTGCGGTCGAACAGCGCAGGAAGGACAAAGAGAATACACAGGGTTGACGAATTTCATCTCTGTGCAAAGTCCTGAGTACAGATCCAATTCAACCCAAAACTGGAGATATATGCAATGAACCCCACCGAACGCAAGACCAGGGAATTCTTCGTGATTGGTAGCGACTGCCAGGTCGATGGTCCGATCACGGGTCTGGAAGGTTCACCTGAAGGCAACTGGTATTTCCCCAAGCTCGGGGTGACTGTCGATGAAGGCGTTTACTGCTTCAGCTCCAGGCACGATGCACAGCTTGCGGCGTGCGAACATGCAGAGGTGATTCTGGCTTCGCTCAGTGAGCGCCGCAATCGCATTCTTCGCGCTTTACCCGCGCAAAGAAGACTGATCCGGTCTTCTGTTAAATGAGAAAGAGCTGTAAATCGCAGCTCTTTCCAGTACCTGTTTTGAAACTCAACAAGCTCATGGAGAATGAACAATGATTGTTCAAGCGGACTTCGCTCGCGGTCAGGTTTTCGTGGAGGCGGTGATCAAAGCTGCTTGCCCTGACTGGATGAAGGTTCAGTCCATCGCCTTCAGCACCCGGGTCGTAGGCGACTACGATTTCAAGTTCAGCGCCGAGCTGCAGGTTAAGACCACGCAGGGTGATCTTGCTGTGATCCGCCTGCAGCATGAAGAAATAGTGACACTGACTCAGCAGGCGTTGATACGCGAAGGGTACGCGGCGTTCGAACTGTGCTTCGAGCCGGAGCTTGTGGAACAAGCCAGCCGCTCCATCAAAGTGTTGGTCAAGCTTCGCTTCGAGACGGAAGCCAGAAATCCGGTTGCAAGCTGAGTTGCTAAGCTGAGGAAAAAACAGTCATGGAATTCCAGACAAGTTTTGAACGTTCAAACGCATCAATCACGACGATGATCGGCAGGATCTTCAGCGACCTCGACTACAAGGTTGTTTCAGTCGCCGTCTGGGCTTGCAGCAATCCGCACTCCGAATCAGTGCAGGGCTGCGGTATTGTCAGGCTGGTGACACCGCAGGGCGAGAGGGCCCAGTGCCGGTTCGATCACGACACGCTGCTCAGCCTGATTCGTCAATCTCTGCGCTTGCAGGGCTACAGCAAGTTCAGCCTGGAGCTTGTCGATGTCAACGGGCATCTTGCCTGCAATGTCACGCTTTCTATTGACGGCACTCGCACGATTGAAAATGTTCGCACAGTTGAGCTCCTTGTGGAGGTCGACCTGGAGACTGATGCGCTCCGGAATATGATCCGCAAGGCGTTTGATGCGACACCGCTTCTGGTGCGGGAAGTCGATCTTTTCGCTGTCGACAGCAAGCATGGTCTGGACTTCACAGCCAGTGTCAAAACCGAGACTCCGCAATGCGAAAGCAGCCAGACCGAAATCGAGCATTTCGTTCTGGTTTCAATTGTCCGCCGCAACATGGAGACCCGGGGCTACCGTGAGTTTAGCGTTCAGCTGCGCGGCGATGCCCAGGATGCCAGCGGCGTGTACAGGCAGGTTGCCTGCACGATCATTTCGCGAATTTGCACTGTGGGAATCGAGCCCGGCAGCTTGTGAGCTAAAGTGCTATCACCGCCAATTCCGAGTGAATCACTAAAGCCGGTCAAATTTCCAGTTCAGGGAGAATGAAGATGAATTTCGGAGCGAACTTTGTTCGTGGTCGGGACTTTGTGGAAAAAGTAATCAAAGAAGCCTACCACAGGCAGCCTGGCCGGGTGCAGGTTCAGAACCTGAAGCTGAAGCCGTCGGTTCTCAATTCCAATAAGCAGTCGGCCTGCAAACTCAGTGCCGAGCTTGTGCTTTCTACCAGTCAGGGAGACATTGCAATTTCCAGGCTGAAGCACGACGATATAGTGCGACTTGTGTGTCGGCAACTTCGTTGCGAAGGCTACACGGATTTCGATCTCGAGTTTGCAAGCGGCTCTGCCGACAATGTCGAAGTGATTGTCATACTCAACTTCGAAGTCGATGTCGGCGGGTTGCCTGAGTTTTCGTGAATGAAGCTCTAAGTTAAGATTTCGTGACACCACATATGGTGTGAACACATGTGTTCACGGTTGCCAAGCAGCGGCTGCAAATGCCTTTCATCTCAATCCGGTAATGCGGGTCTTGATGAAATCGGACACTGCAGGCGACTTCCTCACTCATGCGCATAGCGAACAGACTGAAGGAGAAAACCATGACGTTCTTTCTTTACCTCGTTAGCTTCATCTTCACCGTGGCGGCTTCCGGCCTTGCCGGGTGGCTGGTCGACTATCTAACTGAGAAGCTCGAAGGCGAATATGATGAAGAGCAGCGCGGCACTGCGTTAATACTGGCAGCTGCAAGCATTCCGTCATTTGTGCTCCTGACAGGCTTTTCTGATACACTCGGCCGGGAGCTGAGTGCTTTGTATCTCCTTGCCGGGATTCCGCTGGGAATGTCAATCTTCTTCCTGGCAATCATTGCTGCTTTCTACCTGGTTCTGGGCACAGTCGTTGCTGTCTGCCATTTGCCGTCCATCCTGAGAACCGGATCGAAATCGCTGACACGCAACTAAGGCCGCCCAAAGTTAAGAACTTGTGATACCATATATGGTGTGAACACATGTGTTCGCGATTGCCGGGTGGGTCGACGATTTCTTGAGCGCCGGAAATTCGCAAGACCAAGCCTGCAAGTCCGCTTTCTTCAAATAGCAACTGGAAGCGAAGGAGCAAAAATGCGGAAGGCTTTTGAAGTTGAGAGGAAGTACAGAATTTCTGCCCGTGAGCTGCCGCGCTTGCTTAAGAAAATACGCAAGCTTGTTGGTGATGCCGAAACTCAGATACTGCAGCAGGACCTTTTTCTGCCGCTTGGTGGCGAATGCTCGAATCGGCGGCTTCGTACTGAAAGCCGCAAGGGCAGAACGAGTCTCATTTACACTCGCAAGGTCCGGGTCGAGAACCATGGCAGCGAGTCGATTCGTGCCGAAGAGGAGACTTATCTCAGCCGGAAGGAGTTTGGCTTTATGCTCGAGGGGCTGGCTAAGAGCAAGCTCCCCTGCGCTGAGAAGATTCGTCGTGAGTTCGTCGGCAATTACGGCGGCTTCAAGATCGCAGTCTGTATCGATGATGTGCTCGGCAATAATCAACACATCGGTCGCTTCATCGAAATGGAAACCGTGCTGAGTGCTCAGCGCCTGCTTGAACCTGCCGCAAAGATGCTTGCGAATCTGGCTTCTGATCTCGGTCTGAAGGCTGAGTCCCAGGAAAAGCGCGGCTACCGCACCATGGTCATGTCGCTGCAAAAGCGGCCACGCTAGGAGCATTATGCTCGATCTGCAGAACCCTGATCAAAGCAAGGAGAAATCTGATGACTAAGAGGAAAAGACCTCTCAAACTGGTTTTGATTGAGCTGTTGAACAGCATGCAGATGATCCAGCTCGAATGCATGGTTCTGCCACCCCAGCAGAGCGCCGAGATCTTTCCTGCCTGGCTGCAAGCCATGCAGTTTGGCGTGACTTCATTCGAGAATGAGATTCGCGAGTTCGACCATCTGGCTTCGGTTCTTGTTAAGCACAAGCTCTTCATGGAAGCAGCCAGCATTGCCGGCTGTGCATTCGAGGTCGTGCAGGGGATGCGCATTCACTCCTTCGACGATCTCGAGATGGCGAAGATTCGCTGCTACTTGCTTGCAAAATTCTCTTTTGCAGCAAATAACAAAGGGCGTTTCCCCGAAGCTAGCGTGGCTGATGCCAAGCTTGCTTCCGCTCTTATGGCGGTACACCGTCTGGGTGGAGATTTCCCTGTAAAAGAACGGGGACTGGGCGCAATCTTCGACCATCTGGTCAACAAGAGCTGTGCCGCTCCGCGATTCAAGCAGTTGCCTGCGCCGCTTGCTGCATGACGTCGTCAACCGCCGTCCTCTTGAAGGTCCCAACGTTGAATTCATCTTCAAAAAGGAAATGACATGTCTAGGTTTGCAATTGTGCTTGCCGTTTTTGCAACGATCTTGACCGGATTTGCCAGTGCGACCACTCCCGCTCACGCCTTCTTCAGTGGTGGTGCCTACGGGCCCTACACCGGCACGATCTACATGCTGGGTGCTGAGGAAAATCGGAGGTCCCGGGAGAGAAAGCAGGAAGCGCGCCCGCTTGAGGAGCGAGATGCCGAAAATGCAAAAGCTGAGCGCCCAAAGGGCGGCGGCGGCAGCGACATTCTCAGCTTTATTCTCGTGTTGGCTACTGGATTCTGCTCCTATTATTTCCTGTTCCGCTGGAATCCTAGCAAAAAGAAGGCTGAACAGAACTCCGAACACGATAGCTCGATTCGGAAGAACTGATTTGTTGGAAGTGGAACTGAAAACCGATCAAAAGCAGAGAAAGGACCTGATCATGACAAAACCCATCCACATCTCTTGTGTAAAGCGTCGTGATGGAGAGCAAGTGTTTTTCCTTCCGCTTGCCAGTGCGCAAGAGCTGGCGGAAAGCGAGGAAGTTTTCACTGGTTTCTTCATTGTCGAGCACAAGATCGACAACAATTTCTGCTCGGCAAAGCCTGAAGGCGAGATGCGCCGGAGCAAGCTCTCGCTGGCACGAGCCGGCAAGGCTGCTTTAGTGCGGCCCGATTTCATCGCCAGGGCAAAGAACGCAATTCGGCGCAGTGAACCGGCCAGGGTGCTCAAGTTCACGAAAGCATCCTGACTGCTAGCCTGCAAACATCTGAATCAAACAGAGAAGGGGTTAGCTATGTTCGCAGCAAAGAAGTCTGCGCTTATGTTCAATGGTGACTGGTCCTGCCTGGACCTGGCTTCTTGCCGCCTGGAGAAGGCTCTGGAAAGCCAGGAGAAAGACGGCAACTCGTCTTGGCTGTCAGCTGAGAATGCCGGTGGATTTGCTGCTGATACCGGTATGCCCCCCTGGATGGTGAATTGTTTTGGCCAGATATACTCGAAAACACCAGGGGACTTTGCTGCAGGATTTACGCGCCGCTTTTTCGCTGCTGTTTCACCCGAGCATCATCGAGCCGAGCCAATCGAGCAGCTTTTCATCGCTTGCCTGATTGAGAATCAAAACATCGGTGTTTGCATGCAACTGATTCCCGGTTACGTGCAAATTGAAGGGCGCCTGGTTCGATCTGGCAATGATTGCATGGAACTGGCGTTTGATGCCGCAGAAATTCGGCGGAAAATTGCCGGCGGAGAAAGCGTGGATAGCGATGAACTCAGAAAGCTGGAGGAGGTGCTTCCAGATTTCACTGAGATCCACTTTGATGCCGATACAGTTTCTATGGTGTGTGATGTGGTTGCTTTTGCCAGTTCTCCTGACAGGGCATTTCAGCTTGCTGCAAAGTTGGAGCAAGCATACGTGCGCAAACAGCAGGAACTGGCCGGGCTCATAAACGGCGGCATGTACCGGGAAACTGACAGGTATTCGGAGCCGGGGCTTCAGGATCAGTTCTGGCGTATGCTTGCAAACCTGCTTCAGGACGCAGTTTATAAGTCGTGGACTGAAGACTGATCTGCTTGTCACATGAGAAAAGGAAATCGCAATGCTTGAAATCACCGTAATTCTGGCTTCGATGGGCTTTCTGTTTGGCGCCCTTGCCGGCTCATTCGTGCTAGTGGTACTCGAATACCTGGACTGGTGATCTTCGCACATACCGGATGCTGTCCGGGACTTCGGTATGCACTTCCCTTATCTCCCGGCTAGAACTCAAAGGAGGCTGTAATGATACAGCTGCTTTTCATCGTACTTGCCGCAGCGATCATGGTTCCGGGTGTTGTCGGCTTCGCGCGCGGATTCTTGCGTAACTTCTCCGATCAGGAGCGGGCCTGGCAGGAATTTCGCGGGCGCTTCTACCGGCAACTCGGAATCGGCTTTGTCGCGGCGGTGCTCATCGGGTTGGTCGTCCCATCTGTGGCGGGTGTCCTCCTCGTTTCCGTACTTGCTTCCGCGCTCGTGGCACGTTTTGTCAACTGACGATCTAGTGCCGAACTATCAGCTCTAGCTACCGAAATAACCACAAGTTCTGGAGAAAGACCATGGAACCTGCAGTGTTTCTGCTTTGCTTCGGCATTGCCTTAACTGTGATAAGTGCAATGCTGGTTTTCTTAGCGAAAAGTCGCTAGGTCGCCGGCGGCTTCCGACTTCGCAAATACAGGTAGAAATCATGTACAAAGGAATCACTATTCTTGAAGAGAGCCTCCAAGATGAAGACAAGATCCTTAAGGCTCTGATTGATCGGGCGCAAAGACTGTACCTGGAAGATCGGGAGTTTCTCGATCATTTCGGACATTGTCTGCGTGATCCCCAGTTTGCCATTACTGCAATCTTGGACGCTTACGAGCGTGTCTGGATCTTCTTCGTGAGGCGCAGCAAAAGTGCGGACACAGCGCAATGTCCCAAAGCAAGACGAGCGTTGAGGCAGGCTGATCGCTTCCTCAACTTTGCGGCGAAAGTTGTGTCCGAGAAGCTCAATGATAGCAAGCGAGTCTTTGAGCATCATAAGAGTCAGAACTCTCATTCCTCAAGACTCAAAGCAGCATCTGATGCCAACGAAATTGCTGAGCGGCTAGCTTCGCTCACATACAACATCAAGCATCGGCAGCTCAAGAAGTGGCAGAAAATATCTGCGCGATGTCGGAGGCGGATTGCTGGCATTTGGACAGTCGCAGCTCGTGAAGCAGAGGGGCGGGCTCGGCATCCTATCGAGACTGGCAATTGAGATTCGAGAAGCTGCCGGCCAATGCCGGCAGCTTCTTTAACTTGAGAAAAACTCAGTGCGTCTTGACATTTGCGTGCGCTTGGTATAGAAGGAAGAAAGATGAAATGGGAGGCTGAAAGTGATTTTGTTCAGATATCAATCAGCCTTTCTTGTTTTTCTCTGTTGTCTGCCGGAGCCAATTCCAGAGCCGGGTTTTCCTCTCTTTTCGGAAAATCTTGATGTGCCAATCTTGCTGCCCGAGCGCTCCGGCAAGGATTGCGGAGCAGAGAAGGCCACTGAGGCTGAGAAGCAGCGCAAGCGGCTCCAGGGCGAAGGTGTTGCTGCTGAGCGGCAAGCGCTGAACTGTACGCCGGAATAATTGCCCTCGACAGCGGGACAATTGGGGAGCTGATTTTTTTCAGTTTGATTACACTCGTCTTCCTGATTCTCCCCTTCGGAGCTCTTCTTTATGCCTCGGCCACCGAGAATCTCGATGACGACTCAGCTGCCTTCTTTACGGGGGAGTCGTCCGAGAAGGGCTTTGAAGACGGAAGAGTCATAGTGACTCTTTCTGAAATTGTCGCTTTTGCTGCAACTGAATGAACCCGCTAGAAAGATGCCTCTTTAATGAGGCATTTTTCTTCCAACGCAAGTCTAGCAGTTACAAATCTGCGCGCATGAACAAGAAAGGAGCTGGACTCAATGACCAGAAAAAAAGAACACTATCCTTACGAGCCCGATCCCGAGAATCCCCGTAATACCGGAAGATTCGGTGGTCCTTATAACGAGCCTGGTGCTGAATCCGGTGAAGGAACCCCATATATCGAAGGTGGCGGCAGGCGTGCGGATCAATCCGGCGGTCCCTTTCTGGATCCCGGTGCTGATCCCGGCCCGGAATAATGGCAATCCTGCACCATCACTTGAAGTCAATGAAACCAAAGGAACAAAAACATGTGGCACGAGGAAATGAGTATTCTGTTTAGCGTAATTGAACGAGAAGAGCGGATTCTGGAACTTCTCGTTGATCGAGCTCAATTGCACTACCGGGCGTATCGGCGGCGGCTTGATAAGAAGGGGACCCAGCGGATTGAACCAGATGAAGTCGTGGTTACCATTTTGGATGCCGCTGCCAACAAACCCAGGACAATCCGCCGGTTTCCTTTCCGGAACAGCCTGCAGGCGCCTCCGTCATTCATGTGCTGGAAGTCGTGCAAAACGGTTACGGCACGGTGAGAATCCGCGTTGCACCGGATTCCCCGGAACTGGAACTTGGAATTGATGTCAGACCTCTGGCGGATTTTCACTGAGCACACCGGGAGCTTCCGTCCGAGCACTCCTGATTATGCAAGCAGCACTCCAAAGTGCTGCTTGCAGGACTGAACTGAAGTTCCTCATTCCAACAAACTGAGAATGATCATGATGACATTTTTCTGGGTATGGATTTCCATCAGCGCTTTGTGCTTGTTTCAAAAAACAGGTCGCTATTGTATATCTGGTCGTGCCTGTTTCTCATGATGTCTGCTTTTAATGCAATACCCTTGACTGCATCCTTGCTTTCAATTGGGAAGAGCTTGTTTATCACAGCAAATTCCAGACTTCTGAACTGGTCGAAATTGTTTTTTGTGTTGTCAAATTTCTCTTTAAGCTCTTCGTTGTTTTTGAAGCCTTCAGCAAAGGCTTCAAAGGCTTTATCTGCTGAAACCCATTGTTTGGCTGCTGCATTCTCTAGGCAAGATTTTGCATCTTGTGAATTATCTAGGCATGCCTTTGCCTCTGTTCGAAGCCTGCTGACATTTCCGCCCTTGAGCATACCGAGCAACTCCTGACTGCGATTCCTGCTCAGATTGAGTTCACCCGTGAGCGGCTCGTGGTCGCGGCTTGTGCTTGGTTCACCATGAAAGTCCAGCACTGAGTCTCGATAGGCATTCCAGCTCGCTTGCGATTTTTCCAGTGCTGCTCCAATTCCAGCCGGACCATTTTTTTGCAGCTCTTTGGAGACATAACTGTAGACTTCATCCATGAGAGCATTACTTGCATCATTGGCCTGGCTGCGGCAAACTCTTTCTGGCGACTGACTCTCTTCGATGCACTGATTCCCATTTCTTTCCATCTCGTTTAACCTTTGTTCGAAGGCGAAAGGTTCCGGTTTTTCTGATTCGGATTTTGAAAATTGATCCATATGATTTGACATGACTTATTTATCTCCTCGATTTCTATGTATGTTGTCGAAACCTGCCCGCCCGCTTGGTTTGATCCTAAATGTCAAACCAAAGTATTCAATGTTTCGTATTTCAGGGAATTTTACGGATTCTTGCCTTTCTGTTTCATAATTTCGAAGCTATTTCGATTTATTCTTAGAGGTTCCAGTAATTTCTTTTGCTCCAAAAAGTCTTTACTGAGAGGCTGCTTGTATAACTCCAGACAGGGAAGGCTTGGGGTGAATTTCAAAGGCATTTTTTCGCTGCCTGGAAGAGGTATTTTTCCTGACATGAATTCATGTGCCTTTCTGATGCTGTCAGCTTTGTCGTCTGCCAACAAATAATTGCTTTTGTAGGCTTTTATATGCTCATAGTGAGTGTATGAGTCTATTGCTTGCAAGCCGGTTATGCCCGATACGGCAAGCGCCATAGCACCTGGATATCCGAACAGAAGTCCTGTTCCCAGTGCCATGCCGCCATTGCGGGCGGTGTTGAGATAGCCGTCCATTGCTAGAAGTTTCTCGCCCCTGACTTTGTTATCGGCTGCGCCGCCAACAAGGAGAGCTGCACCCACTCCAATTAGCGGCTTGACAAGTGGTGGTGCCGGCAAGTAGTTCCTCAGTGCATTGACAATTCCAGTTGCGCCAAAATAAGTGGTTGTGGCGCTCAGCATACCTGTTAACTCCCCTGCCGATGTGGAGAATTCCACCGCCTTGCTTGTAATATGTTTGTCTCTAAGATCCTTTGCTAGATTTTCGTCGCTTAGAATTGCAGCTGTCATTCTGTTTACTGTTAACCCTGTGTCGCTGGGCTTCAAGGCTGCATCCATGTACACAATTGCGCTTGCTTTTCTTTTTTCTTGTGTGTTCTCGGAGCCATCTATGACAAGTTTATTTAGATCTAGATCGCTGATGTTTTGGCTCGCCTTTGCCAACTTCCTTATGTCTTCCAGGCTTACCTCACTAGAGGCAGTCTTTAGCAGCAGATCCATTACCGATCTGCTGAGTTCCGCTTCTTTCTCTTCTGAATCAGGCTTTTCTTTGTTTGCGCTTTCGATTTTCGTTGCTTCAACTGACTGATTTTTGATAGTGCTTTCCATGAGTGTAGTTCTCCTCGATGGTACAAAGTTGATTCTTTGCGTCTTCCATCAATATGGTAAGTGCATGCAGGATCCCAATGAATGAGTTTGCAAACAGCTTCTGCATGTGTGTTTTTGTGATACGGGGGCTTAGCATTTGATGCAGAATGCTAGCTGCCTTTGACTTTGGACTGGAAGCGTGCGTATGTCCTAGAGCAGGTCCTCCAGGGA
Organism: uncultured Candidatus Obscuribacterales bacterium; assembly: GCA_964615655.1. Lineage (GTDB taxonomy): Bacteria > Cyanobacteriota > Vampirovibrionia > Obscuribacterales > Obscuribacteraceae > JAIEPM01. Next base: position 53,045 of record CAZTQO010000024.1, on the reverse strand, counting down.
AAGCCTAATCGCTAGAAGGTGTTTTCATGACGGATCTGTCCATTACTCGATCACAACTGCTTAATTCTCGGTGTCGAAAGCGGGTTCAATTTGCTTTGCGATAGTAAATCTTGACCGGATAGGGAATGTTTTCCAGCGGTTCTCGTTGAAAACTCTTCAATCCTTCTTTGTTCTGAGGACGATTGGTATTATTCAGAACTTCCATTTCGCCCTTGCTGTTCTGTCCAATTACATAAAATGCATGAGCATATCCACCTCTGTAAGGATTCGAATCATTCTGGTGTTGACCTATGCCGACGTCCCCTTGTTCAGGTTTGGAGCCTGAAGGCAGCTGCTTGTATCCTGATCTCTCCAATTCTTTTACCAACCCTCCGACACTTGTTTGAGGATTCTTGATCAATCCGGCCTTGACCAGAGGCTCGGAAACTGAAAATGCACAACCCAATCCTCCGTATCCGGTTGTTTTTGTGGTCCATTCATTCTTTGCCCAGACCTGCTTTCCTTCCATTTTTAATGCTTCAGTAAGTCCAGCCTCGAGGCTGCCTTTGGGAGCCGGAGCGATTTCAGTTATTTGTGCTTTGGCTTCGGTAGATTCTTTGTAACTTACTCTGATTTTGCCGTTTTCCAGCAAAGCCTGTTCATATTCACTTCCATCAGCGTTTTGCCTGCCGTTGTAGTACAAATTGCCGTCCGATCCGAAGTGGCTTGTTTCTACACCACTGTCATCTATTCTGGTTTTGGACACTCCTGTTTGACTGCCGTAAGTTACCTCAATAGCACCATCATTCTCCAGCTCTGTGCTCTGATATCTGCCGTCCGGGAAGTCATCACGATGATATATCGGCTTTCCGGACTTGTCGAAAGCTGTTGTGCTGCTCCCGTCCTTACCTTCCTTTCCATGAACAGTAATTCCGGTTATATGGTTTACGCTTTTTCTTTCTGTCCCATTCTCTCCAGATTTTTCGTGCATTTCAAATGTAGGACTTCCTTCTTTGTCATAGGTAACCTGGCTTTTCTCATTTTCCTTTTCATGACTTATTGTAAGCGAGCCATCCGGGTGACGTGTGGTTTTCCAGGTGCTGCCGTTGCTATATTTCTCTTCCAGGTCGCCTCCCACTGCTCTTGTTCTTGAGTCTGAGACAGCTTGATCTGAGACCGCTTGATCTGAGACCGCTAGACTGCCATTTCTACTATTGCCTTGTCCGGCATTACTTTCAGGGCTACAATCTTCGATGGAACAAGATGGAAGTGTACCAGATTGTTCCAGTTCTCTGGTTGCATCTCTGACACTGTGGAAATTGCTGTGAGCCTGGTTTAAATCGTTCTGATCTGCCGGCGGAGTATTGATGTTTTCGTTTGCGTTTCTCCATTAGTATCTCTGTTGCTTCGGGTTTCAGTAGATTCAGTATTCGGCATGCAAAGATCTCCCAGCCGGACCGGAATACCCAGATGCAGATATTATTGAACACAAGAGATTAAGATGCCGTGAAAGGGAACCGACAAATTTCGTATTTTTGATACCGACGCGGGAAACAATGAGCTGATGCAGTTTCTACGAATCCTCTGAACCTGCCTTTAGCCAAAGCGAGTTTCAGTCTCAATAGCGAGATAGAAACTCGCTCTTCCCTTTTTGCTTTCGGCTTTCGACCTAACCTATTCATCCATGTAGTAAAGAGGCTGGACTCTAGATTCCATGGGGCTTTGACGGGTGTTGGGCGACAGAAAGGTCTGCCGTATATAGGGCAAGCTGAACTCAGTGCCAATGCAATTGTTTCTGCACTGTCTTCTAATCGTTATTAGCTGGCGCCGATACCTTAGTTTTGTTCGCAGATCCAGGAAAATACCCGTAGAGCTTGAAAGCTAGGCCTGATTAGAATGTGGGTACATTGTTTTCGGAGGCTCTGGCTTGTCGAAAACAGAAGACTGCAACAACGAAACTATCCCGGAGACCGGGAATGCACCCGCAAGCGGGAACGCTGATCTGCGGGAGTCTTTTCTTCAGGACCTTTACAATCAAAAAGACGGCGGTGTTTCTGCTGCTGACGCGCATCTCCAGGATGGAAGTCCAGGTTCAGGCGATGCGAAGACTGCTGACCCGGGTCTGAAGCCTGGCGACGGGAGACCCGATTCGACCAGCGACCAGAGCATGAAGACCGCCAGGCAGTCGCTGGAGCTGAATCTTGCTAGCGCACTCGACCCGATACAGGACAAAGACCGTATTAAATCTATCAAGAACAATCTCAATAAGATCGATGAGCGTGTAAGTAGAAATGAGATAAGTTCTCGCCAGGCAGCTGAGACCTATCAAAATGTCGAGCGCCTGCTAACAGACAAAGCCACAACAAATCTCACTGACGACCAGCGACAGGCGCTTGCCGAACAAGTGCTTGCCAATGCAGCTGAACCAACGCGCATTGATCAGGGCAAATACAACACCTGTAATGTAACAGCAGGGGAAGTGCTTGCATACAGCCGTACGCCTGAACGGGCTGCAAAGCTGGTTGCCGACGTCGCGCTCAATGGAAACTACACTGCCAGATACAATAATCCATATTATGGCCAGGTCGAAAGAACCGTTGAAATAGACCCGACCCCACATGGAGAATCATTGCTTCATCCCGCGCCGGATGGCACTCGTGAGCATGCAAGCGAAATTTTTCAGGTGACTGCGGTTAACCTGGCATATAACGCCAGCGATGAGGGCAGCTATAGATATCGGCAGACTGAGCCGGATCCTGATAAACCCTGGGATACAGGCGAACGTTTTGAACAGCTTGATCCGGCAACAGGTCTGTATCGCCCTTATATACAGGGACTTGAGACACCACCGAATCCGGCTGATGCGGATGCTGTTTCAAATGCAAATGCAGTTGCATTGAAGCAGGTAGAGGAAGCAATGTATATGCGTAATTTTCAGCCTAATTTGCAGCCTGCGCACATGGCTCTGTCCGCAGAAATAGTGACCGGACAGCCCACTGTAGAGTTGCAGGCTGGCGGGCAAAATCCGTATCAGGGTGGTAATGCCGAAGCCTGGAAGCACCTGGTGCGGGACGTAGAAAATAAGGAAGATCTCTACGAGATTCTCAAAACAAATAAAGAATCCAACGGGTTTCCGGTAATGGCAACGATAAACTGCGCCAAAGAACCATTCGCTTCAGATCTGGGCAGAACGGCCGGCGGTGAGCCTGTCTGGCATAACATTTCTGTACACGGACTTGCTGAAGTGCCGGGCCAGGAGCCGCGCGTTCTTATTTCAAACCAGTGGGGAGACAAAGACGATCGCCTGAGCTGGGACCGGGGAATACCGATTTCGGAGTTTATGGAAGGGATGCGCAAATAGAATGGCGCTAAAGATTATTTCTTGCAATCGTCGGAGCCGGACCAGAGCCAGTTGTTGGGTTGTACTATTTGACTGCTTGTTTGAACTTTGAGGCCAGCGCAGGCAGGTTGGCGTCTTGTATCAGTTGCGCATCCATGAATTTGAGTTGTTGTTTGATAACAGCTTTCTCACCTGCTTTGCTTCGTGATGGAATTCCATTCAGCATGTTCATGAATGTGTCGAATGCCCGGCCCTTGCCACCATGCTGCAAATAAATTTCTCGTTCGGCTGAGCCTCTGAGATCCAGTTTTGCGACAAATTCGGCATGGCGGTTAATAAAACCGGCTAAGGCTGCCTTGTCATGTCCAAGCGGGTGTCTCTGGAAAAGACGCATTGCATCTATTGAGTGCCTGGAATCAATATTCAGACCTTTCAAAAATGCACCGTTTTTCGCTTCGCTTTCAATAACTGTGCGTAAGAAATCGAGAAACTTTGTGTTCTCTGCCGATTTATCCCAGGGAAGCACAATGTCTCTGCCGTATAGAAGGCTGTTTCTGTTAAGGGCCTTATGACCAAATGCTATAAGCTCTCTTTCTGTGTAAATGCCTTTTGCTGCATCAAGTAAGTGTGAAAAATCTCCGGTCAATTTGCCTGCGTCAACCGGCGCATATGACATCAAAACCTGCCGCATCTTATTGCCCATTAATTGACCCGGCCCGTTAACATAAACAGTTCGGCCCGCATAGTCTATGGCGGCAATCTCAGGACTGGCAAAGTTCATCTTAACTGCCTGTATTAGCGGGCTCGTGCGAAACTCACCGGTGGCTTTGAGTGCGGCATTTGCGGCTTCAGGTAAGCCCAGGTCGGTAAGCCCGAGATATGGTGATTTCAAAAATCTGTCTTTGCCGCCGTTTACAACAAAGGCATCCAGATCGCCGACCCTGCGCACAAAATTCTGGTAGGCGGCAATTGAGTCATTACCCAGGCTTACAGTTCGGGCTGGAACTATTGCAGGTAATTTTGACGCTTCAAGAATGGTGAGATTGCGAGCACCTGCCAGTGCATTTACTGCAGCTGAACCACCGAGTACCCAGTCAAGCTTGCCTCCGTATATCTGAGGCATTACGCCTGTTACATGACCAACAAGCGACTCGTTTGATTTCATTATTGCTTGAGCCAGGTCTTTGTTTGCCTGCAAGCCGGAAGCGCTTGAAAGCGACTCGAAAACGCCGCCCAGCCTTGCCGGCAGGATCTTTTCGCCGGCGTTTGCAGCCATTTCTGCTATCGTTTCAACTGCTTTTATTGACCGCATCTGATCAAATCTGAGTACCAGCCCGGTTCAGTCTAGCTGTGATTCTGACTAATGTCATTGTGAAAAACACGTAGTTCATGCTAATACTGGCTTTACGGGCTTTCACCTCGCTGTGCAATTAAGCAGAAGCGGGCTGGGAATTTGTGCCTAATCCGTACTGGAGGGTCAGACACGAAAAGACTGCTCATTCAAATCATTAAATCGGATCATGCGTAAGCCATGTAACCGCGTCCGCGAACGGTGCGGATTATATTACCGGCGCCGATTTCGAATAGCTTCTTTCTCAGTGAGTTTATGTGTACACGAACAGTCGCCTGTGAAGAACCTTCCTTTTCAGTCCAGAGTTTTTCGAAGAGCTGTTCTGCAGTGTATGTTTGTTTTGAATTTGCAAACAGATAAGAAATTATCAGGCATTCCAGCTCTGAAAGCTGCATGTTACGTTCACCGCAGAAGATCATGCGCAAGCGAGAATCAACCGTTGCATTCCCGAGTGAGACTTTGAGGCCAGACAGTGCTTTAGGCCTGCGCGATACGTTCTTAATGCGCGCAACAAGTTCCACTTCAGCAAGCTGGCTTGCAATATATTCATCGGCACCGGCTTGATAAACGGTTTCGATACTCTCTGCATTATCTCTTCCTATGCAAAGTAGGGGGGTCATTAATCCGATCGCACGCAAGCTTTTTACAATCTGCTGGCTTTCGCTGTTTACTGTAGAAAAATCGACAATGATTGCGTCATATTTTTCCTGCCTTGCCGCAGATAAAGCTCTGGCTATCCTGCAGGCAGTGCTTGTCATTCCGGCACGTTCGAGTTGCTCTTGCAACTCTGCGCATCTACTTTCATTATCTCCAATTACCATAATTTTCATTTTCTTGAATCCACAAAAATTGGCTTTAATCATTGTTCTAATTACCCGATTAACCGATTGACGCCAGTACATAACCACTGTTTGCTACAGTTTTGATCAAATCAGCAGCACCGATGCTTGCGAGCTTTCGGCGAACAATTCTTATACGCTGGCGTATAGAGTCGTCGGATCTGCTTTTTGACTCTTCATTTTTTTGTGCAAGCTGTGTTGAGCTGAACACGTTGTCCGGGCTGCTCATCAGCTGACCTAAGAGTTCACATTCTTTGACCGAAAGCAAGGTTTTGCGCCCGTTCATGCTCAAGGTTCTCTTTCCTTGATCAAGTATGAGTGAATCAAGTCTCAACTTGCCATCCGGAGTTTCTGTTCTTGGACGCCTCAAGAGCGCATGCAATCTTGCTGTAAAAACAGGGTGCTGCGTACTGAGCAGTGGTTTCAGAAATACTTCATCAGCTCCCAGATCAAGGGCTCTTACTTTGTCGTCCAGCGTCATTGAATCGACTGCGATGATGAAAGCAGCATTACCGTTCATCTGCCTGTAGGAGCAGCATGATGCTATTCCATCCTCAGCAGAAGCACCACAATCGAATATGATTGCATCATATGATATTGTTTCGATCATTTCAATTTGATTGACGTTGGTTCTGAGATCGATGTCGAAATCGTATTTTGCCAGGTATTCAAATGATGATCTGGCGAAATTATCATCACTGGATAGTATAAGGACTCTCTGCTTGTTCATTTCTCCGGTGGCTCCTGAATCAATTTGTACTTGATAGGGCTGGATGTTTTATTTGGGGCTTGTTTTTCATCCGATGCCGGAATTCTATTGCCAGAGGCGTTAAGAAGCTGTGAAACCTGAACTGGCAATCATAATCAGGCGGCGAATACATGTATGTAAAGTTCAAACAGGCAGATCTGAGCGTGCATATTTCCAGCTTCCAAAGTTCATTTAAACAGTTTTGCCGGCTCAATTCACTATTGTTCTGCACTTGCCGGCGAAATAGACTTTTCTGGTCAACACAAATATCGAGCATGAGCATTACGATTGCTTGGCGCCTCCGGCGGGACTTTCTGCTCAATGCCAATTTTTTCAGGGAGATATGATATGTCAGAGCATGAAATTGCAAGAGCAACGCAAAAGAGCGAAACCTATGAAATTCAGCCGGGAGACACTTTATACAGCATTGCCTACGAGCATGTATTGCCACCCCACTCGCCGGCAAGTGTAAGCCGATGTCTTGAAAATATCGTAGACAATAATAAGTGGGGACCAGGAAATGACTTCGAAGACAAAGAGTTCTTGCGAATTCCCAAGCCCTGCGATCCTCAGGACAAAGCGCCTTTTAACCTTGAAAAATCATCCAACAACCTGGCGAAATTCTTTTCAAATCATAGCCCTTACGCTTCTGCAAAAGAACTGTCCGAATCACTTGTGGATCTTGTCGATACTCTGCCGCCGGCAAACACCACCGGCAAGAACAGAACCTACAATTATCTGATAAGCGAAGTCTATGATAAACTCGGTCCCCATTCACAAACCAAAGTGGCCGCTTCGCACTTTAACAGTGAAACGCAAACATGGGACAATGTCTTCCTGCATGACGATAGTTATCCACGCACGCCACCTGTTCGTATTTTTCAGCCTGGCAATAGCATCCGCAGCATAGCTGATGATCGCATGCAGTATCTCAGAAATAGCGGCAAAAGAGTGGATTCTAGCGAATTCATTGAAGATATGATGAAGCTCAACGGTATCAAAAGTACAAGTGATGTGCAGGTAGGAACTCCTCTTAAATTGCCTCGCTAGTAAATGGCGGGATGCCAAGCGCGCCGCCAAGCGCGCCGCTTTATTTCCCAGCTTGACGTTTCCGAGGATTTATAAGTTAGTCAAAAGGGTGATTGAAATGATCATTCCCAAGAATGATGGCCGGGATTCCCGAATCAGACATAATTCAAACATCGGATGTGAGAAAAGGAACTTGAAAAACGGCTCGACAATCAATATCCACGAGCTTACAGGATTGAACCAAATGTGACACATCCATGTAAAAGCCCCTCTGAATAAGGGGGGCTTATTTTTTTGCCGCTTCCATCGTTTGGATACAAAATCAAGCCCTGCCGATAAGCATGGAGCCACATGCACAGCGCTTATTCATCGGTTCTTACCTTTTTTCACGAGGAATGTATAATAATAGAATCTGTCAAAGCAGGAGTCAAAGAGATGGGTAAAGAGCAAACGCAGAAAAAAGAGACTAAGAAAAAAGCCACTAAAACCATGAAGGAAAAGAAAGCTGATAAGGCCGCTAAAAAGCGCAATAAGTAATTGATCTATTCCAATCAGATCAAAAAAGCAGATTTGCTGCCGGAGCATCAAGATCATTTTCCAGCTTCAACTCTCTGATGGCAGCGTTTATTTCCACTTCGATTATCATGATTGAAGCAGCAAGAGCATCCCAGCATCTGGATTCTGCCAGGTAAACCAGATTTGAAGCCATCTGGCTGAGGTCTTCCAGCCCGATGTTCTCACAGGCTTCCTGCAAAGACTTGCTCAGGAAATCCAGGCTTTTGAGATTTTTCTCTTCAAAGGCGGGTCGCAGGCAGGAACTTGCTGTTCTCAATTTGCCAATCAAAATCATGCTGAACTGCCTGACTTCAATACAGTCAGCTTTGAATTCTTTTGTGAGTTTGTTGTATGCTGAACGGTCAGCCTTTGCTCTGGTTTTTCCACCACAGGCCAGCTCGCAAGTTGAAAGTAGTTGAACAAGCTCCTGCCCGGCTTTGCTTTTGTTTATGAAAGCTGAAACACCGCAGGATTTGAGCATTGTCATTGCTCGGGTGTTGTGAGAAAAACTCATAGCTGCTATTTTTGCTTGAATCGGCCAGCTTTTCATCATTTGCTTCAGTGCAAGAACGGTTGCACAAGAGTCTCTCTTGAGTACTGATAAATCAAGAAGTATCAGGTCATAAACTCTTGCACGCACGGCTGCTACTGCCTCAGAGGTGCTTGCCACCATATTGAAACTGCAGCACCTTTTCTTTAGCAGAAACATGCTCAGATTTGCTCCACTGCCCACACTATCGACAAGAAGCACTCTGAGGATTTTTGACTTCTTCCTGTTTTCTTCAAAGGATCTTCTTGCGAGATCTTTTGCCAGAAACAGGTCACTTGAAAGTCTTTCAGGTGTTCCGGCTCTGCCTTGACTGCTCACTCCCGATGGCGGAGTCAGAAAGTCATTCATAAAGCTTGTCCCTTTCACTCAAGTCTTCCTTTCCCGTGAAGCTAAATTAGCTAATGCAAACGTGATCAAAAACTTTGAAATAGTCGAGTGTCTCATAAGTTTCCAGTGGCTTGCTCGATTGGCGCGAGGTTAAGAGCGCGTGACCGGCCTGCTACGAAGGGCAAGTTATCATATCCGGCATCCGATCTGGATGATTTCGATAATTGAAAGTGTTGTAATTTCACTGATTGCAAAAGAAAGAGGACTCAAAGTCCTCTTTTTTGTTTAGTTATGGAAGGATTGTACAGAGTCTTGTTTAGTAGCTTGTTTCACAAATACTTAACCATGATGATCTTATTGTCTAATTCAGATTGACTGGAGCTGAGTTATGGCAAGCACTGAAATTGATTCAGACAACGACTACAACCGCAAGCTGGCGGACTTGCTTTCAGCTTCGGGTCTGGTGGAGCAAAAGGAGCTTGAAGGTTCCATTACGGTTTCTAAGTTCATGAACTTGCCGCTTGAGTCGATATTGCTTAAAGAAGGCCGGATCGAAAAAGACCTGTTGAAAGTTGTTGTTAGGCTCAGTGAGCTGTTGGAAAGCGGGAGCCTATCAAATGTTATTGCGTTGATGGCAATACACGATATTTGCAATGGACTTTGTGATCCATACGACACTCTCAACGCGCTTGATTCATTTTCTAACTCTGCCCGAATCGGCAGGTTGGGAGAAATACTTGTGGATGCCAATCTTGTAAGTGTAATAGCTATGGGCGGGGCGATCAGCCGCTGTAAAAGATCAGGCAAAATGCTGGGAACGACACTTGTGGAACTGGATCTTGTAAGCAGTCCGGTTCTGAACCTGGCGCTCAAGATACAGGAAAAAATCAGAGTAAAGGCAATGGACTATAAAAAGGCAGTGGGTTTGTTGCAGGGAACAAACAGTTTAGCGCAGGCAGTATAGAAATGATCAATTTAAGCACAAGTACAACACAGTATGCGGGGCAGCTAGACCCGACTTGCATTCAGGAAGCCAAACAGAGCAGTGAAGAACCGGAGAAGCCAAAGATCCTGGTTGTCGATGATGAGGCAGCAATCAGGCTTGTGCTTGGAACCAGATTGAAGCTTCTAGATTACGATGTTCGCAGTGCCGCTGACGGAGAAGAAGCTCTGGAGCAATTTCGAGAATTCCAGCCTGATCTTGTGATTCTGGATGTGATGTTGCCAAAAATAGACGGATTTGCGGTGTGCAAAGAGATTAGAAAACTGCACGACACTCCCTTAATCATGTTGTCTGCGGTTGGAGATGTGACAAGCCGAATTCACGGGCTCGAATCCGGTGCTGACGATTATATAATCAAGCCATTCAGTCCCAGCGAAGTAGAAGCGCGCATTAAAGCTATTCTGAGACGCCAGAAGGATGCTGTTTTAGATCCGCGGTCGCAAAAGGACAGTGGAAGGAGAATGTCTTTTGGTGATCTGAGAATTGACTTTTGCAAACGTCAGGTGACACTGGCCAATCAACGTGTCAGGCTTACCGGCATGGAGTTCAATCTGCTTGAGTTTCTTGTGAGAAACGCCGGCAAAGCCTTTTCCAGAAACGAAATTTTCGAGCGTGTCTGGCATTCGACTTCAATGGGGACAGGTCAAACTCTGCGCGTTGTTGACGTGCATATCAGCCGCCTGCGTTGCAAGATTGAGCTGGACAGCAAAGACCCTCAATTCATTCAGACAGCACGTGGCATTGGCTATATGTTCAATTACTGAGCTCTCGCTTCTTGACTCTTCTTAAGAATGGGGGCAGCAATTGCCCCCGGCAGTATTATTCTTGAGTTGTTGTTGTTTGTACGTTCTTTCTTATTCTTTTTTTGTTGTGTGACTATTGTTTGCTCCAACTACAATACGGCTTAGTGAAGCCGCTTGTGTATGATTCAACTTTACAAACCGAGCACTTTGTAAAGTTGAAATGTGAGGCCAATTGTGCATTTTGAAACGGCGAAAATATTTCGTCCTAACCCTAGACTTTGAAAGACAAACGTACGGAAGTGTTTGGGTGCTGAGAAACTCAGTACTGAATAAGAGTTAAGCAAAATCGCTTTGATTGGCGTTATTGCAATAATGACTTTAGAGGAAATATCATGGACCACGCAGCAAGAAATGAAAGCAAATCCTGGGATGAGCTCAGGGAAAATTCGACAAAAGTCGAGCGCGATACGCACGACTGTTTGGAGACGGCCGGAGGCAACGATGCCATCGGTATCTGCCTGGAAGAAGGTCGCTCAGCCTGGGACGACCAACTTAACGATGTATACGGAAAGCTGATGAAAGATAGCAACCCCGGCACCAGAAACGCTCTTCAAAATTCAGAGCGAAAATGGATTGGATTCAAGGTAAACGAAGAAAAGCTAATAGATAGACTCGGACATGATGATCCGGACAACTTTGATAAACAGATTGCAAGATTGAAACTTACAAAGGATCGGGCGGTACAGCTGGAAGTAACGGCTCCAGGCAACGATGCCGGAACCCTGGGAGATAAAGCAGATGATTGTCTTTCAAGTGCAAAAGGTGTTAAGGATTCAAATGCTTGCATAACCAAGGCAATAAAGGAATCGGACGATCTTTTGAACAAGGCTTACGGGGAACTGCGCGAGAATCTTTCGCCTGCAGAAAAGGAAATGGTGAGAAAATCTCAGCTTAAATGGCTCGATTTTCGTGACGCTGAAAATATTTATGCAGACAGGTCGCATCCTGCCAACGGCAAGAATATGAATGTTGAGGCTGCTGCCCACAAAATCAGAATCAACGAGGATCGTGCCGACGAACTCTGGATGCTAAAAACCGTGCATGGTCGCTGAGAGCTGACATAATCGTGATGCGGCGTAACCCAGCATTTTGCCGTATCGGCTGAGTGAGTCAAGCTCACTCAGCCTCTTTTTTTCTCATTTATAGAAAGGCTGCCCCGTGAAACTGTCCGCCCTTCCGATTCGCCTAATCAGCGTGCCTGTACTCCTGCCGAGAGTTGCTCCCACACCACTCTCGGCACCCACACCAACTGTATAGGCGTGCCAGAAGTAATCCTTGCATATGGGGAAATCAGTTCCACAAGCATCTGAACCTTGCCGGTCATGTTGAAGATCGGACCACCGGAATCGCCCACAAAAGTATGCTGTTTTAATTCAAAAAGCCAAAACGGACTTCTAGCGGGCTGTGTTTTCATTTCTGGGCTACCCTGGCCGTTCATGTCTGACGCTTCCTTTGCAATCATGTCCACAGCACCCACTGCTGTCCCGATCGAACAATGCAGTTTTTCGCTTCCACCAAAACCGCAAGCAAAAAATTGCGTGCCGGTTTTGGTATCCTTGTCCAAGTCTGCTTGTTCTACAGGAGTGAATTCCTCTGATTCCTGCAGTCTCTGAACCTTCAATAAAGCCAGATCATGAGCTTTATCGACATATATCAAAAGCGAGGTTTTGAAACGATTGACGGTACCCGATCCTGAATGTAGAACCTGTGATTCTCCGGATTGCCAAACCACTTCCAGGTTTGCCCTTTTGCATCCCTGATTGCGTAAAAATCCTCAGCCGACAACTCCGTTTGTGAAGAGTATCCATCTGGAAACTTGGTTCTAAGGATGCAGACTTCGTTACCTTCGCGATCTTTTGCCAGAGTGTACTCGGCCCTGCCCGTTTCCTTTCCATTATCCATTGCCTGGAAAGTGACCTTTTGTCCGTCTTCAGTTCTTGTAATTATTGTCCCTGCTGTCTTCTCGATTGTGTCACCATTTGGAAGCCGTCTGTTCGTTTCGGAGGCGTTCTTTGGCTCATTCTCAAGTTCGATACAGAGCTTTCCATTTTCCAGTCCTTCCTTAAAAGCGATATACTCTTTTATTGCATCGCCAGATTGTAGCGGACGTCCATCGGATTGTTTGATTTGCAACAGTATCTCTGATTTGTCTATCAGATCAGTATCGAATTCAGTAACCTGATATTGCTTGTTGTCTGTTCCCTGAAATGAAGTTGTTTGCGAACCGTTTCTGCTCGCAAAACTTTGCAATGTGCGTTCCGATGTCGGAATTTTGTTGCTGTCTTTCCAGCCTGCCACTATACCGTTTGCCTCATCGGTATAGACACAGGCACGTGGGGACCAGACTTCTTGAGACAACCTGGAGGGGTTTTGTTCTGCCTGCTCACTCTGTGAAGGCTTTTCCAATTCCTGCATTTTCTTTTCTCCTTATCGTGCTGAGATTTTGCAAATCCTGAAGCTTGTTTTTCATCAGGTGTACGGTTCATGTTACTTTGTCTTTTTGACTGTAAGTTGCTTACATCTTTAGTCGGTGTTTACCAGATCCAGCCGTTTGTGGAGCTGAATTACACGACCTTTAATCACGTCTTGCCTTGCATATGATTGCATGGGAGCATACATTGATCCTTGCTTGCTGTTGTAAATATCATCAACGAAATCCAGCTCAGCATCACGGTGTTTCAACCAGTTTCGCTGGCTCACGAGCAGGTCATGTTTTGCCCCTGATGCATCGCTGCTTTTGCCTGGTAGAGCTTTCATGAGTTTGCCGTATACATTGTTCAACTCATTGTCCCAGGCTTCAAATGCACTCTCTGTACAGCCAATTTCTTCACTGGGATCCATTGCCTTGCCGATGCAATTGTCCAGCGCCTTGTCGATTGGGTTCTTATTGTCTTCCCAATCTTCCATTTTGACCGTGTCGCTTGAACGCAGTTCGCCTCTATGGTTGGAGATCAAAAGCACTTGCTTGATGTCAGCGTTTTTACCATTCTCGATTTCGAGATTATAGTGGCCGATGCCATCCGGGCTCCAGATTTTCTCGTTTACCTTGGCTACAAGGTCGTTCAACTTGCCGCTTCTGAACGCCAGTTGAAATTGATCGTGAGAGTCGCTCAAATTCATTGGCTCGCCTGTGTTAAAGGCGTTGGCGAGGTTCTCGTATACTGCTGTTGCTGAAGTTTCTAGCTGTTTTTCCGACATTTTCGGTGCTTTGTTATACTCGTCGACGAAAGCAGATCTGGCGGATTCCGCCTCACTATTTGTTTCTTTTGTGTCTCGTTTCTCTACGTTATTATGTATCTCTGTCATGGTGTTTTTCTTCCTTGTTCTGCCATATTTGCTTTGCAAGTTCTTATAGAACTTGTATTTAAGACATCTGAGCTGTCTGTTAGTGAATCTTCTAAAACAATAGATTTCATGTCCGGAAGTCGAAATGTGTTTCTGGGAGTTTATATGATGAGTTTTTCTGTATCACGTAAGCTTAACGACTTTTTCTTCAACGCTTCTGTGGACGCCTTTAATGTCAGGCGCTCCAGGTCCTAACTACGGTCAGGTTAGACGGTCGTGACGTGTTATTCGACATTACTCTATAGAAACTCAACATCAATGTAACGTGTTAAGCCTGCTTGTTTTGCATCTCCGTTTTTCGGATGAAGGTGTTGAATCAAAACGAGATATGTAATTTACCAGTGGGAATTTCACGAAAATTAAACGCTTGAGGTGATAATTTCATCATCAAGGCTTTTGTTTGTGTCCGAACAGTTTCAGTAAATCTGCACTACCGGGTGCAGAGGCAGCTGCTTATACCTTAGCGGTGATGGATCCCTGTATCCAATTACCAGCCTCAATGCGGGAAAAAATTCATGGCTGAAAAAAAAGATGATTTTTCTGAAAAAGACTCTGCTAAAGACCGAAAAGTCGAAAGAGACGTAAGTTCGCCCGAGGCTGCTCATAAAGCATTGCTGGACGACAGCCTGGGGCGGGTTGGCGAACAATCGTCATTATCGGCTTCCGGTGACAAGAGATCTGAAGCCGACAAACTCGCTGAAATGGGGCGTGATATGGCCATTCCTGATATCTGGAAGCAGCAGGACCTCAACCCTAAATCAATGCATAAGTCTAACGAACTTCTTGATGTACTTTCTTATGCTGCTTCTTTTGGGCAACCTGAGCCGAATAAGCACGGTCAAAAGAATGCTCAAAAGAATGCTCAGAAGGGTACACACGGCGAATCTCCGGAACAGAAGCAGGGTCAGGCAAAGCCTGAGATTCCCGGAGCCGAGCCAAAGGAGCTTCCAGGAGAGAAAGCCGAGCTAAAGGATGCCTCTGATAAGGCCAGGACCGCCGGACTGAAGGTTGGGCTGACTACAGAGCAAAAACAACGCATTGGAGATTTGATCTGGCAGAATGAGTCCGGTGGCAAAATTGAAGGGCTCACAGACTGGACCAATAAAGATGAGCCATTTCCTTCACTGGGCGCCGGTCATATGACCTGGCTGAAAGACGGCCAACAGAATCAGTTTGGAGACAGCTTCAGTCCATTCGTCAAAAAAATGGAAGAGCAAAAAAATCCACACTTACCTTCATGGTTGGACTCTAAAACAGGTAACCCCTGGAAAGACCAGAAGGAATGGGCTGAGCAGTTTGACAGTCCTAAGATGAAAGAACTCAGAAACTTTCTTGCAAATACGCTCCCGGAACAAACCGATCACTATATATCGAGACTGGAAGAATCAAAGCCGAAGATAATCGAGGCCAGTCCTGATAAGCAGAAGCAAGTAATTTCTGATCGATTTGATCGCTTGTTGCAAACGCCGGAAGGCAAGTTTGCATTGATAGATTACGTGAATTTCAAAGGCGAAGGTTTGAAAGATCCTGCATCCGGTTCGGGTTGGGGCTTGAGACATGTTTTACAGAATATGAAGGACACAGTTAATCCGGTTGATGATTTTGCTCAGGCTGCAAAGGACACACTGGCCGAGCGAATCAAGAATCGTCCTCAGGACAAGCGTTATGAAGAAGGCTGGAACAGTCGTATTGAACGCTACAAGTATGATCTTTTTTCACCCAAGAAAGACAACAAAGCACCAGTAAAAGCTGAGAACAATGCAGAAAACGATCAGAAAACTCCAGGAAAAGATGGAGCCAATCCAGGGCAGCAAGACCAAAAGAAAAGCGAGAAGCCGCTAGAGTCTGAGCAGGCAAAGAAGGACGAAAAGAAAAGCGAGAAGTCGCTAGAGCCTGAGCAAAAACAGCAGAAAAAGGAGCAAGAAGCCGGCAGATTTGCATTAGCTGAGTCTGTGGAAGCAAAGTCACATCCAAAGCGTGGCGAAGGATATTACCAGCCTTTAAAGGCCTCAATGAATGAACTTCTCGGAAGAGACGTTTCCGGTGCCGAAATGAGTGCTTTGCTTTCAGCTGCAAAAGGGATGAGGGAAAGCGAAAACAAGCCAATGTATGAATTGAAGCAGTCCGAGTCCGTGCTGCCCGCCAGTGCAGAAGAAGCCAGGTCTTTTGTTAATAACATCGGCAACTCAAAATATGGCAAGCAGTTTTTGCAAGATTCGTCAATCAAAAATCTAAAAACTGAGATTTCTTCCAAATTCAGCTCATTGGGATCAGAAAAACAAGATGGGAAGCCAACAGTCAAGCCGGATGCAAAACCGGAGACTGAAGTGGACACAAGCAAGTTTGAAATCCCGGAATCAGCAAAATCGCTATCTCACCCCAGGAAGGGTCAGGGTTATTTCCAGCCTCTCAAGGCCTCGATGAATAACTTGCTTGATCGAGATATGTCTGCTGCAGAAATGAATGCTCTGATCTCGGCCTCAAGAGGCATGAGAGAAGCTGCAGATAAGCCTGTAAATGAGCTGAAAACATCTGATTCTGTGCTGCCTGAAAATGCAAATGAAGCGAAGTCTTTCGTTGAAAATATCGGTAACGCTAAATTTGGCAAGCAGTCATTGGATGATGCTGGAGTAGCAAAACTCAAGAGTGAAATGTCAGCCAAATTCAACTTTGAGCAAAAGGCAAAGCCCGCTCCGGAGAACAAGCCCGCGCAAAAGCCCGAGCAAAAGCCCGAGCCGGAGAACAAGCCGGAGGAAAACAAGCCTGCGTCGGAGAACAAGCCCGAGCAAAAGCCCGAGCCGCAAGAGCAAAAGCCTGAAGGACAAAAACCTGAAGGACAAAAACCTGAAGGACAAAAACCTGACGCGCAGAAGCCTGCTCCTGAGCTTCCGGCTAACCCGGAGGAAGTTGATGAACGAGCTTGTGCATGCGCATCCTGCTGCGGCGAAAAGGGCGATTCACCTCTAAAGCCCGGCAGTCTGAGCCATAACATAGACATCCTGAAGGGTGCTGCCGGCTATGGTGGTCTGAGCCTTACAAGGAATGAAAAGACAGTTGTCTCGAATAAAGTCAAAGCTATGGATGGTGTGGAAAAAGACATGCCTGTAGCTTATGTTCCGGGAATGAAGCCAGGAACTATGGGGGTACTAACTCATAAGGGCATCGATGGAGTTGATAAACAGGTTCCGTTTATTGCCGGCAGCATGAGCGGCAAAGTTAGATCGAAAGATATCGTGCTCAATCATGCAGCCGCAGAACAGCTCGGTATCAAAGATCCGTTAAAGGCTCATACTGAGAAAAACGGTGAAGCAAGCAGAACTGAACCTGCAAAGGAAAGCAGAATGAAAGCGCCGGCGGACGCGCTTAACATGAACAGTGAGCAAGAGAAGCAATGGCTGGAAAATAGCGCCAAGGCAGCAGCTAAGATTAACATGCAGGGCTACAGAGCAAAGCTCGATTGCGGCAGAGGTGGTATTGAAGCTCTCAGGCATATGGGCTATCAGATACCTCAGGGAGAGTCACCCGGGGCTGCAACAGACAATCGTAATGTTTGGACTGGAGCCAGAGTAGCGGAGACGCTTGCAGAGCAGCCCGGCTTTACAAGAGTACCGGTAAAGGATATCCCTGGTGGGATGAAAGCTTTGCCCGACGGCACTTTTGTTGGACGCTACCACAGTGAGTCCGGTTTGCAAGCCAGAAATTTCACCATGGATCGCCGATTTGGTGAAGATCCTGGTGATGTAGATATTAAAACTAAATCACACACACCAGGTTCTGACGGCGGGTACTATCGTGACAGCTTTGCTGTGCTTCCAAACGGTATTGCCGACCAGCTCGTTGGCAGCCAGAAAGCTGCCGAGCTGCGGGTAGAACAAAAACAGGCTCACGACAAGCGCGTCGCTGAAGGTGATAAAGGTCCTGCTCCCACGCCGGTTGCGCCTCGCATAGGTGCACTATCTCTTGGAGTTAAATCAGAGTCGAAGAACAACGAATCAATCAAAAAGGAACTAGCCGAAAAGGTGAATGAAATTGCTTCCAGACCCGATGTTCTGAAAGAAGCTGAAGAAAGGCAGAAAAACGCCAAATTCCCTGATGACCATGCTTATATTCCAAAACCGGATGATAAGTTCGGATACAGACGCACAGAGAGAACTGAAAAGGAACTGAGTCAGGTAAGGGCCGGGCTTGAAAAGGATGCGGAACGCTATGCCGGGCTTGCCGGTGAGTTTGCAAAAGGTAGCGATAAGATTCCAGAAAAAATTGAAAAGGTCAAAAAGGAAACAGAAGCAAAAATAGAAGAGCTGAGTAAAAAGCACGAGGATCTGCAGCTAATATCAGAAGTTTTGAAAAACGGCTCGCCTTCAACTCAACTCGACAAGAAAGTGCTTGAGAATCTGCCTGCTGATCTGGCAAGAGATCTGCGTCTGGCAAGATTCAACAGATACGCATACGATCAAAATGCCAGGGCAATCAATGACTTCCAGTACAATCCTAACGGGGTTAATACGGCTAAGCTGCAGAGCAATATGCGGCAGGCTGTGAATTATTACAAGACCCAGGAACACAGAGCTCTTGAGAGGGCAAAAACTTATCTGCAAACAACAACCGAGCAGATGGTCAATCAGCAGAGAATTTTGAGTGATGCGAGCCGACCGCAAGAAGATGCACGGCAGCTTTTGCAGCACCGCTTCCAGTCGCAGTCCGTAGCTGCAGCTATGCTGGCAGCAAACCCGGATCTTGTTGGAAGCAAGAGTGCAAATGGTGCACTTGCAGGCAAACGAATTGTTGTAAATTCAGGTCACGATCCATTACATGGATCGAAATACACTGGATTCCCTGCATATAACTGGTCGAA
This sequence comes from uncultured Candidatus Obscuribacterales bacterium, assembly GCA_964615655.1. Classification (GTDB taxonomy): domain Bacteria; phylum Cyanobacteriota; class Vampirovibrionia; order Obscuribacterales; family Obscuribacteraceae; genus JAIEPM01. The sequence goes on along the minus strand of CAZTQO010000024.1, from coordinate 34,321 downwards.
AACTGCAGAGAATCCGCTTGGAATGCGCGAGTATGACTTTAACCGCCAGACCAGCGCAATTTTTGGAGCGATGGTCGAATACGCAGGAGGCGTGCCGATTTACATTAATCAGGACGAACTGTATAAACAGGGCAACAAAGCTGCTCAGGGCATGACCGGTCTGGCTGAGGTTATTGGAAATGTCCAAGCCGATGTTGTGATTTCACACCACATGGATGATGATCCATCAGATCCCAGAGCCAGAACTCTGACTCTTGTAGGCAAAGACTCTCATCGTCTGGGAGCATTGATAAATGACGGTAAAAGAGTGATCGGCGTAGAAAAAGCAAATGATATTCGTGAACAAAAAACCGGAATTCAGAATTTTTTGTCCGGCAACAATGTTGTTCTTGACGAAATGTTTACGACATATGGAAACGATCGCCAGAGAGCTATGAATCCATACGAAGTAGGCAAGATGCAGCTTGGGTTACTGGTTGGAGTTGAGCGCTTTCTCAATCCTCCCTCTGCGTCCCACATAGCAAAAGAGAAACAGAAAGACAAGAAATCAGGAAACTGGGAGTCATACTGGAACAAGACCGAGAACAAGCCCAAACATAGTTTCCAGAGCCTGCGATACCCGGATGTGTGGAAATAGCTCCGGTGCATAGCGGGCTCCTGTTAAACTCCCATGATGTAGATCCTCGCCTGGCATGAGGGCAGGATTACGATCGTGTGAACTTGGAGCTAGCTTTCTGAAGTGCTAGAGCTAGCCTCAGGTGCAGGCATTACTAAGCTTGTAAATAAGTGCCTAACGGTCGAAAGCCTTATTGATGATATTTAAGCCACTCATCCTGGATTTGAATTTAGAAAATCCTGCCAGAGTGTTTTTAAGTCATGCCCCGTAAGTTCCTTCCAGATTGAGTCGCGATATCTGCCATCAAGCCAGGCTTTTGTAGCAGCTTGAACCGGTTTCTTGGTTCTATACTTGTTTTCGATATAGATCAAAAACTCGGCACCGCATTTTGACGAACTCATGTAAGTGTCTTCTACTCCGCAGCCCTTGCAAATCCCCGAATTTTCAGGCAGCGTTTTTGCCCGTGCGTAATCACAGACTGCACGAGCAAACCAGCGCGGTGATTCATAACCGGGTCCAGGCACTTTTGCTGATTGAAAGATACTTGCTGCTATCTGCCAGGAAACGCAATCCAGCGATTTATTGTCTGCAAGCAAATCCCGATTGAAAGTAAGCACATTTCCGTGGGTTGCGCTTTCGGCGGCATCTTGCGATGATACGATTTCGATTTCAAACTTCTTTGCTGGCGAAGAATCAGAAAGCCCGAGTAATGATGCAAGATTCTTGAAATTATTGTCGCATTGAGCAATTAAGTTTTGAGCAAGTCTCTCGGAATCGGGCGCTTCCGTAATGTCTGCAAAGCTGACACAAGACCCTGCAGGCGCGCTTACAATAATGCGCTTTGCATATTTCTTTTGCAGGCCTTTTAAACCTGCGATGTAAAAGTCCAGCATTTGTTCGGAGTAAAGCTTGGCTTTTACCGGATCTAGATGAGGTTCAAAGAAGTTGGCACTCATTGTGACTACGCTGCCGCTGGGATTGACCGGGCAGGGATCGACCTTTAATATCTCGGTCGGATGCACCGGCAAGCCGTCTGTAAGCTGGAAGCACATTGAGTGAGTTCCGGTGCCCAGAAGCTTTTCACTTATGTTGAACCCTTCTTTCTCGGGACTCATTGATACTATTGATGGTGTTTTGTCGCTCTTGCTTTGGTAACTTACAAGCAATTTGCGTGTTGGCAGCGTTGCACTAGCATCCATACTGCAAGACTTCACTGCTTGATGCCAGCCAGGTTTCTTAAAGTCTCCTATTTCTTTCCAGAGCGCGTCGGGGGGCAGATCGATATATTCGACAGCTTCTGCATGGAAACGATTCGGCATCACCATCTCCAGTACATGAGGCTTTTTCTTTGCAGCGTCTTCAGCTGCTTTGGCCAGGGTCATATCCTGCACAGCCTGTACTTTTGCCAGCTTTATGTCAAGTTCTTCTGCTTCTTTCATATGGCCGTTCAATTTCAATACAAGAGACAGCATTTGCATTGCCTGTAGTCTGCGGCTGTCACGCTCAGGTAGAAAAAGGCCAAGATTTGCACTTTGTTTCAGGCTTGCAAGGGCTGCACTGTCTTTGCCGGCATCGAATTCCTGTTTTGCTTTTGTATTCAGAGCATCTACAAAATAGCTAAGTACTGGATCACGCACAAGGAAAAATATTGTTAGCCCAGCAATCACCCAGGCTGTGATAACCGCGAGCATCAGTTCTTTGCGCCTGTCGTCCGGCAACCATATGCTTACTTTTCGTCCGGCTTTTATCTTTTCGAGATCAGCTTGCAGAGCTTTTGAAGACTGGTATCTGTGTTCGGGTGATTTTTGCAGGCACTTGCGAATTACTTGCTCGATCCCTGCGGGTGCCTTTAGTCCTGGCTTGGCGTCTGCAAATTTTGGGGGCAAAGCATTCAAGTGCTGTTCGAAATAATCGATTGCTTTCAAGCTGCTGAAAGGGCGTTTTCCGCATATGGCTTCAAACATGATGCAACCAAGAGTATATATGTCCGAGCGATGATCGGCCATGCCCGACCATTGTTCAGGAGCCATATAAGGCGGGCTTCCAAGTATTTCTCCTGTTGTGGTGATCTTACCGTGAGCTTCTTGCGCCAGCTTGGCAATGCCAAAGTCGACGATTTTAAGCTCCAGTTTCTGATCGTGGATCTTATAAAGCAAGTTTCCCGGCTTTAAATCCCTGTGCACAAGACCCAACTCGGCAGCTGAATTCAGACCTTCACAGAGTTGCAGAAAAAAATCCAGTGCAAGCTGAGGCTCCAGAACTGAGCCACTTTCAATAAGCGTCTCCAGCGATGAGCCGTCAAAATATTCCATTACGATATAAGGCTGCGGTAGCCTGCCGTAGTCCATGACCCGGACGATATAAGGGCTGTTGAGTTTGTGCAATAACACTGCTTCTAGTTCGAAGCGTCTGAGTCCCTCGGTATTGGCAGCCAGATGCGGATGCACCACCTTTACTGCCAGATCTATGCCCAGATTTACATGGCTTGCTTTATAAACACTTCCCCAACCGCCTGTTGCAATCAAATCTTTGATTTTGTAGCGCCCTGCAATAACAGTTCCGAGCATTGGATCTGTTACTGCCAGATTTGATTTAGCCTGAGCCTCGTTTTGAGTTTTGTTCTCGTTTTCCACAGACCCGGTATCTGAATCTCTAATCGCTGAGTAAATGCCCGTATTCATATATGTTCAAACCTTTTGCAAGGATCAGTAAAGCGGGGAGCCCTGGACTCAATCGGGGGATTCGTACTTTCTTTTCGGGGTTATTTTTCGGTCTTGTGGGCTGTAATCCAGAAATCCGGCAGATTATGATGCTGCATAGGATTGCTGCCCTTGTATGGTTTGATTTCGGCTTCTAGACCTGGTCTGCTTTTAATTTCGTCGTAAATTGCCTTCTGGTTTTTGTTCATATCCGGCTGAATAATCAGGTTCGGGAGGTCCGGACGGTAGCTGGCTGGTGAGTATATGTTGTTTAGCGGGTTGTTCCAGTCGTGTTCGTTATTGTTTGCTATTGCAGTGTTTACGATTCCCTGACCGATGCGTGTCACTTTAGAATCTTTCTGGTTGCCACTGTTGAGCTTTTCTTCAAGCTTGTCGACTGTTTTTTTTGCGTTTTCTTTTACGAATGGTGCTTCGTCGCGTTCATTAAGTATCGTGGCGCATGCTCTTCCTGCTTTTAGCCGCGAGAGAAAATTGTCTGAAATCTTCACTCCCAGCTCTTCTGCCAGATCCAGCTGTTCTTGTTTGTTGTTGTTCTTGTAGAGTTCGACATTGTCCACCGAATGGCGTGCCGGGTTGACACCCGGAAGTTCGCGATAAACTCTGTCGAAGAGTGATAGTGTGTCAGGAAAAGCACTTTCGCACTTTTGCTCTAACTGAGCAGTTATGTCGCTGCCGCTTTTTTCATTAGTAAGATTCTCAACCATAATCCAGCCTCCAAACCCCGATATTTGAAGAGGAATAATCCCGATGTATCTATATTAGAGTAATCAAAACAAATTGCTGTGTGTAGAATTACCTGCTGTAACTGCGTAATTATGCACTGGTCCGGGTCGTGAGATATGAGTTAACTGGCTGTGATGATTGAATCTGTGATTTGCAACCTTGTGTATCTGTATCGAAATACCTCGTTATTGTTATTGCTCTCGCCGATAATGAATGCAAATGCGACCAGCGAGGAAATCAGCATGCATCTCGATCAGCACGAAAAACAAGATATTAAAAGGTCGGGTGGGTAATTCTGAAGCAAACCAGCTGAAAATGCAATCAATTGCGGGAAATGGAGAGCAGGATCTAAGCAAGATCGCAAGACTGAATTAATTAGAAAGAATCGGAGAAAATGAAAAATGGGCGAAGAATTTGATAGAGGCGAGAAAGCCGATGCTTACCGGATGCCTGAGTGGAGCCGTTTTGAAAACAACATGGTCAAACTTGAACAGCAGCTTGACCGCTGCAAGGGTGATGGTGAGGATTCGCATCCCAGTAACGACAGGGCCTGTTTGAAAACTGCAGCAAAAGAGTGGGATGTACAATTGAACAATGTTTATCAGGCTCTTCAGGATGATCTCCCTTCGTCTACCGCAAATAGCTTGAAAAACTCGGAACGCAAGTGGATAGGCTTTCAGCAAGCAGAAGAGAAAGCTATAAAGACAATACTGGACAAGCCAGATTCAAATGTTGCAGCCGCCAGGGCTTATATGGAGCTCCCCAAGTTCCGAGCTGAAGAACTGCGTGTATCAGCAAGTGATTATGATCTGCCCGATCTGGGTTATCCTACTGAAAATTGCTTGCAAAATGCGCGCGACGCAAAGTCAGTTAATGCGTGTTACTTCAATCGTATAAACATAGCCGAAGGCAATATGAAAGGAACTTACGAGTTGCTGCTTTCTAAATTGACACCAAATGAGCAAAAGGTATTGAGGGCTTCTCAGGCAAAATGGCTTGACTTTCGCAACGAAGAAAACAAATATATTTACAGCCTGCATCCACAATCTGGCAAGTACCTGCCTGTAAGCGGAGTTGCCGCTCAGATCATGGTTACAGAGGATCGCACTCGTCAGTTTGATCATTATTTAAGGAACTACCAGCGCGGTAGGTAGATTTTGAACTGAAGCCACACAGTCAGCGGCCGCTTCTCTCAATTCTTGGGAGCAGCGGTCGCTGACTGTTAAGTTTTTGTTGTTCCAATTGAAAGACTGAAAGGTCGCAAGTGCATGAGACTACTGTACGGCTGCCACGATTAAGATGTCGTGAAAATCCCGAAACGATGTCGACGCCTTAGAAAATTCAAGAAGACTTCTTTCTGGCTTCTTCAATTGCTTTTACTGCATCCGCCTGGGACAGACGCTCGATTGTACTTTCGTAGCCGTTTTTCACAAGTCTTTCCATTGTCTGCTTAGTCAAGCCGAATGTAGTCGTAGCAACATCATCGAGACCTGTTTTTGCAATTAAATGTCCCGGTGGATCAGGGAATTTCTTTGTAAATACGTCATAGTATGCCATTTCTCTTAGATGCATGAAGCTGTCCCAGGGGGTCAGGAATTGTTTTGGAAGTTTGTTCACGAAACCGACTTTTGAAACTATAGCCGGTGCTTGCGACAGTTGAGCCGGAATCGGGTGATAATAAAATCCGTCGATTAACTTGCGCCCCTGATAATCTACCGGCTTCATGTTCATGCCGATAGTTGCGGCAGTCGAAGCGGTGAGAGCTGTGACTAGATCGTAGTTTGTGCCTTCGAAAACGACAGGCGTTAGTGTTTCTTTGTCTGCAGCAACAATGCGTAAATTAGGCTGCGGTCTTAGATTATAGGTATCCACAAAATCTTTAATCCAGGGGCGAAAGTCTATCGAGTATGGATAAAGATTCCAGGGATCAGCAAGATGAAAACACTGAGCCATTACTAGCGGGCTTGGATAACGAAATTGAGGGCTCGTCAAGATGTCTTTGATTTGCTGCGGTGAATAGTGATTTGCATAAAGTGCGGCTACCAGTGAGCCTCCGGATACACCAGTTATTTTGCTCACGGGCACGTTCTTGTCTTCAATTGCCTGTAAGAAGCCCGCATGAGCAGGAGCCTGGGCACCGCTTGCACCCAGTACAATTTCGAGCCCGGGCAGGCTTTTCACGGCAGCCAGATTCTGGCTGCCTGAGGCACTTTCAGCAAGTGCCAGGCTTTTGTTTTCTGAGCTGGCTGGAGACTTTGTACTCGAATCAGACTGCTCGAAGCTAGTAAAACCCGGCAAAACTTCGTCCATTACTTTGCTTCTCTCAAGCAAAGCTGTTGCCGATTGCCCGTCACTGTCGTGACTTGCGGCGATGTTTTCCATCAGAAAATCCCCGTACTACCGAACTATCCTAAAGACGAGCCAAATCCCCCATTGCTTATATTCAGCTAGGGCAAAAATATCCCAGGATTTTGCCAGATTGAGAAATACTTAATTGAGTTGCTGCCCTCGAAGCTTCCACGGAATCTTAACCCCTTTTGATTAGAGTAGTTATGCCTAATCCCTGTACAGCTGAGAGATGTTCTATGAACCGCTCTCAGCTGTATGGACCATTTGTCAGGCAGGCTGAAGCAAGTGCAAGCACAAGATTGCTTGTTCTGTGTATGGCAGGCTTCGCTAGCACGGCTTCGCTCCTAAGGCATCACATATTTTGTTTTCAAATTATTTCTTGAAAAAGGCTTGCATTTTCAATTTAGTCTCCTGCTGCGGTCTCCTGCTCAAAAAATCTTTGCATTGTGAAGCACGCTTCTACATTCTTTCTCTTCCCTACATGCAATAAATTGCTAACAGTTGAACAGTGTTGAAATCAGTTCTGGGGCAGGGATGAAAAAGTTATGGAAAACGATCAATCAAACAACGGACTCAGCTGGCGGAGTCTTGCACAGCTTGCTCGAATGCAGGTTGAAGAGAACCCTATGGAAGCTGTAAAAAACTACAGGGCAGCTGTGTTTAGCTGTAGAAGGGACGCAGGCTTAAACAGCAAGTGTCTGGCTGATCTTCTTGATGAAGCTGCGGCTTTATGTTCCAGAGTCGGACTGAATGATGAGGCTGAAAATTACAGGTCAAAATCTTCTCAAATAAAAGTATATAACGAGCATATGAAAATGCCTTTTAAGGCTCAATTCACAACTATGTACTGAGCAAAGTCTGCTTGCTAATCCTCCTTTTTCAGGAGCTTCTGAATTAACTTGACTACTGTCTGGAGTCCTGTCAACATACGTTAATCGGGATTTTCTTTTTACATAGTACTTTTTTACTAATAATCTCCTGGCACGGGCTGGAACAATAAGTCCATATGACTTGTTGTCGCAAGGAGTTGGAATGGCTGCAGAAGAACAAGCTGAACGTAATGATGCAGTAAGCGAAACTGCTAGAACTTCTGAACATGCTGAAAATAACAACGCACAGCAAGAAGTTCAACAAGAGCGCGAGTCCGGAAATACTGCAAGCTGTGCGGACAACTACAATCAGATTCGCCAGAATACTGCTCAGTTGGAAAATGATAAGCAGCTGCCTTCGCTTAGCATAGATGGAGCAGATACTGGAAGTGCCGGACAGGCTAAAAGCTTGGGGCCGAAGCCGGAGCAAGGTGTTCCAACTGCCGGGAGGCCGGAAAACAATACTGGAACTGAGAGCGCAGGCGTAGTTCAATCTGGGACCGATAATCCGGAGCAGGCGCAGAAGCAAGATGCTGGGAGCGGTGTTGAAACTCCTGCGGGAGCCGGCGGTAGAGGTCGGAATGAAAGTGATGCGAATGCCCCGGGCTCAGATCACAAAAGCGATAGCGAAAAGATGCTCGATGACTTTGCCATAGATGATGCGCAAAGCACCACTTCATCATCTCACACTTCCCCAGCTTTGCCTGAAAAAGATGGAAGTTCGGATCTAGGTGAAAAACAAGATTCCCATCTCCAGGAAGGGGAATTACGCCGAAATATAGACAGGGCAGACGCAGGAAAAGATTCAGCAAGCAACGCCGATCTGGCTTTCCCAGAAACTGCCGACGAACTCAAAGGTATGTCCGGACAGGAGACTGAAAACCTCTTCAGGGAAAACCAGCAAAAGTTGGAGGAAAAAATAGCAGCAAACAGTGACAGGCTCCCGGCGGCAATCGGTTTTCATGGCGGAACCAGGGAGTCGCAAGATTTATGGTATGAAAGCAAGGGCAAGCAGATGGTTCCCCCTGGTGCTGATGAAGGAAACCGTGAAAACATTACCTGGGTCGGCGCTGTGACCCAGAAATCCGACGATGCTTCGGTCCTGGCTGCTGACATAGGAGATGCGGCCAGGACCGCTGCTGGATATGCCAACCCTCACTGGATTCATGGTAACTACACTCCGGGATCAGTCGCCGTTATGGATTTGACTCCTTCCATGAATTCCGGCAATAGTAATGAGTTTCGAACTAACAAAGATTATGCGCCAAGTGATCGTGTTCAAATCGGTAATATCAGTAATCAAACTTTAAGCTCAAATTTCGATGCAATGGTCGCAGGGGACATTCCTCATAGCGATTTTGCACACTTTGATGAGAGCCTTGCAAATCTGGACCGTGACACTCCTGAAGGTGTCCGGAAGTCATACTTCACAAATGCACTTCGCAGTCAATACCTGAGCAATAGAGCCGTAGATATTTTCATTCAGCGCAAAGAACAACCTTTTGCCTAGTTTTGCTCTTAGAATCTACAATCTCCTGCAGCACTCGTTCGAAGAAGTACTGTGTATTCTGCCACGTAATCTTAATAGCCGATCTGTATAATCAAAATACAAAACCCAAATTAAATCCCGAGACATAAAACACAGTGACAAACTCCCAGAAAGTATGTCGCTGTGTTCTTATGTTTTTGCTTAGTAAGCTGCCGCTGCCGGATCGCTGGCCTCTTGCATGCACTTTTTTGCCTCAGTGTTATTGCCCATTCGTGTATAAATCGATGCCATGCTTTCAAGGTTCTTTTTGATTGTCGGAGCAACTACAGTTGCATATTGATCTCCGGCTTTAATAGCTAGCCGTCCATAATGCATTGAGGACTTGAAGGCAGAAAGCGCTTCTTCGTTTTTTTGCTGATTCAAGCAGCATAGAGCCAGGTAAGAGTACTCTACTGTCATATGTTCATACCAGTGGCCCTGTATGTCTTTGTTTATTTCTTGTTTACCGGTGGAGCCCAGAAAAAACGAACCGATGCCTTTGTCTGAGGGACCGTTTTTCTCTTCGGTCGCCAGTGACCTCTGATAAATACTCTCTGCTTTTTCCCAGTTATTAGAAAGCATGTAACAGGATGCAAGCCCGCTCAAGAAGTTGCTAATGTCGAGGTCGTTGCCGCTATGCGTTTCGGCATACTTGACCAGATCTTCATACAATAACGCGGCTTCTGCATACCTTCTGCTGCGTCTGTAGCACTCTGCAAGCTTTGATTTCAGTTGAAGCACACTATAATTTGAAACACCTTCTTCTTTGTATTTGCAGCGCAGATCAAGTGCTTTTTTCCAGATTGGTGCGGATTCCGCCCATCTGTCTTGATCGTCATAAGAATTAGCCAGTTTTACGAGCACATCTATTATTATCGGATTGTCCGGACCGAGTCGGGCCTCCTGTGAAGCCAACACGCGCTTGTTCGCCTCAATTGCTGCATCTTCTTTTGGTCTGCGTGCCTGAAAGTCCTGATTTGCCTTCTCCTTTCCTGAGGTCCCCTGCGGATTGCTTCTGGCAAAATATATCCAGGCAAAAATGCCAGTGCAAAGAAATACAAAAGTGCCCAATAAAGCAAGCGGGTTTAGCGGGCTTGTTCCTGCCCCGGGCATCGAATCGCGCCAGTTTCTGTTGTAGTTGCCGCCTGCCGGCAGTATCTCGTCCGGATCTTTTCCAAATGCTTCCTGAACTTCAGCAAAAGACTGGAACCTCAGGTCCGGATCTTTCTGAATACAACGCAGAATAATCGCTTTCAGCCGTTTCTCCTCTTCTTTATTCAAGAGTGTAAACTCAGCTTCTTTTGGATATTCGCTTTTGTGCAAATACAAAAGATTTATCGGCGAATCTGCTTGAAACGCAGCCTTGCCTGAGAGCATTTCATACATCACACAACCGAATGCGTATATGTCCGACCTTTCGTCTACTTTTGAAGAAGAAAAAAGTTCCGGGCTCATGTAAACCGGATTTCCCACAACATTTCCAGTTTTTGTAAGCTTACTTGTTATATCGGTTGCGAACTTAGCCAGACCAAAGTCGATTATTTTGGCTGTATATTCAGTAGCTGTTCCGGTAAGCAATATATTTGCAGTGCTCAGGTCTCTATGAATTACTCCGGCTTTGTGAGCATATAAGAGCCCGTCTGCTACTTGCAAAAGCACGTTCTTTGCAAGCTTGGCTTCCATTTTGCCTCTGCTTGCAATCAAGCCTGAAACTGCTTCGGCTTCAAGATACTCCATAACGATAAAAGGGCTCATATCGTCGAGTTCAAAAGCATAAATGGACAAAATGTTCTTGTGAGTCAGACCGGCAAGTATCTGGGCTTCTCGCTGGTGTCTCTGTAGATCGGTCTCAGATTCTGTAAAAGCCACTTTTAAGATCTTGATTGCGACGTTTCTGTTCAGGACCCTGTCTTTTGCAAGCAAAATTCTGGCAAAACCTCCTTCTCCGAGGTCTTTTACGATCTCGTATCTGTTATTTAAGAGAGCTCCGGTTTTGATATTACTGGGATTCACGTTCTATGACTGAGTTCGCCTGCGCTGCAGCTGCCGCCCAGAAGAATTATATTTCAGATGCTCCGACTTGCCAATCTGGACCAGTGTTTTTGGGAGGGATGCACTTAAAATACAAAACTTGTTTTGATCGAGCGAGGGATGCGGTGCTGGTTAAATACTTAATTTGCAGAGCCTTTGATCGGTAACATTTTGCTTCGCCGGCATTATCGAGCCTTGCACATACATGTCTTAACTTCGCGTGAGTCGCGTTATGCAGAAAGCTAGAGCCAGCTTTTGATGAGCAATATAAGCAATAAAACAGAGCCGAACATTGAAATGCCGGTTATAACTTTATGCGCATTTCTGGTTTTGTCTCCGGCTTTGCGCAGTTCGTCAAGAAGCATGATGCTGCGTCGTTCTCTGGTGGCAGAAGTCCTGCTGACCATGTCTTTTATCAGGTTGATGTCTGTTTCAACCATTGTATGGGGAGTCATTTTTGCCTGATCGCGTTCACGCCTGGCCGCTTGCTGCCGCAGCCTTGCCAGGTACCATTCCGAAAGTCCTGTAAAGTTCTGGTCTGCCATATCAGCAAAGACTCCGTTAGCGATAAATCCGTCAATCCGATCCGTCCGATGCTGTTCCAGTCTGCCTGTGATCAAGGCTTGCCATATAACCGCCGCCTTTCTGGCTTTCAATTGTCAGCTTTGCACCGCTTGAAGCAAGCTTTTTTCTCAGGTGGGTTATATGCACGCGCACAAGAGGTTTGGAAACGTTTGGTTTGTCGGCCCAGAGCTTCGAAAGTATGTTGTCTGCTGTGTAGGGTTTGTCAAGCGTTTTTGCAAGGAGTGCAAGTATCATAAACTCACTTGGCGAAAGTGCTAGTTTCTTGCCCTCCACCAGCACCTCATGTGAAACGAGCTTCAATTCCAGATTGCCAAGTATCAGGCTTTCGCTTACTGTGTCTGCGGGGCGCCGCAAAAGAGCTCTTACTCTTGCCGAAAGTTCGGGAAGCGAGCAGGGTTTTACTACATAGTCATAAGCTCCACTGTCAAGACCTTGCACTCTGTCAGATAAAGTTGATCTAGAGGTGAGCATTAAGATCGGCATTTCATTCTTTGCTGCACGTACGGCAAGGCAGATGTCGGCGCCCTGCTTGCCTGGAAGCTGCCAGTCAAGAACAGCCAGGTCATATGAATAATTGAGCAGCAAATAGAGCCCTTCATCACCGTCGCCGACTAAGTCTACAGTGTGCTTTTCATTCTCTAGCCATGATTTAACGTTATTTGCAATCACTGGATCGTCTTCTACGATCAATATTTTTGCCATAATCCCATCAATCGATAAAAGATAAGCTGTGCGCGCTCTTCCATATTACCGCAGAGAATCCAGCTTGTCGATTACTCAGGTAGTGATACCATTGGGGAGGCTAAAAGCGCGGATACTTGTGAAAAGCACTCACTCAATTCTCATAGTTTTGCTTCTCTTGCAACTTGCATTGCTTTCTTTCATTTGTATGAGTTTACCTGATCGCTTAGCTCCGGAGCTTCTAAGAGAAGTTACTTTGCTCTGCACCCTGGTCTTTCTCATTTCTGCTGTTTCTGCCTGTCTTGTAAGCAGATCTGTTCTGGCAACTTACATAGAGCCAAATGAGCTTACGCAAAGCAAGTTACTCAGTGTACTTAGCTATACCGGGGCGCCCGGTGAGGAAAAAGACCTGAGCCTGCCTGCGCTTTCAGAAGAGCTGGTCAAGGAGTTTGAATCATCCAGGCAACGAGAGCGCTTGATTGCCGAGTTCTCCTCGGAGCTTCTCTGTTCGCTCAATGGTGAGCGCAGGTTTTTGGAGCTGAATGTGCAGGCTGAGACCCTTCTTGCATATCCGGCTTTTTCTTTGCTTGCTAACACTATCGATAGTATTGTGCTGCAAGAGGATCTTTCCGCCCTCATTTCTTATTTTGAGAAAGTAAAGAACGAGAGTTTTAGCGAGGTTTTTGAATGCCGGGTCAGGAAGCAGAGCGGCGAACTCGTGGACCTCGAATGGCAGTGTGAGTGGTCAAATAAGCTGCAGTGCTACTTTTGCCTTGCCAGAGATATCAGTGCCAGAAAAGAGAATCAACGCCTGAAATCGGAAATCGCTTCAATGATTACTCATGATTTAAGAGCCCCGGTTGCCGGTATGAGCTTTTTGTTTGAAAATCTAGAAGCCGGAATTTTTGGAGAGATCTCAGAGAGAGCAAAGGGCGAGATAGCAAATGCGAGTGAGAGCGTGGAAAAAATGCTGGCTCTTATCAATCAGCTTATGGATGCTGAAAAACTTGAAGGTGGAAAAATGGAGGCTGATCTTAGAATAGTTCCTCTTTCCGAAGTTTACGATCACTGCAATACGTTACTGTCCGGCCTTGCAAAAAAGAAAGGTCTCAGTTTGAGCTTTCCCGAATCTGAAACTATGGTTTTTGCCGACTACGATCAATTGAACCGTATTCTTTCAAATCTGATTTCAAACGCGATTAAATTCTCGCCTGCAAACTCTGCGGTCAGGGTTGAGGAAGAACTCAAAACAAATACAATCAAGATAAGCGTGGCGGATTCAGGCCCCGGTGTATCCGAGGATCTCGAGCCGGTAATTTTTGAGAGATTCAAAAGCCGAAAGACGGAGGGTGGTGGTGAACAACTTGCAAGCAGCGGGCTTGGACTTTATATTGCAAAGAAACTTACTGAGCTCCAGGGCGGAAGCATCGGTCTGGATACTAAGCCTTCAAAAGGAGCCAGGTTCTGGATATCATTAAAGCAGGCTACGGAGGCTGATCTGCCTGATTTTGAATGAGAGGTGAATAGGGTAATGAAGCTATAGAGCCTTATAGAAGCAACTGGAGAATAAAAGTGACGGGTCCTGAAAATACAGCCACCTTGAAGGCATATTTTCGAAGAATTTTTGATTCGCCTGTTTCACGCCGGCTGCTTTCCATATTTGCAGTTATTACCCTGATTCAAGTTTCATTCATAGCAATACTGGCTTATCAGACAAGTGTACTTCAAGATCTTGCAGAACGAGAATTGAAAGTTCTTGAACTTGCCCAAAAATCCTCAGAAATCGCCAAGCAGATTTCCTATGCATGGAAGTCTGGTTTTGACATGATGGATGAGGACAGTCAGGGAGCAATGGAAGAATATACCAAGAGATTCAATGCGGTATTGAAAATGGTAGATGCATATGCAGTTGACGCAAGGGCTCAGGGAATTCAGTTGAATGACACGATTGTAAAGCTGAAGTACTTGATGCAGAGAACTGACTCGCTTGGCCGATCCATAGTCGCAAGGAGACCGAGATACAACAGACGGGAGTTATTGGCCTTCACATCTGTTTCAACAAAGATGTATGAACAGTGTCTGGTGATTCTCCATGACTTGCAGGCTCAAACTCCAGAATCATCAAAAGTAGTTCCTCTGGGTATTTCGCCGTTGCAGCTTCTATATGCATCGGTAGTAATAAATCTTCTCTTGCTTGCGGCCCTTGCAATCTATCTGGAAAAACGAGTCTCATCACCTATCTCGGCTATGATCGAAAGCTGCTCATATCTTGAAAAAGCAGAAGTTATACCGGGAACTCTCAGTGCCGGAAAAGAATTGGAAGTGCTGGAGAAAAGTCTTCGGGAAATGTCTCTTGCGCTTGCAGAAAATGAACGAGGCAAAAAAACCTATATTGCTGTTCTAAAACGCCTGCAGTCCGACTGCTTGAACAATGTAAGAGAACAGATTACGGAACTCAGGGCTCAAGCAGAGCCAGGCAGCAAACAAATGAGAATGTACGACACGGCAGCAAGGTCGCTTTCCCGACTGCTCAATCTTCTCGGATCTATAAGCACAGACATGAGCCTCTCCGCACACGAAATCAAACCGGATCTCAGAGCTGTTTCATGCAAAAAGCTCATTGACGAAGCCTGCAGCTCAGTTGAATCACTGATTGAAGAAAAAAAACTGCTTTTGAAAACAGAGTTACCACCGGATCTAATTCTGGAGCTAGACGAAGTCTTGATGGGAAGAGTGCTTACCAACTTATTATCCAACGCAATCAAATACTCTCCCGAGCAGGAAACTATTGAGCTGACAGTGAGTTCCGAAGGCTCGCATGTAAAATTCGAACTTGCCGACCATGGACCGGGAATCAGCAAGGAAAATTTGCCCAAGCTATTTAAGAAATTCTCGCAGACAGAAGCAGCCGATGGTATCAAGCGCAGCGGCACAGGGCTCGGGCTTGCAAGCTGCAAACAAATTGTCGAGGTGCATAACGGTGATATCGGGTGCATCAGCGAATTAGGTAAAGGCAGCAGCTTCTGGATCAGTTTGCCCATTTCAAGAGATAATCTGCAGGCTCCAGAGCGGGAGTTCGTTATTGAACGTGGCCCCGCATCGAGAAACGCCCTTCCCTGGAGTATCAAAAGAATACTGGTTTTCACTCTGGGCTTTTATTTGGTGGTTCAATTCATAATGATGTTTGCATTGCAAGATCAGCTTAAAGAATCAGCTTACAGATCGGAGCAATTCTCATTACAAAGAAACATTCTATACACAACTGAGGATTTAATCGGAAACTATACTCTCTGGTGCCGTGCTGCAGACCGAGCTTATTTACTCAGAGACTATAACGAGCAGAAAGAAGGCAATGAATATCTTTATCTTGCCAGGGACGAAATTCGGGAAGTGAAGAATCTGATTTCGGCTAGGAAAAGCGCAACCTATGCAAGAGCGGAATCTATCGAACAGGCTCTCAACAAATTGATCAAGCTAAGTAGTTTCGACAAAAGCCAGATCGACAGTTTGAGCATGATGGGGCTAATGAAACTGCTGAAACGCCAGGGACATATCGTTAACGATCTGGACCGGGACTCAATTTTGTTTTTAGATCTCTTAAAAGCCGACGTTGATAGCGCTTATGAATGGTCGCAACAAATGAAAGCAGATCTTGTCCAGAATCTGGCCCTTTCCGCACTCTTCAATGTGCTGCTGATTTTGTTCGTGGTCACCAGATGTCTCAGTATCACTGGCCGCATATCAAGCTTGTGTGAAAAAGCAAGCGATTTTGCAGAAGGGAAGCCTCTGATTCCGGAGTTCAAATGCAAGGACGAACTCCTTGTACTGGAGCTACGCCTTTTTCAGACAAGTAAGGCGATTCAGCAAGCAAACCAGGAGCGGCAGGAACTGATGGCGGTAGTTAACCATGATCTGAGAACACCTGTAGCATCAATAGTGAACGGGTTGGAACTTGCAAGAGCCGGTGCTTATGGCCAGCTGCCGTCCTGGCAGGCCGAAATCCTAGCTTCGATGCGAACAGCACTTACTGGTCTGGTTAGCCAGGTCAACAGCCTTTTGCTGATTGAAAAAATAGATGCCGGGCAGCTAAGCCCGGAGTTCAGCCGATTTTTAATTGGAGAACTCTGGCAAGCCGTTATTGCTAATGAAGAGCTGCACGATAGATTGAAAGCTAAATCCATTGAACTTGAGCTGGTATCAGAACCAGGCGCCGATGCAGAAATATATGCGGACAGAGAACTCATTGAATTCTTGCTCCGTTCCTTGCTGGATAACGCTGTTACTGCCTCAGCTCAAAATTCAAAAATTCAGATTTCCATCACTAAAGAATCAGAAAAGATTGTTTTCCTTATTCAAAACGGCGGAGAGCCCATAAAAGAAGAACTGCAGAGGCAGGTTTTCGAAAGATTTCGCTTTCTTGATGGAAAGCCGCTTACCGGGCTAGGATTGCCGCTTGTATCTAGAATCTGCAAGCTGCACAAAGCGGAGATAAATCTTGATAGCTCTGCTGCAAATGGCACAAGCGTGACTGTGATATTCCCCCGGACTCATTCATTCACGATTGCTTGATAAGCAGCAATTACTTCAAAGAGCTCTTTGTTAATTGCTTTCTGTCTGAGTTGCCTGTATTTCTGCGTAAGTTCTTCCATCGTGTTTTCGATTCTCTTTTCAGCCTGCTCCATGTATGCAAGCCTGGTCGTATTTTCGGACATGACTGCCAGCGCACAGGAGCGGAAAAGGTAAACAAAGAGAAACTCTTTTACCAGAGCATTGAGAATTTGCCTGTCATCATATATGATATCAAGTTTAGAATTGAAATCCGGAAAACGCCTGCTCAATTGCTCGAACCATTTCTGGTTGAAAGGCAGCAGTATTCTGGCTCGGGACTCAGATTTTATTCCTTCGTTAATCATATTATAGAAAAGCATGACTTCCAGTGCACCGCTTTCGTTGCCTGAATAGTTCAAATCATCTACGATTTTAGCGATAGTTGATTTCAGCGAGGAGATGCTGTCCGGAGTTCGGTATTCATGCGCCGGCTGTAGACCTCTCTGTTTCAGTGCTTCCGAGAGTCTCTCGCCGACAGCCCAGTATTCCACATTTTCTTTAAGCCCATGCTGGTCAAGACAATATTCCACAAGTGTTTCATTGAACATTCCGACCATTGCAAGATCTGAGCCGAAGAGAACCACGATTCTCTTGCGGATGCTTCCTGAGCGGCGCTCTCCCCGCTTGCCGGAATTCCCGGCATTCTCTGGCTTGCCTGGCTTTCCGGATGCCAGCAGTTTCTTTGCAAGAAAATATGCAAGCAGACCCTTCTGTACATTAACGGCGTAATCATCCAGGGCTTCAACCGCCTCTTCAAAGCGGCTGACAGTCGAGCCTGCAAGTGACTTCATAGTGGAAATCACAGAAAGTAGATTTCTGGCACTCTGGATTTTTTCTCTCATTAAATGCAGGGTATGTGTCATGATTTTTGTTTTTTCGGATTGTACTTTTTCAGGTGTTCAGCCAGAACTGTCGTGAGTTCGGCAAGCGCATTGTGATCGCTGCCTGTGCCGGATAATAAGCGAGCTTTCAAAGATTCAGGCAATTGTAGGGCAAGTGAGGCGGCTTCTTGCTCGGCGGTTTTAATTTCGGAGAGTTCGAACTGATCGAAGAGCCCGCTTTGCAGAGCCTGAAAAATCAAGATTTGCTCAAGCACCGGAATCGGCTGATTTTTCATTTGTGTAAGACATTCTCTAATACGCTTTCCGCGCTCAAGCACTTCTCTAGCTTCCGGATCAAGCCTGCTTCCGAAGCGTGAAAATGACTCCAGCTCTTGAAACTGGGCATAACTGAGCTTCATGGTTCCTGCGACCTTGCGATATGCAGGCAGCTGTACTTTGCCGCCGATTCTTGATACCGACCTGCCTGCATCTATTGCCGGCAGCTTGTTTTGCTGGAAGAGATTGGAAGATAGATATATTTGTCCATCAGTAATTGAAATCAGATTTGTAGGTATATAAGCAGAAATGTCTTCTGCCTGGGTTTCTATAATTGGAAGAGCAGTCATGCTGCCGCTTCCAAGGCGGGCAGCTAAATACGTGGATCTTTCAAGCAGTCGCGAGTGAATATAGAAGATGTCGCCGGGAAATGCTTCCCTGCCCGGAGGCCGTCGCAAAAGCAGGCTTATTTCCCGGTAGGTCCGTGCATGATTGGTCAGGTCGTCATAAACTATAAGTACGTCCCTGCCTTTATTCATGAAATATTCGCCGATGCTGGTGGCAGCGTAAGGCGCAATAAATCGCAGACCGGGCGGGTCGTTGCCTTCTGCAACCACAACGATAGTGTATTTCATGCAATCATATTCTTTGAGCGTGGCAATAACCGAGGCAATTGAAGCGCTTCTTCTGCCGATTGCGCAATAGATGCAAATTACATTTTTGTTTTTCTGGTTAATAATTGTGTCTAAAGCTATGGAAGTTTTGCCCGTTTGCCTGTCGCCCAGTATAAGTTCGCGCTGCCCTTTGCCGATGGGAATCAGTGCATCTATCATCTTGATTCCTGTTTCCAGGGGCTCCTGAACCGGCGAACGATCAAGTATGCCAAGCGAGGGTTTTTCAATCGGATCCTTTCTCAGATAATCAAGTGCCCCGCCTCTGTCCAGAACATTTCCCAGCGGATCTATTACGCGCCCGAGCAAGCCATCGCCGACCGGCGTTTCTACAATCTTTCCCAGAGGCAGCACTTCCATGCCTGCCCGTACATTGGCAAAGCGGGAGAGCAGCACGCATCCCACGTTGTCTCGATCCAGATTGAGCGCTATTCCTAGAGATCCATTCTCAAATTTAAGCAGTTCCTCGCTGCCGACAGTGCTTACGCCTTCTACACGTGCGACTCCGGACTGAACCGACTTCACGCGACCAACCACCTTCCACTGCAGCTCGGGCCGAAAATCGTCCAGCGCCGACCTCAGCACTTCAGCCGGAGATTTGAGCGCAGCTTGCAGCGAGCCGGGCAGAGATTTGCTTTCAATTTCGCTCATAAGCAAGTCTCTCCCTTATACTCTGGTCCAGTGTATCAAGATAGTCAGCCACAGACCAGGATGCTTTATGACTGTCAATGATAATTTCGATTCCCGCTATCAAAGAATTTCGTTGATCGAAGTTCAGCTCAAGCGCACCTGCAATTTTTTCTTCCATAAGTTCTCTGATTGCTTCCTGGTTTTTCGGGCTGAGCGGAAATGTTGTGCGCACTGTTATAAGATTCGGCTTTGATTTAGCTTCCGATTGTTTGTTCAGAACCCCGTTTTGAACAGGCAGATCTTTTTTGCGCAATTCATTGATGCATCGGTAAACAATTTGATCTTCTAGCTCTTGTCCGGATAGATCACTTATGATTCGCCTTACCGTATAAACTATTTCTCCGTGCATTTTTTGTTTCTGGGTTTCCAGAGTACTTTTTAACTCGGCCTCAAGCGATTCACGCCAGCGGCTTTGCATTTCCTCAATATCGCTTTTTACTTTGTTCATGAGCTCGTCTTTTTCTTGAGCAACTTCTAGTCTCATTTCCTCCATTTGTTTTTCTCTTAGAGTTTCCAGCTCTTGGAGCCTGTCTTCAAGCAGCAACTGCTTGCTTTCGGCCTCGGCTGTTTTGCTTTCAGCCATTTCGAAATTTGTTTTGATTTCAAGCTCGCGCCTATCCATTGCCTGCAAAATCGGAGCATAAAGGAATTTTTTCAAAAGCCAGACAAGTATCAGGAAATTGATTATTTGAGCAATAAATGTAAACAGGTCGAACATATTCAGGATCCCAAACGACGCACAATTTCATTCCAGAACGGATTTGCAAACAGGAGGATCATTGAAATGACGAAACAATAAATACCCGTTGTTTCAACCATGGCAAGACCCACAAAGAGAGTCCGCGTTATGGTGTTTGATGCATCAGGCTGTTGTGCAAGTGACTCAAGAGCTTGAGTAAGCGCTTTTGCTTCGCCGAACGCCGGACCGAATGAACCCAGGCACATGGTAAGCCCTGATGTGATTATGGAAACTACTGCTATTAATTCTAGACTCTGCATAAGATCTCCTCTGTTATTCTCCTCTATGATTTCTCGTGTGTAACGACTCCGGCGGCAATATAAAGAGAAGCCAGAACCGCAAAAATATATGCTTGCACCAGTCCTGTCAGCAAGCCAAGAACATGCATCAGAACCGGAAAGAAAATTGGTGCGATACTCAAACAAACCGCAACTACCATGCTTGCACTCATCGAGTTGCCGAAAAGCCGTACTGCAAGGGCTATGGTTCTGGTAAACTCTCCAAGAATATTAAAAGGAAGCATTATCCAGAGTGGTTTAAGATAGCTCTTAAAATATCTAAGCGGACCGCGTCGGCTGATTCCGTAAAACGGCACGGCTATAAACACTGTTGCGGCAAGGGCAGCTGTAGTCGACAGCGATGCGGTCGGCTGGAAAAACCCCGGGATTACTCCTGCCAGATTTGCAATGCTTATGAAAAGAAAGATAGTAGCAATAAGAGGCACACAGATATCAGGTTCTTCCAGCCCCAGCTCGCTTAACTGCTTTCTGGTAAAACTCAGCACCAGCTCCAGAAAGTTCTGCCACTTATTCAGCTTTGCACCGACCCCAAGATTTCTTGTTAGAAGCAAAGACCCGAGCACGAGGAAGAGCATGAGTATCCATGTAGTACAGAGTGTGGCATTGATTTTGAAAATGCCATGCTGGAAGAGTATGATCTGGTCCGGAGTCAAATGCATTTCAAACTCCTTTTCTCAGGTATAGAATCAAGAGCATGAATCTGCCGGCAATTAAACCTGCCGCAAAGAACAATAAAGCATATATTGAAACGCTGGCGGTCCAGGCAAGCGCGGCAACTAAACAAAACATTCTCAGCATGCGAAGCAGCGAAGCCGTAAGGGCCGGAATGCTTGAATGAATAACAAATTCAAGTGAACTCCGCAAAAGCCACAAGGAAAAAGCTCCTGCAAGCAAGCCGAATAGAAAGAAGCCTGAACTGCTTGTAAATGTCATTTGTCTATTTCTCCTTCGTCATCCAGCTCAGATAAATCCTTGCTTTGTTCGTCGATCCAGCGCCAGGAACTGAAACAGCCGGCGGCCAGTCCTGCCACCATCAGTGCTATTGTCCAGGAATGCGTACTCGGGTAGTGATGGTCAAGAAAGAGCCCGGCTGCTGTGCCTAAAAGCACCGGCACCACTATGGACCAGCCGATTACTCCAAATGTGTTGAATGTCAACCATATTTCTCCATCCTTTTGTGCCTTTGCTTTGAGCATGCGTTTTTGTTTCTTGCCTACAAGCGAAGCAAATTTTTTTCGCTCCTGCTTTTCATTCTTAATTAATTTGTCATTGTCAATTAGATTGTCGCTTTCAATCAGGCTGTCGTCATTTTCCATGCTCAACTCCTGTTAGTGAATCAAGCATCGAACCCTGCAACAATACGATAGAGCTTCTGAGCGCGGACTCAGTCTCGTCAATTTTTTTCAGCTCACTATCCAGCGCCTTCTTTAACTCAGAAAGAGCTACTCCGCCTACCGCATTGCGGACAGAAATTGAAATGCTATCCCCTATCTTAGTCAAAATGCCCTCATCGACAGCAACGTGAAATTCGCGTCCGTCTTCGGTGCAGTAGGTCAAAATTCCCGGCACAAGCGCACAAAGACAATCAAGTCTCCTCGGTAGTATGCCGAAAGAGCCCCTTGCCGACTCGGCCACCACTTTTACGACGCGGTCTGTGCTGAGAAATACTTTTGAGGGCATGAGAATAGTTAGATGCATAACTCAAACTCCCTCTTTGGCGACTTTTTCTCTTTTCTTTTCTGCCTCTTTCACATCTCCCACCATGTAAAAGCACTGCTCCGGAAGCTGATCGTAATGTCCGGAAAGAATTGCCTCACAGCCGGCCAGTGTGTCTGCCAGAGCTACTGTCTTTCCTGCAAGCCCGGTAAATCTTTCTGTTGAATGGAACGGTTGAGTCAAAAATTTTTCAAGGCGTCTTGCCCGTGATATTATCCGTCTTGTCTCATTGGACAATTGTTCAAGCCCAAGCAGAGCGATAATGTCTTTAAGCTCCTTGTAATGTGCAAGCACTTGTTTTACTTCTCTGGCGATTTTGTAGTGTTTGTCGCCGACCAGATCTATAGAGAGCATCTGGGAATGTGATTCCATTGCGTCAATTGCCGGCCATATTCCTTCGGCGGCTCTTTTTCTTGAAAGCACCAGGCTTGCCGAAAGATGAGAAAATGTGTGAACCGCCGATGGATCGGTGAAATCATCGGCCGGTACATAAACAGCTTGAATAGACGTTATGGCACCGCGGGCAGTGTTAGCGATTCTTTCTTCGAACTCGGATAACTCGGTGCTCATTGTCGGTTGATAATCCATCTGAGAGGGAAGCTGTCCTAAGAGTCCGGATACTTCTGAGCCGGCTTGAATAAAGCGAAAAATATTGTCTACAAGAAAGAGCACGTCCTTGTGTTCATCATCACGAAAATGTTCTGCCATGGTAAGCGCCGCATGGCCCACACGATAGCGGCATCCTGGTGGTTCATGCATTTGTCCGAAAACAAGTACCATGTCGTTTAAAATTCCTGCGTCCTTCATTTCCTCATATAACTCAAGTCCTTCGCGGCTTCTTTCGCCAATGCCGCAAAAAACACTGACGCCCTGATGCTTTCCGATTATGTTATGGATGAGTTCGCCAAGCAAAACTGTTTTGCCGACTCCGGCACCGCCGAAGAGTCCTGCTTTGCCGCCTCTTTCAATCGGGCAGAGTAAATCTATTACTTTTATGCCTGTTTCAAAAATGACTTTGTTGGTTACTCTATCGGCAAGAGCCGGAGAGTTTCCATGAATTGTTCTCCATTCAATGGGACCTTCAAGTTCTCCTTTTCTGTCGATGGTTTCGCCAAAAACATTGAACATCCTCGATAAAATCCCTTTGCCTACCGGCACTCTCAACTCATGTCCGGTATCTGCCACTTCCTGACCCCGCCTCAGTCCTGAGGTTGGTCTGAGCGCAACTCCTCTTACGCAAGCGGCTCCTGAATGATGCAAAACTTCAATCATGCAAGGGGGCTGGTCGCGGGAAGTCTCGCCTTTTACAAGCAGCAAGGATGAGATTTCAGGAAGCTCGCCGTCGAACTCTACTTCAACCACGCTTCCATGTATGGATGATATTTTTCCCGAATAAATGATCTCCGGTTCCATTGCAAGCCCTTGTCATATAGATGCTGCAAATCGCCGCACCTTCGATAGATTATAAATCTCCGGTTGTTCTGTTTACATCGCTCGCCGGATTGATTAAGCTCGCAAGCAAGGCTGATTGTCAATGTAGTTCATTGTCAACAGTCCGGTCTGATCCCCTGATCAGGTATATGAGCTTCAAGCAATTAAAATCAAGGTTTCGATTCCATAAATCGCCACTATTTCCGATAGCTCCGCATCGTAGTTGCGATCACTGATTGCTCTGGCGATGGCATTTGTCAAACTGGTTTTTTGCAGGTTCAAATGATACTGCTTCAGCTGAGATTCACCTTGCAATGTTATTTGCTCGATCATTCTAATGCGGTATGCTAGAGCCAAGACTCCAAGCATGATGAAAAAATTGATCGAGAGCAAGGCGAATATTGGAATGTTCATAGCCCAGTTTGCCGAATTCAGCCCCCCGAATTGTGCCATCAGATAAGACTGCAATACTAAAAGCAGAGCAGAGATAATTCCTGTTATGCACCAGTAAAGCAGGCGCCCTAGTTTCAGGACTGCTCGCAGTACATTGATTCTGAATCCCTTTTTGCTCACTGAGTCAAGCACCTGTGTGATTTCGTCATACAAGGGTAGCAATGACGGCAGGAACGCAAAAACGCGAAGAAAAAATCCATTTGCAAGAGTCACTAAGATCGTAAGAGCAAATGATAAGGCAGGAACGGCTGCGGGAGGTAAGGAGAGCAGGACCAGCGTAAGTGCGATTGTTTGAGCAAGTGCAAGCAAAGCCAGGTAAGCTGAAAATTGATGTCGACGCTTTTCTGGAACCAGTAGTTCTTTTGCAAGCAAGCTGCTGCGCAGATTGTCGGCAAGTTTGTCTTTAACACCGGAGGCAGCAAGCTTTGCAAATAGACGCACAAATACAGCAGGTGAGAAGTATTTCCTTATATGCAGCGGGTCTTTTATAAGTTCGGAAAGGAATCCTTTTATAAGATTCCAGATCCAGATGCGTATTCTCAACACCCCTGAAATAATCGTAAGTGGGTTCTTGCTGCCAAACTCCGGTATCACCTCCTGAATTTTCTGGCTCGACCACTCCTGTATGTAGTCTTTGACGCTAGGCCAGATCTCCCTTTCGTAAGCAAGCGCTGGGGCTGAGGGGGCGTTTGTGCCTTGTGCTTTTACAGCCTTTTGCAGTGCGTCTACAGTCAATACAATCAAGCAGTGGCTTGAATCTCCAGGTCTGAAAAGGTAAGCAAGTTCTGCCGGATGCAGGTCGGTATTTAGCGGTTTGGCATTAGCAGAAGCCGGACCGATCTTCTTCATTTGTTTCAATACCAGATAGCGGCAGAGCCAGCTTACGATTGCTGTAAGCAAGAGGTAGAAAACAAATGAAAAGCAGGTTGATTCAGGAGTCATCTTTGTTATTTTACAACCAGTGTTTGCTTCTCAACGGTTCCATTTCCGTCCAAAAAGTCACAATTCGGTCACTAAACTGATTGACCATCGAATTATAAGATTAATGGTTGGCCGGAGCAAAGGAGACAAGCATATGCATGGAGTGGAACACGGTACAGATAGGATTGGATACGGTAACGGACATGAAAGCGTAGCTGGAGGAGAAAGAGCCGATGGACGTGAAAGCGCTGAAAACTTGTTGGAGGCAGTAAGAGCGATTGATAGTTTTTCTGCCGCGCAGAAACCCATCAATATAGAGAGGGAATCTCAGAAGATCGCAGATCATTTTGATTTAAGCAAGCCCGGGAATTACTCAGATAAAATCACTGCCGGAGCCGAGTTATTATCGAAAGATCTCAGATCATTGAGCGGCAACATGGAAAAATACAACAGGCTTCTAAATAAGGTTCAGGAGAAAACTCCTGAGGAGCCGGCAGTTACTCCCTGGATTGAAATGGGAAGCTGGAACGACAATACCGGCACCTGGGACAACGTAAGAGTAAGAAGCGGTGACAATTTCGATGCATATAGAATTGTTCAGCCCGGCAACAGTTTATCCGAAATATCAGTTGAGACTTACAAGGATAGCCGTGAGCTTGCTGAAGCTCTTGGAATTGAATCCAATTTGAAAAAAGAAATGGGAGAAAATCCGGCTGAGTATATGAGCAAACTTGTTGAATTGAACAAAATTGCTGATCCCAACAAGATATATCCAGGGCAGGCGCTGAAACTGCGCGACACTTTCATCTGGTTCTAAAAAGCAGATTCGTTTAAGCGACTGTCACTTCAGGTCGAGTGGTTTCGGTCACTCGACCTGAAGTGTCGACTATAAGCTCAATGTATAATGTTTGCCCTGTATCAGAAATAATACATCTTGAAAGCCGATATTCTTGCTGAGGCACGATTGGATGGGGCTTTTGAAATGAAAGGGGAGCCCTTATGACCGATTCTTTCGGAAAGAAAAAACAGTCGTTTCTACTTACTACACTCTTTTTCTTCGGCACAGTTGCCAGCGCATCTGCCGGCGAGATACCGGATTATATGAAGATAGTTACTCTGGATGAAGGTCCGGCTGCAAAGAAAAGTGAAACTGCATTCAAAGACGTTTATGCTTTGAATGAGGGCATGTTTCCAATTTATGAAAGCAGGATTCAACAATATACTAAACATTTGCGAGAGCGCATACCTCTGATTATGGGACTCTTCAGCGGAGCCGGCGGGCGCTTTATTCTTTACCCGCCCGGAAAAGAAGCCATAGAGGCTCCGCCGCCACCGAGAGTTTATAAATTGGCAAAGTCGGTCGGCCATTGTGCAATGGTTACTTATGATCTGGTTGCGCCATTTTGTGCAAGTTCTGCAAGCGATGATTCATGGGTCGGTGAAATGAAAGCTTACCGAACCCGAGTTGAAACGGCTATTGATGCGCTTGATAGAGTAGACGATCTTAAAGCTGAAGACCGTGATTTACTAAAGAGTACATTGAAGGATCATGTTCTCAAATTCATGAATCAATGTCTCGAGAAAGGGAGCTTCTCTTATGACGATGTCATTGCATACACACATGGTGTTAAGCCGAATCTTGCCAAATTGATCGGAGTTGCCTCCAGCACTCAAGTATCGCACTGGTATAAAGTGCTTGAAGACTGGAAGAAAGTGCTTGGAAAAGACTGGGAAAAGACCTACGCACTGACAAACTCGATTTATGTTGCCAGGCAAAACAACATTCTCTTTACTCTTTTAGTTCAGTTCATGGGCAAAGAGGCAATAAATGATCGTTTGATTCTTCTTGAAACTACTGACTTTACTGCAACGCCTGACGATATGATGACTGCGTTCATTCGTATACTTTCAGATCGCGCACTTGGTGAGTCTTTCTACAAAAACTATTTCCTGATGGATTATGAGTTGCTCGGCGGCGGCGGCAGAAAGGCAATCGAGGCTGAGGCTGAAAAACGCGGTCAGAAAGCTATACTTCCACCGCTTGTGCCTTTCAACAGCAAGCAGTGGCCGATGAGAATAGATCCGGCTTCAGGAAGCGGACCTTCGACTCTTGAAGAAATTCACTGAACCTTGCATCAAAAGAAAAAAGAGTAAGCAAACAGAAAGGAAGTATTTGCATGAATCTTTCAGCTCGAAGCCTTCGGGCTGTTCTGGTTCCAATAATGGTCCTGTTTTGGGGAACTGGAACTGTTCTGAACGGAGCCGCTGCCGGAGAGCTCTCCTATTCTTGCTCAGATCCACCGCTTTTTGCGGAGTTTGAAGTTGCAGGTGCTCATTACAGCGGTCGTGTAAATTGCGGTAATTTGTTTTTGCAAGAAGACATACCTGATGCACCTGTAGTTAAGTGGAAAGGTGCTCAAAAGGGCGAATTGTATACACTGATGATGCTTGATTTTGACGGTAATGCCTGCGGCAGCTATCCGGATGCTGTTCCTGAGGGTGAGAACTCTCCTGTCAGGCACTGGATTGTGGGTAACATACCAGGCGAATTATTAGCTGATGCAGGCTATGTCGAAGCTGCTCATAACGGAAGAAAGAAAGATCCAGCAAAAAATGATCCTGCAGAAAAAGATCCTGCATATAAAGAAATAACAGTAGTCCAGCCATACCGTTCTCCGCACATTCCCGTGGTTTCAGACCGATACGGATTGTATTTATTCAAGCAATTCGGACGTATATCATTTCAAGACTTAAATGGTCCAATCACGAATTTCAATCATCGTGAGTTTATTGAAAAATACAAACTGGGTGAGGCCCTTGCAAGCAATTACTTCGTTGCTGTTTATACTTCCGAATCACCGTTTTCCGGTAAGACCTTTCATGGAAATGAGCTTGATAAAGTCTGGCACAAAAATATGGGCAAAGGAAAATTGCGGCCCGGCCAGCCTGCAAAATAAATCGCTCACCACTTTCTGTCTCAGGACCCGGCAGAAAGCAAGTCTGTCTTTGCAAGATCACTTCCCTTGAAAAGAAGCTACGCGTCCGAAGTATCGAGTACGATCACCGGGGAAGCCCTCGTTCATCGTAGAGGCGGGCCTCGTCACAGTTGCTTTCTAAAACCGGCAGTGAGGCACAATGTTTTGCGATCTCATCTAAGCGCTCAGCAATCCGGCGTTTTTTTGAATGGCTGCGAATTTGTTTCAAGCGTTCACGCAGCGCTCGTGTTACGGCTTCAGTCTTAGTTTCACCGGTGAGAGCCGCCAGCTCTTCAGCTAGCTTTTCAGTTTCAGGGTCTCGAATATTCAGAGCCATAATTACGTGTGTAGAAAAATGTGTATATGTCTACACGCTAGCAAATCTTGCAAATATCCGTCAAGACGAAAAACGGACCGGTAAAGTTACCGGTCCGCTTCGTCTAATTCAAGCTTTTCAGCTCTGGGCTTTTCTATCAGGCGCCTACGCCGGCAAGGGCTGTTGGGGTGCCGGTTTTGCTGCCGTTGGCATAACGAATGCCGAGGGCATCCTGCCCGATAATCAGGCGCTGAATTTCGCGGGTGCCTTCGTAAATATTCAATACTTTGGCATCGCGGAAATAGCGCTCGACCGGATATTCGTCTGAATATCCGTAGCCGCCGAAAATTTGCACTGCGTTGTGGCCGGCACGGTTGGCCGCTTCGCCGCAGAATAATTTTGCAATTGAAGTTTCAAGCGTATTTCTAACGCCTTTGGTTTTCAAATGTGCGGCTCTGAGATAGAGCAGGCGTCCTGCTTCGCAGTCTGCAACCATGTCGGCAATCATTGCCTGCACTTGCTGGTGCTGGCCGATTGGAACGCCGAATGTCTTGCGCTGCATCGAGTAGGTGGTGCACTGGTCTATGCAGCCCTGAATAAGTCCGACTGCTCCGGCTGCCACCGAGAAACGTCCATTGTCGAGAGCCGACATGGCGATTTTGAAACCCTCGCCGACTTTGCCCAGGATATTCTCAGCTGGAACGCGAACTTCATCAAGAAAGAGTGATGAAGTATCGGAAGCGCGAAGACCGAGCTTGCCTTTAATAGGCACAGCCGAGAAACCTTTGCTCTTGGTGTCGACTATGAAGCAGGTGATTGCTTCATGTCCTTCCAGAGAATCGACCTTGGCAAAGATAAGCGCGTGAGTTGCAATTTTGCCGCAGGAGATCCAGACTTTCTGACCGCTCAAAATGTAGTCGTTGCCGTCTTTGACTGCGCGTGTTTGCTGGTTTGCAGCATCACTTCCTGCTTCCGGCTCTGTAAGACCAAAGCAGCCGATGTACTCTCCGTTGCACATTTTAGGCAAAAGTTCTTTCTTTTGTTCTTCGGTGCCCCACTTCAAAATTGTGAGAGCCACAAGTGAAGTTTGCACTGAAAACAATGTGCGGGTTGAAGAGCAGACCCGGTTGATTTCTTCGGTCATTAGACCGTAGGCAATGTAATCCATGCCCAGACCGCCGTATTTTTCCGGGATCGGGCAGCCCAGGAAACCTTCAGCGAAGATTTTCTTGGCGATGTCCCAGTCGAATTCGCATTTACGGTCGTTTTCTTGCGCCTTGGGCGCAATCTCGCGCTCGGCAAACTCACGCATGTGTTTGCGGATGGCGATTTGTTCGGGTGTGAAATCGAAATCCATGGGTCCTCTTTACTCCTTATCTGCACTTGATTCATACGCGTCTATTTGTGCCTTTTGCAGGCGGCCTGAGTAGTCGATGTAGATCGATTTCCACTCAGTAAACTGGTCAATTGCGGTTGTACCGGCTTCTCTGTGACCATTGCCTGTTTGCTTGACACCGCCGAATGGAAGCTGAATCTCGGCTCCGATTGTAGGAGCGTTGATATAAACGATTCCGGATTCGAGTTCTTGCATGGCAAGAAAAGCTCTGTTCACATCTTGTGTATACATAGACAACGACAAACCGTATTCGGTGCCGTTGGCTATTTTAAGGGCGTCTTCGAAGCTCTTTGCTTCAATGATTGTTGTAACCGGTCCGAAGATCTCTTCTTGCGCAATGCGCATGTCCGGCTTCACATCACAAAATACTGTCGGCTCGTGGAAGCAACCTTTGCCGAATTCGCCTTCGGTCAAAATGCGTCCGCCTGCAAGCAACTTGGCGCCTTCCTTTCTGCCGATTTCGACATACTCGTGCACTGATTGCAGTTGCGACTTGTTAACAACCGGTCCAACTTCCACGTCAGGATCAAGTCCGTTGCCGAGCTTGAGTGACTTAACCCTTTCGGCGAACTTTTCGCAGAATTCTTTGTAGCGCTTGCTGTGTACGATGATACGGCTTGTAGCCGTGCATCTCTGCCCGGCGGTACCGAACGAGCCCCAGAGAGCTCCGTCGATAACCAGATCGAGATCCGCATCTTCCATTACGCAAATGGCGTTTTTGCCGCCGAGTTCGCAGGAAATACGCTTCATCAGCTCGCCGCAGCGACCTGCTACTTGCCTTCCGACTGTTGTAGAACCGGTAATTGAAATGGCACGCACCCGCGGATCTTCAACAAGGGCCATGCCGCAGCTGCCGCCACCACCTGTTACCAGGTTGATAACGCCCGGCGGGAAACCTGCTTCATTGAGAATTTCTATGAACATCAATCCGCAAAGCGGCGTATCTGTGGCCGGCTTGAACACCACTGTGTTGCCCGCGACAATCGCCGGAAATATTTTCCAGCTTGGAATTGCAACCGGGAAGTTCCAGGGAGTAATGACCCCGACAACGCCTATCGGTGCGCGTACCGACATTGCAAATTTGTTCGGCATTTCAGATGGTACTGTTTGACCGAAGAGGCGGCGTCCTTCACCGGCCATGTATTTGGCCATGTCGATTGCTTCCTGCACGTCGCCTCTGGCTTCTTTTATAACTTTGCCCATTTCGCGGGTCATCACGCGAGCTAGCTCTTCTTTGCGTGCTTCAAGAAGCATTGCTGCTTTGTAGAGCATCTCGGAGCGTGTTGGAGCCGGAGTACGGCGCCAGTTCGTGAATGCTTTTTCAGCAGCATCAACCGCTGCTTTAACATCTTCCGGACCAGACGATGCGAAGTGTCCGATGATTTCATCTTGATTGGCAGGGCTAATGCTTGTGAAAGTATTTCCGCTTTTTGCCTTTTGCCATTTGCCGTTTATATAGTTTTGGTAGGTTTGAACCACTCCGTGTTTTCCTTCTGCTTTTTCTCGGCTTTCAGTTCTCGTAGTCATATTCTCTCCCCGGGCGTTTGTGTAGCTTTGCATTGGCTTGCGGTTTGAGCCGCTTGCACTTGCTTATTTGCATGCTTCCTTTACTGCTTTTTCAATTATTTCAAGAGCTTTCTGGGCTTCTTCATCGCTTAAATTCAGCGGCGGTATCAACCGGAGCACGTGTCCGTGGCTGCCGCAGGTCAGCACCAAAAGCTTGTTTTGCAGGCAGATCTTCGCCACGGCTTCGGCAAGGTCGTGGCTGGGGCTGCCGTCTGCTTCGTTCAATTCGACTGCAATCATCATTCCAAGACCACGCACGTCGCCAACGCGAGCATTTCCTTTGAATGCTTTTGTCAGATACTCCTGCATCTCGTGGCCTTTCTTGGCCGCACGCTCAATGAGTTTTTCATTTTCAATCACTTCGATTGAGGCAAGTGCGGCTGCGCATGAAACCGGATTCCCTCCGAATGTGCTTCCGTGTCTTCCGGCTGCCCATTTGTCCGAAATCTCTTTTCGGGTGATGAATGCCGAAAGCGGCATGCCGCCTGCAATTCCTTTGGCCATCAGCATCACATCCGGTTCAATTCCGTAGTGCTCGATAGCAAACATCTTGCCGGTGCGGGCAAAACCGGTTTGCACTTCGTCGATAATCAAGAGAATGCCATGTTTCTCCGCAACTGCTTTCAGTTTCTTGAAGAAGGACGGTGGTGCCGGTACATAGCCGCCTTCACCGAGTACGGGCTCGATGATGAAAGCTGCGACCTGTTCAGGATGCACTATTTGCTTGAAAAGCATTTCGATTGAGTGCATTACTTCATCCACACATGCTTCCGGATTGCCTCTGTGGTGGCTGCGGTATACATAAGGAAATGGAATTGTGTGAATTGAGCCCGGCAGCGGTTCATACTTCTCGCGATAAGTAAGCTTCGAGGTTGTAAGTGCGGTTGTGAAAATCGTCCTGCCGTGGAAGGAACCACGGAAGTTGATGATTACCGGTCTACCTGTGACATATCTTGCTAATTTGATCGAGCCTTCTACAGCTTCAGCGCCACTGTTTGCCAGAAAAACCGAGTCTAAACGGCCTGGTGAAATTTCTGCGAGTTTCTTGCACAGTTCAATATAACGTTTGTGATGTGTAACTACCGAGGTGTGCATAAGTTCTGCGGCTTGCTTCTGAACTGCCTCGACTACTCTGGGATGGCAGTGACCAATGTTGTTGACCGCGATGCCGGTGCTGAAGTCTAAGTACGCTTCCCCGTTCATGTCATAAATGTACGACCCCCGGGCACGTTCAGCTACAATTCTTGCAGAGCGACTGAGCACAGGATTTACGTGTGCGTCGTCTAATTTCAAGTACTCAAGATTTTTGTCCGTAGCTTTTGCTGTGACCATGACAAGCTCCTTTATTACCGTCGAGGAGCCTGTGCCGCGGCAATCTGCCCCTCTTTTGTGCAGATTTCCATCTTATCCGAGAAGAGTTCAGGCACGCATATATATAAGGATCTCTTCCGCTCTTGCCTTGAAGACTTAGAGCGAACTCATAATTGAGTTGGGAAAAGCGAAGAGAGTCTATTTGATAAGCAGCGCTTGACTACATCCTGCTTACTGTAAGTACTGGTTTTGCAATGAGGCTATTTTGTTGTGTGCCTGCTCCATGCTTTGCTTTATTTTGTTTATGGAAGACTCTACCGATTTGCGCACGGCATAGGCGTCACCTTCCATCGATGAGATCAGTTCTTCCTGCAAAATGCGCCCCTTGTCTTCCATGTCTGCGACCTGTTTGCGCAATGAATCATTGACCTGCTCTTGAAGTTGGGAGCCGATGTCTTTAAGTTTTCTAATTACCTGAGTTCTTACGGCTGCCATTTCCGGGTCACTTTCAATGCTTGATGCATCCGAAAGTGCAGAAACACTCTTTTCAATTTCTGAAAATTCCTGACCGCTAAGCTCCGCAAGATTTCTTGCTTCACCCAGCTTGGCCTCGACGAACTCGTTCAGTGAAAGAAGCATTTTTTCAAATGCTTCTTTCTGTCCCATTTCTATCGATGCTTTGAGTTCCTGGGCGGTCTTTGCTGTTGCTTCCAGCTTTTCTCTGCTGCTTGCAAGCATCGGTCTCAGTTCACCGAGTTTCATGTTCGCGGCTTTTTCGACTTCTTCTTTGTATTTTTCTCGGAACTTTTGCGCGCCGATGGCGATTTCTTGTTTGCAATGCACCAGCTTTGGTATCAGCTGATTTGAGCCTACTACGTCTGCGTGCAGAACTATGTTCAATCCGCATACTTTCATACTTTCTTTCAAGGTATCTGCAAGTTCATCAGCCAGTGAATCAAGGCGTTTCATGCAGTCCAGCTTGTGAGCAACAAGTTCGGATACCAGACGCTCAAGGGTGGCGTTCAATTCGCTCTCGCTTTGCTGGTCGATTTCAGCAAGCCGTCTGGCGAGCAATTCATATTGCTCCTGCATCAATGTCCCATGTCGCTGCCCGATCTTTTCCAGCTTTTCTTGCAGAGCCTTCACGGCTTCTTTGATAGCACTCAGACGAATAGCCAGTTGCGCCTCGGCTTTTTCATTGTGTGCAGATGAAAGTCCGGTAGTACTTTGTCCCAACTGATCGAAAGTCTGGAGCACTTCCTGAGAAAGACTGGCGGCCAGTTCATTTATGCCATTGAGTGCCGTGCTTGAAGAGTCTTTGATTTTCTGGCATCCGGACTCGGAGCCTTCTTGCAATTTCCCTTGAAGTTCTTCACCAGCGGCACTGAGCCTCTTTGACAAAACAGTTCGCAGCGTACTTGCATTTTCAAGACTCTGTTTTTCTTTAGTTGCGGCGTTTATTAGATTCTCTTCGAAGCTCGCTTTCAATTTGACCTGGGTTTCGTTCATCTTTTGTTCGAGGCGTGCAGTGGCTCTTTGTGCTTGCTGTTCAAGTTTGGCAAGCAAGCCGCTGACGCCGGCAGGAACAGGTTCGCGCGATGCAAGTCCGAGTCCGGTGCTAGCAGATGGCGCCGGGGCCGGCGCCGGAGCCTGAGGTGCTGGAACGGGAGCCGGCTGTGCTTGTGCTGCAGGCGCCGGAACAGGAGTTGGTGCGGGACCTGGTTCAGGATTTGGAACCGGAGCTGGAGTTGGAGCTGGAGCTGGTGCGGGTGCCGGTTCCGGTTCCGGATTTGGTGCGGGTGCCGGTTCCGGATTTGGTGCGGGCGCCGGTTCCGGAGTTGGTGCGGGCGCGGTTACTGGAGTTGGAGCTGGTGCCGGTGCCGGTTCCGGATTTGGTGCGGGCGCGGTTACTGGAGTTGGAGCTGGTGCCGGTGCCGGTTCCGGATTTGGTGCGGGCGCGGGTACTGGAGTTGGAGCTGGTGCCGGTTCCGGAGTTGGTGCTGGTGCCGGTTCCGGAGTTGGTGCTGGTG
>CAZTQO010000023.1:95086-102181 GCA_964615655.1 uncultured Candidatus Obscuribacterales bacterium | reverse complement strand
CGCTCTCCCCTGCTTATTTACTGCACTCCGCTTCTCCGGAATTTGTGTGGATTGTGGCTTGATGGCGCCTAAATTGTTTGGCGCCGAATGGACGATTATAGACATGTAAGCTTGGCTCTCCATAAAAGTGGGGGGAATACGAATGCCAAAATCTATCCGGAACTCTAGACTGGAGCAAGGCTGGAAGTAGCAATAAATAGATATTTTGACCGGCAAGAACCGGGAGGGGTACTTCATGCCTGAGATGGTAGATTTCGAACACGACGAGATAAAGCTGGAGCTTGCCGGTGCGGACAAACTTGGCATGCCCGGACTCAGCCTGGTATATGACAATAAAAGCGGCAAGGTTGAAATCAGTCTCAATGAGCAAATTGCAGGCAAGCGCGCTGATATAAGCACAAAAGATGCCTCCGGGCGATTAATAGAATCAATCCAGATGAACGTATCAAATCTGGGTAATTCGATTAAAGGCAGCGCAATAAGCAAGGATGCAGCCGGGCGAATCAAAGAGAGCGAAGAAATTACAACAAGCTCTTTTAACTTACAGGACAGATCAAATACCGTAGTAAAGGACGGTGTCGGCAGAATTACTGAAAGTGTGCAAGTGAGCAGTTTCAGTACTAACGGCAGAGCAAGCTCGGACAGTGTCGTGAAAGACGGAGCCGGCAGAATTCTTCGCAGCACTCATCTAGATTTGAGCGATGTGCAGGGACGCACAACAGCAAGAGCTAGCACCAGAGACTCAATGCAGAGAGTCCTTGAAACTAAAGAATTGAATCTGAGCCAGACAGCCGGCAAAGTTAGCGGTGATTATCTTGTTAAGGACGGCTTTGGCCGGGTAGTACAAAGCCTGCACTTCGACACCAGCAATTTATTCGGCGGCGCCTCAAGAACAAATGCTGTTGTCAGAGATGGCAGCGGCAGAGTGCTTGAGACCATTCAAATCGACACGAATGTAAAAGGTTTCGGCAGAACAGCCAACGTAGTCACCAGAGATTCATTCGGCAGAGTGACCGAGTCTAGGCAGCTTGATACCAGCTTCAGCACTCAAGCAGATACGGCAAACTCGATAACGAAATCAGGCAGCGGACGCATAAGCGAACAGCAACAGATAAGAATCAGCCGTTAGCCCGAGCGCAAAATAAGTCGAAGCAAACAGAAAAATTAGTCGACCTAGAATATCAGTCGACCTAGAATATGAGTCGACCTAGAATATCAATCGACCTGAAATAGTCATTCAATACAATCGTCGATCAAAACATGCAAAAATCCGGTGCTGATGCGGCATGCTAGCATTGTATTAGCGCAGCCGTGGGCTCAGCACAGAAAGACTACAGTCGTCGACAGTTCTATTCAAACGTATATTTTGCCAGGAACAGAAAGGAAAAGCCTCTTATGCCTGCAAAATCAAAAGAACAAATTCAGCATCCTTTTTCGCGTGCAGGAACACACTGGGCAATTATCAGCCCGGCTGATTTTGACGCTGTGCTCTTTGATA
This sequence comes from uncultured Candidatus Obscuribacterales bacterium, assembly GCA_964615655.1. Classification (GTDB taxonomy): domain Bacteria; phylum Cyanobacteriota; class Vampirovibrionia; order Obscuribacterales; family Obscuribacteraceae; genus JAIEPM01. The sequence goes on along the minus strand of CAZTQO010000023.1, from coordinate 100,683 downwards.
TGGACGGCATCGTGACCAAAACAGCTTCGGTGCACATCTCAGCATGGAAGCGGGCATTCGATGATTTTTTGAAGGAGAAATGCGGCGAAGACTTCAAGCCATTTGATTCCGGAGAAGAGTACCGGGTTTATGTGGACGGCAAGCCGCGTTTTGATGGCGTGAATGACTTTCTGGCCTCACGCAATATTAGCCTGCCATACGGAAAAGCAGATGATCAGGCCGGCATGCAGAGCATTTGCGCCCTTGGAAATTTAAAGAACCGCTATTTTTTGAGTTTAGTCGAAGAACACGGCGTTGAAGCATTCGAAAGCACCGCAGCTTTTATTAAAGAAGTAAAGGAACAGGGTCTGAAAGTCGCAATAGTGACTGCTTCCAGAAACGGTGAACAGATTCTGAAAGCCGCAAATATGCTGCACATATTTGACGCAAAAGTAGATGGGATTGACCGCGAAGAATTGAAACTGAGAGGCAAGCCCGCCCCGGATACCTTTCTGGAAGCAGCTAAGAGGCTCGGTGTCAAACCCGAACGCGCAATTGTTGTTGAAGATGCAATTTCGGGAGTGGCGGCCGGGCGCAAAGGCAAATTCGGCATGGTGATAGGAGTAGCAAGAGAAGGCAAGTTCAGGGAGCTGATTAAAAACGGTGCTGATGTGGCGGTGGCAGATCTTGCAGATGTACGACTCGGAGATGAGACCTGCGCACGTATCCCGGGGATGGCCCTTGCAGAGCTGGATGTAAGCGAAAGTAACTGGGTACTCAGCTATGACACGTATGACCCTGAAATCGAAGGACGCCGGGAGGCTCTCTGCGCGATAGGAAACGGCTATTTTGCCACAAGAGCTGCGGCGGCAGAATCGCAAGCCGACTCGAATCATTACCCGGGAACATACTTTGCCGGAGTTTATAACCGGCTTAAATTCAAAAGCAAAGGAAAGGAATTCGAGCACGAAGAAATCGTGAATGCCCCTAACTGGCTGCCGCTAACCTTCAAAATTGAAGATGGCGACTGGTTCAGCCTGGATAACTGCAAGATCTTGAATTACAAACAATCTCTTGATTTAAGAAGAGGTTTGCTCAACAGAGAAATTGTTTTTGCAGATGATCAAGGTCGAGAGTGCCAGCTCACCGAGCAACGATTTGCGCATATGCGTCACTTCCATCTTGCATGCATGAAAACTGAGGTCACTGCTCTTAACTGGTCCGGAAGAATCTGTTTGCGCTGGGCCATTGACGGGCGCATCAAGAACCGGGGCAATAAGCGATTCCATCATTTAGACCTGAAACATCTGGAGAGTCTCGAATCAAAGATAGAAAACAATGTCCTGTATTTGCAAATGCGAACAAGGCAGTCACGAATAGGCATAGCAGAAGCAGTAAAATGCCGTTTGTATCTTAATGAACAGGAAGTCGAAGCCGAGCGCAGTGAAATTCTGGAGCCCGAATACATTGCCCAGGACTTATGCCTTGATCTTAGAAAAGGCGACAGGCTGAAAGTAGAAAAGATTGTCGCGCTTTATACTTCCAGAGACAATGCTATCTCAGAGCCGGGACTTGCAGCATTTGAAGCAGCAAAAAACGCCGGCCATATTCGATGCTCCTAGATGACCAGATCGAAGCATGGAAGCACCTATGGAGGCAGTTCGACCTTGCACTCGACACAAGAGAACAGAATAACAGGATCAGACCTTCGCTGGTCCTTCACCTGCACTGTTTTCACGCGCTGCAATCAGCCTCGCCTCACTCAAGCGACATCGATGCCGGAATACCAGCCAGAGGTTTGACCGGAGAAGGCTATCAGGGGCACGTATTCTGGGATGATCTATTCATTTTTCCCTTCCTGAACTTCCGAATGCCTCAGATCACACAATCACTGCTTAAATATCGCTACAGGCGCCTTGCAGAAGCAAGAAAGCTGGCCCGGGCCGATGGTGCCCGCGGGGCACGTTTCCCCTGGCAAAGCGCAAGCAGCGGCAATGAAGAAACCCCGATCCATTTCTGGGATGAGAATAAAAAGATCTGGAGACCAGAACACACTCAAATGCAATTGCATGTAAATGCTGCAATCGCATTCAATCTCTGGCAGTATTACCAGGTTACCGAAGACCTAGCATTTATGCACTCATACGGGGCCGAGATCTTTTTTGACATCGCCCGCTTTTTTGCAAGCTATGCCAAATACTGCCATATGAAAGATCGATATGAAATTCATAGAACTGTAGGTCCGGATGAATATCATTCTGCTTATCCGGGCTCGAGCGAAGACGGCATCAACAACAATGCTTATACAAACGTGATGGCATCATGGGTTCTTGCAAGAGCGCTGGATCTTATTTCAATTCTACCTTCGGATTTACGGCAGGAAATCAGGGAGCGGCTTAACCTCAGCAAAAAAGAAATCAAGCTCTGGAACGAAATAAGCCGCAAGATTTTCGTTCCTTTTATGGAAAACGGTATTATCAGCCAGTTTGAAGGATACGAGAAGCTGGAAGAGTTTCCATGCTACGACAACGACGGAATCGACTACGAATACCTAGATAAGATTCTCGAAGAGCAGGGGGGTAAGCTCAATCAGTACAAGATTTCAAAACAAGCAGATGTGCTGATGCTTTTCTATCTATTTTCTGCAGAAGAGCTGTATGAAATATTCGAGCGACTCAATTACAAATTCGATAGCGCCAATATCAAAGCAAACATCGAATATTATATGCCGAGAACCGCAAATAACTCGACGTTGAGCCGCGTTGCACATGCCTGGGTTCTTTCAAGATTGAACCGCAAGAAATCATGGAAGCTGCTTTCGAGCCTCAGTCCGTCCAGAAATTGCAAGAACGGCAATGGCGAGGTAGTAAGCCTGCCACACTCCTGGGATGTATTTCTGGAAGCGCTTGCAAGCGACCTCTTTGACATACAAGGCGGGAGCACTGCCGAAGGAGTGCATCTGGGTGCCATGGCCGGCACCATCGACATAATTCAGCGTTGTTACACCGGTCTTGAAAGCAGAAAGGATGTCTTGATTTTTAATCCGCAGCTGCCACATCCTCTTACTCATCTGTCTTTTATCATCCACTACCGGAATCAATCACTAGCAGTAGATATTACCCAGCATACTGCTAGAGTCACAGCAAAACACAGCAGTGCCAAATCAATAAAAATAGGTTTCAAACATGACATATTCGAGCTTGCCGCCGGTGAAAGCCTCTTTTTCAAGCTCAGAAAATCGAACGGCGATAGCCACGACGAAGCAGGCGACAGCGATAGCGACAGCGACAGCGATCCTGAATTTAGCGACGAAAGCAATGGCGAAGCAAGCGCTAATTAAACGCAAAACAGACACTGATGAAACAACTGATTCAACAACTGATGAAACAACTGATTAAACAACTGATTCAACGCTCTGCTTTTTCATTTGAGCGAAGGCTTCAAGAGCCAGCCTGCGGGCAAGCGCATGATCAACTACTGGTTTGCGATAAGGGGAGTTCTTTGCCATTCCGGCCTTGTCCAGAATTTCGGCCGGAGCCTGCCATGGTTTGTGAATCCAGCGAGTTGCCAGTTCTTTGAGCTCCGGCAGCCAGTGTTTTACATACTCACCATCAGGATCAAACTTCTCTGCCTGCATTACCGGATTGAATATTCTGAAATATGGAGCAGCATCAGCTCCGCAGCCGGCTGCCCACTGCCAGCCCAGGCTGTTGTTTGCAAGATCGGCATCAAGCAATTTTTCATAAAAGTAGCGGGCACCATGTGTCCACGAAATCCGCAGGTCTTTTGTAAGGAAAGAGGCCACAATCATACGAACCCGATTGTGCATCCAGCCGCTCTCATTCAATTGTTTCATACCGGCATCCACAATCGGGTAGCCAGTTCGTCCTTGCTGCCATATCGCAAGTAACTCTTTATTGTCCGACCAGGGAAATAACTCGAATCGCTTATATAAGGGCTTGTCAACTGTGTCTGGAAAATGGAAAAGCAGGTTATGAGCAAACTCGCGCCATCCTATTTCCTTTAGATAAATAGCGCTGCTCTTAGTTTCTGATTCTTTTCTAGCAGCCTCTTTTACTGCATACCAGATCTGCCTTGGACTTATTTCGCCAAAATGCAGGTGGGCCGAAAGCATCGAGACGCCGTCTTCATATGGACGATCTCTTGACTCTGCATAAGTAAATAAAGAACCTTTGCAAAATTCTGAAAGGCGTTTTTGCGCGGATTGCTCACCGGGTTCAAAATACTGAGAATAATCAAGCTCTTCATTTTGATTCAGAAACTTATGGTCAAGACCTGAAGCAGCCACAAGCTCAAAGTTGGGTAAATAGACCCTGTCCGGACTTTCGGCAGGCGGAGCCGGGTCAATGCAAGCACAAAAATGTTTCCAGAAAGCAGTGAATACTTTGTATGGCTGCCCCTTGCCGTTCAACATCCGGCTGGGTTCATGAAGTAGATTCGAATTGAATGCCCTAATTTGAATGTTTTTCCCTTCAAGCGCTTTTTCAAGCGAACTCTCCTGTTTGATACCCTGGGGATCATAACGCCGGCTGTAATATATTGACGAAGCTCCGTTTTTCTCAATCAAGTCCAGAAGCTCCGCATTGGTATCACCTTGCCGAAAAATGAGCCTGGCGCCACGATCTCTCAAATTCTGGTCAAGACTCAATAGCGACTTATAAAGCCACCACCGGGAGGCCGAACCCGGTGCCCAGGCGGCTTCGGCTTTCTGCTCCCAGACATAAACCGGAATAACATACTTAGCCTGCGTGATTGCGCTTAATAATGCCGGATTATCACAGAGGCGCAGGTCCTGCCTGAACTAGATGATCGCAATTGAATCGGTCACTACTTATCTCCTGCTTTTTCCTGACGCAATTTATAGCCGCGGTTGCGTTCAGTCACTATTAAGGATGCTTCTCCAGGCGTGTCTATTGCTTTTCGCAAAAGCTTAATATGAGCACGCACAGTGTCAAGAGTTACAAGCGACTCATCATGCCATACACGCTCTAATAGAGCTTCTGCACTGAAATACTGTCCCTGATGTCTCAAAAAGAACTCGAATAACTTTGCCACCATCGGTCTCAGCTGCAATTCTTTTCCGTTTTTTTGCGCGCTATTGGTGAGCGGGTCATAGCTAATGTCAGCTACTTTCATGACTGGTTCCATGCAAAGAGGCGGGCGGCGCAAAAGCGCACGCAGCCTGGCCGCCAGAATCCTGTTCTCGAAAGGTTTGCATAAATAATCATCGGCACCGGCATCGAGCCCGGTTTCTGTGTCTTCGTCAGTATTCTTAGCAGTCAGCATCAGTATAGGCGTACTGTTTCCAGCCTTGCGGAGGCTGGAAGCCACGTCCACGCCGCTCAAACCTGGCAGCATCCAGTCAAGGACAATGACATCGTATTTGTTCACTCTCAAGAGATCGAGAGCCTCTCTGCCGTTGCTTGCAGCCTGAACGACAAAGCCGCGGCTGGCAAGTGTATGCCTGATGATTTCAGACATTTCAGCGTCATCTTCTACAAGCAGTACTTTGGCCATTTCAGATAATGAATTATTTCCTTCGTTCAACATTATTTTACCCGAGCGAAAAGCGATTCAAATAGAGTCGATTCACAGAC
>CAZTQO010000023.1:59615-94986 GCA_964615655.1 uncultured Candidatus Obscuribacterales bacterium | reverse complement strand
AGAGGCGATTCACAGACAGAGGCGATTCACAGACAGAGGCGATTCACAGACAGAGGCGATTCACAGACAGAGCACAAAAGCTATATTTCGAGATTAAACTCTTTGCTTGAACTGAACGTGAACGTGCTTCTTTGCAGCCAGACTCCTGAATTTCTGCCCGGATCTTCAAGCTTGCCAGATCGGAGGCTTTACTTGTCAATCAAGCATATCGAGTTCAAACCAGAAGGTACTTCCTTTTCCAATCGCGCTTTCAAGACCGATACTGCCGCCGTGAGCTTCTATGATAGCTTTGCAAACCGCAAGCCCGAGACCGGCGCCGCCACGATATCGTTCATCAGGGGATTCAAGCTGCAAAAACTTCTCGAAAACTTTATCAAAATCTGGCTCGGCAATTCCCGGTCCCTGATCTGTGACCTCAACCCTTGCTCTTTTATTGCCTGATTTTAAAAGCACTACTTTGATCCTGCCTCCAGATGCGGAAAATTTCACGGCGTTGCTCAACAAATTATCAATGACCTGCACAATTCTCTGGCTATCGGCATTTACAAAAAGCTCTGCTTGCGACTCAAAAGAAAGCTGCAAGCCGGCACTATCTGCTATAGGCTTAAACTCCATTACCGCACTTTCAAGAAGCTGGTAGAGAGGAAGCCTCCGGGGCAGCAGCCGAAATTTGCCTGATTCCAGTTTTTTAAAATCGAGTATATTGCCAATCAAGCGCCAGAGATTGTCAGCTGCATTTATGGAAATTTGCACGAATCTTGAAACGGAATCATTGACAGCACCGGCCTCACCGTCTGCTATTACCGAAAGTGAACTTTTGATTTTGGCAATCGGCGTTGCCAGTTCATGCGAAACAATCGAATAAAAATCTGAGATTCTGTTTTCAGCTTCTACTCTTGCACTGATGTCATTCTGGATACCGACAAAGGCCAAGAGCTTGCCTGAAGAATCGTGCACAGGCGATACAGTAAGCTCATTATAAAAGAGCCTGCCGTCTTTTTTGTAATTACGCAGAACTGCTGTGTATGGTCGTTTTTCTTCAATTGCAACTCTTAGCTCTTTAAGCCCCTCTTGCTGGCGGTCGTTTCCCTGCAAAAAACGGCAGTTTTTCCCCAGGATTTCATCGGCGCAATAACCGGTAATCTCACTGAAAGCAGGATTTGTATAAATGATTGGATTGTCTTCTTTTGCCGGGTCTGTAATAACAACGCCGTTGCGTGCAGACTCGAGAGCTTGAAAAAGCAGCTCCAATTGCTCCTTTTGATTTAGATCATCCTTAATAAACATGGTGCCTTTCTACAAATTCGGAAAGATGAACTTTCTTGCCTTCCTTTCTTGATTCTTCAGCAGCAAAAGCAAGCAGGTGACTCTTAAGTGCAATTTGAGGCGAAGAAAGATCGTCCTGGCTCTGCAGGCGTCCCCGTGCAATTGCATCAAGAAAAGCTGAAATGAGCCCGCCGTCACCTCCGCGATGACCGCCCGATCCGGCTTCTTGTATCTCAAAGATTTCACGCTTTCCGCTTTTGTGATCATCAAGCTCAATTTCCATTGAACCGTTCAAGGGAAAAACCGCACGCAGGCTTGCGCGGCTGCCGTCGATCCGCAGGCTTCTGCCTTCTTTATCAGCAAATCCGTGCATTATAAGCGTAGCCAGGGCGCCGCTTTTAAATTCTATTGATACAGTCTGGTGATCAACTACATCGTTTCCGGCCTTATAAACACATTTGCCGTAAGGGCCTTCTTTAAGCGCCCGGATTACAGCCTCACGGCTCGGGTCTTTTGTAATGGCAGCAATAAAATACGGGTCTCTTTTTTCGTCAAGATAAAAAGCAGGGGCCGAATAAGGGCAGCTGTCCTCAACCGGGCAGCCATCGGTACAGCGCTCAGGAACATTTGCCGGAGCCTTCTCCGGTCTGAAATGAGTGAGACTGCCAAGCGAACTTACAATCTCAGGCTCTGTGGCGCTCATCATCCAGACTATTAAATCGAGATCGTGGCAGCACTTGCTCAAAATCATAGGTCCGGAAGCGGCTTCCTGCGACCAGTTGCCACGCACAAAGCTATGAGCCATATGCCAGTAAGCAAGATTTTCAAAATGCTCCAGACTTACAATTTCTCCAAGCCTTCCTGAATCAATGATTTCTTTGACTTTGCTGAAGAAACTCGTATATCTAAGTACATGGGCGATATAAAAGATTTGCTTTGACTTCGACGCAGCTTCAACTATGCGCAGGCAATCTTCAGCATTTGGCGCCATTGGTTTTTCAAGCAATAAATGAATACCGGCATTCATAACAGCAAGTGCCGCTTGAAGATGCTCCCTGTCCATGCTTGCAATAAATGCTGCTTCCACAGGCAGCTTTGAGTCAAGAGCCTCTTCGACACTTTCAAAAGATCTCTCAGGCGCGATCTTATGAAGCGAAGCAAAGCGTTCCCGCCTGTATCGGTCAGGCTCGACAAGAGCAATAAAGCGCAGGCGCTGCGGGTGCTCAATCGCATACTGCCCGTATACGAAGAAGCCGCGTTGTCCGGCTCCAATCATTAAAGCATCTATTCTTTTGCCTGCAGCCAAAGCTCCCCCGGCGCCAGCCGACACAGCTTTAATCCTAGCTCAATTGAAATCTTCAGGCAAGCCCGCTTAAAACTGATGGGCGGTCAAGAGTATAATTCTGGTACCAGTGAGCCAGCGAATTCTGCTTGTTAGAGTTGCTTGCATGCATCAACATTTCCTTCCTTTTGCTTTCACTCAGACTGAGCGCCTGTTTGACTGCAAGAACTATCTGTTCGATTGAATGCGGATCGATAAGAATTGCATCGTCGCCCAGTTCGTCTGCTACGCCTGCGAATTTGGAAAGTATCAGCACTCCCGGGTTAACCGTCTGACAGGCAATAAATTCTTTTGCAGTCAGATTCAGACCATCCTTAATTGATGAGATCAGCAAAGCCGCAGCATTGTTATAAAACAGCGCCAGAACTTCTATGTCTACAGGATCTTCAAGCCAGACAATCGGAATCCAGCCTTTTTCACCAAAGGCCTGATTGATTGAGCTGGCAATTCTGCGGCACTCGCTCCAGTAGTTATCAAAGGCACTGAGTCCTTTTCGACTTGGCGCGCAGATCTGAACAAAGCGCAGCTTGCCTTTATATTCAGGGAAGAACTTGAAAAAGCATTCAATTGCGATTAATCGCTCCCGAATACCCTTAGTGTAATCAGCCCGGTCTACCGAAAGCACATAGGGGGACAGCTTGCCGAAGCCATCAGGCAATGATGCAAGCAGTATGCTTTCAGCCATTGTTCGGGACCAGAACTCATTATCTATTCCAAGCGGCGTAGCAAGAATTTCGCTTGTTGAATTGCTCTTTTTATCATGAATAATATGAGTCTCAAAATCTACAAATACGGATTCCAGATGCTCCTCTACAAAACGCATGAAATTCGTTCTGTATTGCCCGGTATGAAAGCCCAGTTTATCTGTCTTAAGCAAGCTTGCGGCTATTTCAATCAATTTTGGCAGCGCAAAGGGAGGAACTAATTCCGGCCAGGGAATATGCCAGAAAAAGCACTTGAAGGCATCACTGAACGAAGCCAAATAAAGAGGCAAAAGCGCCAGCTGATAATCGTGGATAAAGTATGGGTTGAATCTGTTATCAGCTCCGCTTGCAATATCGAGAGCCAGGCATCTATTAAAAAGATCATAGCGTTCCATATCAGCCTGGTTGAGCCGGGCATATGATGAAAGTCCATGGAAAACCGGCCACAAGAATTCATTTGCAAAACGATAATGTCCGGCAAGCAGCGCTTGATCAAGGCTTGCGATTTTTGTCGCTTTTGCCTTGCCGCTTTCAAGAAATTCTATATCGGTATTGTTCAAAAAATACCAGATGTCGGCTTTATTCTCCGGGCTCATTAGAGTGCGCAGGGCAGCAGCAACTCCGCCAGCTGAATTCGGACCACGGTAAGATACGATGTTCATGATTTGGCCTGCTCTTAAATAGGAAAGAATAAAAACGAAATTGACTAACGAACTATCGAACTAACAAATAGATTGGGCTGGTTGCATTAATGATAGCCTCAGCCGCACTGATAAAAAAACACCCGCGGGGATGATTCTATGGATTCTAGATTTCGAAGCAACAGTGAAAGCCGGAAGCACGGCTGAATAAAAGCTACAATGCCGACTTTATGCAAGAATCAGCGCGGCAGTGTAAAGTAAAAGACGCTGCCTTTATTCAGCTCGCTTTCACACCAGATTTTGCCGCCATGAAGCTCAATAATTTTGCGGCACAGATAAAGACCCAGACCTGTTCCAGCATATATTCTTGAATTTGCAGGAGCCTGCCAGAACCTCTGAAAGAGTTGCTTCTGGCAGTGCTCTGAAATACCACTGCCGCTGTCCTCAACTGCTACAAGTACATGACTTTGATTGTCATCGACCCTGATTTTCACAGTTCCACCTGAGTCAGTGAATTTCAGGGCATTATCGAGTAAGTTTTGCAGCACTCTTCTGGTTTCATCCTGATCATAATCAACTAAAACTTCCTTTGCAGGCAGTCCAAGCAAGATAACGATGGATTTTGCTTCTGCAAGCGGCTTAAACTGCGTTGCGACAGATTCAAGCAGAATACAGAGATCATGACTTTGCAATAAGAGTTTTTTCTTGCCGCCATCATGTTTGTAAACTTCTAAAAGTGTACGAAGCATTTCGTACATGTCATTGTTGCTTTCAAGAATGTTTGTTATAAGGTCAGTTTGCGCCTTGGAAAGTTCTCCGAATTCTTTATCAAGCAAGAATTTTAAAGCTCGGTTTGCAGCCAGAATCGGAGCTTTCAGATCATGAGTAAGCATAGCCACATAATCTTCTTTCTGTTGCATGAGCTCTTTCAAGCACTGCTCACGCCGGCTTCTTTCTTTAAGATAAACCAGATAATACTCAGGCTCAGCCGAGGCTGATTCCACAACCTCCAGCTCGACATCACGCTCAGAGCCATCCTTGCATTTTACAAGATAATCCGGCTCCTCTCTCAATAGGCTGAGATTCGCTCTTGCATAGCGCCTGCCTGCTTGCAGGCGGCAAACCAGTCCCGGGACCAGCTTATCGACAGAAGACTCAAGGAGCTCAACACTGCTGTAGCCAAAAGATCCGACTGCATGATTACTGGCCCGGACAATCATATAGTTGCGATCAAGCATAAGTACGGCAAGTGGCAGAGTTTCAAATACAAGCTCGAATGCACCTTCTGAATCGAAGATTCTTTCAGTTAACCCACGCTCGAGCTTGCCATACACAGCGCAACATCCTTCCCGGCGTAACGCAATTACGTCGGATATTTGAGCCAATTAAAAGAGTGAATTGCTTTAAAAATAACGGATTGAGAGCCTATTACTCAACACTCCATAAACATCAATCACAATTCTATTATAAACGAAAACAGGCATAGTGAGCCCAGGCAACAAAATCCGGAGCTCTGCGCCTGAAACCTGCAATCTATTATAAATGTGCTCAGACTCGTACAGAGTTTGCTCAAAATTAATCGCAGCTGTCTCTAAAGCCCTTTGCCAGGCAGTTACTGCAAAATACCGGCAGTTCCCCATCAAACTTGTATGGAACCCGCAATTCCAGACTGCAGTTCCGGCATTTCACAAGCATACTGTTGTCTCGCGCCGGTTTGCTCTGCCTCTGGATTACCCGGCAATGCTCGCAATTCCCGACTGAAAGGGCCGGGTCTTTTAAGACAAATACTTCCTGGTCCTCAGCACAAAAGAGGAAACGGCGTTTACAGTAACAGCATTTCACAAGTGTTTCCATGATCAATGCACCAGACCATGCTTGAGTGCCAGCACCGCAGCCTTGGTTCTATCGTTAACAGAGAGCTTGTTCAAAATATTCCTTACATGAGTTTTTGCAGTAGCCCTTGAAACCAGAAGCTTCTCGGCAATCTGCTGGTTATTCAGACCTTCGACTATCAGTTCGAGCACCTGCTTTTCTCTTGGTGAAAGCGGTTCATAAAGTTTGAGTTCTTCGCAAGAGTCGGGAGCAGATTTCGCATGACTCCCCTCACACTTTTGAGCGATTTCATTTTCGAGAGGGCCTTTGCATTGTGTTAGGACTTTGTGTGCAATACTGGCATCGAGCCAGAGATCACCTGATTTAACAGCACGAACCGCTGCGCAGAGACGCTCCGGTTCAACATCTTTTAAACAATACCCGGAGACCCCTGCGGCAAGTGATGCAAATATTTCCTTCTCGCTGTCGTGCGAGCTGAGCATAATAATGTGTATTTCCGGCATATCCTGCCTGATCAGCTTTGCAGCTTCAATGCCGTCAAGCACCGGCATTGCAAGATCAAGAAGAATCACATCAGGCATGAGTTGCCTGGCGGCATCAATGGCTTCGGCACCGTTTGCAGCCTGCCCGGCAACAATAATATCCGGGCTGTTCTTAAAGGTAGTTTCAAGCCCTATTCTTGTGAGTTTGTGATCATCAACAATGAGGATCTTGATCCTCAGCTCAGCATCAGACATTCGTATAATTCCCTCGTCCAAGCCCCTGACTCAGCTGCCGGATGCTTCCTAGTGTTTCCAGATCCACACGAACGAGGCGTCAAAACACAACACCTGTGTATCTTCAAATTGCTGATAAGATAAAGATGCCCGCCGCTGCAATTGATTCGAGTGTTTTTCAAGCAACGACACTCCTAGTATACAACAAACAATGTTGTTGGTTAGAGCAAATTCTGATTTTGCATTCGTTAACTATTCAAAAGTCCCGAATACAAATGGCACCAAGATCGACGCAGTTCACATTCGTCACAATAGTAAGCCTATGCTCTTCAAAGCTCGAAAAGCGTCTACTTTGTTATTCGGGTTGCAACTATTTTTAAGGCTCACCAGAAGCGCAAAGTAAAATTAGGTCGCTGATACAAACGGTCAAGCGATTTACGAAGCGGCCTGAGCAAATTTTCCGACATACGACCGAGCTCTGCAGCTTCATGCGATTTGCCCTGAGCACGCAAAGATTCACTCATTCTCTTCAAGGTGATGCAGCATTCAAGCATGCTGGTCTCCGGCAATTGCTCATAGAGAGTCAAAGCAGAGCGATAATAATCCTCCGCTTTTATGTATTGCTCCTGTTCCAGATAAAGTTCACCGAGCAAGAAAAAAATCTTTCCCACACTCATATCTATGATGACTTTCGACTCATAAGCCAGGGCAAGTGCTGCAGTATAAAACATTTCTGCCTCATAAAGATGCCCCTGCAAATATGCCGAATACCCCTCGTCAATCATCGTCTCCCAGACGCATTCTTGATCTTGCGCTTGCATGGCGATACCTCCAGGCTACAGGCAACAGATATGATTTAAATCCATTACTCCGATTCTGGCATGCTTTTATGCTTTTGTTATCCACTTACAGGAGTAAAGAAAAATTGCTTATAATTTTAAGCAAGAGTTCTTCCTGAGCGGAGGCTAGACAATGAGCAAACTCATGCGAAATAAGGAAATCATCGTTTGTAAATGTCTTCTTTGTGAACACTCATTCATAGCCGCTGCAGCTCAAACTATGCCGCGCTGCCCAAAGTGTGCAAACACGAAAGAAGAATCTATTATTTTTGAAAATGAAGTATTCGACGAGGAGGAGAAGGAAAGTTCTTCTGACTAATTGCAGTCTCACTTGCTATTTATTTTCATCTTCATTATTTGCCTGCAGGCATGAAAACTGTTCTAGATTCCGCTTGCGACATCTCATCAAGCGCAGCGGTATCGGTCACGACATTGAATTCTTTCCAGATTTCATCAATAATCTCGCTGCGTTCTTCTTTTGAGCGGCTGTAATAGACAGCCAGGAAAACAGGACCAATAGACTCGGTATCCGAGAAACATCGCAGTGATTCTTTGATATTGCTTGCTTGATTCAACTCAAGCAGCTCATAGTCGTCTGTTTGCAATCGATATAGAATTGCAAACACACCGGCTTTATTCTCAAGATCATCGACTCTGGGGTAGGGACCATCAAATTCGAAACGCCCAATAAATATACTCATTGCTCCTCCAGAATTTCAAGACAGTTAAGCGGGCAGTCCAGCAAAACACAGGCTTATCTTATTAGCGCCAGATTTATTCTTCATCCGCCATCTGGGCTAAAAGATTTGAGCGGGATCTTCGCCGGGATCTCATCCACTAAGGTCGCTGGATTTTTCGAATCCACCCGGTCAAGGTTTCAACTTACTCAAGGGCCGGCCGGACGGGCTTAGATTGAAAGGTGATTATTGGGAATTCCCTATCCGGAGCCGACTTATTAGAGGTAACAGGCCAGGCTATTGACAAAAAGGGGGCTGCAGGAGCTATAATTATTTATAACGAGCGTTCGTTATAAATAAACCATAGTGCTCAGGAAGCAGAAAAAAAATGCCCAAGATAATTGACCATGACCAATACAGAAAAGTACTTCTGGCAAAGTGCTTCGACCTCTTCGCCGATAAGGGCTATGGTCATATAAGCATGAGGGAACTGGCAAAGGAACTGGGTGTATCCACCGGCACCCTCTATCACTACTGGAAAGGCAAGCAGGAAATCTTCGATGACCTTTTCGCATTACGAACAGAGCAAGACCGCAAGAACTTTATCAAAGTAACAGGCAACGCCGGTCAGGACCTGGCAAAAAACATATCAAAGCGTATTGAGCTTCTCTTTGAATTCGCAAAAGCAAACGAAGATTACTTCAGAAAGCAATTCTTCATCAGCCTCGATTATTACAGGCAGCAGGAGTCTAAGGAAGAAATGTTCAAAAATCCGGTAGTAAAAAGTTCGAACGATAAGATGAGAGAAACACTTTCAACTTTTATCGGCACCGACGACCGGGAAATTATCACCATGCTTATGAACGTTCTTGCCGGAATTTTAATGGGTCGTATTTTTGAAGGTGAACTTGTGTCTTTCAAGCGGCAGGCAAAGTTACTTGGAAGAATGCTGCAACTACATTTAGAAGCAGGCTAAAACCATGTCATTGCAAACTAGCAAACTAAACTCAAATATACATCTGGACAAAAGAACAGAAACAAGGCTTTTGATCATCGCTTTGATGCTTGTATTACTGAGCGCATTCATATCAATGAGCAAAGCCTCTTTCAAAGCTTTCAAGCCGGAGGATTTAGCGCAGCAGTTTTTGTCAACTGGAGCTAAGACTTACAAGGCGGGCAGTATAAGCGGGGGCGCAGCTGAAAGCAAGACCCGGCAGTATATAAGCGCACTTGGCAGGATCGAGCCGCATGGAGAGATTATTCGCATCAATCCGCCGGCATTTGCTGCCGGTGAGCGGGTGGAATCCGTATATGTCAAAAACGGGCAGTATGTGAACAGAGGTCAGATTATTGCACGCATGGACAATTTTATGCGCCTGAATGCAAGCTTTATACAGGCGCAGAAAGAAACTGAGCTTTGCAGCTGCAAACTCGAACGCGTGCTGGCCGGCGCATCTAAAAGTGAAATTCTGGCGAAGAAAGCAAGTATCAGCAAGGTTGAAGCGGATGCTGAAGGTAAGCTCAAAACTCAGGAAGCCAGAATAAATAGATTGAAGTCGGAAGCCACGCTTGCGCAAAACGAGCAAAAACGCTATGCAAAGCTCTATGCCGAAGGTGCTGTCAGCGAGTCGGAAGCAGATCTGAAAAGAACCAGGCTTGAAACTGCACTTGCATTGCTGCAAGAAGCCAGTGATGAAAAGCAACGAATTGAAGCTACTTACAAAAGTGCGATTGAGGAAGCAAAATCTACGCTATCAAGAATTGCAGAAGTAAGGGCAGAAGATATTGCCTGTGCCAGGGCAGAACTGGAAAAAGCAAAAGCCGCAGAAAGACTTATTAAAACAGACCTGGACTTTGCAAGTATAAACGCACCGGTAAGCGGCAGAATTCTTAAAGTATATGCTCATCCGGGAGAGTCGGCGGGAACTAACGGAATTGCCGAAATAGCTCAGACCGGTCAAATGTATTGTGTTGCAGAAGTATTCGAGTCTGATCTCAAGTTGCTGAAAAAAGGGCAGAAAGCGGCAGTCTACTCGCAAGCGCTAACTCAAGAACTTGTCGGATCAGTTTTTGAAATCGGCTCCAAAGTAAGTAAGCAAAACATTTATTCAAGTGAGCCAGGAAGCGACTTCGACGATCGGGTTATCGAAGTGAAGATTCTAATGGCTCCCGATTCAAGCAGGCAACTTGAAAAATTGAGCAATTTGCAGGTCACTGTAAGGATCGCGGTTTAGATAGCGGTCTAATGAGGAGGATCAATGCAGAATGCCACAGAGCTTGCCTGGTTGCAACTGACTCATGAAAAGATCAGGTTCATGGTGGCAATTGCCGGCATTGCATTTTCATGCATGCTTATATTTGTGCAAATGGGAATTAAAGACTCACTTTATGAGAGCAGCACCGCTGCACATCGTGCACTCAAAGCTGACCTTGTAATGCTCAGCCCTCATTTGCAAACAATTAATTCACCCCAGGGTTTCGCCAGGGTCAATCTATACCGCTGTCTTTCAAACAAGCAGGTAAAGCAAGTGGCTCCTTTATACATAGCACGGGCCAAATTCAAGAATCCGGAAAGCAAACAGGAAAGAGAATTGATTGTATATGGGGCAATACCGGGTCAAATGCCCTTTGACACAACGGTGCTTCCGGAAGAGCCGGAAGATCTGAGACTGCTGAACCGGGTGATTTTTGACAGCGGTTCAAGACCCGAGTTTGGCGACATTAGCAAAATCTTGAATGAAGAGGGTAAGATCAGAAGCGAACTCAATAAAAAAAGCATAGTGATAACGGGAAGCTTCAAACTCGGGGCATCATTCAGCTCTGACGGTAATTTGCTTTGCAGCGACAGCAGCTTCCTGCGTTTTTTTCCCGAGCACAAAAAAGAGCAGCTGGAACTGGGCCTGATCTTGCTCAAAGACGGCGCCTCCATAAATGAAGTCAAGGATGAACTGATGCAAAACGCATCTCCCTCAGTGATAATTTTGAGCAAAGAAGAATTCAGCAAGCGTGAGCGCCATTACTGGGCGCAAAGCACCGGCATCGGCTATGTGTTCGGGCTCGGAGTCGTAGTGGGATTTCTGGTTGGTCTTGTGCTTGTATACCAGGTTATGTATTCGGATATCAGCAATCATATGGCCGAGTATGCCACGCTTAAAGCAATCGGCTATACGAACAGATACCTGGCTTTTATGCTAATAAAAGAAGCACTTATTCTCTCGGTTTTCGGTTATATTCCCAGCTTTTTCCTCTCGCTTTTCATATACAAAATATCCGCGCTTGCAACTATTCTGCCGATTCATATGACAGTCGATCGCGCAGTCCTTGTTTTTTTTCTTTCAATTCTCATATCAGTCTTGTCGGCGCTTGTATCAATGAAAAAGCTTAAAGAAGCCGACCCGGCAGATGTATTTTAAAGGAGCTTGTTAATAAGATGAACGACTTTATAGTTTCTGCAGAAAGTTTGAACTTCAGCTTTATGGAAGCTGGCAGCAAGAAGAAAGTGCTTCAAGATCTAAACCTGCAAATCAAGGCCGGTGAAATCGTGATAATAACCGGCCAGTCCGGCTCGGGCAAAAGCACACTCTTGACACTGCTAGGGGCTTTGAGACAGTTAAATCATGGCAGCCTCCTTGTTCTTGGCCAAGAGCTTCTAAATGCCTCAGAAGATAAACGCGTAATACTGAGGCGAAAGATCGGGTTTATTTTTCAGGCGCACAACCTGCTCAGTTTCCTGACAGCAAAACAAAATGTCAGGATGGCGCTTGAGCTTGACAGAACACTCAGCTCAAGGCAGCTGAATCATCTGGCTGAAACTATGCTCAATGAACTGGGGCTGGGTCATAAAGTTAACGAATATCCTGAGAATCTTTCAGGAGGTCAAAAACAGAGAGTTGCCATAGCCAGAGCCCTGGTAAGAAACCCTCAGCTTCTACTGGCAGACGAGCCGACTGCTTCCCTGGACAGCAAATCAGGCCTGGAAGTGCTGAATTCGATGTACTCGCTTGCCAAAGAAAGAAACTGCGCAATTGTGCTTGTAACTCACGACCCGAGAATACTCGACTTTGCAGATCGGGTAATAAAAATGGAAGACGGCAGGCTTTGCAAATGTGCCTGATCAGCCGGCTTTAAGATCCCCAGCTGAATGAAATCCAGAGTTCCTGCCTTCAGCTTCGGATTCGGCACAATTTTCCTGAGCCGCCGCCCCGGCAGCATTGTCTCTTGCCGCGGCTGCCTGATCGTCTTTCAGGGCATGACGCAAAATCTGGCTGGCTTCATGTTCGTAGCCTGAATTTGCTGCCAACCTGCCGATCAATATTAAAGCTCGTCTTTTGTCAATATTCATAATATTCATATTCACACATCAAGCTCAGGCAGACATCGAACTCAAGGCTGATTGATAATGACTGATTCTTAACTGAGAATTGCCTGTAAACACTGTATTTTCGAGCTCCCAGAGAACTTTTGTTCTACAGGGGACTTTATCAGGCAATTTAGCTTCACTCCCGGGGCGTAGCAAATAGTCCTTTAGGATGATGTGAATGAAAAATCTGCCTCTAGAGACTTGATTTAACAACGTCCTGATACTATAAGCCGAATACCAGACTAGAGGCGCCAGCGGAAAGGGTTAGTAGCCCTGTCTATTTCATGGTCGCTAACATCGCTATAGTCTTTTAGAGTTCCAACGTTGTTGTCGAAATACACGCTACCATCAGGGGCAATTCCGGCGTTCATTACATGCATGAAAGCGCCCACTCCGTCTTCTCCCCGTAAGAACGAAAGATTCAGGGCAAGCTGAGCCGGCTGGCCATATTTTTTTGAAAAGCTTTGAAGCTGTTTTTTAAAATCATCGGGCCCGTTGAATACATTGGCTTCGACCTTTTCATATCCGGGGGGCTTTCTCATAAGTGCACCATGAGCAAATAGTCCTGCTTTGCCGCTCATATGCTGGTTGAGTTCGGCAATATCCCAGCTTCTGGTATCAGGATCCGAGCGGCCGAAACTGAGCAATCTGAGGCTGCCGTCTGCGTCTTTTCTATAAAGAGCCTGGCCGACTACTGGTTTTTTGGGCGGATTTACAACAAGCGCCGGATCGGCCACGCTAAAAACATACTTGCTTCCAGGCTCAAGCCGGCCAAGCCTTGCTTCCCTTGCTGTTCTTAATTCAGCCACCACAGAGCCGTTTAATGAATCTCTTACCTGGCCGAAATAGCTGCGCTTGCCGTTTTTGCCGTTATTTTCCTGGCTGTAAAATTCCAGAGACTCCCCTTCCGGAATTAGATTTACCGCCTCCACAGAAGTCCAGTTGCGGCCATAAATACCGACTGCAGTCCCTGTGAAAGCACCGCCTCGTACTAATGCCGATGCAGCTTCTTCAATTACAGAAGCAGGATCCCCTGCGGTCAGGCGCTGCTTGTCTAAAGAGCGCAAAGCACAGCTGAAATAATCACCCTGGTTTACATTAGCCAGGGGATCAGCCAGCTCGGCTACCGCAGAGAGCGCAAAATTGGCCCTGTCTTTCGTAGTTACCTGCCTATCAGCAAAGAGCTCACCCTTGCTTTCAAGCACTGAATTCAAAGCCGCATAAACTCGAGCCATCTGCTCGGCTGCAGTCCCCTTGCCGGCTGGATTTAAATGTCCTGATATTTCTTTTTCAAGCAGGAGCTTTTCAGCGTCCTTAAGCAAGTTATTCATCAGCTGCAACTTTTCATCCAATTTTTCAAGGCGGGCATCTTTGAGCGCAGTCTCAAAATTAGCCAGCACACCCTCGAAATTATCTTTTGCTTTTGCAGCGGCGGATAATCTTAATACATTTAAGTCGCTGCCTTCCGGCTTTTGCCCCCAGACCGATTCTCTTTTCCGGCTCCGGCTGTCTTTGTTAAAAGCAGTTCTTTCCGCTTCAGTTGCCTTTTCGTATTTGATTTTATGTAGAGCCCAGTAGTCCGGATTTGTAGCCGCATCTATCTGGCCGTCAGTGACCGAGCTTAAATCTCTTGAGCTGTCCCAGTTATTGTCTAATTCGACATTCTCACTCTTAGCGTCGAATCCCAGAAGCAAGCTGTGCAGCCCCTGCAGGCCGCTTACGTCACCAGGCAGAAACTCAGCCCTCACGATTGTTTGGGCGTGCTTGCCGCTCATCTTCTGAAAACTTTCAAGCCGTGCTTTCAAATCGCGAGTGTCTTTAAAGGCAGTCAGCTCAACATTATCGTAGCCCGGTGGTCTTTTATCTGAAAGCAGCATCTTGTTTTTGTCTACGTCTACAAAACCGTATGCGAGCTTCTGATCAACAAAAACAGCGCCTTTCTGGGAGCTCATATGCTGGTTGAGCTCAGCCTGATCAAGCGGCGTAATAACTTTGACAAAGTTATAAACATATTTGCTCTTGCCGTCTTTTGAAATCAGAAAAGTGCCCTCTCCAGTATGGGTCGAAGCTCCAAGCTCAATTGCATTTGCAGTCACATAAAGATATTTCGATCCGGGCTCAATAAGACCGAGCTTCCGGTCACGATTGCTTTGCAAATCGCTTGCGACCTGGCCTGTAAACGCATCGCTTGTTTGCCCGAAATAGCTGCGCCTGTTTTTGTCGATATCAGGATCAAAAAAGCTCCTCGATTCACGATCCGCTATCAAACTCCAGGCATTGACTCCGGTCCAGATGCGTCCGTAAATGCCATTTTCACTGCCGCTAAATGCACCGCCTCTTTCAAGCACAGAAGCCGACTCTTCCAGAACCGCTGCCGGGTCGCCTGCTTGAAGTCGCTGATTTGCAAGCGAGCGCAATACACAGGTATTATGCCTGCCCTGCCTGGCGTAGCTCTGCGGGTCAGCAAGTTCGGCGGCCGCAGAAGCTGCCCAGTTGGCTCGATCATAGCTGCTTAGCGGGCCTGTATTTTTGCTTTCAAGGACCATGTTGATAGCAGCATAAACACGCGACATTTGCTCGCTTAGCTTGAGTTTATTGCCGGAAGCGTCGTATAAATAGCCATTGTTGCCCAGCTTCTCAAGCCTTTTCTCAGCTGCATCCAGGCTTTTTTCCATTGACACCATTTTTTTGTCAAGATCTTCGACCCGGGATTTTTCAAGCAAGTTCTTGAAATTAGCAAGCACGCCGGCTTTTGTGTCATGCTTGCTTTCAGCTTCTGTGCGAACGACATTTTTGTCGCTGCCTTCGGGCTGCTTGCCCCAGGACTCGGGCAAAGAGAGCCCGTCGCTTTCACCGGCTTGCTCAATTGAAGCAAGCTCAAGCCCGGGCAAATGCAGCTGGTGCTTGCCTGCATTTTCTGAAATAGCCGAAAAATAGAGGCTCTGATTCTCCGCAGTCAAAACTGTCAGCTTACCTGGCTTAAGTTCTGCAGAACGATCGACCGTCTCAGGTTTCTGGCTTTGCTCCAATGACATATTCTGGTCCTCGTTCAGATTTCAAAATGGCTTTGCGTGGTCTTTACGAAAAGATGCGGGCTGCGGCTTTACAAAAAGATGCGGGAAGGGAAGATGCAGGAGGGTTTATTTTTTGACGAGATATCTTCTTCTGCCAGAATGAACAAGCACGCCGGATACTTCTTCATTCTCATAAACAATCTCGAAATCTGGTGCGTGCCTGAGTGCGACGTCTTTGTTGTTTAAGTTCTTACGGGCCCGATCCAGATCCGCGTCTGTTCCGTGCGTGGCTTTTACTATGTCACGGCGAGCCTGCTCCTGAGCTTGCAGAGCTTCTTCATGCAAGCGCTGTGCACCCGCAACCACAAGCTTCAAATTTTCTCCGCAAAGTTTTGCGATTTCGTTGTTCATTGCAACAAAACCGGAACCGCTTTCCTGCTCATCAGCCGGATAAAAATACTTGCCTGCAGCTTCACTCAGAATTCTGGCTTCTTTATCCACATCAATTTTGTCATTTCTGCAATCTATGTTTTCCATCTCAATGGCTCCTTCTTAAAATTTCTTTTGCTTCACCGACTCTTCAAATTCGGCCTCATGCAGTTTTTTCTGCTCGAGTCTTTCCTGCGCCTTCCTCTCTATTTCAGCTATTTCGTCTTTCAAAATTGACTTTGCCTTATCGAGTTGTTCGTCAAAATTCGGGTTAGTTCCGTTTTTCAACTGCTGATCAGGAATGATGCCCACCCAGTCATTCGGCTGCCTGCCCGGGGCAAACTCCATGCTTGTTACATGCAGCCTACGTCCAAAAGGCAGAGGTACTATTGTTTGTGCCACTCCCTTACCCAGAGTCGGCATACCTACAATTTCGGCTCTCCGGTTGTATTGAAGCGCACCGGCAAGAATCTCAGCTGAACTTGCCGAGCCTTCATTTACAAGTACGACTATGGGTAGATCATGAGGAATCAAAAGTTCAGGACGCTTCTGACTGCTCTGCCCGGCGCCGCTCCTTCCAGGGTCTTTCAGATTGAGGCTGTATTCAAGATATTTGTTGAAGCCGCGTTCTGTTTCACTGATAAATCCGTCGTTTCTTGCACGTGAAACTATAAATGGTCCGTCTTCTAAAAGCATGCCTGCAATATCATGTGCGGTCTCTAAATTGCCGCCTGGATTTCCTCTCAAATCAAGAATCAGCCCTTTTGACTCGGAGGCGGCTTCTTTCAAGGCCTTTGCCATAGCAGGCCCGGCCTGCCCCGAGTCAAAATCGTGCAGCTTCACATATGTGATTCCGCCTTCAAGGCTTTCTTTCCAAACAGATTGAAGTTGTACTTTTTCTCTTACAAGATTCACTTGCAACTCGGATTTTTTTCCAGCGGCATCCATTCTTTCAATCAGAAGCGTTACGGGCACACCGGCGTCTCCACGGATTTTAGCCACCGCATCTTCAATATGCATGCCGTTTACCGGAAGATGGTCGACTTCTTTTATCAAATCACCTGCTTTAAGCCCCGCTTTTGCCGCCGGCGTATTATCGCTAAGATCTTCGATTTGCAACTGGCTCATTTCATTTATAAGATTCTCAGGGTTGTTATTAGAAAGGCCCAGTCTTACGCCGATGCCCACATGACCCCCCGAAGTTCTTCTTGCTTTTTCTTCTATTGATTTGCGGTCGTGGAAATAGTCAAAGCGCTGACCAAGTGAACGCAGCATCTCTCTAACTGCCTGATCTGCGCCTGCTTCACTCTCAAGTTTTTTTGATTGATCGTATTTGTGCTCCCAGTTTCTTGCAAAATCATTTGCCAGGGAGCTTGAGTCAAGAAGCAGATGATAAGTCATGAGCGCATCAAAGGCAGCATCATATAATTCATGTCCGTCAAAGGGCCTCAAGCCGTGACGCGAATCAGACCCGGGGTTCTTAGCGCCGGAATCCGAAATACTCAGCCCCGGTATATCATGCTCGCTCTCTAAATAAGTGTTTGAATTTTCAAAAACAGCTCTGCTTGTCGAAACTGCCTCAGCAAGCAAAAGTAGCCTGGCAGGCTCAGCTGAAACTCTTTGATCTTCTTTTTTGCCCGCTAAAGAATCGTCAGCATTATAAATTTCAGCCATAGATAATTCATTGCCCGTATAAGCTCAAACCCCGTCGATTTGATTAAACAGCGACGGCAGCAAGCTGTACACCGGGTTTTTCACATGAGGACTGGGCCGTTTTATTCAAATTCAAAATCACTGGGCACTGCTGCCAGTATCATTAGATAAACCAGCGGCCCAGCCTCTTTTAATCATTCTTTCAGCTTGCTATTACAGTGGGATAAACACGATTGCGATGCAAAAACAGCGCGAATAGACTCAAGCTCACAAGTTCGCAAGCAAAACCTAAGCAAATAAGAAGCTGATAATAAGCGCTTCAAGGAGAGATCGTCATTATGGATCGTTGCAAAGAAATTCCGGTGGTACCCTACGACGACGGCATTGCCGGACCAGTTTTCACAGACGATTGCTCCCGATTTCAAACAGCACGCAAGCTCTATGATCAGGTCGCAGACGAAATAGCCCTTGTGAGCACCAGCCCGATTGCAGAGCTCAGACAGCCGGGTGTTACAGGATATGGAACAGGTTTTTTTGTAAATGACGGCACTGAAATAGTAACCAATGCACACGTAGCAACTGCGCTTCCTTATCTTGAAATTATTACGAATGACGGTAAGAGATACCCGGCAAAAATAGAGAAGCTCGATGACATAAATGATCTTGCGCTCTTAAAAATCATCGGCAAAAAACCCGATGAAGATCACGTCTTAAAAATCGACAACGACACAAGCGATCTAAAAAACGGTGACGAAGTTACTGCCTTTGGTTACCCGAAAGGATTCGGCAACTTTGACTTATTTGCCAATCCAGGCAGATACAGAGAGCATGGCAGCATGCTCGGGTTTATTCCCGGCAAAGACATCAGCCAGTATTCTGACCTGCTTGCAATGAAGGAGCTGGCTGAGAAAATAAATGATAAGACATATTCACAGGAAGTCGAAGATTATTTGAACGGCCCACGTATACGCAACAGCATGGCCATATTCGGAGGCAACTCAGGCGGTCCGGCAGTGGATGCAAACGGGGTTCTGGTGGGCGTAATCGCAAACAGAGTTGCAGGCGCAAGAGCTCTAATGATCCCGGCGGAAAAAGTTGTTGAGCTTCTGCAAACACCCGAAAATAAATTCGATTTCGAGTATGAAAGCGACGATAGGCAAAACCAGAAGCTCGTAAAAATAAGCCGCAAAGACGGCAGTGGACTGCCGCCTGTAATACTGCCCTTTACGGATGGGCAGAAAAAATAGGTATTACCGTGCCACTTTGCATACAGAAGGCGTAAGAAAACACCTCTCCATTTTGGAGCCTAGTCCAGGCCATGCAAAAAGAATGCTCAGCCAGTGCATTCTAGCAATCAGCTTCCCCAAGAAGTCAAGGTAGACTATGTAGTTTACTTTCATGGGTATCCACGGGATAATGAGCCCTTTCCCCGGGGGAGGCTTAGAATTTTGAAAAGAACACTCAGGCAAATGGCGCTTACTTTAAGTGCTTTTGCAATAGCATTGTCGGCAGGCACACAGGTTTCGGCCGCTGAAGAAAAGTTTTTTGGAGTCAAATACGATCCTGAGTTCACACAAATCGAGCACTATGATGGCGGCATGGAGCCTTATCAAGACAAGCTGGAGCCCTTGAAGATAGAGGATCCCTTTGCTTACTTGCAACCATGGGATGGCTATTGCAGCGAAAGCACACGCCCGGCTGATGAAGCAAAGAAACTGCCCTGCCAGACTGCAAATATTAAGACAAGTTTGAAGTATAAAGGTGTTGAAGTCATTGGAAACAAGTGGATGAAACTTGCTTGCGAGCACGCTCGCATCAGTGCTGAAAAGGGCGGCGGACCTTTCAGTACCGTTATTGTGCAAATAGATGATGAAAGCAACAAAGTTATCCGTTACTGGATCTCGCACAATGCTGTTGTGCGCTGGTGCGATCCTACCGCTCACGGCGAAACCACAGCAATTAAGCAGGCGTGTCAGGAACTAGGAGTTATCAATCTTGGCCGCATCCGTAAAGACGATAAGAACTTGAAGCTTCCTCAACCAGGTGCCACTTCGCACTGCGATCTCTACACTTCGGCTGAACCCTGCCCCATGTGCTACGCCGCAACTCGCTGGGCCCGCATCGATAACATCTACTTCGCTGCAACTGTTTATGACTCAGCAGCTCAAGGCGTGAATTTCTCGGACGAACCTATCTATACAGAGATTTCACTCAACTATGCAGATAGAAAGAAAATGGGAGTCAATTGCTATCAGTGCACAACCGATAATTCGCTCGACGCTTTCAATCACTATAAGCGTTTGAAAGAAGGTAAATACTAAACTCAAAAAAGCACTTGCATTAGGCAAAAAGAAAACAAAGAGACTGAGCTTCGGAGATTACGGCGAAGCTCAGTTTTCTTTTTATTGGAACTCTCAAAGTCTTACTCAGACTCTGCTTTTTTGAACTCGCGATACCGCCTCAGAAGATCTTGCAAGTCTTCAACTTTGATATTTACTGATCCGCCTTTTTCAAGAGCGATCACTTTAATGCCCACAAGCTCCCCTTTTTCATTAAACTCGGGTCCACCTGAGTTTCCCTGCAAAGCATCTACGGTGGATGCAAAAAGCCCGTCCTGTATTTCAATATGACCGCTGCCTGCCGGATATTCTTTTTGCAGCCCTACATCGGCTTTGCTTACTTTACCTGCAGCAAGTACCGGCTCTGGAAAGCCAAATGGAAAGCCTATTGTAAATACAGAGTCATTTTCAAGCGGCGATTTGCCCGGTGACACTGAAGGACGGCTGTCGTCTTCTGGTACTTCGATAAGAACAAGGTCCTTGAACGAATCTCTTGCAAGCACCTTTGAGAAACTCACCGTTTTTCCATCCTGATTTGCAATTCCTGCCAGATTGGACGAGCCGACCACATGAGAGTTGCTTACAAAAAAACACTCTTCCTTTTTATCTGTGTCCATATCACAGAACTTAAAAGCTGTGCCGAAAAGAATTGTCCCGTTTGTGCGGGTCAGCACCTGAGCTACCGACTCCTTAAGTTCAGGATAAAGACGCGAAAGCTCGAGCCCGCATGTGTCGGCAACCGGCCTGCCGCTTACTGCCGGTGACTGTCGCCGCCGGTCGCAGGCTTTTTGATCCGGAGCTCCGCTTATGTTCAATACCTGAGAAACCAGATTCAGGTCATCAGGAATCTTCAGATCTTTAAGCAGCCGGCTTTTAGCTTCGCTACCGGATTCCGGCTCCTGAGCCTCAGCTTTGAGAGCCTCCTGTTCTGGACTTTCTACAGTCAGATACTCCATCTTTGATCACCTGCTTTAGCGCTTTTGCTTTCTTATTTCGATTAATGCCTGTTCCAGCTGTTCGTCACCTTCCTTGAAATAATCCGACTTAATTTCAAGGTCCGGGATAATGCCTTTTTTGTTCAGGTCGTAATTGTCAGGGGTCAGGTATTTCAAATTGGTCACTGAGAGATTGCCTCCCTGTGCCATCATAATCTTAAAGCCGACACCTTTACCGAAAGTTTGCTCGCCTAAAATTTCTGCCCGATCATTGTCTTTAAGAGCGCCGATTGTAAGCTCAGCCGAACTTGCCGAAGACCCGTTTGAGAGCACCACCATCGGGGTTTCTTTCAATACTTTCAACACCTGCGCGTCTACTTGCTTGCCGTTAAACACGAGTTTGTCGTCAGTTACTGCTTTGCGCTCCTGCATGCCGCCTTGCGGAACAAGCTTGGTTACAGTTTTGCCTGGCTCTAAAAAAAGCGATGAAAATAAGATAGCTTCTTCAGTATCACCGCCCTGATTATTTCTCAAATCAAGAATAAGGCCGTTTATCTGATTGCCTGATTTATCAAGTTCCTTTTTAAAGCTCTCCACAAACTCGGCCAGATTTCCGTAATTTTCTACTTTACCGCTCTCTTCAAAAGTCGGGAAGCGCATATAAACTAGATTGTCATCGAGCAATTTCGACTCGACCTGAGGCTTTTGAGCATCGGCCAGCTTCAGTTCGAGATTGTACTCGTCGCCGCTGTCTTTTGAAACTGCACTTATCTCTACCTTTTTTCCTTCTGCGCCTTTCAATAGTTTTTTCACCTGTTTTTCCGAAAGCGAATCAATTGCAATATTGTTGATGCATTTCACAGTATCGCGCTCTTTGAGGCGGGTATCATAAGCAGGTCCTTTGTATACTATGCCTGCAACTTCAAAATGATCAGCTTGCTTATGAAGGTCAAGCCCGGCGTTTTTCAGTGTTTTTGATTCTTCAAAAGCTTCTTTCAGTTCTTTTGAATTTGTATAAAAAGTATACCGGTCGTTTAATGACTCTGCCATTTTCTTTAACGCCAGGTCAAGGTCATTAAGAGTCGAGATATTCTCGTCGAACTTGTGCTCATAGTCTTTGAATTTCGCAAGCGCATCTCTGTCGTAGTAGTTCTTTGCCAGATCTTTCCAGAGATGACGATATAGAATTTGAAAGCCGCCATAGGCCGGTTTCCCGGAAAACTCCGCTTCCTTTTCCGGCGGCGGCAGCGCTGCCGTGCATTTTGCACTGCTTACGTTCAGAACTTCTTCCTGCATTTTTGCTGCAACTTCAGCACTTTGATCAGCCGGCAAGAGGCCTGTTTGCTTGCTTTCTTTAAGTTCACCCGACTCTGAATTTGACATAAATAGCACCATTGCTTGACAAGCATGATTAAGCCATATGACTCAGAAAGCGGTAAATCGCATTTTTCACACTTGCCTGGGGCCGCTGCTTGTTTTAATGCTTAAGACTCCGGCCAACACTTGCTTTTGCGACGCCTAAACTATTTGACATCTAGCTAGGACTGCGCCGGCAGCCTTTCAAGCTAAGATCCAGAATGCTCATATGAGTGAAAAAGCCCTGCCCGGCAAGCTTTCAGGCTGGGCCAAAAATACTTTGTTTTTTCCCAAAAGTCCCTCCTAATTCCAATCTATCAGTCGTATAAATCAACACAGGGCTTGCGGAGCCGGCTCAAAACAAAGCGCATTCAAGGCTCAATCAATTTAGTAAACGGATCGGGTTTAAGAAAGGGCAGGGTTTCTGTCCTCTGGTTTCTGGCGGAAATAAAATGGAAAATCAAAACGCTACTTACGACAGATACGACAGCACAGAAAATGTGGCTAAAGACTCTCAATCGGATCTTTCTTCAAGCATCTGGGACGAAATCAAAACTCAGGCAAGCTCTAAAGCCAAAGAAATCGGTGAGTCTGCAAAAGAGCTTTATTTGAGTTTTGATTCTTTATATTCAAAGGATGCATCTCAAGCTAAAGAGCTCCCGAAAACAGCCGAGCCCCTGGATAAAAAAGCTGTTCCGGCTCTTGAAAAAAACACAAGTGCCGATAGCTCCGCTCCTCCCACGGCTGAGGCAGGCGACAAAAAGAGTGATGCAAAAGCAGATTCGAAGACAGATTCGAAGACAGATTCAAAGAAATCAGAAAAACATGCAGATGAGAATGTTCCTTTTAAAGGCGCTGAAATCAAAAAGGATATTGAGCCGGGAAGCCATACTGTAAAGCCGGGAGATAATCTTACAAAAATCGCCCGTGAGCATTTAGGACCTGATGCAAGCAAAGAAGAAGTTCAGGCACATATAAAAGAAATTGCCAGCCTCAACAAAATCAAGGACCCCAATATAATTCGCGACGGTCAGGTGCTACAGCTGCCGGGTCACAGCGCCGACGGCGGAACTATTACCACAAACAAGGCCGGTGACAGAATCACGACATGGAAAGACAACACAGTATCTGTCGAACACAAAGACAATACCGGTTTTGTAAAAACTCCGGACGGCAATGAAATTCACTGGGGTCCTCAAAACAAAGACAATTACTCCGTAAGCAAAACTGCAGACGGCGGCAGACAGGTAAAAGACTTTTACGGCAACACAAAAACCAGCTGGGATGACGGCGTTGTCAGGCAGGAGAACAAAGACGGGACAGGCAACGTGCGCAGACCGCTTGAAGGCGGTGCTTACTCTCAGCACAACTGGGGTCCGAAGCCGGAAGACAACTTCGACGTAATAAAAACAGCCGACGGCAAGTACAAAATTCAAGACGGTGAAGGCGACAAAACCGGTCATGATCCGAAAAACGAAACTGAGCGCTTGCAGGCTGAAAAGAGCAGGCTCAATGACAGGATGGCTGACAAGCTCAAAAACGATCCTGAGGCACTCGAGCGCACAAAGCAGGACATGAAAGACTTTGAAAAGCGCGCTGCCGAGGCAAAGCCGCCGCTTTCGAAAGAAGAAATTGCAAAAACCTATGAACAGATTTCAAAATTACTTGAATCAACTGGTGAGCAGCCGGTATCTCAGTTAGACCGCGTAAAAATAGCTGAGCAAATTCTGCACCAGGCAGCACATCCAAACGAAATTTCGCAGGGGTTTCACAATACTTGCAATGTCACCACAGTTGAAAACAGAATCTATACAAAGAATCCCTCGGAAGCAGCTCGCTTTGTCACAGAAGCCGCAACTACCGGGCAGGTGACAATGGCGGACGGCCGTGTAGTACAACTGCCGCCAAACAGCCTGAAAGCCGACGGTCAGGCAAGCCACCATCCAAGTCCTGATGGCGAACGCAGCTATGCCAGCCAGATTTTTCAAGTGGCTGCCATAAACAACTACTACGACCGAGTAAATAAGAGCACTACCCCGAACGGCCAGATAAGATACGAGCAGGACACCCCCACAGGTCCAGCCGACACCGGCGAAAGGCTCTGGAACTACGGAACAACACCGAAAAGCGCCGCAACCGATGCAGCAGGCAATGTCATGAGCCCGCCCAAGATTCCGACATCCGAGCTTGAAAAAATAAGCAATGATATAAGCGGCAAGAACGAAAAGGACTTCGTGCTTATAAACGGCAAATACGGCGATGCCAACACCGTAAAATTCAAGAGCGAAGCCGAATTAGGTAAGAAGCTCGAGCAAATGAAAAAGGACGGCAAGTTGCCGGCAATCATCTGGGTCGATGCACAAAACGAACCTTTCTTCACTGATTCTGGTGCAGGTTCAAATGGTGGCTCCGGCGGTGCGCACGTGGTTACAATTACCGACTACGATCCAAAAAGCGGACGGGTTCAAATAGACAACCAGTGGGAACAGGCAGATGATCATCCGGTAAGCCTTCACGATCTTTATCTTGCCACCAGACCCTCCACCGACGCAGATACAATAAGCGAACTGCAATCTGACGTAAGCTGGAATCACTGGTTCGGCGATGAAGACGGCTTCAAAGAATACGAGTTGCTTCGCCTGAAGAAAAACGCCGGTCAGATGACTGATGCTGAATACGACAAAGCCATCATCGATACGATGAAAGCCCAGGAAAAACGCTGGAAGGAAGATGGCGAAGGTTATCCCGGCGAGAAAGCAAGAGCCGAAGCTAAATATAAGCAACTGCTTAGCTTCCTGCCTGCTGACAGAGCGCAGAAAATCAAAGATGCAGTAAGTGCAGCCTGAGCTTGATAATTATGGATGATAAGATAGTAAAATTTGAAAACACGAAGGAGCAAGTCATGGGAATTGGTGATCTACCGGCTAATTATGAGGCTCATACAAAAGTAAGCGAATACCGGAGTATTGAGGACGACAGCCGCGACCGCCTTTCTGTTGATGCGCTTTATTTGCTTGCCGAAGGCAGAAGCAGAAAAACCGGAGAAAAAATGAAAGCAGAAATTGAAAATGTCGGCGCCATCGACCAGATGAAGCTACCAGCAGGCTTCGTAAAAGGGGCCGAGCAGGATGGCATAGCCGGCAGCGGTTCAACAAAGCAATATCTGGCAGCCGCCAATAAAGATGTGGAGATTACCCTTTTCAATCACGGGCGCCGCTATAGTTCAAACGCCGAAGCGTTTAAAGAATTGCTTGCAAAGCCGCCTCATGTGCTATCACCGGCTGAACTCAAATCACTTTCGACGCTTCTGGGAAATTATGCAGACGTGCGTGCCTTCAAAATGACTTCCTGCAGCACCCAGGAGTTAAACGGCAAGCATGTGCTTGTAATTGAAGGCAAATGGAATGCAAACGGTCACGAAAGCTATTCGCTGCTTGTAAATCCGGACGGAGAAGGTGAAACCGTTCAGGAAATTTATTTCAAAGCTCCTGCAAACGAATACAAAGCTAACCTGCATGCAGCACAGGATGCAATGAAATCAATCAGGTGGAAATAAGCTCAGTTCGCTTCTGATTTCTCATCAAAAATCGATCTTGAATCGCTATCAGAACTGGGCTGCGCGGCAAAAGGTTTTCCGTAACGCTGAACAATAGACTCAAACTGTTTCCTTATTCTTTTGTTCTCGATATCTTCAATGTTCATTCGCCGAAGCTGAAAAGTAATAAGCTCTTTTTTTCGCCTTATGGTCAGGTCAACAGGTGTGCCGGCTCGGCCTCCCAGTCGCTGCCATACTTCCTTTTGTCTGTCAGTTCCTTTAAATTCGTAGTCTCCGGCTTTTACAAGTACGTCACCGGGTTTGATACCAGCAAGCATAGCAGGGCAACTCGGATAAACTATAGTTACTACCGGCAGTCCCGTAAACAAGAATTTCTTGATTGCCACAAGTACAATAATGCCGATTTCAAGGCTGCGAATTTCTTCGGCACTCAGGCGGCCCTTCCTGCTTCCAAGCTTCCTTTCATGTTTTACTGCTCCTTTTAAGAAATTGCCGTTCACCTGCAGATCGTCGGCTAAAACAGGACGGAGCATTAGCTGAAACAAACACAAAAAGCTCAAAAGAATGCAGCACGAAAACCCGGACGTCCAGACAAACACGCGCTTCAGGATTTTGCCAGTTTCATGATCGCATGCCATTCTGCTTCGCTTACCGGTTGAACCGAGAGTCTGCTTCCTTTTTGCAATAAAACCATATTCTTGAGCTCATTTCTGGTTTTGAGTTCTTCAAGGCTTAACGGTTTTTTGAAAGTTTGCAGATGCTTGATATCGACCATATACCAAGTGGGGCTGTCTTTTTTGCTTTTCGGATCATAGTGATCGTCGTCCGGATCAAAGGCTGTGTGATCAGGATAGCCTTCTTTCACAACTTCAGCCACGCCAACTATTGCAGAGGGGTCTGAATTGCTGTGGTAAAAAAATACTTGATCGCCCTTCTTAATGCTGTCTCTCAGATAATTGCGCGCCTGGTAATTCCGAACGCCATCCCAGAATGTGGTTTTAGATGGGGCCTTCTCAAGATCATCGATCGAAAAAACCGATGGCTCCGATTTCATCAGCCAGTAAGACCTGCTTTCTGTTCCCTTTTTTGCGCCTGCCATACTACCTCTTACAATCTCAACCCGTAGATTCCGATAAAATCAGCCCCAGAACTGAAGTTCCGAAGCTGAGCTTCGAAATGTCGCCTTTCTGCTACAAAGCGCCCGAATCTAATAATATCAAGGCTTAAGAACTAATGCCACAGCTCAAAAAAAGAGCGGCGGATTTTTAATGCTGGGTACAATACAAGAGGGATAAGAGGCTTAATCGATTGGCTACAGAGAGAATTAAAGCTCTGGCTTGCAAGAACTGCGGCAAAGAATTTGCTTTGAGTGCGTCAAAGTGCACTGAATGCAAGGGAGAGTTGATTCCTCTTGTTGTGGAAGACGAACTTATTGGCACTACTTTTGCTGATAAATACCAGATTCTTTCGATTCTGGGAACCGGAGGAATGAGCAGGGTCTATAAAGCCAAACACAGCTATATGAAAAGATTCGTGGCAGTAAAGCTATTACATGAATCAGCCACCAGCGACACGGTTGCAAAAGCCAGATTCCAGCTTGAAGCTGAGGCTGCAAGCGCGCTTTCGCACCCCAATGTAATCACGGTTCATGACTACGGTCTTACACCTCAGGGTCAGGCATATTTCATCATGGACTGCCTGGAAGGCACAAGCCTGGAAAGCATACTTGAAGAAAAAAAAACACTTCCTTTGCAGGAAGCAGTTGAAATATTCACTCAGGCGCTTGAAGGACTTGATCATGCACACAGAAAGGGAATTATTCACAGAGACATCAAACCGTCAAATCTGGTGATTTTAGATCAGGAAGACGGAACCCAGCTTGTAAAACTGGTTGACTTCGGAATTGCAAAACTGGTAATTCCAAACGAGGCTGAAGCAAAACAGCAGCGGCTCACACAAACAGGAGAAATATTCGGCACACCGCCTTACATGAGCCCGGAGCAATGCAGCGGCCGAAAGCTTGACGCACGCTCTGACATTTATTCATTCGGCTGTTTGATGTACGAGACCCTGGCCGGTGATCCACCTCTTATCGGAGACACCTTTGTATCAACTGCCGTTAAACATGTAAGTGAAATACCAAAGCCTCTTTCTGAAAAAGCAGCTACAGCTATTCCGTCGGCTCTTGATTCTGTAATCATGAAATGCCTGGAAAAAGATCCCAATCACAGATTTGCAAGTGCAGCAGAATTGAAGCAGGCACTCTTTGACGCGGCTTATGTATCAGGCTTAAAAGGACTGAGGGTCGGAGCTATACCTGAACCTAAAAAACCAACTACTTCAGGTTCGGGCAATGCAGAACAGGTGGCGCGCGCTGCCGAGCGCAAGAAGAACGCGCAACAAATGAAGCTGATTCTAACAGTTGCGCTTGCTCTAGGAATTGCAGGATCACTTTACTGGGGCTTGTTTCTTTATTCCGGCCCGGCAAGCGACGCAGGTCCAACCTTTTACAAGTTCTACTGGCAGCAGCTTCAACAAAACGCTGACAATTTGCTGAAAGAAAAGAAGTACATTCAGGCAGCTGCAGCTCTTGAAACATGCGAAGAGATAGCGCGAAAGTATTTCAACGACGATAAAAGACGCCTTGAAGCCACCCTACAGAAACAGGTTGAAGCTTATGGCGGCGCCCACCGTCCTGACAAAATCGAAGAAGCAAACAGTGAGCTTGTTCAAATGGCAAGCGATAAAGTATTTGCCGAATTCGATAAGTTGATGCTTCTCTTAAAAGAATGGCAAACACCGACAAAAAGCAATGTAAGAATGCAGGAAAGAGCACAAAACGCCGCAGCATATGCTGACCGAATAACAGCCTGTGCAGATAAACTCTCGGTACGCTCGCGCACCAAACAGGAATGCTTGCTTAAAACAGCCGCAGAAGCTTATGACAAACTCAATCTTAAAGACGGTGTTTTCAGGGCAGGATTTCGCATTCAGCTTGCTGAGGTTTACAGAGCTCAACAACGCATCGACGAGCAGCTTGCAGTCTTAAACGAGGCAGTGGAACACGCCCCTGAGAATCCCCAGAGTATACAGGGCTGGCGTCTTAAAATTAGAGCAAATTACCAGCTTGGGATTCTCAATTACAACAATAACAACATAAAGGCGGCAAAAGAACAACTGGATTCCGCACTTGCCTGGACCCGTAAACACGCAGCCGGCGACAAGGAACTTTTGCAAGACTGCCTTAACGCGGAAGCTCAGCTGTATCGCTGGCTCAAAGACAAAGATTCACTTGCAAAAGCAAAAGCATTTGCCGACGAAGCAATCTCAATCGGAAAAGAAGAAGAAATCAAAGACGGCCATGAAGCTTTAAAGCCAGGCGTAAATGGCAAAACGGCTCAATGAGCCAAAGTTTCAACGACCTAAGCAGCATCAAGCAATGGCAGTGCCCTTATTTTGTTGTTTGAAATTTTCAACCACGCCTTTTACGGTGGCTACATAACCCCGTTCATTGTTGCCATCGCTTGAAGGCGCATAAACGCTTATGACTTGAGAGAGGGTTTGCAAACCGCGTTTTTGAACATAGGATTCGTCAATCAGGCGTGCCCAGTCTCTTGCACCTTCGGCCCAGGTATTATAAGCCCTGAAAGTGCCGTCTGAGCCGCCGGATTCCGGAGCCACTCCTTTTATGTTTCCAAGGCTGTGATTTCCGTTGGCGCGTCCGTATCTGCCGCAGGTAGACTCTTGCAGGAAGAACCCTACTGCCACTGCCGGATCGATACCGCGTTCGGTGCAGGCATCATACAAAGCCTGAGAGAATCCCTGTTCTTTTGCAGCCGGAGATCCGATTCGTTCAAGAAAATTCTGAATCTGCTCCACATTAGCCGAAGGCGGTCCTTTAATATCGAGGTCGCCTGCAATCGGCGGCGGAATCACCGACCTGTCAATCGGTCCGTTTGGTTCAAAATTACCGGGACGGTAGCCGCCTGAAGGTGAAGGTCCGATGCTGCGGTTGCCGATGCTGTGAGAACCCGGCGCGCTGAAGTTAGGCGGTTCGGATCTTGGTACCGGTGAAACCGGCGCTGCCGGTAGTTCCGGTGCCACCGGAGCCGGTGCTTGCGGCTTTTCGACCGGAGCCGGTGCTTGCTCGGGTCCAGCTGAGCTCTGCGCTGCAGCAAGAGCACTTTTCAGAAAATGCGGAATATCCGTTCTTCCGGGGTTTGCCTGCTGCCAGTAAAAAATCTTCTGCTGAACTGCAGCAACTTCAAGCTCCTGTGCGGCCTTTTTGGCGGCTTCCTGTCCGGCTTTGCTTTCAACCTGAACAGTTATGGAGCCATCTGCAGATGGAGTTGTTTTAGCCGGGTTCTGAGTAAGCTGCCCGTCGGCGCCCAGTATATAATCCGGGACCACCCCCTGCTGGGGTGCCGTAAAATGAACAGGCGTATCGGAAGCCAGCCACTGGCCTACCTGAGCCCATCCGGCGGCGCTGATTGACGCCGGGGCCGCAGGGGCCTCGACAGCTTTCAGGGCGCCTGATTCGACACTGGCTGCAGCCCTTGAAATAGTAGAGCTGAAGTAGTCGTTGATAAATGCACTTGAAGCATCCTGGCCCGCTGAATGCGAGCTTGATTCAATATTAGATCTTTCCAGCACAACCTGAGCCTCGATAGCCACGAAAATATAAGAGTCTCTGGGGAGTTTATAAAGTATATGTAAGGAAAGATTATTAGTCTATGGGAACAATCCCATGAAAGTCGAAAAAACGGCCCACTAAAGAATGCTTTTGCGCTTCATTCCGGAGGACGATTGAAAATCATCCGATCCGTCAATTACAAGCAAGCAGAATATTGCCACAATAGATCCGATCGAAATCATGGAATCCTTTTATATAGATCCGATCTGCTTAGAATTCGAAAGCAGGCAAGTGGCTCATAAACGGAAACCCGACCCAGGCTCTGCAATGCAGGTCTGAGAGCTGTCGGCGGCATCACCGTGAAGGAGCCAGTAGAATTAAGGAGAAGCTTATTATGAAACACAATACTGCAGTCAAAGAAAAAGAAGAAATAAAAGCCCCGGTGAGCACCAAACGTGAGCGCTATTCGGCCTATCCATTTCTTCCCTTACAAAGAGATATGAACCAGCTATTTGAAGATTTTTCGCGTGGACTTGGCATGTGGCGTCCTCGCATTGCTGAAACCTTTTTCGGTGATTTTCATGCCAAAGTCGAGCTGAAAGATAACGACAATGAGCTGATTGTAAGCGCAGAGCTTCCAGGCGTAGATATGAAAGACATCGAGCTCACACTCAGCCCCGACAGTCTGACTATCAAAGGCGAGAAAAGAGAAGAAGTAGAAGAAAAGGAAAAAGGCTTCTATCACTGTGAAAGAAACTATGGTTATTTCCAGAGAGTATTGCCCTTGCCCTGCCAGATCGACAAAGACAGCGTTGAAGCGACATTCAAGAATGGCGTTTTGAAAGTAGTAATCTTAAAAAGCAAGGAGTCGATTAAAGACACAAAAAAAGTTGAGATCAAAAACAATTAGGTCAAGTGTTTTTTTTGAATAAAAAAGCAGATAGACGCGGAAGCCGGCTCTTATGGCCGGCTTCCGTAACTTGTTCAAAGGCTCAGAACGGTTCCGTCATCAGCCAGCTCCATTCTCAAAGCCGCAGGTTTTTCCGGAAGACCAGGCATTGTCAGGATATTGCCCATGACAGCGACGATAAAGCCAGCTCCTGCAGAAAGTCGAAAAGAATTCACGTGCATGCGAAAGCCCACGGGAGCTCCCGTTAGAGAAGCGTTGTCACTCAGCGAATACTGTGTTTTGGCAACACATAGAGGCAGCTGAGCAAAACCATGTTCATTGAGCCAGGAAAGCTGCTCTTGCGCTGCGCTGGAAAGATCTATGCCGTCAGCTCCGTATATGGTATCAGCAAGCTTTTCAAGTTTGCTTTCTATACTCAGACTGTAATCATAGCTGGTCTTAAATTCAAGAATACGCCTCCGGCTTTGCTCAGCTACAAGCTCCGCCAGTTCGGCCGCACCTTTTGAACCTTCAAGATAAGCTGTCATCGAAGAAGCATCCCAACCTCGCTTCTTACATTCTTCAAGAAAAAAAGCGATTTCTCGGTCACTGTCAAATTCAAAACGATTAGCCGCGATTACAAAAGGCAGTCCAAAACTCTCTACTATTGATACGTGCCTTTCCAGATTCGCAAACCCGGCTGAAATAGCCTGAACTGCTTCGGATTCGGATTCGGATTCGGATTTGGATTCGACCTCGCTTCCTGATTCAGATCCTGTCTTTCCGTGCAGCTTCATGGTCCTGATACTTACTACAATAAGAACCAGATCGGGTTGCAGCTCCGGTCTTTGTGCTGCAATAATATTGCAGAATTTTTCAAAGCCCAGATCTGAAGCAAATCCTCCTTCGGTGACAACATAGTCGGCAAGTCGTA
The DNA here is from genome assembly GCA_964615655.1 of uncultured Candidatus Obscuribacterales bacterium. Classification (GTDB taxonomy): domain Bacteria; phylum Cyanobacteriota; class Vampirovibrionia; order Obscuribacterales; family Obscuribacteraceae; genus JAIEPM01. The sequence goes on along the minus strand of CAZTQO010000023.1, from coordinate 62,870 downwards.
ATGCCAGACGGCTTGCAATCATGCTTGAACAGCCGTGCGCAAGGTTTGCAAATGGACCTCCATGTATTAGCAAGGGGGTTCCCTCGCTTGATTGCACCAGATTAGGCTTTATAGCATCTTTGAGCAAAACAGCCATGGCACCCGGAGCACCAAGCTCGCCTGCTCTTACAGGCTGCCCTTTCTTGTTTTTTCCAACTACGATTTCAGACAAACGTCTCTTCAAATCAGCCACAGACTCCGACATGCAGAGCACGGCCATCACCTCAGAAGCTGCCGTTATGTCAAAACCGGTTTCAAGTGGGCTGCCGTTTCGTTTACCGCCAAGACCCGTCATTACCTGTCTCAATGCCCTGTCGTTCAAATCCAGACAGCGCCGGAAGCTCACTGCATCCTGGTCAATCTCAAGCCTGTTTCCATGAAAAATATGATTGTCGATCATTGCGGCAAGCAAGTTGTTTGCTGCAGCAATTGCATGCAGGTCTCCGGTAAAATGCAAATTTATGTCTTCCATCGGCAAGGCCTGTGAGCGACCACCACCGGTAGCACCACCCTTAATACCAAGAAGCGGACCAAGCGAGGGTTCACGCAAAGCGGCAATAGCTGTAAAACCTTTTGCACAAAGAGCCTGACTCAAACCGATACTTACAGTTGTTTTCCCTTCTCCGGACTTACCCGGGGTTATCGCAGTTACAAAAATCAAACGCCCCTTCTTTTTATTCTGCAATAGAGAATTTAATGCTTCTATGCTGATTTTAGCTTTGTAAGGTCCGTAGAGCTCAAGCTCTTTCCCGGAAAGACCAATTCCTGCTGCGATATTTTCAATCGGTCTTAGCGTTACGTTTTTTGCAAGTTCAAGATCTGAAGACATAAAATCACAAAATAAAATCACAAAATAAAATCAAGAAATAAAATCACTAAATATTATCCGGAGCAAGAAGCAACAATTAAAGGACAGCATATCAGCTTAAATGCAAAGAAAGGAAGAAAGCCTGCCGCTGACTTAATCTAAAATCCGGGAACAATGCCTGAGCGGCGGTCGTCAAGAATATAGCCCCACAACAAAAGCAGAATGATTAGCATTTTTAGAAAGCAGAGCATGATAAAGCAAAGCCTCAAGAAAAAGCAGGCGGCAGTCAAAAGTGCCTCTCTTTTCTGCTCCTGTCTTTTGCTTTTTCTGCAAACCGCAAGCATAGCTTATGCCCAGGAAGAAATGAGCCCTCAAGAGAATGAAGAGTCGGCGGCAGAGCCAGACGGCAGAGTTGAAAGGCTCATCCTGAGAGGTAATGTCGAAAAGCAGTATTCAAAAAAAGGCGGCAATTATAAGAAAGACAAAAGCAAAGCGGACAGTTTGAAAAATGGGCACACAAGTCTCTCAGGCGATATCGCAGCCGAATCTTCGGAGGACGAAAATATAACAATAAACTGGCACAGGTGGAGAAACAAAGTAAGCAAAGCCGTATGGGCGAAATTCTGCGTACTGCTTGCAGGTGGAGACGCAATGATGATGGGCAACCTGCTTGTTAAGCTGGGCGATGCGCCAGCACCTCATTTTCCGCTGGGCACCCGTGCAAGTTATACGTGCGATATTGAAAACAATAGACAACTCAAGAATATTAGGATTACAAAATCAAGCGGCAACAACGATTTCGACGAGCTCGTTCGGCAAAGCGTGGCGTCAATTAACGGCAAGCAGCTGTTGAAATTTCCCAAACAATCAAAGCGCAGAGTTGTTTCAGTTTCATGCGAGCTTTTCACAACCAAAAACGGACGCTACAGTGAACTGCCATTTACTGATCTTGAAACATACAAAGTAAGTTCGGCTGCCGGGCACTAAACAAGAAGAAAGCAGGCCAGCCCGAATATGAAACCGCAGCCCAGACCATGCCAGAAACGGACTTTGCAGTTATTGAAAGCAGCAAGCATAACGCTCATGATTTAATCCTCATTCATTTTCAGCGGCGACTGCAAAATCATCTACTAATCCGGCAATCAGACTCATCTGCCTTTGGAGGTAAAGTTGCTTTGAAGCAGGACTATTTCAAATCTCATCCTGCCGGTTGATACTAGCCAGGACTTCGAAACTCGGCGATCGGAGAGTTCCGGGCGTCGAACTACCCGGCGAAGCCCGTGCAGACTACCCGGCGAAGCCCATGCAGACTACCCGGCGAAGCCTGTCGAAGCCCATACTTGGCATCATCTGTTTAAAACCACAGGTTCTGACTGACTGAATTCACGGCAAATGGCTGTTAATCACAGTAAGTCAATGATTCCGGGACTTTTCATTAAAGAGGATTTAGGACAAAACTGCCTAAGACTAATAGCCGAAAAGCACCGAAAGCAAATGCTTTTAACGCTTGGCTGGCCAAGCCATGGTGGGTTTCCCATTGACCGGCCCCTTAAGAGGAATTTCAATATGAATGCGCCAGATTTAGGTTTCGGGGACTTGGGCGCAGGAGTTGCTAATGGACTTAATCAGGGAAGCACTGGGCGGCAGGAGCCGTTACGACCGCTATGACCGTTACGATTACGACGGGCCCTCACAGGCATATTATGAATGCTATGACAGGAACAACTACGGCAGGCACCGGGGAAACCGGGGCGGCGAGGTAGCCGCACAAATTGGACTGTCCCTGGTTGGAAACATCCTGGGAAATGTGATCGGTGGAGGGCGCTACGGCAGGAATTGCTACGCTCCTTATTATGGCGATCGCTATGGTTATGATTATGGCTATGGACGTAGAGGATACGACATTGGTGGTCAGTTTGCCGCAATGGGTATCGGAATGCTCTTGAACGGTGTTTTTGGCAGACATCATCAAAACCGCTGGAGTAACGGCTGGAACCGAGGCTGTAACAATGGCTGGGATCGCGGCTGGAACAACAACTGGAACCGCGGCTGTAACAACGGCTGGGACCGCTGGAACAACAACGACTATTACAGACGCAACGACTGGAATCGACAGCATCATCAGGACGACTATAATTGGAATCGCTGGTATCAGCAGCAGCAGCGCCTGCAACAACAGCAGCAGTGGCAACATCAACAGCAATGGCGGCAACAGCAGCAGTGGCAACATCAACAGCAATGGCGACAACAACAGCAATGGCGGCAACAACAGCAATGGGACCGGCAGCATAACCAGAACTGGGGACGCAACCAGCATCAGCAATGGGACCGGCAGCATAACCAGTGGGGACGTAACCAGCATCAGCAATGGGACCGGCAGCATAACCAGAACTGGGGACGCAACCAGC
>CAZTQO010000023.1:0-59515 GCA_964615655.1 uncultured Candidatus Obscuribacterales bacterium | reverse complement strand
TAACCAGAACTGGGGACGCAACCAGCATCAGCAATGGGACCGGCAGCATAACCAGAACTGGGGACGCAACCAGCATCAGCAATGGGACCGGCAGCATAACCAGAACTGGGGACGCAACCAGCATAACTGGAACAGGCCGAATCCTCATCAACAACATGAACAGCATCATCAAAACAGGCAACGCCGACATTAGCCCTGAGGCTGCTTAGGCAGTCTCAGCTCTTTTGCTCTTTTGCTTTATAGGCAGGCGAAACCAGAAGCTGCATGTTTTACCCGGCTCGCAGTCAAGCCCGATGCTTCCCCTGTGTCCGGCAACCAGAGCTTTGCATATTGAAAGTCCCAGACCTGTGCCTCCCTTAGAAGAGCCTTTCACTTGCTGGAAGCGGTCGAAGATTCTTTCCCTGTATTCAGGCTCGATGCCCGGGCCGTGATCTGTAACCCTGAACTCTATCTCTTCGTTGTTTTTGATTGAACTTGAAATCAAGATGCTGTCATTCTCAGGAGAGAACTTGAGAGCATTAGAAATCAGATTAATAAGCACCTGCAAAATGCGCTTCTGGTCGCAAACTAACTCATAAGATTCGCTTGCATTTTCGAATTTGATTCCTTTTTTTTCTGCAATGCTTTCTAAAGCGCTCATTGCTCTTGAAATTATCTCGCCGCTTTCACAACTGGTAAAATCGAGATCCATCATGCCGGCTTCCAGTTTTTCCAGATCAAGCAATTCATTGATCAAGGTCAAGATGCGCTCTGATTCTTCTTCTGCATCGGCAACTCGCTTTTGCCCTTTTTCGGTCAGCTGGCCGTAAGAGCCTCGAAGCAAGAGTTCGAGCGTGCCCTGCACTGAATTTAATGGTGTTCTCAAATCATGGCTTATCATCGATATGAATTCTTGCTTCCGCTGGTCGGCAACGGCAAGTGCATCCGCCATTTCATGAAAGACCCTGTCGAGTTGCGCCACTTCATCAGAACCTCTGACAGGTATTGATAAAGCCTCTTTGTTTTTGAATTTTTCGGTGTTTGAGATCATGACCTGAAGTCGTTTGCTGATTTCATTGCTGAAATACACAGCAAGAGCCAGAGCAAGAAAAACATTGAATGCGATCCCCGCTGTCAAATAGAGCCTCAAATCTCTACGGCTCTTTTTCGTAGCTTCGGGGGCTTCCTTTACCCGGCGGCTCTCTTCTTTGCTCAGTTCTCTCAACTCAGTTATGAAAGGAGCAAAAACATCATTTAGTTTTGATCTGTAAGCACCGAAGTTCATGTTATATCTCTCTTCGGCGGCTTCAATATTCCGGCCTTGCTTGCCTAACTCAGCAAGAACTTCTTTGCTTGCCTTCTCGAGTTTTTGATAATGTGCTTCCTGCCTTTTATTGCCGGCAGTCAGTTTTTTCAAAACAGCAAGCCCTTTTGGGATAGCTTTTGTGCATTGCTCGAACTGAGTCTTAAAAACTGCGCTTTTAGTGTAGTTCCAGCCTACAAGTGCATAACCGCTGTCGAAGAAACTTTTAGACATTTCATTTGCAGTGCTGACAATTTGAGTAGAGCGTTTTTCCTCATCAAGAAGTTTTTCAGTGCGCTCAAGCATAAAAAACAGCAAGCCAACAAATATTAGCTCGAAGATCAGCGGCACTGCCACAATAAGCAGTCCTTTATGCGATATTTTCAGCTTCAGTGCCATGCGCCTGCAATTCTGACAAAACAGCCCCTATTACTTTAGCAACTCAACCTATCGTGGAAAATACTGTAAAGTTGTATAGATCTCTTGCTCTTAACAAGTGTAGCTCCATGGCAAGAATATTAATAGTTGAAGATGATGTAAAGCTCTCGGGGGTTATTGATGACTGGCTGAGCGAAGATAAACATGAGGTCGAGCTTGCTTCAAGCGGAACTAAGGGGCTTGAACTTGCAAGAGCAAAAAAATTCGATCTTTTGATCCTCGATTGGAATCTACCCGGCTTGAGCGGTATCGAACTTTGCAAAGAGTATCGCACCACCGGCGGTAGCGCTGCAATAATCATGCTTACAGGAAGAAACGAAATTCAAGACAAAGAATCGGGTCTGGACTCGGGCGCTGACGATTATCTTACGAAGCCATTCCATATGAGAGAGCTTGGTGCAAGAGTAAGAGCCCTGCTGCGGCGTTCAAGAGAAATTGGCGAATCAGTGATTCAAATTGGCGCGCTCACGCTTGATTCGCAAAGCAGGGAATTGACTATTAATGCCCGGGCAGTTCACTTAATGCCGCGCGAGTTCTCATTGCTTGAAACCCTGATGAGACAGCCAGGGAGAGTTTTCAGCCAGGACGAACTGCTCGACCGGGTCTGGGGTAACGAAAAGGATCTGCCACCCGATACCCTGAGAGTACATATAGCCCGGCTCAGGAGCAAGATTGACCAGCCGGACAAGGATTCAATTATTAAGACCGTACATAGAGTAGGCTACAAGCTCGAAGCTCCTGAAACTTAATAGACATGGGGCAGAAGACAAAATCTTCCTTTTGTTTACAACTTGGTAACAACAAATCTTGACAACGCGCTTAAGCTAAAGCCATGAAGTCAAAAGCAAGTGTTTCAAGTGTTTTCTGGTTTCTCCGCTAACTTCGCTTGATTCAGGGCTTCGTTTGATTCAGGGTTTCGTTTGGTTCAGAGTTTCGGCTGGTTCAGGGTTCGTTTGGTTCAGGGTTCGTTTGGTTCAGGGTTTCGCTTGGTTCAGAGTTTCGGCTGGTTCAGGGTTTCGCTTGGTTGAGGGGCTGGGAGAAAAAATATGGGGCATGGGCATTCTGGCTTTAATGAAGAGTTGCGCTTTGAGTCAAAGAACAGCGAATCACTTTTTTTCAATAACAACTTCGACGACGTATTTCAAAACATAGCCAGAGAAAGTTATGAACACGGAGTTCGGCCCATGGCACAAAGAAATCTTCTGGAAAACGGCCCTCTGCTTCCCGAGCTCGCAATTCAGATGGGCAAGACCGAGCGTCTTAGCTGGAACGGTTACTACAAAGGTGATCATAATCACGATCATCACAGCGACCATAATCACATAGACGGTCACATAGACTATCACAAAGGTCACTACAAGGCTCGCCATCACGGCGACAATCATGAGCATCATCGCAAAGGAGATCATCACAGCGACTATGGCGAGCATCACAGAGATCATCACCGGCATTTCGGCAGACATCATCACGGCTTTGCAGACTTGTTCGAACAGTTGCAAGCGCTCAAACGAGAAATTCAAAATCTTAAGTATGCTTACGGTTTTGAAAGACCGGATTTTGAAAGTCAAAATGGACGCAAGAATTTCGAGAAGCGCTTTCAGAGCCAGGAGCGAGTTATCACCGATACCGATTCCACAAGAAACGGTCATTTTTATGCCGAAGGGCAGGACCTGGAGCTGAGCCAGGAGGCATTCAAAAAACACTATGGTATTCCGATGGAAATCGACCTGCTCAAATTCATGCAAGGAAAAGCAAATAACGGCCAGGTAACAGATTTCTTCCAATCACCTGTTTCAGGCGGCTTGGGCGGCAGACTGGAGAATGGGGAGCTTAAATGGAACGACCCGGACTACCACAGTCTCAAATATGATTTTTGCAGGAACTTCGCCCAGATCTTCAAATACACTGAAGGAATGAGCGAACATGAAGCGAAGGAATTTGCGTTCAATTTTGCCAGAACTCAAAAGGCTGTTTTTGAAGCAAACGGTTTTGACCTGCAAAAAATTGAGAACGAAAAGGTTTATTCATCAGGCGAAGGCAGTGAAGGCTGGACAGACTTCGTACAGGACATAGGAGGCACAGACTCTAAAATCAACTGGTGAGCAAGGCACTCTTTACAAAAAGCTCAGGCAAAGCTCAGGCAATTGATCAAGTATTAGATTTATACCGACCGACCCTCTGATACTGCCGCATCCCCAGGGCCAAGCTGGATGCGGTAGTTTTCAGGCCTGTTCTTTTCAATCAAGAAAAGAGCCGGCCGGGTCTAAGACTGAGGCGCATCGCTTGCAGAGACCGGCGAATCATCTTTAATCACCGAGCGGCTGCCGAAATACATGAAACCCAGGGTCATTGGAATTGAAATCAGCCAGTATACAGGTAAAGCAAAACCAATCATATTCTGCAGCACCGAAATTAGTATTGCAGGAGTCATTGCAAAAGATGCAAGCCTTACCATGCTTGTATAACCTAGCTTTTTCTCGTCCATAATCAAGCCGAAAAGCCCGTACAAAAGAGCCATAATCAAATGTCCGACCCAGACAAAAAATCCAAAAACAAAAGCAATACCTGTGAGCCACGGAGCCACATTACCCAGAAGGCTTTTGAGATCAGCCTGATTGAAACTGAAGTCTGATTTCAGTTGTGTCCATGGCACAGTTTGTGTATCGCCAGATTCTTTCTTGGCAACAAAGCCATTTTCCGTCACAAGTACCGGTACCCCGGCCTGATCAGGATCGGTCAATTTCCCTGAAGTGTCGAAAACGACTATAGATTTCCCTTCAATTGTCATTGCGTAGGGGCTATCTTTGTCAATGCTAAGTTTGCCGTTTTTGCAGTCCATTGACGGAAGCTGAGACACAAGGGTAGTAACTTCCTTTGAATTCATGCCGCTCTGAACCATTAAATAAAGCTTTACTGATTGCATAGACCAGCAAACAAACAGGAGCAAGAAAAGATATATAAAACCCAGCCCTTTGCCGTTGCGCAAAAGATCTCTGTAAAAAGGTGTGGAAAAGAAAGTCATCACTGGTGCCTGAGCCGGCGAAAAGTCTTTCATGTTTACAGCCTCGGAAAAGTTCCACTAAAATGTTCTACTAAATGTTCCACAAATTAGAGCATACGCTCTTGAAATCACATATTCCAGTAAGCTAGTTTCGATTAAACTTGGAACCATGGTCTCATAAGGGCACCATGGTCTCATACCCGCACCATGGTCTCATAAGGGCACCATGGTTCTTATCTGGCCAATCCGGCATTAAGAGACTTAGTGCAATACAGTCCCGGGCTTTCAAACGGCTCAGAATCCATTCTTAACTGAATCAAGTTTGAACGGTATTAGCATTGATTCAATCAGTTGATCTCGAAGCTGGCTTTTGAGCCTGCAGAGATAATGAAGCCGTCTTTGAATTTGATGCTCCCTGCATCAACTAGAGAAAAACGCGAAAGAGCGAGTTTGCCGTGCAAAACTGATAGCAGCACTTTGATGCTTCCGTTTGTGTTCCTGCTCACGGAACAGGCTCCCCATGCATAGCCGTTGGACCAGAAATAATCGCCTGCTTTTGAACTGAAGTTCATGGTTTTATCAACTGCTGAATAATGGAACTTCGAAAGGGCAGGCACGCAAGCCCAGCTGGCCATAGCTCTTGCATAATGGTGACCACATTCGGCTTCGTTAAACGGACTGCGTTTAAGCCCGTCGTAACGATCTCGAATGTTCTTTATACAGCGCAGTCCTTCCTGTTCAAGTCCCTCATACAGCATACCGACAGCGGCAGTATATTCAAAGCCGGTCATTTCCTCACTGAAATAAGGAAATGGATTTGCCGGGCGGTCTTTCGGATAATCAGCCATCAAGAGCACAGCTTCATCGGCAAGTGCAAAGCTTCTCAAACAATTGAAATGCTTATAGAGATCGTCCCGATAGTTGTACTTAAATATGCTTGAAAGACTTTTTTTGACATGGGTTCTGTCCACAAGATAACCAAGGTCGCAAATGTGAGCCATGTACTGGCCGACCAACTGATCTACGAGGCATCCGGATCCTATTTGATACTCCGGATGAGTCGGATCTTTTGCACCCATGCCTACACGCAGGCTGCTAGCAACTTCCGATTCACTTTTCGGCGGACGAACTTGCTGCTGGTAGTACTCGCCGTTAAATAGATTTGAGTCGATCCATTTGCTTCCACGAGCATAAAGTTTAGAGCAGGTGGAAGCAAACTTATGATCGCCCAGATAAGCAGCCATTTTTTCTGCCGAACGCAGAGCTCCGAGATACCAGATGCCCATCTGCGGATTCGGGCCGTAGTATTCAACATCCATGGTATTGTGCTGGCATCCTTCCATAACACCGTCGCGGTCTGCATCCCAACCGCCGGCGATCCAGCAAAACTCAAGTGCTTTTTTGATTTTCGGCCAGAGCTTTTTGAGCATTTCGTCATCACCTGAAAGCTGCCAGTCTCTGTAAGCTTTCATGATGCAACCCATCTGCCCATCGGCAGCTGCTTTGTTAAACTCGTTGGCTCTTTCTAGCGGCAGATTCACTCGAAAGCTCATCAGACCTCGATCGTCGGTAGCATGGCCAAATTCTATTTCGCGCATCATTTTGGCCAGCTCGCCAAACAAAAACGGAGTTGCCTGCTCGTAATTCCAGACATGGGTGCAAGATCCATGACATGAACCAATATGATTGCCGGAGCCCTCCCAGCCGTAGAAGCGCCCGTCTTCGGTGCGAAAACAGGTCTGACTGCGAAGAGTGCTTAAATTAAACAATGCCGCCTCCTTTACAGTGTCCGGCAGGCTGCTTTTGCAAAACACAGAAGCGAATTCCAGGGTTTTTTCTTCAAGCTCGTTGAGCTGAGCCGCAGCTTTTTCGGCCACATCCCAGGCGTCTTTGTATACAGTCGTGTAATAATTACCGACTCTGTCATTCTCGTTATTATGAGGCGTCCAGCTTAATCGGTTCGGGAAGTGCCAGCTGATAAGAAAAGTCACAGGCAGTGTTTGTCCAGGTTGCAAATCCAGTGGTACTGCCAGTGATGCCATCGGCATCTGGTCTTTTGGATCTGCAACTCGCTCTTCTAAAACGCCGTCTTTGCTGAAATCATCCCAGAAGTCGAGGGCCGGCTTGCCCCAGCTGCCGCTGGGAAGCCAGGCCACTCTGTGGCTTGTTTTTTCTGTCGATGTAGTGGCAAGGGCGATGCTACCCCATTGTGGGGCTCTTTGTGCCACGCCTTTCGAGTACATATACATGCCTTTTATAGAATGACCCTTTCGAAACTCGTTTCGATTTGCTCTGCCACTCTTCAAGACAAAATCACCTTTATAGTCACCTTTCTCACCTGAGCCATCCTCACCTATAAAATTCGGCAGACTTCCGCACACAGAAATCTTTAACGGCTCCTTAGTTTTGTTTTTTACAATATATCGCAAAACCGCAAGCGGCATGCCGCTTTTATCGGCGTCGCAAGGAATAAGCGGATTGAAAGCCTGCAGGGTCACATCTACTTTCATGTCTTTATCTGAAAGCATCACCTGAGCAAGCGGATAAGCAGCAGCAAAACTGCAGTCTCTAAAGCGCGGCAATCCGTGGTTTGCAGCTGTGCTTCCGAATGGACCTTCGTAAAGTGACGGATCAATCGGTCCTTCAAGCCCGCGAGCCTGAGTCTTGCCCTTTGAGTCTTTTACATATATAGCAAAAAATGGGCCTAAGGATGAAAGCGCGTACGTATTTGCGGGCTCCGGTGTAAATCCTTTTGCCGGCCGATTCATGATTTCCCAGTCTCTTAAGTCGCCTCGACCACCAAGAGACACGCTTCCTGTGCCGATTCCGCCAAGAGGCATTGCGATTTTTGCCAGGTGCTTGCCGTCGTAACGTCTTAATACCGGCCAGCAGGCTTTGTCCGTCTCCGATCTGCTGGCGGGCAGCGGCAGCAGTTTTTCCAGAGTCACATTTTTAGTATGTGCGGGTTTCGTCTTCCAGTTTTGCGGCAATTGCAGCTGTTCAGATGCGTTAGTTGAACGCGGCAGTGTTTGAATCGCGATTTTTTTTGCTTGATTGTGTCCGTGTCCATTATCCTGCAATCGCGAGTCAGTGCCGTCGGCAAAGGCAGCTTCAAAACACAGAATCTGGCTGGTTAAAACACAGGAACTGAGCACCAGGAATTGAATTATTCTAGTCACGCTTTTCTCCTTTGCTGCTTCCCGCCTGCGGCCCTTTTTTAGTTTCTGTTGTCTCTTTTGTTTCTGTTGTTTTTGTTGTTTTTGTTGTTCTTAGTGGGACACTCAGTTCTATGGGCTTGTAACTCTGATCCAGCTTGAACACATGAGCGAATTCTCTTACGCCGGCTTTCTGAGCCGCTTGCTTTTGATGCTCAAAATCCGCTCCATTTCTTGCAATATAAGAGATCTCTTTTATATCAGCCTCTTTTGTATTCAAGGGCAAAAGCACGGCAGTCTGGCAATATCCGTCTTTTTCAAGCGCAGTATTTTCACTGTCGAAGTCACTTGAATAAACCGAATCATTTTTCAAAAACACCTGAATCGCAATCGGACTTTTGCAGGTGTTTTCCGCGTTGTACTGAACATAAATGTATCTGCGCGGGTCAGGCATTTTTTTTGCAGTTAGCAATTCTTTCCAGCGCGATTCTGGAATAGCATCAAACTCCTTGTCAGAGAGAATTTTGTTTTCGCGTTGCAGTTCTTTGGCTGTGATCTCAAACCATAACGGATTTGCCCGCATCAGCTCACCCATTGCCTCATTTGCTCCGAGTTCATAGTCTGGAAGCATGGCAAAGCGCAATGCCGACCGGCCTGAATCACAAACGTTGTTGTTTGAAGTACAGGTTCTTATGAGTGGATGACTTCCATAGTATTGCCCTTTGAAGGGCTTAATCAGATGCCCCTTTGTTTCAATCCACTCTTCGATTCGTTTATTATTTGCATCAAGTTTACAAGTATAAACATGCTGGATATCACTCAATCTTCCCCATCGGGCCTGTTGCCTGGCAGGGTGGGTGGCGTCGCCGCCGTCTTCATTTGAAAAAACAAACCCGTAAGAAATATCCGTTGTTGAGTCGGGGTTTGTTTTGTGCTCAAAGTAAAGCGCAAGCGGCGTATCATCATGATTATTTGCCAGCATGTCTCTGCCGAGCAGGACCGGTGCATATTTATATACAGCACGTTCAAAAGGGCATTTGCACTGAAGCATCGACACTGAAGCAGAAAGCAGTTCAATACTTCTTGCCCCTCTTGCCGATTTTGATTTTGCAAACTTGAGAACAACTTTGTGTTTGCCTGCGCTGAGTTCTCCGAGCGAAATCTTATAAGTATGGGTTTTTCTGCCGGCCCAGAGAACCAGGTCTTGATTGTAAGCAGCATCCAGATATATGCTGAGCACCGCAGCTTCGCTTCCAGCCAGTGCCCAATCAGTATCCGCTCCATACATAGTAAGGCTCATCTTGAGGCTTGCATTTTCACCAAGCACAATATCAAAAGCCGATGCTTCATTTTTCAGATTCAGATTAATGCCGCCCGCCGGAATTACTTCTTGCTCCTTAGCTCCGGCAATGCGAAAAGAGCCTGTATAAACCCTGGCAGAGCTTGCTTCAGTTGTGAACAATGAAATCAGAAGCAGCAAAAAAAGAGCGGCTGCAAGACCGGGGTAGAGAGATCTTCTTACAATCTCCGGTCCTATTGGCACTGTCTTACAGCCACTGAACATAAGAACATGCCGTCAGTTTGCAGCAAGACAGGGGCTGTGATTATCTGTAGCAGCAGGCTTTGCTTGCTCAGACTTTGCTTGCTCAGGCTTTGCTTGTTCAGGCTTTGCTTGCTCAGGCTTTGCTTGTTCAGGCTTTGCTTGCTCCTGCTTCAAAGCAATCAGCTCTTTCATCAGCTCGGACAGATCAGCGTTTCTATTTACGCCGCCAAAGGCATCGTGCAATTTTTTGTATATAGCATAAAGCCTGTCATAAACTCGCTGGCTTTCAGGGTCGGGCCTGTATACGATATTTTTCAACGACGTCATAGAGTTCTGGGCCTCGGCAAAACTGTCATGTCCTCCCTTCTCTTTTCCGGCAAGCACAGAGGCTGAAATAGCCGCGCCAAGAGCGCAGGCCTGGCTGGATCCTGCAAGCCGAATTTCACAGCCGATTACATCAGCATAAATTTGCATGAAGAAAGGATTTTTCTCGGCAATGCCGCCGCAGCATACTATTTGATTTACAGGCACACCGTATGCTTTTATGCGTTCAATAATGGTGCGCGCACCAAAAGCAGTAGCTTCAATAAGTGCCCGATAAATTTCCGCCCTTGTAGTATGCAGGGTCTGCCCCAGAACAAGACCTGTCAAAAGCGGATCAACTAAAATGCTGCGGTTGCCGTTGTTCCAATCAAGCGCCACAAGACCGCTGCGTCCGGGTCGCTGGCTGCTCACTTCTTTGCATAGCTGCGCATGTAATTCAGAGTCGCCCTGGCAAATAACTTCCACAAACCACTTTAGAATGTCACCGACTGCAGATTGCCCTGCTTCTACTCCGTAGTAGCCCGGCAAAATTGCACCTTTTACAATGCCGCAAATTCCAACTATTTGAGGAACTGCATTCTCAGCACTCATTACTGCGCAGTCGCAGGTGGAAGTACCGATTGCTTTGACTAAAACCCCTTCTTCAACACCGCTTCCGATTGCACCATAATGTACATCAAGCTCACCGATCGCAATTGGAATTCCTTCAGGCAGTCCCAGTTTAAGAGCCCATTCCTTAGAGAGAAAGCCAGCTGCATGGCTTGCATCATAAGCCTTTTCATATAAGCGGTCTTTGAGATCTGCAAGCGCCGGATCAAGCATTTCCAGGAACTCTTTATCAGGCAATCCGCCCCAGGCACCATTTTCATCGCAGTACAGAGCCTTGTGCCCGGCAGCACAAACCCCACGTTTAATTTCTCGAGGGTCGCTTATACCTGCAAGAATCGACGGAATATAATCAGCTAATTCAACCCAGCTATATGCTGCCGCGAAAACTTCCGGATCGACATTCAAACAGTGCCAGATTTTGGACCAGAACCATTCGGACGAGTAGGTATTTCCGCATTTAGCAATAAATTCAGGTCTGAACTTTGCCGCCAGTTTTGTTATTTCTTCTGCTTCGCGATAAGAAGTATGATCTTTCCACAACCAGCACTGTGCAGAAAGATTATTCTTGAATCGAGACTGCAAGGTAAGAGCCCTGTTGGAAGAATCTACAGGCAAGGGGCTTGAGCCTGTGGTATCTACGCCAATGCCGATGATTTTTTGAGTTGAGAACTCAGGATTGTTTCGGGCCTGAATAATCGCTTCTTTAACAGCAGTCTCGAGACAATCAAAATAGTCGGACGGATTCTGGCGCGCCAGATTATGATCGCTCGGGTCAAGCAAAATTCCCTGTTCGCCACTCGGGTAATTTACAGTGCTTACCCCAATTTCAGCACCGTCTTTGCAAGCTGCGAGCAAAACGCGAACCGAGTTGGTTCCGAAGTCGATTCCCAGGGAATAAGCAGTTGCAGAGTTCGTTTCAGAGTTCGTTTCAGAACTAGTCTCAGAGTTCGTGGCAGAGTTCGTTTCAAGATTCGTTTCAGAACTAGTCTCAGAGTTCGTGGCAGAACTCTTAGCAGAACTCTCTGAATGATTTTTTGCAGAACTCATAATTTAACCCCTTGAGTCGTTTTGACAGCCATCTAAAAATCGTCTTTCTGTGCGCTGAAATATGCCCGGCAGGTGCCTGGCGGAAGAGCAATAACGCACAGGCACCTGTCAGAATCTCTAGAACTAGGCTTTGAGGCGCTTCAACTTGGCGTTGGTTTCACCGCCGTTCAATAAATAAAGCAGCGGAATCGGGCGGTCGACACCTTCGATAAACGCAGGTCTTTGAGCCCAGCAATTGTGCGATGGCACATTGTTCAAGTCCATCCAGTATTCCAGCCTGGCAGGGCTAAGTCCCTGGGTCATATGGAAGTGGTTTGCAGGAGGATAGTGCTTGTATTCGTACATGGTCGCGTATTTCGGAACTACAAAAGTATGCGGCCATGAAGGTGTAGTGGCATTAGAAAGCGCTTTTGCCATCGGCTCCGGAACATCTGCTGTTGTTGCTTCGTCCCAGCTCAGGCTGAACAAGCCAGAAAGCGTACTGTAAGCAAGCCGTCCGGCTATGCCATCTAAACCTCCCGGTGAAGTGAAAGTGACCGAGTTGCCCATGCCGGGGAAGTAGAACTGATCGGCAAGCGGCATCGAAACCTTTTCCATAATCTCATCAATCTCGGCGCCGGCTGCAGCTGCCCAGTCAAAAGAGGCGCTGCCTGAGTTGCATCCGTCCACGAGCCCTTTGCGCACCCATTCCTCGCTTTGATCGAGTGTGATTCCAATCTTTTCAGCAAGAGCCTGCAGTTCCCACGGTTCCCAGACCTTACGGAAGTCCATGAAGAGCGGCGCTGTTCCGCCGGTTAATGATGAAAAGAAAAGCATGGTCAGAAGTCCTGATACATCTGCTTCGGTCGCAAAAGGAAGCGGCACTTTTCTGCCGTTATGATCGAAGCTGGCATTGAAGAAAGACTCCATTGCGTCAGCTACAGGAAGCGGTATGCCGCGCTTGTCGCTGCCCCATTCGAGCTGGCTCATGAAGCCGCCGCCCACAGCGTTTAGATCCTTCATGATGTCTCTTGTAATCAAATAAAGAGCAAGGCTATCGTTGAATTTTCTGGAGTCTTCGTCGTCTCTTAGCTCAAGACGTTTTCCGAGACGCTTATCTACCCAAGCACGCATCTCTTTCAATTCGGATTGATCGTATGCTTTCTTTTGCAGCATGTCTGCAAGCAGCTTCATATCCAGGCGCGTTATTTCCACACCAAATTGTTTTCGAATCGAAAGTACGTGAGCAAGTGCAGTTTCCATACCCATGGAATCATGCCCGAATATCACCACACGCTTTCCTTTTAGAGCCTGGGTGGTGACAGCAGCAGATGCCCAGTCAACCATGGCATCAGCCGTGCCTTCGGTCATCACCGGATTCATGCCTTCATCAGGCCAGGTGCCTACATTGAGATGCGAAAGCCTGCCGTATTGAGCAAGCGCACCATTGGTTGCATGGGCAAAAACAACACCAGGTTTGGGCCCGCTATTGCCGCAGGTAAAATTGATTGGTGTATCTTCCGGAAACTGTTGAAGCAACGAAATAACGCTCAGCTGCGGAAAAGCCCAGGTATCCGGCGTACATACAAGCACATTGACTCCGGCTTCTTTGAACATCGCTGCAACCATGTCTGCCTGTTTTTCACCATCAACTAAAACAGGTGAATAAACAACTTTGACAGGAGAGCCATCGGGCAGCTTCACTCTTTCTGCAAGAATATCCGCGGCCATTTTTGTTATGTTTCTGGTGCGCTCGCGAGCCTCTGGAACTATACGAGGGTCGCCTGCAGCAAACACTCCGATAGCCGGCAAAGTTCCCTTTGACTTATCTGCTCCTTCTCTTAATTCAATCGCTTTTCTGCTTAGATCTTGCTTCGATGGCTTACTTGCAGTCTGCATAACTTTCCCCCGTGAAATCGCAACACCTAACGCCCGGTGTCACGCATTGTTAGATGTATATGTAATCTAAAAAGCTGAAGCGACTTTTATCAGTCTTTTATATGCTTTGCAGAAAAACTACTTTCAGTGCCATAAATAAATCCGGTAGAACTTGTTTAGATTTTGTAACTGCGTGAATGACTGTGCACCAGAGTCGCCACCACTTGAAAACAGGGCACTTTCCCGTCCAACAATAATTTCAGGTCTAATCAAAGGGTACTCAGGAACGAATAACTATCACCGCATCTGATACCAGATTAAGTTCCGTTCAGGTGCCTGCAATCTCAATCAGACTCCTTGCCGGAGCCAGCTAGAAGCCGTCTATGGACTTTAAAAATCAGACCTGAGCTCTACCCTGAATTAACACCGGACAATTTCCCAGGGAACCCTCATGAATCTTTAGAGAAAATTCATCCTATGACCCGAAAGTGACCCAAAGACGACCGGCTGCCGACCATGACCGATCGTATTCTGAATGCATCAGCCAAACAGGTCCCGGCAGAGAGAGAGAGATTTAAAGACCATGAGTATAGATAACATCGACAGAGCGAACATCGAAAGCAACACAAATGCCCTCAACAACACCCTGAACCTCGGCTCACTCGATCTTTTCGGCGCCAGAGAAAACCAGGCAAACAGGATATTCAGAAATCTCGATCAGATGGAGCAAAGAGGCGGCAACGACCTCCAGCAAGCTATCGAAGAATACCGCAATGTTTTTGATCGCTTCAACAAAGCTGACAAAAACGACATGCTGCCGGACCTTCAACTGGTCGACTACGACAATGACGGCGACATGGACATTCAACTGGTCAGGAGTGGCAAAGTCGTAAAATCCTTCAACCATAAGTAGAGCACTCAGCAGTAGAGCACTCAGCAGTAGAGCACTCAGCAGTAGAGCACTCAGCAGTAGAGCACTCAGCAGTAGAGCAGTCAGCAGTAGAGCAGTCAGCCCGCAATTTTAGATCTTCTTCAGATTCACAAGATATACACAAATCTGTCCTGAAATTTTTCCAGCAATTCCATTTTTATAAATGAGCTAATTACTTTCTGAGTAATCGCACCGACGCTGGCAATTTTTTCGGGGGAAGACAAATAATGGATCTGTTCAAAAGATCAACAATAAAATATGCAACGGCACTTTCGGCACTGGCAGTGCTTCTTGCACCAGTAACAGCGAAAGCATCCGGTCTGGAAGAACTGGCCAGTGAAAAGAATTTCACAGTGCACAGAATTTCAAGCGCGGATCCGGAACACAAAAATTCGGACCGCAGACCAATAGAACCAGGAGAGACTCTTGAGCTTGGACAAATTGACGGCCCGGGAAAAATCACACATATGTGGTTCACAATCTGGGCGGACTCGCCTGACTACTTGAAAGAACTGGTTTTAAAAGCCTACTGGGATGGTGAGAAGGAGCCGGCAGTGGCATGCCCGCTGGGTGACTTTTTCGCTCTTGGTTTTGGAAAACTCGTAGATCTAAAAAGCGCTCCTGTTTCAATCGGTGAGCATGCGGGTCTGAATTGTTACTGGCCGATGCCTTTTAAGAAGGGCGCTCGTTTTACAATCACAAACGAGGGCTCAAAGCCGGTTAAGAGCTGCTATTACAACCTGGATTATCAGATTGATAAAAAGCCGGCAGAGAAGCCGCTCTACTTTCACACTCAATACAGGCAGTCTTATCCTGCACCAAGCGGCAATGACCTCCTGGTTCTGGATGTAAAAGGAAAAGGCAACTATGTAGGTTGCTTCCTGAGCTTGCTTGCAAACGCCGACGGCTGGTGGGGCGAAGGCAACGACAAATTTTATGTGGACGGTGTCAAAACTCCTACAATTGAAGGAACCGGAACCGAAGATTACTTCTGCGGAGCCTGGAATTTCGGCGGAGCTATGAAAGAAGGAAAGGCGTTCTACACTCCATACTTTGGCGTGCCTCTCTATGACTCAGGCGAGAAGCGCGGAATTCGCAATACGTGTTATCGCTGGCATGTGCTTGATCCGGTGCCCTTCAACACTTCGCTGAAGTTTACACTCGAGCACGGCAAGAACGGCTCGGACAATGTACGCACACCTGCACCGAATAACTATTCGACAGTGGCGTTCTATTATGTCGACCATGCCGCGGGTGACGGACCGAACTTGCCGGCACTCAGCCAGCGCAACTCGCAGCTTGTAGCTGTGTCCGGCGACGCTACGACAAAATAGCTTCTATCGACTTATATAAGCAGCTCTTGCTTAGGCTTAGGCTTAGGCTTAAGCAAGAGTAAGAGCAAGAGTAAGAGCAAGAGCAAGAGCAAGAGCGAGTACGAATTGCCACTTCGTACTCGCTTGTTCTTGTGTTCTTGCTGCCGCCGCTGAAATGAACGCCGATGCCAGGGGATGGAATGTGCTAACAAGCAGCTTATGGCTTTCAACACATGTATGGTTCTGAGCTTGCTTGTGTTGAATTAGGTGAATATTTTTCAGACAAACTATTTTGTCTAAATGAATTTGCCGAGTATATCTGCGATTGTGTTGAGTCAAGCGATTTGCTCGACCGAAAGAAAGACCTAGCAAATAATGCACTGGGGCGATCAATCGGGCTTGCAATCAGAAAAGGAGATAATACTGGACAAAAGGCTCAACAACTTACAGCATGATTTATAGCTGTACAAGTACTCGCACTAAGTGTGAATACTTTTCTCATAGATGCGAGCGAGGAATCCGAATTTGTGACAAGATGAGGTTTGAGTGTATCTACGAGGTTCTAAGCTTGAGATCGACAGGATGGTTCTTTGAGCCAATCGAGGGGCAGGTAAATCCGAAAAGTATTTGGAAATGGTGGGAGCGCCGCCGGCTAGTTTATAACGCAATTGTCTTGTTGACAGCAGGCTGGTCATTTGTTGCTTTCTACTACTTTTGCTTGAACTCAGGGAAACTCTCTCCGGGCGAGGACGTGGAAGAACCCATCGGAATCCTTTTTGGAATGGTATTCGGACCGGTTATCTGGAATCTTGCGTACTTTCTGGGTCCGATTGTAGATTCTGTATTGTATAAACCTGGAGATAAGTCTCACAGGGGACCTCTGTTAATGGAGCTTGGGATTAGATTCTCTCTAGCAATACTTTGCCTGCCGTCAGTTTACTGGTTCTTGGAATATGCGCAGCTCTGATAATATTAGGGAGTATCAGGAATTTATTCACTGACTGATTGAAAATGACCGAGAGACATGCAGTTCTGGCCCAGGGGACGACTAGAAAATGAAGAATTCTGACCTGCGCAGCTTTTACATTGCCCCTCCACAGCTTTCGAAAGACGACATTGCAAGCTGCCCGATTCCAGACTTTACCTTCTTAAGAATCGATCAATTCTCTTCGTTCGATTGTAGCCAAGACGAAAAGCAATCTTCCGAAAGGCATAAGTCACCCAGGCATCTTATAATGGGTGATGTACTAACTGCATTGAACGGCCAGAAAAATTATCTTGCTTACGCCTGCATTGGCAATCAAACAAGAGTTGACCATTACATGGGCATCTCTCTTCTGCAACCGCCTGAAAATATGGATCAGCAAGACCTAGGAGAAATCTCTTACGAGTTGCAAAAATATTTGCTAAGTTCCTTTTTCAGTCAAATAGAGATTCATGAGCAAGCCTTTTCACATCTTGAGGTATTAAACCTTTTGGCGCCATTGGCTGTAAATGTCGGAATTGTTACTGGAATGCCCTCGTCGAGATCTGAATTTGGCTCTGCAGGTTCCAAGATCTGGGAGCAGGCATTGAGAGGAAGAGACTTCGGCATACTGGTTCTTGCAGCACCCACTCCACACGTACAAGTTTCAAATGAAGAGCAAATAATTCTAGAGAGAATAGAAGAGGCTCTAAGGACTCATTCATCTGGAACAAAACACCGAATTAAATTCTTTCTCGAACTGCAGAATGCTTACTTGCAACAGTTACAGCTTGGCCAGGCGATTGGTCAATGGCAAGTTGGAATGTATTTTCTTGCTCCTAAAACAGATACTTTCGTCCGTTTACAGTCTTTGATCCGTGCTACATATGATGAGGGTAACACAAAGCCGACTCGTTTGCATACGCTCACTTCAAAGGCTCTCAAGGAGCATCTTCTTAATTTTGGCTTGTTGCAAAATACCAGAATAGTTTCGAGCAGGCACAGACTGTTTGGCTATGAGTTCTTGACCCCACTTAATTCGAGAATGCTCTCAGCTTACATTCCAATTTTTCAATTCAAGAACGAGTAGCTTGCAAAAGGAAGACCCTATCATAAACACGTTTACAGAATCTACTGCAAGGAAACCTCCAAGTTCGAAAACGAAGCCAGAAGAAATTGCAAAGCTTCAACAAGTTCTTCTAGGTAGAAAAAATTCGTGAATCTCCGAAAATAGCTTTTGGCCCGTCCAGCAATAAGATGTTATTGTAAGTCCATAGCCGAATCAACGAGAATACAACAAACAAAGAGTTTGTATTTCACTGGACATCCGATGAAAACTCTCTTTCCGCTAGCTTGATTGCGCTCTCGATAAAATCACGATCAAAGTCTGACAATTCTTCTTTGCTCTCCGATTGCTGGGATAACAGCTTTGCTAAATCCTTCTTCGGAACTCTCGAGTCAGAGTTAGATCTCAGATCCACTCTGGCGCCTGCAGACGGAAAGAGAATTGCCTTCGATTACATTGAGATCTTTTACTATAGAAAAGGGCGCCACAGCTGATTCCTCGCTCGCGTCTATGAGAAAAGTACCCACACTTGCTGCGAGTAATTGGGCAGTTATATATCATGCTGCCGGAGAAATTCGCGGACAACAGCAATGTCCTTGAGAAGGGACCTTGTTCGGAGCCGTATATCGTAAAACAGGACTAGCCGCAAACGGGAATGCCAGATGCAATTAGTAGAAGGTGGCGCCGGCAGCGTTGGCGGAGAAACCGGCTCCTCTGAGAGCCTTAAATACTAGAATTCACCGATACTGTGATCTGTAGCTGACATACCTGACCATATCAGTAATTCGGGCGAGGCTGCAACCATTTTCGATAAGACCGCCTGTGTTCGATGATTTTCAAAGCGATGATTGCCACTATTTGCGCGATTCGTGGGGAGCAGAAATTTTTTGTATTGTATTGCATCAGGAGACCGGAGAGATCGCAACACAGGTGATCAAAGAGCTTGGGTTACATGCCTGGCGTGTTCAGGAATTAGCGCTTCTCTTTGAATGATTGAGCCAGCTCTTCAAGGCGAAACCTTCTGGCTCGGCGCGAAACACCGTAAAAATACAGTGCGGGTGCACCCAGCTGCAAGAATGTTACAAAACGGTCAAACACTGTATAGCGGTTTTGGTAGTAGATTTCATCTATTGGCTGTAATTGCAGCTTGAATCCTCGCTTCATGGCTGCTGTCTGTAATTCCTGAATAGATGTGTACTTTTCTTGTGTTCCAGACCTTATATCAAGAATGAAGTAGCTATCGCCAGCTAGATTATCTGAACCTGCAGAAATACGATTTTCAGCTGAAGCCCCAGCCATATATGATTTTGCAACCTGTAAGGAGATTACATTTCGAACGGCATCGGGTCGATTATTAATTAAGCCATCAGAGCCTTCAGGCACTGTCTGCGGATTGTAGAGCCTCATATAAGCTACATCATCAATTCCGGAAAGAGCATATCCATTGGGCAGCGGGCAACCGAAACCGTCGCCGATACCGCAATCTCTCTGCAAACAACAGATATTTACGGCTGCCTGAAAAACGAAAACAACAATCAACCAGGCAAATAGCCCGATTGGAAACAATGTGACTTCACGGGTTATCCGCTTCTTCTGCTTGGGGTTTGAAATGCCGTAGCAAAGCTCAGAGGCTTCACTGGTCGCTATGCCAGTTCCTATTGCGGTAAAAACCACACCGGCAGTTATCCAAAAAAGTAGCACAATTCCTATGCCCATCTTTACAGACTAGCATGTCCAGTCTCTTTTGGTTCAGCCGAAAAAGACCGATTTAGGAAGTTCATGTCGTCGAGCAATGCTAAACTTCAGGACTGCTTGGCCCATGCTACAATGTCGCGAGAACGACAACTTGAAAGAGTTATGGGCAACTTTGAAACGAACGGATTCATTCTTCTCAAGTCGGTGATCGCAGATCACCAAATCATTGATTTGACGAATTCTATCCAGGGCTTGGAGGGCTCGGCTGCAGGCATTAGGCATTTATTACGGCGTTGTCTTCCAGTTCGCAAATTAGCCAGCGCTCCCGAACTCGGCGAGATTACTTCCAGATTTCTTGGTCCAAATGCAAAACCGGTAAAAGCGATCGTCTTTGATAAGACACCAATTGCTAATTGGTATGTGACATGGCATCAAGATTTAACTATCGCAGTTGAGAAGCGAATGGAACTGGCTGGATTTGGCCCTTGGTCCAGGAAGGACGGAGTTGATCATGTTCAGCCGCCGGCGGATATTCTTGAAAACATGATTGCTATTAGAATTCACCTGGATGCCTGTCCCGAAGACAATGGGGCATTGAGGTTCTTCCCCGGCTCACACATGGTTGGAAAACTGGATCCGGCGGAAATATCTCAGTGGAGAGACAAGAATCAATATGTTTGCTGTGCCGCGGAGCGCGGCGATGCAATAGTAATGCGCCCGTTGGTTCTTCACAGCTCAGGCAAAGCAAAGACACCTGATCATAGACGCGTGCTGCACATTGAATATGCTGCAATGGATCTGCCAGGCGGCTTGCAGTGGAGTGAAGCCAGCGCACTCGACAGCATCGAGCTGATAATGGCAATAGAAGAAGAATTTGGTCTCGAGATTCCAGACAGTACAGCGGAGAGACTCGTTACTGTTGGTGATGCGTATGAGTATCTGAAAGGAAGATTAGATAGTGTCCCTGCGGAAGAGTGTCTATGCCAAAAAATCTTTTATAAATTAAGGCGTGCTCTGATCGCCAATTTTGATGTTAAGCGAAACTTGATAGAACCAGATAGCAAAATGACCGACATCCTTTCAATTGAGGAAATTGAGAGTGGTTGGCCCTATCTTGAACTGTTTATCGAAATGAGAACTCCTGACTTTAAACGGGCAAACGAAATTTTGGGTTTCAAGCTAAAGGATGAAATGCTAACGTTCCGTGAGTTAGTCTCAGCCTTGATTAGCCTCAATACCGAACTTTATGTCATTGAAAGGGATTCTGACCAAGAAATCTGGCGCCGCTTGAAACTGATAATTATTCGACAATTACGCATTGATCCGGACGAAGTAGTTCCGGGAGCTTCATTCGCGCGCGACCTTGGAATGTGTTGACGATGACGCCGAAAACAACTCTTAACGGTACTCTCTGCGGAAAAGGGAATTACTCTGTTGTCCAATTTATTAAAATCGACTGCAAACATTACATTCAGTGCTTTTTGAGATGATCGGATGTCGAAAAAAACAAAATTTTTGGATAAAACTTCAACCACGCTCGGCCAATCACTCGGCGTTGATCAAGAAAGCCCCATACATGGCTATCTTGGCTGTTAATCCTATTGTCTCCAAGCAGAAACAGGTGATTAGGCGGAACTACTATTTGTTGAACAGCCTGCTCCGCGCTAATTTGCGGTCGCCCCTCATAAGCCACTCGTCCGGACATTCCGATATCACCCAGGACCCTTAAGTCGTAATTGGCAGCTTCTTGAATATATGGCTCGGCAAGCAGTTGTCCATTGATGAATGTGCCGACGCCCCTCTCAATTCTGATAGTTTCTCCTGGCAGACCAATAATACGTTTCACAAACGCTGGCTCGTATGGAAGAAACGCCAAGCCCGTTAACCGGCCGAGAACATATGATGGTTTGGGACTTAAATCTTTCCGATCCGGCATTTCTGACGGAGGAGGGTAAAACACCACAATGTCTCCGCGCTGCAATTTTGAAAGCCCAAAATTGCTTGATTTTTCTATCAGGACCCTGTCGTTGACCTGGAGTGTTGGCAACATGGCGAGGCTAGAAATAAAGCGACTTTCGAAGCAGGAACGAAACACAATAAGACTTAAGATCGCAATCAATGTGCCACTAAAAGGCATGAGAAGAACGGCTGCTGCTACGTTTAGTGGCCTGGGACTTTCTGGACAGTCCATCGGTGAATCTGCTGCTGTTCGCACATACAAACTACAAATGGCAATTATGAAAAAGTACTCCAGAGAAATCGGAAAGTGCATTAACTGGAGCAAAAACTCGACCATTAAAGCGACCGCCATGATGATCGCGATTGTGCGTACTGAACCCGAGGTCATTTGCAAGCTACGTGAAAATGAACCGAATATACCTTCCCGATGATCGATTACTAGCAATCTTGAAAAGCAGAAACAACTAAAGAAGAGAATCCCTGGCAGCAACAGGATAATCAAACCAAGACAAAGTCCCGCGAACAACACTAAAGTCACAACAGCATACTTGCATACGTCCAGGCTTGGAATCGAAAAAATCTCTCTACAGCTTCCCTTGTTTCCTCTAGCGAGACTCAGCATCAGTCGCAAGAGGCCAAAATCAAGATAAATAGCCATTGCCATAGCAATCAAGCACGATACGATGACACCCCCTAGCTTTAGCGGTAACGCCAAGAGCAGTGTTATGCTGAAGAACATTACTGGAACAAATGAGCGCAAAAACATTGCAGCTACAAGCCAAGCCCAGTTATTGCAAACAATACAAAAGCTCTGTTTGATTGTTTTCTTTAAGCTCGGTCGCTGTTGATCAGGTTTCATGCTTTGAGAAGATCCACACCAAGGACTCTAGCCCTTTTCGAACCACCACATTCAGCAGGTTCAATACAATAATTGCTCGGCTTCTTTTATCATCCGCGGCTTTGTGCGGCAAACGTTTGCCGGGTTCTCGGCCACGGCTGCCTACGTAATCTTCTATAAATTGCCTTTGGCATTGCCATGCGGATCTTCAAGTCTTACGATATACGGCTCAGAGCAAGGGCCCTGAACAATACAGGGAAGCTTTCCAAAGCATTTATAGATTTCTGGAAAGTTTTTATAGGCTTCCGTCAAATTGTATTTTTCATTGCCGGGCATCACCAGACCAAATTCGAGCTTGCCTCCGTATCTTTCTTTGAACTCGGCTAAATTTGCAGGCAGCCCGAAATTGCCATTCAAAAAATTGACCTGCCACTCTTTTTTGTTTTCGCCTCTCACAGATGCAGCAGTATTTATTTTTATGCGCGCAAATGAAAACGGCTCAATTCCTTTACCTTGAGGCGGACATTTGACTATTTCGAATGCCACGGGACTGCCAATCAAAACTACCTGGGCGCTTTTCTTCATCTCCTCATCCAGTGGCTTAGTGACACGACAGGAATCTGACGGCAAGGCAAGAAAAGCAAGCAGAAAGAATGCTGATGCCAGTGCCTTGTACTGCGTCTGAATTTTCATAACATCCTCCGATAATGCCCGGCGCCACTGCGTCAATAATATATTCCATCTTAACTACTGGAAACAAGATGCCTGATCTGTACCTGTTGGCGTTTTTCGATTCATCTCTAAAGCTTGCAAACGAACGGAGCAACAGGAAGATAAAAAGAAGAGCGGATTGAAAAGAAAAAGCTTGACACGCATACATGCGTATGGCACACTGATTTTGATGTTCAATCAACTTCCTGCTCCCTCCTTATAGAGAGCTTGAAAGCCCGATTGAGCCGATCTTCTAGATCAAAAGTGCGGATCTGGAGCGAGAGTCAGCATCGCCGCGTAATGGTGCCTTTTATGCCACCACGAGCGGTGCTGCTGGGATGGGCCCCCACTCTCGTTCTCAAATGATCCGCTACACGTGCTGGCATTTTTTTTCGGTTTCGAATCCGGCCGGATTTTAAACCGAAAAAAAACAGTTGCTACCCGGCCCCCGGTGCCCAACCCCCGAATTAATTAGCAAAAGCGCTCTGCATAACAGAGCGCTTTCTGATTATCGATGACTGCAGCTTTGCAAATAGCTGTTCAATCCTAACTACTTCATGACCGCCGGGCCATCTTCATGACCGCCAGGCCATTTAGAAGTCCTTTACATTGAGCATGGGTTCGGGGAACTTATCTTTGTCACCCTTAAATCCATAATCAGGATCACTCTGTGCCTTGCCGGAGTCAATCAACTTCTTGTACACATCAGCAGGTGCCATTGACGGATTAGCAGCTTTCAGAAGCCCGGCTGCGCCTGCTACGTGCGGTGAAGCCATCGAAGTGCCGCTTATGCTGTTGAATGTGTCAGTGTCAGTGCCGCTGGCTTTCCAGGTCGATTCAATCTTCACACCGGGAGCCGCAATTTTTACGTTTTCACCGAAGTTCGAGAAGCTGGCAAGACTGTCATCATTTTCCCACCAGTCAAATCGTCCACCTTTGCCGCCGCCCTGACCATCGTTATCGGCAACAGCTGATACAGCGAGGACTTTCGGGTTATTTGCCGGCGAGAAGTCTTTTGCATCGGCAGATGAGTTTCCGGCCGCTACAACTATGGTTACACCGGCGTCAACTGCATTCGAAAGTGCATTATCGATAGCCTCCGACTTAAACTTGCCGCCGAGGCTCATATTTGCCACTTCAATCTTGTCAGCATTTGCAGCCACGTAATCTATACCGGCAGCCACACTTGAAAGCGTGCCGCTACCGCCGCCATCGAGTACTTTGACTGCCCAGATCCTGGCGCCCGGTGCAACACCGGTTACGCCTTTTCCGTCGTCGAGTGCGCCAATGGTACCAGCAACGTGACTTCCGTGTCCGTTGTCGTCATCACCACTTGTCACACCCTCAACAAAGCTGACGTTCTCTACAACTTTCAGGTCCGAATGCTTCAGGTTCACACCAGTATCAATAACTGCAATATCAACGTCCACGCCACCAGGAGCCGTAGCTGTTTTGCTCAGCCGTCCATCAATACGGCTTACGCCGTTTGGAACTTCTTTAGAAGGTACAAGCGTAGCATTACCCACACTTCTTGGTTCAAGAAATACTTTTCTATCGGGCTCGATAGATTTCACATCGGGATCATTTTGCAAAGCCTTCAGTTGTTGTGGGCTGAGTTTTGCAGCAAATCCACTCAGTGCATGATGATAAGTTTGAATATCGGGTGCTGTGCGCGGCAAGCCCACCCGGTTCATAACAATTGAAACTTTGTCCGGTGCACCGACCGGAGCCTTATTTGCTCCAAGCGGTTTGTCTTTCAGCACAACAATATATTGATCGGGAATAATCTCACCCGATACTCTTGGATTGGCAACATTATTATTGCCATTGTCGTTTGCTTTTGCTTTGTCCAGCAAACCACTATCTTCCAGGAGCCTATTGCTCGCGTCTGAGTTATTGTTCTCCTTCTGATCTATTTGATCACTAATTAATCTGGTCTCGGCCATTTCTGTGTTCCCCCGTCAGTCACAATTTGCATCTTAACTGTCAGACAAAACAAGTCCAGAGTGAAACTGCCAGTTCGATTTGCTTGCATTGGGAATTACACCACAAGCTTAAAGCGCATTTATCGAAAAACCGGAGATTCCCGTTCTTACTTAGTTTGTACTAATTTGTCTTAATCGAAATTCGAAAGTTCGCCGAAAGAAAAGCTATTGTTTTTCTCATTCTTTTGCGTCTGCAAGCAGCCATTTTTCTGACCAGATAACCGTCTGATTACGCCCGTTCATTTTGCTCTGAAGCAAAGCCAGATCGGCGTTTCTTAATAAGTGTTCCGAGTTTTTCCCGTGCTCGGGAAAAAGTACGACTCCAAAGCTGAGTGTTACAAAAATCTCTTCGTGATAATCATCCGGTGTAATAGGATGTTCACCGCACTTAATCCGGCAACGTTCCGCAAAATCAAAGGCCTGCTCAAGAGCTGCCTCTGGCATCAGAATCAAAAACTCTTCGCCGCCGAAGCGACTGACAATATCAATGGCCCTTGCTTCCGATAAGATGTCGTCAGCAATAGTTTTAATCACAAGGTCACCATAACGATACCCTTGCCTGGCATTTAGAGATTTGAAATTGTCTATATCTGCAATAACCAAGGCAAATGAACGGTTCAGAAAGGAAGCTCTTGCGATTTCCTGGTTAAGTTGGGAGAGCAATTTGTTTCGGCTTGCAAGCCCGGTGGTTTGATCTGTAGGCCGCAGCCTTGCAAGAGCATTGCCGAGATCGCGATTATCGGCTGTTACTGATAGCAAATCACAAGCCATACGAATTAGAGCAAGATGCGCAGGACATGCAAACTTTTGAGAGGGAACGTTTTTAACCAGCAAGATTCCGAAGATATTTTCGCATGCGAAATTTCGTGCAACAGTCAGAGGCAGTATAAATCCCTGTTCCATACCGAGCTCTTCAAAAGCGGAGGCTAAAAGATCATCCTCGATATTTTCAGGCGGATTGACAATTTTCTTATTGAATATCCTGATTGCAAGCCCGCCGTCACCGGCATAGCGATCTTGCAAAAGCTCAAGAAGCGGACCGACCGATTCTTCAAGAATCACAGTCGACTCGGGGCCATTATTATCCAGATCGCCGCTTCGATAAAGATCTAGTGTATTGCGCGAAAGATCTATAAGTAAGGCGTCACTTGCAGACGAGAACTCAGCAAAAGCCCGGCAGGCATCAGTAAGAATTTCATCGCGATCCTGCAAGGGCGCCAGCTTTGCTGCACACTCGCGAATCTCAAAGATGAATTTTTCCTGGCTGGCCAGCTCGCTTGTTTGCTCTTTTTCCATTTGCGCTGCCTTTATCCCGCAAAGCTAAAGAAAATACTTGAGCATTCCGTGCTTCCGTATTACCCACCTTATAAAGACTCCTCTGTCCTATATGCCCAGCTGTGGGAAAAACCGGGGGTAGGAGCGCTTGCATCAGCAAGATTACGAGTTTATAATCTTATCACTGGTTATCGGATCTGGATCATTTCCATCGGTTGGTGGCTGAAATCGCTTATTCCAATCGAGGGATTTCCATGAGCCAATTTGACAGCTTCAGCTTGACTTCGTCTGAAAACTTGAAAGACCAACACCAGGAATCAAGCGCCGAAAGCTTTGTACGTGCGGTCCTTTACACAGGCATTCAAACACCCATAAACGGGGCGGCCCAGCTTTTTGACAGATCAGGAGAGAATCTGCCCAATATACAACTCATTAATCCTCCGAAAGAACAGGGTCTTGCTGCTAATCTGGGCTCGGCAGCAGCCTCAACGGCTCATGTGGCAGCCATGCTCTATCTCGGTCACAAAATCGGCGGCCCGGTCACTGACCTTTCAGCTTTTGCCAAACGCGGAGCCGCAAACGCCACCCTGGGGGCTGCTTATGGGGGTCTTCTTACCCCGGTGGATTCAAACGGAAATTTTGCCCAAGCCCGCATTGAAAACGCAGTGGCAGGCGGAGTCGGCATGGCTGGAATGTCTTTATACTCAAGCTTTTACAGAGATACGCTCGGCAAGGGTGTACCCTTTCTCGATGCACCTTTCTATCACATGATGAATCCTGCAGCCATGGCAGGTGTTGCTCTTATCGCAGACAGCAAACTGAGACCGGAACACAGCCCGAACAGTGTTTTCCTTCCTTCAGCCAGATTAAGGCCACTCAGCTCATACATGGAAAGAGCTGACAGGAACAAACAGCGCTGAGCTTTCGCGAATCTTTCGCAATCACCGACATTCAGCAAAATTTGCAATTAATTGTAATTTCCGCTCAAAAGGTTATGATGATTTGCATTGTTTGAGCTATTAAACGGTGCTTTCCAATGAAAGACAACTTGAGACTTACACGCAACCCCAGCTATGACGGCAGGGTAACGGCTATTGTCCAGCCCAGCGACATTCCGGAGCGCTGGCGCAATTCGCCGATTGAGAGTCTAATACTTGCGCAAAATTTCGATCAGGAGATCCTGGGAAGCGGCAATCCGGAGCTTTTGCTTGCCACCTGTATCGAATTTCGCTATAAACCGAAAGTGCCGGATTCTTTTGCTTACATTTTGCGCAGGGCAAGCGGCAGACTTGTGGGTTCAGAGTTCAGTGTCGCATACACTCTGGCAAAAGGTGTCCGCCATGTGGCACTGGTCGGTCACAACGATTGTGGCATGACCAAGGTTGCAGAAAACAAACAGGCAATGATCAACGCCCTTGTTGAGCAGGGCTGGTATCCTGACCGCGCCGTCGATTATGTGAACATGAACGCTTCTCGCTATGCCATCGAAGACGAGCTCGACTCGCTTAAATCAGAGTATCTGCGTTTGCGTAGACTTTTCCACAAAATTGAGATAGCACCGCTCTTTCTTTCACTTGCAAACAGCAAGCTCTATATGCCGAGCTGGTATTTCCAGATGATGATCTCAGGAGAAGTCGACAAGCCGGTTGGCGACCCATCGCTTGTAAGTGACGAAGAATTGCTTTCTCTTTTGTAATTTTCTCTTCTATTCTATAGGAATACCGCACAAGGAAGCAGGCACAAAAGGGCCCGTCCCAGGCTCGTCTCAGCCCCTCAAAGCAGATCGGCGCATTCTTCAATATTTCAAGGCAGCCCTAGAAAACATACATTTTCATACAAAAAACACTGCCGCCCGATTTCAAATATTCGGAAGTTTCAACTTCGTGCACCGTGTAAGCTGATTCTCTCAATCGTCCCACTGTTGTAGGATTGCCTTTTTGAATAATCACATGGCGCCCTCCGATTGCAGTGGCATTGCAAGCCATTCCTTCGTTGGCCTCATAATCATCACACTCAATTACATTTTCAAAAACAGCCTTTACAAGTTCCATGCCGTCTTCCGTAAGTGAGGCCGGATGAACAAGCACCGTACGTTCGTCTACAGCACAAAAGCAAGTATCAAGATGATAAAAGCGCTCGGAACGCAATGGCAGCCTGATTACCGGAAAACCAAAAATGCGGCTTAAATGAGGATAGGCTTCCGGGCTGCTGCGAAAGCCGCTGCCGCCCCAGATTAGACCAAGACCGGGATGCCAGATTGCGTCGCCGCTACCTTCAAAACCTGTTTGAGCCGGCAACTCCAGAATCTCATATGACCTGGACTTAAACCATGATGCAAAAGCCGGCACTTCCCTCTGCCTTGATTCGTGCTTCATCTGGCTGAGCACACAAACTTTCTTTCCGTTTTGATCAGGACCTACAAAGGTTTGATTCGCACAAAATACCATGTCTTCGCAGTCGGGGCTAGCTTCAATAAGTTCGACTGCCGCTCCAGAAGCTTCAAATGTCTTTCTTAGTTCCTGCCATTGCTTAAGTGCAGCATCTTTGTTTACCTTGCCGACATTAGCTTCCATATGAGGATTTTTCACATCGATAACCGCAAAATTATCGGGAGGACACATGAGAACAGTTTGAGGCAACTTGAGCTTTTTCAATGACTGAATGAAATTCTCAGGCAATTGCTCCACTTTGTCATACACAAGAGCCGTCATTTATTATGAGCCTCATTTCTTTGCAATAGCATCTTCAATCATTCTTTTCAGAAGAGCCGGGTCCTGTTCTTTCAAATCGTAGCTCACACGCACAGCCTCTTTGTTGAGTTCGAGCAATGAAGAAAGATCGATGGGAGTGCCTATAATAACCAGATCGCAGGGAGTGTCATTTATGGTTTTTTCAAGCTCGGACATTTGCTTTTCGCCATAACCCATGGCAGGAAGAATATCAGTAAGGTGCGAGTATTTCTCAAAAGTGTCTTTTATAGAGCCGCAAGCATAAGGACGCGGATCTACGATTTCTGCAGCTCCCACCTTTCTTGCAGCTACGTGTCCGGCACCGAAGCTCATATCACCGTGAGTAAGAGTAGGACCATCTTCGACCACAAGCACACGTTTGCCTTTAACACTCTCAGGATCAGTAAGAGAAACCGGCGACTGGGCTTTTAACACCGCAGCAGCAGGATTTGTGTTCCTGATATTGGCTTCGACTTCTTCGACCGCTTCGGCACTTGCGGTATCAATTTTATTGATAATCACAAGATCCGCCATGCGCAAATTTGTCTCGCCGGGGTAATAAGAAATCGAATGACCGGGTCTGTGAGGATCAGCTACCACTATGTGCAGGTCCGGTTTGTAAAAGGGCAGGTCGTTATTGCCGCCGTCCCACAAAAGCACATCTGCTTCATTTTCGGCTGCCTGCATGATTTTTTCATAGTCGACTCCGGCAAAGAGCAAATTGCCCGCAACTATATGAGGCTCGAATTCTTCCCTTTCCTCAATAGTGCAATCATTAAGATCCAGATCTTCAAGACTTGCATAGCGCTGGCAAATTTGTTTTCTAAGATCGCCATAGGGCATCGGGTGCCGAATTACGGCAACTTTTTTTCCGAGTTCTTTCAGGTACTGGCAAACTTTCCTGGTAGTCTGGCTCTTGCCGCAACCGGTTCTGACTGCACATACTGCAATTACAGGTTTTGACGAAGCTAACATCGTATGCTTCCAACCCATTACTCTAAAGTCTGCCCCAGCGGCGTTCACTATTGCTGCTTTGTGCATAACATCAAGATGATTCAGGTCTGAATAAGCAAGGACAACTTCATCCACATCGTGTGTTTTAATAAGCTCTTTTATCTCGCTTTCGGCTTCGATTGCAATTCCATCCGGGTAATCAGCTCCAGCAAGTTCTTTCGGGTAAACCCGTCCTGCAATATCCGGTATTTGTGCCGCGGTGAAAGCCACCACTTTGTAATCAGCTTGATTTTTCCAGTAAACGTTAAAGTCGTGAAAATCACGTCCGGCGGCTCCCATGATAATAAGTTTCTTCTTCTTGCCGCTTGCCGTCATAGATTCTCCTTACAAGCATTCCAGGGAATTGCAATGGCTAATTATAACCGCAACTCGCCCGCGACTCGACACAGATTGCGCACTCTGCTATTTTTCTAATTCGATAGCCTGGTACTGTACTGAGATTTTTCGGAATTCTCAGTATCTTCAGTATCTCGGTATCTATGTATCTCAATCATATCTTTGAATCACAATCAAGAGTTTCTCACTCAAGGAAATCCGCATGTTCGCAAGCATAAAAGCACCTGCTGCCAAGTTCACTAAAATCCTGCTGGCACTTTGCATTTTCGCCCAGTCTCAGAGTTCGGCGTTTGCACTCAAACTGAACGAAGACAAAATCAAAGTCACATTTTTGCAACTCAACGACGTATACCAGACTTCACCGGTTGATCGCAGTTCTCACGGCGGGCTTGCCAGAATCGCCACATTGAAAAAGCATATACTTACCGCTATTCCGGATGCAATTTTCGTTCTTGCCGGCGACACCCTTTCACCTTCTGTAGCCTCCCAGCTCTTCAAAGGCAGGCAGATGATTGCAGCCTGGAACGCCCTCAATCTTGATTATGCGACTTTCGGAAATCATGAATTCGACTTTGGCCCTTTTGAATTTATGGATAGAATGAAAGACTCGAAATTCAACTGGGTCTGCGCAAATGTTATTGACAAAGCAAGCGGCAAAACTTTCGGCGGAGCCCGCCCATATGTAATCAGAGAGATAGACGGTGTAAAAGTAGGACTTATCGGGCTTCTGACTCCGGATACGGAAAAACAGTCTCGTCCCGGTCCTCGCGTAGAGATTCTTGACCCGATCGAAACCGCAAAAAAATACTACGCGCAAATGAAAGAAGAGGGCGCACAAATCATTGTCGGGCTCACACACCTGACCATAAACCAGGACAAGGAACTTGCAAAGGCGGTTCCATTTGACCTGATCATGGGTGGACACGAGCATTACTTAATCAATGCGTATGCAGGGCATGCTCCGATTTTAAAAATGGGATCAGACGCAAGATATCTCGGCAAGATCGAGATCAATTACTCAAAAAGCAATGGCAGAATTGACGATATTGTCTGGGAAATTATTCCGGTAACTTCCGATCTCCGGGAAGACAGCGAGATAGTAAAGGCCATTCACAAATACGACACCGAGTTATCTGTGGAACTCGACAAACCGGCCGGCGAAACCACAGTCGCGTTAGACGCCGTGCAGGCAAATAACGAAAAGGCCGAAACAAACCTGGGTAATTTTGTAGCAGATGCATTTCGTGAAGCAACCGGTGCAGATCTGGCACTTATAAACGGAGGCTGCATTCGGTCAAACCAGGTTTACGAGCCGGGAACACTCTCAAGACGCGACGTGCTTGCGATTTTGCCCTTCGAAAACCCGATTGTAAAAATCGAAGTAAGCGGAGCAGTCATCAAAGAGGCGCTTGAAAATGGCGTGAGCAGAGTCGGCACTGCCGACGGACGGTTCCCGCAAGTATCCGGGATCAGCTTTGCTTACGACAGCACCCAACCGGTAGGCTCACGAGTAAGTCGAATTATGATTGGCGGCAAGCCGATTGATTTGAAAAAGACTTACACACTTGCAGGCAACGACTATATCACCACCGGTGGTGACGGCTATATCATGCTGCAAGGAAACAAGTATCTCATAAAGCCGGAAGAAGGTCGCTCCGAATCAGTAATCTTGCTTGAAGCCCTGGGCAAGAAAGCAATAGCACCCAAAACAGAAGGCAGAATCAAAAGGCTTAATCCGCTCACGGCAGCTGAGGAGCTTGATATTCCGTAGCAAATTGGGTACAAATCCAATGACACGTTTTGCCAGCTGCCAGATAAGACAAAAATTCACGTCAATTTGACGATTGGATGACAACGCCGATAAATCTTATAAGTGACCGACTTTATACCTGATCTTAAGGATTTCGGCCCTATTGCCAAGAATCGCACCTGGATGTATGCTGTTTTTATACAAACCGTCAAAATTACGCTTTCTACTTTTAGTTTCCAGGAAATGGAGCAGAAGAGATTCGGAGATTCGGAGATTCGGAGATTCGGAGATTCGGAGACGGCACAAGCAGAAGGGGACAAGGAGCATAAATCATGATTGGAATCCTGGTGGACCTGATAATGGACCTGAGCGGACTTCGCCGCAAGTCAGCCGAGTTCGGCAAAGAGCTGGCTGAGAAAGCTTTTGCAAATACAGCTGAAGATTCACACGCCCGGGACATTGCCGACCATGATACTGCCGACGGTATTGACCGCAAAACCGGCAGCCCGGCCGCAACGCCTGCACGGACAAAAAAGAAACGCAGCAAGAAGATGAGCACACAAGAAAAGGCTTTATTGACCTCTGTCATCATCTTAACTACCGGAGTACTCATTATGCTGCCTGTGCTAACAAACTCGCGAGCTGCAAAAACAAAGAGCACAGCGGCCAAGCCAAACGGGCCGGACAGCTCCAGAAATGCAGAGATTACAACCGGAGCTGTCTTGCCGGGAAATAATCCCGGATACACAGTAGATATTCCTTCCACGCTTTTGAAGAACAGAAAAAACGTTTTGTATTTTCACAGCAAAATGTGCCCTTCTTGCAAACAAATGGACCCTCTTTTGCAACGCCTGGCAAAAGCTCGTAGCGATTTAACAATCTTCCGCATAGTCATAGACAGACCCGGCGCCAGTGGCATTGACTTTCACTCGCCGGTAGCCGAGCAATTTCAGCTCGATTACGTTCCATGTTTCAAAATATACGACGGCACAAGCGGACTGGTTCTTGCCAAAGGTCCCGAAGCCAAAGAAATGGTCAAGAGCTGGATGATTGAAGAGAGAATTGCACGCTGAACTATTTGCTCAAAACTTCCAGATAATCGCTTTCATCTGAAGCAATTGGCTCTTTTCTAAGCATCAAACTTTGAGCTACTATATGAGCTTCATCCAGGTGAGAGTTACCCTCTCGAAATGAGAGGATTTAATCTAAAATCGCCTGGAACCCAGATCTGCTAAATTTCCACGCCTGCAAGTAAAATCAGAAGACCATCATTTCTTCTATATACACGCCGGATAAGCAGGGAGAATCAGGGATCAAAAAAGACAGCTTGAAATCACTCGAATACGCATTCTGGTTTGCACTTGTGACCCACGGAGTCGGGCTTTTTAGCATGGCATTCATGCTTTTGCCTGCAATGCCGGGCGGTCCCGTAAGCGATCTTTCCAGAGTGCAATACATCGCAAGCCATCCGCTGCTTTTCAAACTAGGCTGGTTCCCCTGGCAGCTATCGGCACTATCGGACTTCATTATCGCTGTCGCTTTTTTACGGCTTGAAAAAATCTCACTCTCACTTCGCCTTTTGCTGTTTTCTGTCACGCTAATTGCAATTGCACCGGACCAAATAGGGCAGTTTCTCTGGGTTACAGAAGGTGTTAATCGGGCAAGCGAAGCAATTAGAACAGCTTCGCTTTCAGTCTATCTCAATTTCGAAAAGCCAGTCTACATAGCAATATGCGGCTGGGCAGCCCTGCTATATACCTTGCTTGCAATAATCTGGAGCATAGCTTTAAGCAAAGCAGGTATTGCAGGAGCCGCTCTAAATCGCTTTTCTTATCTTCTCTGGTCGGCATCGTTTTTGTGCTCGCTTCTTTTTCTCATTTCACCTTATTTTTCAGTACCATTTTTGGTGCTTGCAGCAGGCAACGCCCTTTTCTTTTCAGGTCTCACCTTCTGGTTTTGCTGGGTTATTGAAAGCATACTTAGAATAGAACGCCCCCAGAGAAGCTGGGGGCGACAGGCCGACTGGCGGCTGAGTGAGAACTTCGGTGCTCTAAAAATTCCCCTGGAGATAATTGCAAATTCCTGCTTTCTAAGACGCATGTTCGAATTAATTCCACCCATTCCGCTTTCAAGCAAGATAGACTCGGTTGTTTACTTGAACTGGCTAATAAGCGCCCAGGAGGCCGAAGCGCTGCTTCCGGAAGGACTCGAATTACAGCGCCTGGGTCCCAATGGCGAATATGCTCTTTTCAGCATACTCACATTCAGGCACCAGAAATTCGGTCCGCAATTTTTAAGACCGCTAGCAGATCTATCGAACGTATCAGCGATTGTATCCAACTGGCGCATTCATGTAACCGACCCGCTAAGTGGTTTGCAAGGTATTTATTTCATAAGCAATACCTGCGACAACTTGTTGGTATCGCTTGGCGCCCGCTTATTCAGCGAAGGAATGCCAATGCATTTTTTGAACAGAGCCAGCCTCAACTACTCAAAGGACGGTTCTTATGCTTGCACACTGGTTCCAGGAAAAGGTTCTTCGGCGCCGGACTTAGAATTCGAGCTTGCAATCGACCGGAGCCTTGAAGAAAGTAGTTTCAAAAACGGTCCCTGGGGAAGCTGTTTTGGTTCTTTTGAGAACTTTCTTGCATACTGTGTGCCGCAGGAGCGTTCAATCTCAAGCCAGGATTACCTGAATCGAATCAGCTTTCAAGAAATCAGACTGGAGATTAATACGGCGGAGTGCAGGGCTATCAGTGGAAAGCTCAGCTCTAAAACGAAAGAGAGTATCAGTTCTGCTGCAATTCCTTTCTGCTTTGCAGCCCCTGACCTGCATTTTCGCTTCGACAAAGAACACTATCGCCGCGTCTGAGCTTAAACTCATTGAGCTTGCAGTCCTTGTCGGGTTAAAATTTCAATTAGTGAAAGTCGGGACTTGCACAAGATAAAAAATAAAATGATTACCCATAAGATATTCAAAAAAAAGATATTGAAAAGACTGAGCGGGCTGCTTATTGTTATAGCTTTCAGCATGCCGACACCCGGGCTTGCGCTTGAATCAGCCAAAGGTAGTCCTGTAAGAGACAAATGGGCGCTTATAGTCGGAATCGGTCAATTTCAGAACGGGAATATTCCGCAGCTCAAATTTGCAAATAAAGACGCAAGAGACTTTCGTGACTTCCTGGTAAATGAAGCCAATTTCTCGCCCGATCATGTAAGGCTATTGTTAGACGACAAAGCCACCCAACGAAGAGTATTATCTGAGCTCGGCACAAAATTTCTGGCAAGAGTCGCCAAGCCGGATGACCTGGTAGTGATTTATTTTTCTACACATGGCAGCTCGTCACAGGCAGACATACGCGGGAAGAACTTCATTGTGGCTTATGACAGCGATCCAGAAGATCTGTTTTCCACAGGCATCGAGATGGACAAAATTCTGGAATCGGTAGATTCGCGTGTTTTAAGCAAACGCGTACTTCTGGTACTTGATGCCTGTCACAGCGGTGTTGTTACCAAGGGTGCCAAAGGGCTTTCGCGCAGTGGCAATTTTGATGCCGAAAAACTTGCGCAGGGATCAGGGCAGCTTGTAATCACCTCAAGTTCGCCGGAGCAGATTTCCTTTGAATCCAAACGATACAACAACGGAATTTTCACACACAAACTTATCGAGGGCCTGCGGATAAATGGACGCAAGACCACGCTGGGAGAGGCATTTCCTTTCATACAGTCATCCGTTTCGGCAGAATCGCAAGAAGACTATGCTACCCGGCAAATTCCGAATATGAAAAGCAAGTGGGACGGAAACGAACTGGTGCTTGCACAAGCGGCTGCCCATCCACAGGCATTGCCACTTGCTGTGATCCAGATACTCGAGCCTGACTCAAGCCCCAAAACACCGGTAAAACGAAGCCCGGGCAAGACGCCAGCTGAAAGCAAACCAGCTGAAAGCAAACCAGCTGAAAGCAAGCCTTCAGAAAGCAAGCCTTCAGAAAGCAAGCCTGCAGAAAGCAAACCAGCAGAAAGTAGTTCAGGCGAGATCTGGGCGCCGCGTCCGGGTCAAAATCCGGCGCCGGAAGACAGCACAATTTTTGTTCCACGCAATCCGCAGGCGGTCCCAAAACACTCAGGCAAGAAGTCGTCGTCGACAATTTACAGTTACCCGAAAGCAGTTGCACTCTATAACAACGGTGATTTTGCATCCTGCGTCGGTATATTGAACAATGTAATTTTGCAGAAAGCAGGAAATACTGCCGACGCACACTACACACTTGCAAATGCATATGCAAAAATCGGCAAGATCCCGGAAGCGCTCAATCATTACAGAGAATCGCTGAAGCTCCATATTAGTGGCAAGAAAGCTGCATATTGCCGGCAGATGATCGGCTACTATACTAATAAGACCCGACCGCAAACGCAGGCTTCAAGCATCCCGGCACAGGCTCAAGCAGCCGGCGGACAGGTTTCTGCCACGGTTACAACAACTCCGCAGCTGCCCGTGTCGGCAGCTCAGAGTCAGAGCTCATTGCGCGATGCAGTTTCGGCAGAATTGAACAAGCAGGCAAACAAGCTCAAGACTTCCCTGCCTCGAATAACTGCAGCAAAAAGAATCAGACCCTCGCTCGGCGAAATTCTAAACTGGTCGTTACAGGAACGCGCAAACTACAATGCCGAAGCAGCTGCGCGCGTGGACCGCGCCCAACAGCAAGTAAGCGATGCAGAAACACTGCGCAAGAAAGCCGAATCACTTACTTATTCGCTTGTTGCAAATCAAAGGGCCTATGGTGAAAGCGAAGATCACTTTCAAAGCAAAAGAACACTAGGCGAATCACTTGCAAGTGAGCTCCTGATTCCATACAGAGCCGAGATTGAGAATCGCAACAAAATACTGAACGACGAAACTGCAATTTTGCAGGCAACTGAAACCGCACTGCAACAGCTTAGACCATCCGGTTATTATCTGCCTCATAAAACAAGTACCAATACAAACTGCAAATAGCGTATATAAGCGAGCCGCACGAAGCAAGCCAGCATCGAAGGCAACCTGATTCAATAACTAGCTGAGCAATAAATCCAGTAATTCTACAAAAGCATGAGAGTGCAGGTCCTGCACGCAAAAATGTCCATAGTTATGAAACTCGCGAAACCGGCAGTTCTTAACCGTATCTCTTATGCTGTAAGCACTGCTCTTTATGCTCTGCCCATCGTTGTCGGAGTTGAAAACCGCAAAAATATTGGATCTTGCAGCAAGTTCAGGATCTATATCGAATTCAAAGAAGTCCGTGGTGCGGCTCCGATTCGGATCAAGCCAGGGGGCCACAAGAACAACCTTGTCTACACGCACTTGCGGGTTCTCACTTAGCCAGCGAACTAAGAAACCGGCACCGCAGCTGTGTCCTACAAGAAGGCTTGTTTCATTGACTTCGAATCGCTCAAACTCTCTTTTCCAGATTGAATATTCAGGTTTATAAGACTCAGGAATTTCCGGCGTCTGTGCTTCGTAACCACGAACGAGTAATTGCTTTTGCAGCCACGGCAACCAGTGGTGGTTGCTTTGAGCCGGCGCATTGCAATCAAAATACTCTTCCTTACCCGGTGCACCATGTAAAATGATTGCTGTTTTTCGCATGATTTTATGGATTCCTGTTATCGATTTCAACGTCTTACTTAAGATTGCGTCAGCGCAAACTCTGCAAATACTTAACCAGTACCCTGATCTGAGAATCTTCCAGATCGGGTTTAATCATCAAATTGGTAGGATCACCATCAAAAGCTTCCTTATTTGCAGCCACATGCGCCTCCGGGTCTTTAATCTGCTCCATGAGAAACTTTGCGCTGCGCTTTTTACCGATTCCGTCGAGGCGAACTCCTTCCTCACAGCCTTTGCCGTTAATTAGATGACAGGCAGAGCACTGTGCAGCCTCATATATCAGAGCGCCCTTTTTTACTTCATCCGGATCAAGCTTCTCGACCTTAGTATTAGCCGGACTCTTTGCCGGACTCTTTGCCGGACTCTTTGCCGGACTCTTTGCCGGACTCTTCTTATTCTGGTCCGGTTTTGCATTTGCAGGCGCATCAGGCTGCAAAATCAGGCAAAGCGATGTCAACAGACGAAGGCTGATTTTAATTGTATTCTTGCACACGTTAAACACCTTGACTGAATTGAACTGAGCCTGATTAATACGGCAGGAACTGGAAAAGCCCGATTTGCATCCCTGCAAGAGCACAGGCAACAGCACACAAGCCTAGTTGAAAATCTCCCTGCTTTCAAGAACTTGTTTGCTCTTTGAGCTAGAATCAATAAGATCAGATCTGGAGGATCAGATTCATGATTCCGTGGAGAGCTTCTTTAATCAGCGTAATAATCTTTGCTTCTCAGGCTGCATTTGCAGCGGATTCAGTCACTGGCAAATGGGTAGGCAATATTGCCGGAAACGATCCACATGTTGGAGCGGTATTCGAACTGAAGCAGACCGGAACCAAGGTAAAAGGAACCTTTGTCTGGATCTCGGATTCAAGCGGCAACTGCAAGCGCAAAGTCGAAGGAACATATGATCCGAAAAACAGGGTTTGCAAGCTGAAAGATGTAGGTATTATTTCCTATCATCCGAATCCGGACTGGAAGTTCTGCCTGATCGAGAACTACGAACTGAGTCTTAATGAAGGCGGCAAAGACATGGTCGGAAAGTATGTTTCCGACCAGTGTCATGACAATGCCAGCATCAAGCTGCACAAAATGGAATAGCGAACCAATCGGCTATGCCACAGATCTTCCACAAATTAAAAGTAACCTTAAACGCTACATTCTTGGGATCGTGTGCAGAAAGCAAAGCAGAAAGAACCGGGGTTCGGCAGGAATCCGGTAGCTTTCATCTCAGAAAATAAGGAGACTGCTTCGGTAGATTTGGGAATCTGGGCAATTTTTGAAATAGGTGCTATAAAACGAACTCAATGACTGGAAGCTGAGTTGGTGCCCTTGCAAAAGGAGAAACAGGGTCTTAAACCGTGCGAGTTCAACTCGCGCAGGCCGTTGCGTTCGCTGAGTTATCCAATAACAGAAAATATAATCACACACCTGCGCAATGTCCTGCATTGAGGTAAGACAAAACATGGCTGCTGGAAAAAATGCAAGAGATGGAATTGAGGCACGCCCCGAAATCAAGCAAGAAAAGGAAGGACTCACCGGTAGCCAGTTAAGCTTTGAAACTTTCTTAAATTATTCAGACGACCAGCGCCCGGGCAAACAGCGCGCAAGCGAAAGCGCCTTCAACAGCAAGCAGTATGAAATGCAAAATATGCTGGGCAACTTATCATTTTTATTTCCTATAACTGGAGAAAAGCGCGCCGATTACTACACACTACTAAATCCTTACAAACAAAACGAAAAGCCGCAGGCAACAAAAGATAATCCGCACGAAATCAAGTTCAACGGTCCATTTGCAGATATTTCACCTGCACTGGCTTCAGTCTGGCTCAACACGAAATCAGGCAAAGACTTAGCGCCGATAGCCGAGAAGTTTGAAGCTGATGCGCTCCAGAATCTCAGTCCCGAAGCAAAGCCGAACATATATGTAAGCAAAGAAGCAAACGATAAAGCTCTGCCTGCAAATGCTGAAAGCTACCGATCTATAAATGAAGCAATCAAGCACGCGAAGGCAGGAAGCGTGATTCAAGTCTTGCCCGGCGTCTACAATGAAAAGATAAACCTGGGTGCAGGTCAATCCGATTTGACCATTCAAACCGACCGCCGGCATCCGGCTGTAATCAACGGCGGCGGCTTCAGGATTGGAAGCGGTGCTCACGACATTATGATCAGAAACTTCGAAGTCAAAAACTTCAGCGGTCGTGACGCCGGTATAAAAATAGACGGCAGCAATATCAAAAACATCACTATTGCCGGCAACAATGTTCATGATGCAAAAAACTCAGAAGGTATCAGTATATACGGACGTCCCGGCGAGCCGGTTAGCGGCATAAGCATAATCGGTAATCGTATTCACGACCTGAAACTGGGTGAGCTGGAAGCATTGCCTGTGAACGGCAATGTGGACGGCTTCAAAATAATCGGCAACTCAGGCTACAGACTCAATAACCTCTTTATCGATCTGATCGGCGGGGAAGGAAACGGCGGCAATAAAGATCAGGCTCGCAACGGTATTATTGCTTATAATTTTGCCGACGGAATTTCCTCACGTCGCAATCCGAGTTACAACGAATACTCTGCTGGAGGAATCTATGTAGATGGAGGCAAGAATCTGGATATTTACGGCAACTATGTGCGCAGTTCAGACTTCGGAATCGAAGTAGGCAGCGAGCATAGAGGTCTTAATGCAAGCGGCATCAATGTACACAACAACATTTTTGAAAAGAGTAATTTGAACTGGCTCAAACTG
Source organism: uncultured Candidatus Obscuribacterales bacterium (assembly GCA_964615655.1). GTDB lineage: Bacteria > Cyanobacteriota > Vampirovibrionia > Obscuribacterales > Obscuribacteraceae > JAIEPM01. The sequence continues at coordinate 19,303 of CAZTQO010000023.1, read as the reverse complement.
GGATACAAGGGAGGGGTTGATAATACCAGGGTCAAAGATAACCTGATTCTCGGAAACGAAACAGGCGACATCGAAAGAGAAGGTCCGGTTGCACCCTCCACACGAGTTGAAAACAACATCAGCTCAAGAGATCGCAATCATGTATCGAAAATTCCGGCTTTAATCGCAAGCAAAATTATCAATGCAACAGAGGAGCGGTCAGCTAATAAAAGCGAGGGCACGAATCAGGTGAAAGACCACTCGGAACAATGAGATAAGTACTACTTCCCGAAAAAAGCGCCTTGCCCGCCTCACTTTCATAGGGAGCCTTTTTGTAGTGCTTCTCAAGTTTATGCCCGGCTACCTTTTCCTGCAGCTTTTTCAGTTCAAGCAAACTAGACTCAGTTTTTTGAAGCAACTTATCTGCAGGAACCTTATCGCAGTCTATCGAAAAGCTTCTTGTAGCGCTGTTTTCGATATCAAAAATAGAAAAAGGGCTGTCGTCCGAGTCCGGTTTGAGCACGGCACCTTCAGACTTTAGAAATGCAAGAACCTTATGTCCGCTTTTTTCTAGTTTCAATACTTTCATTTGATCGGGTGCTTCAATTGAACTGGAGTAAATGCTTAGATTCTCGCTTCCAGCTTTGAGTACCGGTCCCTGTTTTTTCAGCACCTTCTCCGGACTAAGCTCAAGAACTGCTTCTATTCTCTGTCCCTCTTTCGCTTTTGTTCTTACCGACTTGATTTTTCCAAGCACTATCAGGTCAGCGTCGTAGCAGAGCCATTCAAGCGATCTCTCAACCATAATTTCAGCTCTGGCCGGTTTAACAGAAACACAGAGTTCAAGGCTGCCTGCGCAAAGCAAAAGGACCACAAGTATGCAAAAAGACCTCACCGTTTGAATCCTGCTTTAGATCTATTCTGAGCTCCATTTTAGCGCAGGAAGTCTGAACCTTGCTCTCAATGACAATAAGCGGTCTGAGGCCAGCTGCAGCAGAAAACGGAAATGAATTTCATTTCTTAAGGGAGAATAAAGAGCAAGAGGAGTTGCCAAGCGGGAGTGGTATCTTGCATATAGGGTTGTGTCTCAGGGGTCGGCATGATTATTCAAGATGAAAAGGAAATTCGGAGCGGCTTCTGGACGAAACGGCGGCCCATTTTGCTTATTTTGCTTGTCTGTCTTGAGGTACTGAACTTCAATTTTGGCCCTCAATTCTGGTATATCAGGGGGCTTCAATACAAGGATAGAGGCTGGACTGAAGCTGCCCGCATTTTTTTCCAGTTTGCTGCCTGGTCCAATCCCTGGTCTGAAACCGGGCAGATGGCAGAGAGCTACATGAAGATACGCCTGCCCATTAACAAAATTCCGCCTGCGATTCAAGAAAAAAACATCGACGCATTCAATCTCGATGCTTTGGGAAATACAGATCGCGCAATTGCCGCCTTTGAAGCTCTGATTAAAGAGCGTCCCGACTTTGAATGGCCTTACAACAATCTGGCAAACATCAAAATCGATCTGGGTCAGCTAAAGGAAGCCGAGAAACTCTCCACTCAAGCCTTGAAAATAAATCCATATTACGCAAACGCACATATAACACTGGCAAGGTCGCTTAAGCGCCAGAAAAGAGACAAGGAAGCTAAGGAACATCTGGACGAAGCAAAGACACTTCTCAAAACAATTCACGAAGAAGATAGTGCTACGTACTACTGAGCAGCGGATGGTTGCCAAGTTCGTAATAACCGCAGTAATCAAGGCAGTTTTAGCAGTTTTGTGGATTGACTTGCCTGATTTTGCTGTCTAGGATCCTGGGTGAAATACAGAATACAGAATACTGAATCCAGAATCCAAAACTCAGCTCATATGAAACTCAATCGAAAACCATCACGCTTACTAGTTTCAACCCTAACCCTGCTTTCAATCGCGGCGCCCGTTTTTGCGCAGAAAGCCTCAGCTCAAGAATTTGAGCTCGAAGGATACAAAGCCGAAGAGCCGGATTTGAGTGACCAGGTCGATATCACAAGAGGCATGGCTGAGCAAAACGGTCTTTACGCAATGAAAAAAGCCAGAGTCCCGATTCCGGTGCAAAGCGGCCAACAGCAATTCCTTCAAGGATATGCAAATCAAAATCAGCCCGGATTTTTCAACGGGCAGATACAGAACGGTCAGGTGATGCCGCTCATGGGCAATGCCATGAATCAGCAGCTACAAGGCGATGCACTAAATCCTCAAATGCAGGGTTATGCTATGAATCCTCAAATGCAGGGTTACGTTGTAAACCCTCAAATGCAGGGTTATGTTGTAAACCCTCAAATGCAGGGCTATGTTGTAAACCCTCAAATGCAGGGCTATGTTGTAAACCCTCAAATGCAGGGTTACCCTATGAATCCGGTTCAACAAGGACAGGCAAACTCCGGCGAATCACTGAGCCTCAGCAGCTTTGGAATCAAAAGCACTCAGGTAGTAGGCGTTATGGGAGCAGCCATGATGCTCAATTACATTACTACAGGCGGCGGCAAGAACGTAATGAGTAGCATGGGAGCAAGAGGCTGGGGTGGGCGAAGGCACACATTCGGCTCTTGTGTTGGCGGCAACGTATATCACTGAGATGAAACGAACTGCGCCCGCAGCAGATTCCTGGCAGGCGCAGTAAGTGGCGACATAACTGATAGCATCTTCAGTTCATCGCGACTGTGACAGGGGCATCAAGTTGCAGGTTGAATCTTTGCCCCTGCGTCAGGTTAACTTCAGCGCCTTTGCGGACTAACAATCCCTGAGCAAGCCCCAGACCGGCTCCGATTGCAGCGCCAGACCAGGCACCTTTGCCAACGCCGCGTCCGCCACCGGCGATTGCGCCGACGGCAACTCCGAGTGCCGAGCCTGAGCCTGCACCAATTGCGGTGGCAAGCATGGTTTTCTTAACTTTGCTGCCTGCATTCTCACCTCTAAAAGTATCATTGCCTTTATCGTCATACTTTCCAATTGAGCCAGTAATATGAGCGGTTATCGGTGTTTCTGCTCCCGAAGGAGTTCTTAGTGTATTGAACTTGATGCTGATTTTTCCTGAGCGGGCAAGCCAGGCTCCATCAGCAGCGTCCACTACCTGACCTATTAAAGTAGAATTAGCCGGAATCATGCCATTTTCAAGATAGACGTTTTCAGTGGTTTTGGCCATCACCAGATCGCCTGCTTTTGCTACTTGCGAGCTGAGTGAACTCGCAAGCGTAACCGGTATTTGCATACCGGCAGGCATGTAGCTTACACGCCCCTGATACGGCGTATTTTGATACGGCGTGTTTTGATAAGCCGAAGCTTGATAAGTCGAAGCTGGCGGATAGGAAGCATATGCAGGACTTGCCTGGCTGTAATTGCTTGCCGGGTAGCTTGCCTGGCTCGCAGCAGGCGGACTGTAACTGTTGTTAGCAGCCATTGACTGCCAGCCTGTGCTCAGTGCAGGAGCTACGGGTGGTGCAGATGTAGCATCAATTGTGGTGCCTGCACTTGCATTATAATCGTATGCAACAGTATCGGCGTTGCTTTGATAGGCGTCTGTCGAAGGGCTGCTTTCGCTTGCGCTTGCACCGGCACCAGTAAGTTGAGCAATGTAAGCATCAGTGCTTGATTTATCTGAAAGTGCCTTTTTCATGCCGGTGGCCCACTTTTGTGCAAGCAGCGTAGGTGTAGTTCCTGCCGCCTTTGCTGTTGCATTGTCCACAGTGCTTACATAAAAGCCACCAAGTGAAATAACCGGAAGTCCTTTTACATAGGTTATTTTCACTGCATCAGGCCCGTGACTTGAGCTTGCAACCAGAGAATTATCAATATTATGCTGAATCTTTTCGGCTCGTTCGGAGTTTGCAGGTGACTGCCCGGCAATTGCAAAAACAGTGCTGCCAGCGATTCGCACCTGATTATCGGCCGCTGTTGCCGGCAGTAGCGAGAAGCTCAGAGTCTGTGAAATAGAAAGCAGAACCGCAAATGAACTGCTCTGGATGCCATTGAGGCGTGCAAAAGACTTCATGATGATAAACCTCATCAAACTAATAAACAGGGGAAAACAGAAAGTGAGAAATTGAGCTCTCACTCTTTTAAATTAAGCCAGTAATTTCAACGCTTACTCAGAATTAGACGGCCGTCGCTTGCTGCTGTTCCCGGGACTTTTGTTAAGCCCATCTAAGCCGGCTTTCGACTTGCTGGCAGCGAATTTCGGAGTTTCGACCGCATCCTGACTTCACATAGAGCCGGGCTTTCATATCATCTCCCTATTTTCCACACAATCAAATTGTTAGATAGAAATATCAAGCAATCGAGGGTCGAACAATGAACAAGAAGATCAAGAAAAGAAATATCAGAAAGCAAATTCAAAGAATGCAGCAAAAAGCAAAAGAAGCGATGCAGTTTGCCGACCTTATAAAAGTAGAAGTTCTGCAGGACGAAGAATTGAGTGATGTCGAAGGCGGCTTCAATGCTGCTAAACACACATTTCAGTCTTTCCCTGGCACTGTGAATAGCACAACTTACCGTAATTAAGACAGCTATTGTGAAACAAAGTCTAGGGGTGCAAGCCAATCCGAAGTGAGCCTGGGAGCCTTCGGGTTCGGCTTGCTTTCCATCTTGAATCTACAGCTACTGCTTCCACGAAAATTCCATAAAGATTACAAAGAGCTTAGCTTCCAGACCCGGTCTGGTGGGAAGGATACGCTTGCTGCCTCTAGCAGTCGGTCTTAAATTGGAATCGTGGCTGATTGCATCTGGGGACATAGTTCAGGATGAGGTGATTTTTCTATGGAAAATTTTTCCGAAAATAAAGAAGCTCCCCAAAAGGATGAAGCAGCGGAGCAGAACAACAATTTGAATTTAAAGCTCAGGGAAGAGATTACAAATAAGTCTCAGGGGCTGGTTACACAGATAGAAGCAACTGAAAGACCGGCAGGTGTCATTCCTCCATATATGTTGAAGGAAATGGCTATAAGAAATCCTTCAGTCAAAGCACATATCGACACGCTGGAAAGCATGAAAAACAACGATGTGTGGTGGTGGCCCTTTCCATGGCCGAAACCCAGCACTCCTTCAAATGGTGAACGAGAAGTCTACGACGCCAAAGGCAAAACGAGCCTCCCCGGAACAAAGGCGCGCTTTGAAGGCGAGAACCCTACTGCTGATACAAATGTGGATAATGCGTATGACTATACAGGTCAGGTGCGCAGTTTCTACAAAGATGTATTCAACCGCAATTCAATTGACGGGCAGGGAATGAAGTACGTCTCCACAGTCAATTACGGCAAGAACTATGAGAATGCGTTCTGGAACGGCAAGCAAATGACCTATGGCAATCCCGGTCCGGACAGTCCTTTTGCAAGCTTTGTTCTCTTAGACGTATGCGGGCACGAAATCACGCACGGCATAACTGAAAAGGAAGCTCATACGAAGTATTACGGTCAGTCTGGCGCCCTCAATGAAAGTTACTCGGATGTTTTCGGTGAGCTTATTCAACAAAAGGCAAACAATCAGCTTGCCAAAGACGCAGACTGGGTGATTGGAGACGGCATCTGGAAATCGACCGTGAACGGCCGGGGCTTGCGCGATATGATGAATCCGGGAACCGCATATGACGATCCCAAAATCGGTAAAGATCCGCAGCCAGCGCATATGAAAGACTATAAGAAAATGTCCGGCGATAACGGCGGCGTACACTATAATTCAGGTATTCCGAACCGCGCATTTGCCCTCTTTGCCACAAATGTGGGCGGTCACGCCTGGGAAGGCCCGGCGCAGATCTGGTATGCCGCAAGAGCAGCCGCTGGAAGCAATCCAAGCTTTGCACAATTTGCACATCACACAATAGAACAGGCAAAGAAACTGGGTTACACAAGCGAAGTAGCTAAACTTGAGAAAGCGTGGGATGACGTTGGTATTAAGCCGTCTGCAACTGCGCTTGATACAGACACACCAGTAAGACCATCAATCAAGCCTCCGGACAAGAATCAACCGGACAATTCGGAAAATCAGGCTAAGCCGGAGGAGCAAACTAAGCCGAAAAAAACAGCAGCTTAAGCTTTTGAGACTCTGTATTTACAAGCATGCAAAGCGCTGCAGCGTGTCTGCGGCGCTTTTATCTGCAAGATAAATGAAGCACGAGAACAAAATGCGAAAATTCTTGCGGGCAGAACGCTTTGCAGCCCGAGCCACTGCTAAGAGACATAGCCCTCAAAAACAATTAGCGCTATGATAGGACTGTCTGGGCCAATCGTATCCCTTGGCAGGAGATTTGCAATGTTTGACCGCCTGATCAGTATATTGAAGTCGATTTTCAATAAAAACATGGCCAAATTGGAAACACCAGAAGTTCTGGCAGAACAGGCGGAAATGGAGCTCGAGAGCAACGTCAAGAAAATTACCGAAGCACTGACACAGGGCATAGCCAACGAGAAACTGCTTGAAGGTAAGGTCAAAAAAGCCAAAGAAGATCTGGCTTTATGGGAAAAACGAGCGCTGGCTGCAGTTCAACAAAACAACGACGATCTGGCAAGACAGTGTCTTGCAAAAAAGCAAGAATTTGCAGAATCAGTGCAAAGCATGGAAGCACAGATTATAGAACAGCGCAAAAACAACCAGGGGCTTAAGGAAAGACATACTGAATTGCAAACAAAATTACGAGACTTCAGAGCAAAGAAATCGGAAATGACAGCCAGGATGAACGCCACCGACACGCTTACAAAAACAAATCAGCTGATATCAGGTGCCGGTTCGGCAGGAACTTCGAGCATGGATAAGTGGGAACAAAAAATTGCCGAAAAAGAAGCCATGAGCCAGGCAATGCGAGAAATGTCTCAGATGGACAGTGGGGCAAGCGGTGCAAGTGAAGCAGATTTCAGAGAGCTGGATAAAAAAGCTGGACTTGATGCGGAACTTCTGCTTCTCAAAGCCTCCGTTAATACAGGACCGAAACTGATCGAGGCAACGGACGACAGCTCCAAAGACATTGTGGACGCGGAAGAAGTAAAGCCGGCCGAAGAGAACGACGGAAAGAACTAGTTAGTTTTCGCGCATTACCTGTGGTGGCATCGAGATTTTGCTTTGCGTTCAAGGACCGGCTCAAGATCAATTGTCCCGCCAGGCAACTTTGTTCATGCAAAAAAAGCTGAGCAACTCTGTTTAAGCCAATCTACTTCCGCCTGTGCTCCAGGCATTAGAAAGAAGTGATAAAAATCTTGTAAAGAAGTCGGGGATATCTTAGGCAGGTTTCAGCAAAGCCAGAGAAGCAATGGCAGAAGCACTTGTCAACACGCAGGGCTCAAGGCTGAAATCCGCAAAGCAAGATAGGGGGATTGTCTTGAGTTCCTGGACCATATATAGTATTTCTGGTGTTTGGCAATGGGCATAAGGTCGTGACAGGATGTCTGACTTCACTGTAAAAAAGAGCGCTTTTGCAAAACTGAATAATGTACTTGGTGTGAGCACGCCTCCAATTCCGTACGCATGGAATGGTAGTGATGTTTTGCTGCGTACGGGGCGATTTAATGAAAAGTCCTATTTGCTCGATAAACTCGGAACGCTATTGCGAAGAGAAAGTGTATTGAGCCGGGAAGAAAAAGAAGCTCTCTTCAATCAGGTGATTGCACAGAATCAAAATATCCTTTTCGACATGCATTCATGCAGCCCGGATATGATTCAGCAATACGATCACAAATTCAATTTGTTACTTGAATCGGCATTCAGCCACAAAGAAAATGAAAAGAATCTGCGAATTTCAAAAGAGAACGTGAAAAACAGCCAGCAGCTTTCAGACGGCTGGATGAGCGCGAGCGCTGTGAATAACCTCTTGCGGCTGCGCAGTACAAATCCCGCTGAAGCACCGGACCCTAATAAATTCGTGCCGAAACACAGACGCTGATTTTCAAGTAAATAACTAAATAGCGCAGTTCAGTTGTGAGCCTGGCTTCAGGCGAGGTCATTTGCGGTCGCGAGCCTAGTCAAACAAATCATCCTGCTCGCCTGTTTCATGTTCATGCCCTTCTTCTTCGCTGTCCTTTGCTTCGCATGCTTTCTTGTATTCTTTGCAGGCTTTTTTCATGGCTTTGCACCAGATAATCGTGAAAACAATGCCGAGCACAACACTGGCCACCATTATCTCGATCCAGTATGCACAGAATACGTCTGCAAAGGCACAGCCTATGGCCAGACCAAATAACATGCTTGACCATTTCAAAATTGAAAGATGCCAGTTGGCTAATCGAATTTTGCAGCGCAGGAAACCTTTTCGTCGCTTTTTCATATTATTTCTCAGCTCACCTCTTTCTACTCTATCACCGGGGCAAAAAGCAGACAAGGCACTCCCCGGATGCTTCTGTCAAATTTCTGGTCAATATGGAAGCAAGAAAGGGAAGAGGCAGCTTGTAATCAGGATTCTCAGCAAGAATAAAACTGAGCAGTGCTCCCTTGATTTCTATGATAGTGCCGGGCTGTGAAACTAAGTCAAAAACAAGAGACCTGGCTTCAAGAACGCAGTTACGGTAGCTCAGTGTGAGCAGGTAGTTAAAGCAAAGCTCCTGATAGTCTTTTGCAGAAATGTATGCACTCAGTCTTGCCATTCGATCAGGAGGTTCTCTTACAGGCAAACCCGATTCTTTGATGGAAAATCTCCTGAAATACAGCATTGCACTCTACGGGCATTGAATTCTGGCACAAACAGCTGGAGTAAAGCGCGGCAAGATGTACACGCAAATCGAAGGGCAGACCATTTGTTTTGCTTTCGGCAAACGCTTGTTTTAATTTGCACAACTTGATCATCTCACTCAATCTATCTGATTCGAGTTCCTGATTTGCAAGAAAATATCCTTGCATGTATTAAAAGAAAGAGCTCCTTTCTCAGCAATAAATTCATTGAGACTGCAACCCTGTAGATATTCAGTCACAAGGAATGGACCATCGGCCCCGCTTAGATCGATTGAGTACACCGAAACTATGTTCTTGTGCCTGAGCGTAGCAAGCAGCTTCGCTTCTCTATGAAAACGCGCCATGCCATCTTCCGAGCCTACTTCATCCGGCTTGAGAAACTTGAGAGCGACTTCTCGTCCCAGCTCAAGATCACGAGCTTTGAATACCTTTGCAAAACCGCCTTCTCCAAGTTCTTCTAAAAGCTGGTAGCGCGATTGTATACATAGCCCTGCCTTCAGCTTATACATTTCATCTTTCCGGAGAATCTGGAAAAAGCAAATAGTAAGTTCAGGTACTCAGGCTTGTGCCTGAGTGCGTATGCAAGCAACTTGCTTAACTCTAGTTCCGCCTTTTTCAATGCCGGCTCCAGCCCCGCAACCGCAAAAATTATATCAGCGTCTTGGGGTCTTTATGATATCGGGAACAGTTCCGGAGCTTGAGACCAGGAAACCCTTATCTAGCTGGCATCATAGCCCAAAAGATCAGTTGCTTAACTGTTTGCCTGAGTCTTTAAGCTATCATGGATAAATATAATGGACCTCTAAGGCTCAGGGAGGTCCAGGTATGCACAACTCCATTACATGAACAATCCTTTTACCATGATTTCACGCGCCTTCCGCTATATTTTTGCCCCCTTCTACCCATCCGAGTGGAAAAAGGCTGGGTCGGAAGTAAAAGACACTTTGTCGACTCCTCAAAAAATAAAGAGTGCTGGCATTAAAATGGGTGCTTATTACCTGCTCTTCTCGCCGCTTGTAGCCATGCCATTTTATAATACCTGTCTCTTTCACCCTTATGTAGCAGGTGACTTTGCGCTTCCATGTATTTCAGGTGTAACGAAACAGGACGTTTTCTTTTATAACACGCGCAATGAGCGGCTGCATGGCTGGTATTTCGAGCAGGCCGGCGCCGGCAAAACCGTGCTGGTAAGCCATGGAAACGCAGGTAATTTGTCACACAGAGTCGATCTGATAAAAATGCTCCTCAAGACAGGCGCTTCTGTATTTATTTATGACTACGCCGGCTACGGACTCAGCAAAGGGAGTCCTTCTGTAGACGGGTGCATAGACGACTCAGTTGCTGCATTTGACTTTCTCACAAAAGAAAAGAAACTGCCTGCCGAATCGATAGTGCTTTATGGGGAGTCCATAGGCACAGCCTTCACCTGCCAGCTGGCAGAAAGACGAAAGAGCGGCGCTCTGATCCTGCAGTCATCCTTTCAGTCGCTGCCGCAAATTGCAGGAGAAAAGATGCCGCTTTTCTGTGTTTACCCGAAAAATATTTTCCCATGCAACCAGCTCGATAGTTTGTCTTATGTTAAAGGAGAACATCCGCCGCTTTTGATAATTCACGGCAAACTCGATAATCTCCTGCCATGCCATAACGGAGAGGATCTATATAAAGCTGCAAGTGCTGAAAAGCAACTTGTAATTCTTCCTGAGGCCGGGCACAACGACGTGCCTTTTAAACTCACCGACGAATGCAAGCTGGCACTTGCTAAATTTTGCGGCAAACAAGAATAAGATCTGCTAGTTTTTCGCCGTAATCACCGAGATATTGTCGTCGAGTCAGCAACTCTTTAATTTCAAATCAGCAAGTCCAAAGCCTTTTTCGTCCCGGCACGTATCAAGAGCCTTTGATTATATTGCTCATTGAAACTTCAGGCAGAGTTGCGAGGCTTGCAAGCGACTTTCTCTCAGGTGTACGATTAAGTCATGGTGTTGGGATCTCTAAATCAAGATTTTTGCTGCCTGCTTTCTATATGTGCCGTAGTAAGCATCTTTGCAGCCGCGCCGCTTTCCGCCCAGATGCTCCTTGAAGGAAGGGTGGAGCACTCCCCGAAACTTTCCCCGGTCGATGATTACTGGAAGATAGGCGCAAAATTCGAGAAAAAACGCCTGCCGGCTCCGGACCAGGGGCTTACCTGGTGGAAGGTTCCTTCCTGGCTTGCCGGCTCCTGGAAAACAGAAGGGAAAGTAAGAAGACTTTCGCTCAAAGAAATTGGCGGTGAAAGATCGCAGGGCTTCGATGCCATCGACATCAATTATCCGGACATCGAAGTAATCGGCTACCAGAAAGATGCAGAAGCTGCTGTTTGGACCTGTGTTCCAACTCCCTATATAGGCAGAACCGTTCAAGGCAAGAACATGAATGTCAGCGTTATTTATTCAGCCGACCCGCTTACAGTTTCAGAAAAAGAAGTGGTAATCAAGTTTCTTGCCCGCACGATTGTGGTCAATAAAAAGGACAACAAAATCGTATCTGTAACTCAGAGAGAATCACTCCAGACATACAGACCAATTGAAGACGGCAAAGTACTGGTACAGGCATCCATGCGTTTTTTTGACGAGAACGGCGAAGCTCGCTACGAGAGCAAAGTACTGAGTCATGAACGCAGGAAAGACAGTTACAAAGAAACACCCTATTTGCCATCTCCGGCAAAAGAACCAACGCTAATAGACTTGCGCAGATCTTTTGCTGCTTATCTCAAACGCAAAAATCTCAAATATCTGATCCCAGAAACCGAGCCGTTGCCAGCGCTTCCGGGCTACAAAATTATCGTGATTTAAGCCAGCCAAAAAAGATGCTAGTCTATAGGCCTCAAACGGCTCCTGCAAAGTAATCAAGAACAATGGTCGAAGAAGCAGCTTACAAAAATCTTTTCGACAAGCAATCCAGAGAGTATTCACGTTTTCGCCCGAGATACCCGGCAGAGCTCTTCGAGTTTCTAGCCGAATCGACTCCTGCAAGATCGATTGCCTGGGATGTCGGCACCGGCAGCGGGCAGGCGGCGCTTGCTCTTGCAGAGTTTTTCCAAAAAGTTTTGGCCACTGATTCGAGCGAAGCGCAGATTAAAGAAGCAAGCGATCATGAGCGAATCAATTATCAGCTGAGTCCTGCAGAACATTGTTCACTTGCCGACAGCAGCTGTGACCTTATCACAGTGGCTAACGCGCTGCACTGGTTTGATAAGAATGCATTTTACAATGAAGCAAAAAGAGTTCTGAAGAACAATGGCGTACTTGCCGTGTGGTGCTACAGTCTCTTACATGTGCCTGAGCAGCTTAAACCTGCCGTTGAAGACTTTTACAAATTCATTGAAGATTACTGGCCGCCGCCTGTTAAGGAGCTGGTTTTAAACGGACACAGATACCTGGATTTTCCGTTTCTTGAACTGGAAGCTCCCGAGCTGAGTATAGACAGCAGCTGGCATCTGGAAGGAATTATCGGCTTTTATTCGAGCTGGTCTGCTGTTCAGATTTACAAAAACCGGAAGGGAAGCGACCCGCTGGAAAGATTGAAAAACAAAATAAGAGAATGCAATATTCCGGTGGAACTGCTTGAACAACCAATCAGAGTCAGGCTGCCCTTGCACATTCAAATCGGACGAAAATAGAAAAGAAAAAGGAGAATTTTCAATGCACACTAAGACTTCATGCTGTTTACTTGCTGCAGCCTTAAGTACGATGGCTTTCATTGTAGCTCCGGCACTTGCGGCAGATACAGATGATGCAAGCACAAGCAGCCAGCCTCTGCAAGCAGGCGTGAAAAAAGTCGACATCTCGCTTGAAAAGCTGCGAGACATCGGGCTGGATTTGAAACAGGTAAGCACTTCGGCCAGACACTTATACGACGAAGTTATGATACAGCCGGTTTCAATAATGACTGAGCCTGAAGTCATAGGCAGGGGAATCATTGTGAACATACCGATAGGGACAAGTCCGGTTGGACCACCGGCGCCACCGAATCCTAAACGGGTTGAAAGAGCAATGGACGCCATGCGCCCGATTATTTCTACATTAAAAAAGAATGCAGACGAATTCGTCGATCAGAAAAAGGAGCTTGACGTAAGCCCGGAAGCCGCAGAAAAGCTTGATCCAATTGTGAAAAAATGGATCGAAGCAGCAGACAATATTGCCGGACAGCTGAAGGTTCTTGAGCCGCTCACAACAGGGCCGAAATACGACAATTCAGCAATTGCAGCGCAATGCAAAAACATACAGCAAGATGCTTACGTGCTTGATCGCCTGCGCCGGGATGCTTTCAAGATAATCAAAAAAGAAGAGAAAAAGAAGAAAAACGCTTAAAACAAAACGTGCGAAAATCCACAAATAATCCGGACTCAACAGTTAAAGAACAATCACAAAAAGTCGATTGAGATCAGCGGACAATCATAACAGAGCATGGTGCCTGCCGGACGATTTTTTCGGCAGTTGTGCCAAGCAGCGCTCCCCAGATGCTTGAATGACCAGTGTCTCCCACTACAAGCAAATTGATTTCGTGTTCTTTGACATATTCAACCATTGCCTGGGCGGAGTTTCCGGAAGCTATTGCCGAAACAACGGCAACCCCTTCGTTTTCAGCTTTTAACCGAGCCTTGATCTGGAGTTTTTCCAGCTTTTCGTGGGCGGTATGCTCGGAAGCGAGCACTTCACTTGCGTTATATGATGCTTCAACCGATTCCTGGATCGATATAATATGCAAGGGCACACTTTTGTGTTGAGCCAGTTCCAGTGCTTCTGAAAAAGCCTTCCAGGAACTTTCGGAGCCATCGAGCCCCACTGCTATTTGAATTGTTTTTGCTGTTTTTTCAGCCATTCTCAGCTGCCCTAACGGATTCCAATTCTAACTTCGCTGTTTCAATTTCGTCAATTGCAGCGATTGCTTCTTCCAAATGTTCAAAACAAAGATCGTGGTCTACGTTGTGGATCGTATCGGATTCTTTCAAGCTTTGTTTTATATGAGGCTGCAATCCTACAAACAAGATTTTTATTCCCTTTGCTTCCCAGTTTAAGATTGCATTTTCAAGTGCTAATGCACCAGTCTGATCTACCAGAGGGACATTATTGAAACGCAAAATTATATAGCGTGCATGGGACAACTTGTCCACCATAGAACTTAAATTCTTTGCTTCACCGAAAAATAAAGGTCCGTTCAGGTGATAGATGAATATTGAATTCCTGACTTTCTCAGGAATATGCTCAGTGTGTTTGGCCAGCTCTTCAAGAGTCTCAAAATTGCCCACCGAAGCGGCGCCCGAGTCAGCCAGCTGTTTTACGAAAAGAACCGAAGCAAGCGCAACACCTGCAAGTACTGCAATAATCAGGTCGACAAAAATCGTAAGTGCAAGAACCACAAGCATCACAAAAGCATCAGACCTGGGAATTTCTTTCAGCCTTTTCAAGACACGCCAGTCCATAATGCTGAAACCGACAGTCAAAAGAATGGCTGCCAGCGTTGCAAGCGGTATTTTTGCAGCCACGGTTCCCAGCCCAAGCAGTACTGCAAGCAAGAAGAACCCGTGCAAGGCACCGGATAAATAAGTGGTTCCGCCCGCTTTGACATTTACCATCGAACGCATGGTGGCTCCGGCTCCAGGCAAGCCGCCGATCAAAGACGCAAACATATTGCCGATTCCCTGACCGACAAGCTCCTGATTGCTGTCATGCCTGCAACCACGGACCCGGTCCATCACAACCGAAGTAAGCAACGAGTCGATGGCGCCAAGCACCGCAAGCGTAAGCCCGCTCTGAGCTACCAGATGTATTGCAGTAGGATCGATGGCAGGCAGCTTCGGTAAGGGCAAAGCCGAGGGAATTTCACCAATTAAGGGAACCTGCCATTGCTGGTGCTGGACTAGCCATGTCGTAAAAATGAGAGCCACAAGCGGCGCCGGAACCTTCTTTGTAAAGCGCGGCACAATATAGATGATTGCAATTGTTATGGCGCTTATTAAGATAGCCTGCATATTGTGATGTCTTAAAAGCTCAGGCAAAGCCTCTATAGCATCAAGAACATTGCCGGAAGCTTTAAGACCGGCAAGCGGTGCCAGTTCTATCGAAATGATAATCGCACCTATTCCGGTCATGAAACCGGAAACTACCGGATATGGCATGTAATGAATCAGATTACCGCCTTTTACAAAGCCCATTGCTATCTGGATAAGTCCGGCAAGAAAACAGGAAGCAAAAACAAGTTCGGGATGTTGCGGGTTGCCGCTGTAAACTGCTGCAGCCACAACTGTCATCGGCCCTGTCGGGCCGGAACACTGAGCCGGAGTACCGCCAAATAGCGCCGCTAAAATTCCGCAGGCTATTGCTCCGTATAAGCCGGCCTGAGCCCCAAGTCCGGAGGCTACTCCAAAAGCCAGGCAGAGTGGCAGCGCCACCACCGCAGTCATCAGCCCTCCCGAAAAATCACCGGCAGGATTTTTCAGATAGCGCTCTTTAATGTTCCAGGCAGACTCTGTCATCAGTTATTTGATTCTAGTTGCAAAAACTTGCAGGAAACTTGCAAACAGATGGCAGAGTGCCCGAAATTCAATAATGACAAGCATCGACAAGCCCCATGACAATCGCGAGTTTTTGCTGCGGCTTTCTTTGAGACTAGAGCATGCTGAGACAGAGCATGACTGGCTGGCATGAAACAGCGCAATCAAGCTCTGCCTCATGGAATAGAATGAGATAGAATAGACTTCCGGCTTCTTACTAATCTATTTGAAAGCGGTGGCCAAGTGAAAGAAAGCCAGTGCGTGCTCATAGTCGATGATCAGCAACAAGAGCTGACTGTCGTGGCTGAGTTTCTAAAAAATTCGGGCTTTTCCGTGACCACGGCAACGGACGGTTTCAAGGCTCTGGCTGCCTGTAAAGTTCGTTCTCCCGACATCATCATGCTTGACTTGCAAATGCCTCTTATGAGCGGTCTGGATGTTTACAACCGCCTGGCATCAGATGAAAAGACAAAATATATTCCAGTGATTTTCTTGCGCCAGGAATCGGAGCGGATGCCACCCTCACCCGAGATTGAAGACAGCCCGATTCTGGTAAAACCTCTGGAGCCTCAGGATGTTCTTTCGCTTGTCAAAACGGTCTTGCGCGAGAAGGCGCTTAAAGACGAACTGCGCAAAAAAGACAGGCAGGTTAAAGAATTATCTCTTACAGACAATCTCACTTCTTTGCGAAATGCAAGATATCTTGCCGAGTTTCTGCATACCGAACTCAGCCAGTGTTCACGCTACAGCAACAAGCTTTCAATTCTGACCATTGAAGTTGACCGGCAAAAGGAAATCCTTAAGCAATACGGTCAGAAGGGTGTGGACTCGCTATTGACTCAGCTTACAGTTGTAATGTCGCGCGGACTCAGAAAGGCGGATCTGCTTGCCCGCACCGGCCCGTTTGAATTTGTACTGGCACTGCCTTTCACGAACGCAGACGGCGCAGTCGAGGTTGCCGAGAGGATAAGGACAAACGTTTCTGCCGCAGTATTTACTTTCGGCGATAAAACCGGCAGCGCTACTGTAAGCATTGGCGTATGCCAGTTCAGAACCGAAATGGACACCGAAGGAACCATGCTGCTTTCCTTTGCCAGGGCGGCAATGGCACAAGCAAGGGATTCAGGCGGCAACCAGACTTTTATGGCTGAATGAAGCGCCTGAGGCTAAAATAAGCCCCTGACTCAGTTGCCACAGGGCTTGAGCCTGTTTTGCCCCTTATTTTGTAATTCATTCGTCAATTTGAAGTTTTATTTGAAGTTTTAATGGGTCTGCCCGTGCTAACATAAAAGATCGTCGGGGCGTAGCGCAGCTTGGTAGCGTGTCCGTTTCGGGTGCGGAAGGCCGGAGGTTCAAATCCTCTCGCCCCGATATCATCTAAATTAAGCATATGGTCATAGCCTTCTTAAGAGGAACCCTGTATAGCCGCGAAATTTCAGGTGGTCCTTCAGATCGCCTGGTTATAGACGTAGGTGGGGTAGGCTTTGAAGCACTGGTAGCCCGCAGCACAAGTTTGCAGGTAGGGCAACCTGGTGATGAGGTAAGCATCCATACTTCACTGTCGATTCGCGAAAACGAATGGCAGCTTTTCGGCTTTCTGTCTCAACAAGAAAAGGAAGTATTCACTCTGCTTCAGAGCGTAAGCGGTGTAGGACCCAAAATGGCTCTTTCACTTGTGGGCACACTCGGCTCCCAAAAAATTGCTGACGCTATTGCAAGCGAAGACGTAAAAACCCTGACTCAGGCGCCGGGCGTGGGGCCAAAACTGGCTCAACGACTAATTTTAGAACTCAAATCCAAAACCGAAACTTTGCAGCATAGCTTTGGAAGCTCTACAAACAAAGAAAGCGCCGGCAAATCAGCAGCACTTACTGAAGCCAGGCAAATTCTAGAAAGTCTTGGTTATACACTTACGGAAATAAACCATGCCTTTAAGCGTCTCGATGAAAGTTCTGCAGACGGAAACGATGACGTTGAGTTATTAGTGCGGCAGAGTTTGAAACTGCTCGGCACAGGCGAGCACTGAGATGGCTACTCTTGCTAAGACGAAGCCGGCCTTATTCAAGGAGGCTATCAGAGTCGGGCTGCTAGAGCTTTTGATCGTTCTTCTGGGACTCATTTTTGTAAGAAAAGAAGTTTATCTGGCCGGTAAATTCAATGCAATGATTTTGCACTGGCAGGAGTATGTATTGCTTGCACTCATGTTTACAGATGGCTTTTTGCGCGGCTTCGGAGAGCTTTCAGGACAGGCAAGTTACACCAGCCCCTTCAGAAAAAAGTATCTTCGCTATCTGCTTCCTGCCACTTTGTTCTTGTTTGTATCCTGCTCCTCTTTGTGCGACAAACTAAACGCTGCAGCCATTCATGAAGAATGGTGGCGCGATCTGGGTCTCGTTTTTTTGAGCATGGGCGTTTTTCTTTCATTCTGGGCGCTTAAAACCCGACCACCGGAGCTGGTTGCCGAGCTACCTCCGGAACTCTTCGAAAGTGATGAAAGCGGTGAACTAAAAGCAGACAAAGAGAAAAAGGAAGACAGTAGCGAAGTTGCGACTTCAGGCAAGAGCGAAGATGCGCCTGAAGGCAAGCCAAAAGTTGAAGCTGAGGCAGAAATTGAGGCAGAAGCTGAGGCTGAGAGTGAGGCAGAAGCTGAGGAGGCAGAAGCTGAGGCTGAGAGTGAGGCTGAGACTGTAGCTAAGACTGAAGCTAAGGCTGAAGCTGAAGCTGAGGCAGAAGCAGAAGCTGAGACTGAAGCTGAGGCTGAGTCTGAGACTGAGACTGAAGCTGAGTCTGAGACTGAGACTGAGGCTGAGACTGAGACTGAAGGCATGGACGAAACCGAATCTGGAAGCGGCGAGATAGTCACATCCGGTCCATGGACCTTAATTCGCTACCCGGCCCGCACTTCGATTTTGCTTGAGCTTGTAGGGCTTTCAATCACGCTTTCAGCCTGGCTGCCTCTTCTCACTTTGCCGGGCTTGTTTGTAGTTTTCAAATGGGAAATACAAGATCTGGAGGCGTTCAGAATAAGCCAGTTCGGACAGCGATATCTGAACTACAAAAAGAGATCCTGGAATTTGATACCATATCTTTATTGATAGAAACCGTGTTCTCAACGCCGCACAGGCACGTCGCACCCTCACAAATCCCTCAGATTGCCAGGCTATTATGAGAATGTCTACTTAGAGAGGGCAAGACAATGAATAACGTAAAGATCACAAAAAACAGTAAGGAACAACAAAAACAAGCTGTCCAAATTAAGGATCTTGAACAAGCGATTGAATTGAATGAAAAATCATTGGGCTCTGCCAATGGCGGCCAGGACCAGTGGAAGCAGGCTGCCAAAATTATCTCTGAGATGCCTTAGATAGTAGTTTCCATTAAACTAGAGCTGCTGCTTCCAGCGGACCGGCTTTTCAAGATCTCGCAATTTTCCGGTCTTCATCTTAAACTACTCCACATTGTTGCGGCAAGAGTTAGCAGGAAGGCAAGAAGTGCGATTGTTCGCCGTCGGCGCCGTGTGAAACGCAATTGAAGAAGTAGTCAGTTAAGCTCATCTTAGCTCAGGCAGGGTGAATAAAGCCGTAATTTAATCAAGCGATCGGGCTGGTTAATGCAGGTAGACTCAGGCAGGGCTTAAGAAATTTATGTTTAGAAATCGAATTCTTGAGCGATTTCCAAAGTTGACAACGGCATTTGTCTTTCTTACTTTGTTATTTGCATTTCTTCTTGCAGAAGCTCCGGTGTTTGCGGACAACGTAAAACACTATCTGGATTACTACAATGAAGTAGACTCAGACAATCTCAAACTAAGGCAAGAGCGGCTCGAAATGCTAATTGCCGAACTGAAAACAGCAAGCAAAAAAGCAGCAAGGCGAGCACCTCCCTTGATTGAATTACTTAGAACCCTTATTTACTTTCAATTGGAAAGGCAAAATGGGAAAGGCGCCATCGACACAAGTAATTATATTATTGAGAAGATTGGCGAACTTTGTCCGGTGGAGAGTGACGCACAGAGTGCGCTCAATATCAATAGATTAGATCGAGCCAAAGCTTATCTGATCTTGGCTCGGGGATAGCGAAGCTGTCACCAGGGGCAATGAAGCAGTAAAGAAGATCGT
>CAZTQO010000022.1:105190-105411 GCA_964615655.1 uncultured Candidatus Obscuribacterales bacterium | reverse complement strand
GAATTCGGCAAAGATTCCAAGGCGCACTGTGAATTTATTCCGAATTCGGCAAAAGTTGTAAGCAGGCACTGTGAATCTATTCCGAATTCGGAATAAATTCCAAGAACAATCTTAAGAAGCATGAAAATCAAAGAGAGCTTTCGTAGCAAAAAATGCCACAAAAACACCTACTCCATCAAATTCAGATATAACCGGACCCATAGCTCAGATAGAAGCTCAAC
>CAZTQO010000022.1:103731-105180 GCA_964615655.1 uncultured Candidatus Obscuribacterales bacterium | reverse complement strand
CCTCCAGTTTAAGCTCAATGTTTGAGCGCAATATAATAAAACAAAGCAGATCTATTAAGCGTTCTTAATAGATTGCGGCAGTTGAACTGCGATGCGGCAGCCCATTTGCAGGCGCCAGGGCCTTGCGATACAATGGAAAATCCCGGACGGTTGGCGCAGTTGGTAGCGCATCACTTTGACATAGTGGGGGTCACTGGTTCGAATCCAGTACCGTCCAAATCTTTTAAGGACAACTTGATAAGCTCCAGGGACAGGCTTCGCCCTGGGCTATTTGTATAAAGCAGCTTTTTGGCTATTGCTCACTCTTCTGGATTTGCAGTTTTCTGGATTTGCACGGTCAGCAGACGCAATTGTTCAGGATTTATTTGCAAATTCTACAAATCTACTTCTCAGCCTTTCAGGCTTATTCAAAAGATGTAGCGGAGCCTTTCCCTGAGCATAGAGCTGAATGTTCTGTGCAATTGCTTTAACCACTCCTTTGAGTGATTCATCAGTGTTGCCGCCAATATGAGGTGTTGCAATCAGGTTTTCTTTAAATATCGGGTGAGATGGGTCAGTCGGCTCCGATTCGAAAACATCGAGACCGGCTCCGGCAAGATGACCTGATTTAAGCGCTTCGTAAAGCGCCTCTGTATCTATCACTCCACCGCGTGCAACATTTACAAGATATGCTCCAGCTTTCATATACTTGATGCTTTCTTTGTTAATAAGTTTGTGAGTTGATTTTGTTTCAGGAACAGCAAGCACAACAAAATCAGCATTTGCAAATGATTCTTGCAACTCGTTTTCGCCATAAACCCTCTCTACTCCAAGCTCGGATGGAGCCCCGTTTTCAGGGTGTTTTCTAACCGCGATCAACTTCATGCCGAAGCCTTTCAAACGTGCTGCAAGCAGTTTGCCTATATCACCGAGTCCGACGATACAAACTGTTTTGTTTAAGAGTGCCATGCTTCCAGGCTTGAAAAATATTCCGTTTTTTAAATTAGCTCTTGCTTCGTCGATTTTTCTTGACAGACTCAGCATAAGCAAAACCGCAAGTTCAGCCACAGATTCAGCATTTCCCGAGCCGGCACCGGGCACATTTGCTACCCATACTCCGGCTTTGCTTGCTGCTTCCAGATCAATTGAATCAACACCGACTCCAAGCTGTTGAATCAGACCAAAATTTCCTGATGCGATTATTTTTGAGTCTATGCTTGCAACCGAGGGGAGAACTATGTCTACGCCCTCGATATAAGAGGCGACTTCATCCGGGTTGCAGGAAATAACCTCAAGCCCCGGTATCATTTTTTCAAGCACGAACTGCGCTTCGGGATAGCTTTTGTTGCAAAGAAGAAGTTTCACGAAGTCACCTCATTTAACCAGGACGAACCAGAAGCAAATAATGGCACAGTAAACGGATTTTTCCATTAAGCAGCAGCTCTTTGTTCACTCTTTTTGCGTGAGTAT
>CAZTQO010000022.1:0-103631 GCA_964615655.1 uncultured Candidatus Obscuribacterales bacterium | reverse complement strand
GTTTTGCGTGAGTATGTTTTGCGTGAGTATGTTTTGCGTGAGTATGTTTTGCGTGAGTATGTTTTGCGTGTGTATGTTTTGCGTGTGTATGTTTTGCGTGTGTATGTTTTGCGTGAGTATGTTTTGCGTTTGTATGTTTTGTGTTTGTATTTGTATGTTTGCTCGTTTATTGGCTTGTGCGCACCTAAGGTTTGTTGCCAGCTTTGTAATTCGTCCCTGGCATTTCGCTATTAGTTGTGTATTTAGTTTGCAAGTTATTGTGCTGGCCGCATTATGCGCCATTGCCAGGCTATCTCGTTGCCGGGGGACGGTTGCAAAAATGCTTCAAGCTTTTCCTTTCTGATCATATTCAGAACCTGTGTCTCAGGCATTTTAAATGCTTTTGCTGCCTCTGCAAGACTCATTGTTGAACTTGCTTGTTTTGACCGTTCTACAAGCTTGAGTAAATAGCGCATTGATGAGGCAGGCGCTGAGCTCGTGCCCACATTGCTAATAACGTTTAAGATCGGGTTTGTTGTACTTAAAATACCTACAACTTCGCCGTTTGCTGCAATTGCCGGCCCCCCCGACATACCCGGCCAGCCTCTACCGCCGTTTACGGTATGCATGCGGCCCGTTGCCTGTTCATAACCCAGATCGGCAATGTAGCTATTTGTTCGCGGACCCAGACCGTATTGCAAGTTTGCTGGCTTTACCTTTATCTTTTTGCCTGATTCTGCCCCTACGATCACTCCTCTTGTGTCCAATCCCCTTGTGTCTTTTGCAAGCTCAAATGCTTTAAAAGAAGGCTTTCCGTCAGCTAAGGCAAGCAAAGCCAGATCTCTTTGAGGCAGACCCGCCAGTACTTTTACCTGACCTTTGCCGACGCTGTTGAAATAAAACCAGTTCTGTCCGGGGCGGTCTTGAACAACGTGAAATGCGGTTCCAAGCTGGTTTTGTTTGACTGAAAACGCAGTACCCATTGTTCTCAATCCGTCGGCAGCCGGTTGCGAAGCAATAGTAAAAACATTTTCTTTAATTTGTGCACCGTGTTTTTCAAGCATCAGATTCAAAGTCTGAGAATTTTGAATCTGCCTGGATGCAAGTTTGCCACCCAGAACTCCGCTTGTGATCGCAACGGTGCTGTCAAACAAAAACGGACCGATCGCGTTTGCAAAGACCTGCTTTTCTTTTTCCAGATCAATATTCCTGTCATTCCAGGTCCTGCTCCAGCTGCCGGCTAAGTTGTTTGCATGCTCAGGCAGGCTCTTTGCCAGATTGCCTGCAAAAGAATAAGTAAGTGCAGTACCCAGGACTGGAACTACATATCGAAATGGTGTTGCAGTTGAACTTAAAAGCTTTACGCCAGCATAACTCAGTCCGAAAAATGCAGCAGACTCAGTCAGAGTTCGGGCCGCCTCGTTTGAAAGCCTGTCCGCTGCAGTCTGTCCGAAACCCATTAGGGCTCCGCCCAGAACCAACTGGCTTTCTCTTGCCAGCTTTTCAGCCAGGCTGTCTTCCGGCTTTAGACTGCTGCTTTTGCTTATCTGAAATGTTTCCAACCCACAGCTCCCCAAACTGTGCAAGCCAGACCCCGAATAAGGCTCAGTTTTATGATAATGACGAGACTTTTTTTTGTAACTGGGAATACTACGGCGCCACAGAAGGTTCCGGAAGCAGCTAAGCTTTTAGCGTTGGGGTTCCGGCTCCAGCCCGCGGCTTGAAGCATGAGGCATCAGGTCGATTTTACTTATATATGTTTTGAGGTTGAGTCCCTGATTCATGAGAGCAGACATTGAAGGCATCAGATTTTGACTGAGTTTCATGCCGAAGTTCACCAGTTGCATCAGAGGTTGCTTGCCGCTTGCAATTGCCTGTGGTACAGGTATTGCGTCCTTAATCGGCTCGGTTTGACTTTCTTCACCGCCTACCCCTACTACAGTGCTCAGGAACGAGTCTAAAAGCTCCCTGTCGATTTCGGTTTCAACAACTATAGTCACCATGTGCTCGGCCTTTGCTTCCTTCTTCTTTGCAAAAAGAAACTCGTTTACTTCAGATTGATGAGGAAGCTCAATTTCCTGGCGACTTCTCAGCTCAACGATGCGCTTGCCGTCGTCTGTGTGTTCGGAAAGCCGACCTGCATTTATGTCTGCAATCAGCCAGGCTACATCTGTATTATTGAAGAATTTTTCGGCAATGTCTTGCAATGTGTCATTGTGTGAGACTACATAAGTTTCGCGTTTGAACTGGCGGTCGGCGTTGTTTCGGCCGGTATTGTAGATTCTGGATTGAAGATCTTCTGAATCGAAATCTTCCAGAAGTGCTTTGAGATCTTCAGAGGCAATTTCACCATCGGACTGATCTCCTCGACGTCTGGCTACTGCAGCTGATGCCATAGCTACTGCAAGTGCTATCTCTACACCAGTGAGATAACGTTTTTCACCGCTCAAAGCTTTGTTTATGCGACTCATTGCCAGCGGATCGAAACTTGCTTTTCCATCGGCTATTGGTCCAAGCGCAATTATTTTGCCTGTTACCGGGTCGATTCGCGAGTTTATCAAGTCAGCGTTTCTTATGGCTACTTGACCGTCAACTCTGGTGCCAGCCTGGTCGATCCTGCCTGCTCTTACTGGGTTTGCTGCGCCGATCAGATCATTTGCTTGCAGAGCCTGTCCTGGCTGACCGGGCTGTCCTATCTGGGCCGGTTGAAAGTTATTCGGACCAATTGCGCCCGGATTTCTGGCTCCTTGAATTTGGGTTCCCGGAATTTGGGCCATTCCTGGATTCAAATTGGCAGCGTTCAGACTGCCTGGATTAATTCTTGCTGTTCCGGAGTTAGCATCACTTTGTCCAAATCGGGCAGCAGCGTCGGCTGACTGTCCAAGTTTTGCTACGGCGCTGGCGTCGAAAATGCCTTTGCCGCTTGTAAGCGTATTTGAAAGTGAGGGCGGAATTATGTCAGTCTGCGCCAGGTTCCTTGCTTGCAGGCTTGTGTTGCCAATGTTGCTTGCCGAAAGCGCTGATGCTTCTGCGGAGCTGCTTGCCTTTGTCGCCAGTGCCGATTGTATTGCTTCTGCTGCTGAAAATGTATTGCGCCCCTGGATAGATGAGAGTGCGGCCGGACCTGTAATTTCAATTTGAGCGTGGCCGGAAATGGGATTGACTTTCAGGCTGCCGACACCGAGGATGCCATCTTGAGCCTTCGCGCCTGAACTCAGAGCATCCAGTGATACAACGCTTCCAGTCTGAGTTGTAGCTCTTGCAAGCGTTAACGAAACTCCTGCATCTGCGTAACTTTGTTTCAGGGTCTGCGATGCCTGCTCGCTGACCTGAGGGAGTGCGGCCGCAACTTGCCGGGTGTTTGTTTCCGCCGTTTCTGCTTTGCCGCTTCCGTGAAGGTTGTTGTTGTTTGTCGAAATTTCTGCGAATTTCTGAAGCGGTGCCTGAAGCTCTTTTGCTTGATATGAGCTTTCTGTATGATTGCTGAACTGGCTCTGTTCCTTATTGCTTGAAATGTTGTAGCTGGAGTCGCTGCTTTTGTTGATGCCGCCGCTAAATGATTCACCGGAACTTTTACCACTGTTACCGGGATTGTTGTTCTCCAGAAGGCTTCCGTTTGATTCATGCTTAAGTGTATCGCCTATTTTGCCGCCTGAACCGGTTGACGTGCCGTCACTACCGTTGCCGATTGGGCTCCTATTGACTGTACCGGGTGGACCATCAAATCCTGGAGCAGAACTTCCTTTGCCGCTTCCATCCGGCAATCCTTTGATTTGATAATTTCCATCGATCAAACCACTTGCAGCGTTGGAGAATTTGGCTTCGTTTCCATATTTTCCTTCGCTTGCCATTTCTCGAATGCCTGGACTAATTCCGGGGTTGTTTCCTTTAACTGCGTCATTTATATCGTTGAGAGTAAACTTGCTTCCATCTGCACGGAAGTCGTTGACTGAAACCTTTTCGTATCCTGGTTGCCCCTTTTCAAATGAGCCTTTTTCACTGTGATAACCACCACCGGGAGCGTCTGACGGAACTTTCTGGAAACCGCCGGGATGTTCAGAAAATGGAGTCGGATCAAGCATTCTTGTTATGTTACGGGACATAGCCTCGTCGCCTTTGAACGCGGGGCTGGTCATTTTTCCTTCCTGATACGCAAGCGGGGTCGGGTCGAACATGCTTGACTTGAACGAGGCATGGCCGCTGCTCTCGGCGTTTTTGCTTGTCTGTATGTTAGCTTCTCCCTGTTTGAAGCTTCCATATGCCGATGAATACGAGCTTACGCCTGCCTGTCCCTGTGCTTCGGCCCGCAGGCCTTTGCTGTAATATGGATCATCAACCATCTGCTTGCTGGCTTCTTCGTATCTGGAATTGGGATTTTGCTTCAGCGCAGACTGGATATCAGCGATTGTGTAAGGTGTAAGTGATGTTTTTGCAGAACTGTCGCCGGACCTTGACTGAGATGAGTCGTTTGTAGATAGATTTGTTTTTACACCGGGGAGCTCGCAAGGCCCGGCAATGTATGCGCTATTTCCCGAATCCTTTCTTTCATGTGTTTTGGAAAGTGCAACTTCGGGGTCTACTGCATGAGTTTTTAAGATGACTATGTTCGGTTCTTTGCCAGAGTCGTTCTTAGGTACCGGTTGGAAGGTGCTTGGACCCGTATAGCCTGGTGCCGGTCCAGAAATTGAAATAGTTTTGACGACTTTAGGCTGAATCTGCTCGTAGTTAGTCGGCTGTTTGTCGCTTGAGTCGTTGGAGGCGCTTCTCTCAGAACTACGGACGGGCAAAAAGCTTTGCCCTTCGATGACTCCGGAGCTGGCAGCCTTGCTTGTCTGTTCCGGGTGGTACTCCACCCCAGCACTAGCGCTTACGCCGAGCCCAGCCCCTGCCTCGACTTTACCCTCTACTCTAGCTTTACTCTCTTCAGCCCCGGCTCCATTTTCAGTTGAAGTGGCTTGAATCTTCTGTCCAGGCAAGAAAAAACTGCTACTTTCTGGTTTTGCTGTCTGGTTTTCGTCTTTCTTGGGAGCGTCCAGTTCGTCAGGCTTTTTGTCCTGATTTTCTTGCTTTCCATGACGGAACTTTGACCAGAGCTCCTCGGCACCCTTAGCGAGATCTAGAAATCCCTTCTTCAAATCGTCAGCAACACTTTCATTGGTTTTCGGATGTGTTTTTTGGGCCTCCATTTCTATAGAAGCCTGTTCATACAATTTCGAAGGTGTTGTGCCCAGAAGCTTTTCGTCAGTTTCAAGATTTTTCGGCTCAGATTCAAGCCTCTGGTCGGGGCTTTCAACATGTGGTTCTTCGGGCGTTTCTTTTGCACCCTCAGCCGTTGGACGGCCTTCAACCATTTTCCCCATCTCCCTGGACTGGCTACAGCCTAGATCTACCCAAACTTTGAGCTTGTGAACCGCGGGACCCACTCAGGCAAGGACCTCGAGGCATTAACGGTATCTCATTTTTGGCGTCATTGTCAAGTGGTGAATTGTGCAGTCTGCGGGTGATGAATTCTGCTAAACACTTGCTTTTGCAACTTTCCCGCGCTTGGTACAGGTTCCAGTATTTATTCCGAATTCGGCAAAAATTCATGTACAGGTGCCGGAGTATTTATTCCGAATTCGGCAAAAATTCATGTACAGGTGCCGGTCTTTGATGCGAATTCGGCCAAAAAATCAGATACAGATTCCCGGTATTTAAGAACGAGGCTGTGTGTAAGCTTCTTCAATCAAAGCTAGATCTTCATCTTCACTTGTCAGGCTCTTTCCGGCAAACAAGCGGTTCCAGTCGACTTTGACTGTGTATTGCATCGAAATGAACAGAGTTGCAATTGACATGCAGGTGATAATTAATCCGGTGAACTGCTCAAGGAAGAAAGTGTAAGAAAAAAGCACCAGATAAATGAATTGTGAAAAAGCCAGTTGCCGCACAAAGCGGCGGTCGCTTACCACCCTAGAAACATAACTCATAACCAGTGCAACCGACACAAGCGAACAGAGGAAAAAGCTCCATTCAAGCGGAATGTGGTCGACTGAATATGCAAGAAGCAGATGGAAGCTGAAAAAGGCCGCCCCGATGAAAAAGTAATGCATGGGGTGGAGTTTGATTGACCTGATCGTTGCAGTAAGCCAGCTTACGTAAAAGAAAAAGAAGAGTGAGACCGGAGCAAAAAAGGTAACATCACAAACTAAAGGACCGGGATTTAACAGACGCGGCATGCTCATGCCGATATCAGTTCCGGTTATTGTGTTTCCATAGTTCCACGTAAGTTTCCAGCCTCGGTCCTTCTTGACTTTGCATGAAGGTGATCTGCTTCCAGCAGGGAAATCTATATCGTTAAAATCAGTATCCATTTGAAGCTGGAAGTTTTTTACCAGCGCCATATCATCTCCGGCTGTGTATCTCCAGCTTGCAAGTCCGAGAGAGTCATATGAAAGACTGAGCTTTCTTTTTGTGTGCGCCGGCAGATCAAAAGAGCTCTTAATTATTCCTGCTTCCGGGTGCAGATCGCTGATTTCGCCTGAATCAAGTTTCAGTTTCAAATTGTCGTATGCGCATTTCTTGTCTGGAAGTTCAAAACTTAGAAAAACTCGCTGGTTTCGGTCGCTTTGATTAGATAACTGATAATCACCGCCAAATGAGACCTTGTAGGTTGGATACCAGAGCAGTCCTTTTTTTCTTTGTTCAAGTTTGAGATCTACATGTATCTGGCTTGAATCAGCCAGAAGAAGATTTTTGTTTCTTGCGGGTTTTGTCTTTCTGTCCACTTCGGTTTCTGAGACTGAATCTACAAGTTCCCTGCAGTAGAATATCGGTGCTTTTTGTTTCTGTTCTGAACCCCAGAGATCGGCGATTTTGAAATTCAGGCTCTGGTTTTGTTCGTGTGTTCTGTTTGCTACTGTAGCTCCCAGAATAACCCAGGCGCAACATACGCAAAGATAGATAAATGATAGGGCAGCAATGTGTTTTGCCATTCTCGGCCTCCGCTTTAAATGCAGTCCACGACTGAGGGCAGCCCACAAGTTCCGTTGTGGATTGCACTTTATCGAATCTTACTGCGCGAACTTTAAGCTCACTGCTCGTTTTGTTAAGAGCATGATCTATGTTCGTAAGACTGTTGGCTATCTAAGCTATTGGCTTATCTAAACTCTAAGCTGTTGTCTACTAAAGCTTGTTTTTCCTCTATTGATTATTTCAGCTCTAGCTCGTAAATCCATCCTTCGATAAGCACATCAGCTTCGTCAGATTCGAATGGATCGGTGCAATCGCTGGGATCATTGAGGAAAACTGCAGCAGCGTAGCATGCAAGGACCGCATCAAGCGCATGATCCGACTCAACACACTGGTGCTCGAGCTTTGAGTTCATAAGCAGCTTAGGATAATTCTTGAATTTTTCAGTTTCTGCTACTGCATACAAACCATGTATTATCTTGTGTCTTGCGGACTGCATTTTGTCTTTATCTTTTTTCTCTTTGCTTTTGTAGCCGCTGTCTGGAAGATCAAGTGACTTCAGAGTTGCTCGCGGATAAACCTCAATGACCGCTGCTGCCGATTCGATGCTTTCCTGAAAAGGCAATATATAAAAGTGCCCGGGATCGAGACTTGCAAGCATGCGAATGCCGTGATACGTCATTTGAATCATTGAAGGGTTGCCGCGATGAAGAGGGCTAAGAGCCTGCGCGCAGCTCAGCTTGTCTGTAACACGTTTCGGTTCCTTTTTGTAGGTTTTTGCCAGGTCTTGGAATTTTTCAAAAGGAAGAAAAACAATCTGCTCTGCAAGCGCCTGCCATGATTGGAATTCTGGAAGTTCTAGTTCTTTTGAAAGGAAGCTCATGAACTCTTGGGGAAGGGAAAACGGGCAATCAAGACCGACTACTGCAAGGTCTTTTGTATTGTTCAGTTCTTTTGCAAGACCGTGCATTCCAGTTTTCTGAATCTGATTTATTTCGATTCTGTTTCCCGAGAGTGTGGCAAGAGCAAGCCAAGTTTCATTAGGCTGTTCCTTTGAACCGCTGCAGTCGGCTCCTGCGACCTTTCGTTCGCTCTGTACGGTCTTTAAGAGATTTAGTTTCTCGAACCCCATTTGCCCCACCTTGCTTTGTCGATTAAATCCAAAGAGCTGCCCGAAAAATGTTGCCTGAAAATGACAGAGTTGAGCATAGCAAATTTGATTCAGCTTGCTGATAAAATGGCAATTTTCTGCACATCATCTGGTTATTACTAAAGCTGGGTACAAGCTCTTTAGTAATACATTTCTAGCTAGTAGCTTTTTCTAGCTTGTTTGTTGTAAAGGGGAAAAATATGGCCAAGAGCAAAGAAAGCGCTGAGAAGGAAAAGCTGGAACACGATGGACCTCCGGCTGTTTTGCTTGAAGTTAGAACTCCCAGCGGTGAAGTCTGGGGACAAATAATGGCACCTGCCAAAGAGTTCAAAACCGGTTCGCTTGGTTATTATGCAAACGGTAAAATCATAGATCCGAAAACCGGCGCCCGCTACCAGGTAGGCTGCAATATCATTCTGATTGGCAGTAAAAAGTAATAGCTACGACTGATAAGAGTAAACAGGGTCAACGTTGACCCTGGGTTCTCGGTCTTATCATCACTTTTTCGCGCACAAGTTCCTCGGCCATTTCAGCATCCAGATCAAGCTCTGGCATCTCTTCTTCATCCTGCCTCCAGGCAAGCCATCTTCCCCGGGCTTGTGTGGAGATTTTCCAGGTTCCGGCCAGTTTTTTTCCGTCATCGCTCAAGCTGCCTTCATAAGTGACAGCCTCTAAACCGCCTGCATAGTAACTTTTTACAAAGCTGAGCGAGGGGTCTTGAAATGTGCCTGTGACTCTGGCTTCACCCAGGTGCCCGTCGTCAAGAATGCTCCCCTCGACAGAACCATCCTGTTCTGAAAATACAGCTTCGAATCCGAAAGCCTGTGCGGTGGATTCGTAGTAGTAATTTCCCAACCAGCTTCCGCTTACACTGTTTTTCTTGGCAGGCATCTTTTTCACTCATTTCATTGTTTGTTATTCTATCTGAAAATGGTAAATACAGATTACAGATTACTGAATACAGATTACTGATTACAGATTACTGATTACAGATTGAATTCTCAAAGTAAGATTCCTGCTGAATACAGGTTGCATCTATGAATCACGAGGAATTGCTCGTAGAAAAGAGTATGGATACCTTTTTTTCGCTGCGCAAGCATCCAGGCTCTGCACTTTCCGAGTATCTGAAAATCCTGCCTGACAGTACGCTTAAGGGAATGGCGCAGCATTTATTGAGGCTTCATTTTAAACAGAGCGGCAGAAAAGCGGAATCACTAAATGAGCTGGAAAAAAACGAACTCATTGCACGGGTTTGCCAGCAAATATTGAACGAGTTGATTCTTAAGGCTAGAAAACGAAACTGCAGCAAGGGAGACGAAGACCGGGACGGCGCCGAACTTTTTTACCGGCGGGCACTCAATCATATATCCAGAGATAGTTATGCTGATGCCGAGCGCTTGCTTAAGCAGGCTGTTGAAATTTCGCCCGACTTTACAGACGGCTGGGAAGTACTTGCCGAAGTTCTGGAGTATAACGGCAAAGCCGAAGGTAGCCAGCAGGCAAGATTGAAGCTCAGGCAGTTGAGAGGAGAGCTTTAGCTGATGCGGGACTTTAGTTGATGCGGGGCTATTAGAAGTTGGAAAAAGTTTGACAGCCTTGTTTAGTTGATGCTCAGGCAAAATTGCGGATCATTTTCTTGCTTGAGCTTTCTGAACTGGCGTCCATGGGCGTCTGCTGCAAAGATTGCATCCATAAGATTCTCAGGACTCACCTCAAATGGTTCATTATGAGCTGTTTCACCGGGGGCGGTGGCACGCTCCGCAACTCGCAAGCAGTCTTCTCTGGAGAGCGAGCAAAGTCCCAGATCATCAAAACAAACCGGCAAGCCCACTGAAACACAAAATGCCAGGACTTCATTTATAAGTTCGTTGCTTTTGCCTTCAAGCACAAGCTGGCAGATAAGTCCGAATGCGACTTTTTCGCCGTGATAATAGTTATGTGTTTCAGCCAGAACTGTCAGACCGTTATGTACAGAATGAGCCACTGCCAACCCGCCGGATTCAAATCCGAGACCTGAAAGCAAGGTGTTTGCTTCCACCAGCCTCTCAAGCGCGGGGGTCACGACCTGCATTTTTACTGCCCCAAGAGCAGCCGCGCCGTCGGCAAGCAGGGTCTTGAAGCATAAATTTGCAAGTGCGTCAGCACTTATTGTGCTTTTGCCGCCTACTTGATTTTTTTTGCAGGCTTTTCTGACAGTGTCGGCCTCGAACCAGGTGGCAAGCGCATCGCCCATGCCTGCTACCAATAAGCGAGCCGGCGCTCTTGCGATAACGGAAGTATCGACAAGCACAAGATCAGGATTGCGTTTATAGAATTTGTATTCTTGAAATGCTCCGCTTTCAGTGTAAACAACAGAAAGCGCGCTGCAAGGTGCATCACTTGAAGCAAGTGTCGGACAATTGACCACAGGCAGTTCCAGTTCAGATGCAACAGCCCGGGCGGTGTCGAGTACTTTGCCGCCGCCTGCCCCAATTATCGTTTTTGCTCCGGCTTCGGCTGCAAGTTTTTTGCAGCGCTTAATTTCAAAGTCTGAACATTCGGAGCCGAAGTCTATCAAAATGTACTTAAAGCCTTCGGCCTCAAAAGTGTCTTTCCAAACGGAAGCCAGCTCATTATATGCATGTTTTCCGGCAATGATTGCAAGCGGACCTGAAAGACCGAGCTTCTTTATCTCCTGTCCAAGATAGCTTGTGGCGTCACGTCCCTGAACATAACGAGCAGGAGCACAAAATATTGAAAGCATTCTTGACCTCTTTTGCTTAATTATGGCTGTTTGCTTGTTCTTTTGAATCAGCCGAGTGCTGCACGATGTATTTGCTACGAGTCAGTGCGGTCTGGTCTGAGAGCCATTTTGAAACAGAGTTTACTACCTGCGGTTTCAGGTAAGAAGTACCAAGAAGCACATGCCCGGCATCTTTGAATTCAACCAGCTCTTTGCGTTCGGTGGGCAGATTTTTCAAGATTGCTTTTGTTGACTTACGGCTGACAATGCCGTCCTCCTCACCCTGAACAATCAAGACCGGAACCTTCGGATCGGCATCTTTGGCTGCGTTGCTGGTGGTTCTTATGAAAAAGGCTGTTCTGAGAATTTCTTTGGGAGTGAGTTTAATGCGCGATAGTGGGTCTGCAATCATTTCGTCACTGACACGTTTGTCGTCTGAAGAATAATGATCTATGTAGCGAGAAACATCCATTTGATCATCAAGGTGAGTAACACCTTTGATGAAGTCCGGTATTACCATGAAAGGATTAAAAAAGCGCGGGCGGGTGCCAGGGCTGCATAGAATCACGCCGTCGCATTCCCCCTTGTATCTGGTGAGAAAGTGAGTGGTAACCGCTGCACCGACACTTTCACCCAGGCAGAAAACAGGCAAGCCAGGATAAGTTGCTTTGACCTTTTTCACAAGATGTCCAAGATCATCAGCACTTTTTTCGTAGTCGACTCTGTGATTCGGCTGCCCTGCAAAGGCTTTGTAAAAGCGCTCGCCATGACCTCGAAGATCAAGCCCGATGAATACAAAGCCCTGCCTGGCCAGATGCTGTGCCAGCGAACTGAAGCTGCCTGCATGCTGCGTGGTGCCATGTACCGCCACAACGATTGCTTTGGCTTCCTTATTCGGGTCGCGCCAGCGGTAAATATGCAACTTGCGAGAGTTCTCAATTAGCTGGCTTGCCGGGTCGACTTTGAGCTTGCCGCATGCAGGAACGGCTCCAGCCTTAACTTCCTGCGCCATTGCTGTTTGAATCGGTGTCAGAATATGGAAGAAAAGCAAAATGAGCGCAAAATAAGCTTGCCAATCAAATCCGACGGACTCAAATGAAGTCCTTGCTGAAAAGTTCAAATCAGATTTTGCTTTCTTAAGCAGAATTTGCACGACTATGACCCGAACTTACTCCATTTGTTTGCTATCGATCTTTTGCTCTATTTTACGCATAACTGCCTTATTGCCATTAAGCCAGACTCTTGTGAGGGATTGGTGAGCCGTCTTATTGCCGAGCCTTCTTCTTAGCGGGGCCTTTTGATCAAGCTCTTAATCAAGCCTCTTTTGATGAATATCTACTGAGGCTCCAGCCCTTTCAGGTGCGCTGAGTTTTCTTTTGCCGCCAAAGCTTATTTCCTAATTTGACAATAGACTTTAAGCTTTGAACTGATTCAGATTATCTGCGCTTGATATCTTTATACTACGAGCTTCCGGCTTGCCGCATTTTTTTTCTATCACCTTAAGATAGACTATTTACTCCACTTAATAATCTGAAAAATATTAGCAGGCTGAACTCGGATGCATAAACGGGACTGAACCTTAAAACCTTTGTTTGCAATGGTTTCTAAGGTTCAGTTTTTTATTTGGCGATCTTCTTGCCCTGGAAATTAAAAGCAGTTGCAGCACTGGTTTACTGATAGTTCTTAACAGCTTTTGCAAATTGCCTTTTGCATTGCAATAGCGTTTGCAAATTGCTCTTGCAATAGTTTTTGCAGATTGTTTTTGCGATTAATTCCGGCTCAAAATGCCTTCCTGAAGGAGAACTCTATTATTTCTTAGTTGACGCCCAGGAGCTCTACGTCAAAAACCAGAGTGGCGTTTGGCGGAATAATGCCGCCGGCGCCCCGTGAGCCGTAACCAAGTTCCGGCGGAATCAGCAGGGTTCTTTTGCCGCCGACCTTCATGCTCATTACACCTTCGTCCCAGCCTTTGATGACCTGCCCGACACCGATTACGAATTCGAAAGGCTGTCCGCGATCTACTGAACTGTCAAATTTAGTTTGGTCAGTAAGCCAGCCGGTGTAGTGAACTCTGACTCGCTGGCCTTTTGCGGGGCTGGCACCGTTTCCGACTTGCTTGTCTTCGTATTTCAAGCCTGTTGAAGTTTCTTGAAAGTTTGCTGTATTCACGTTCATCAGTTTTCCTCACTGGGGGGGTACCCAGAATAGCAGATTAGTTAAACTGCAATTTGGTTTCTTGCCAATAAATCAATCTTTGGCGTTAAACTTTTCAGATAGCAGATTAAAGGATGCGATGAAGATGGATGCTGAAAGAATCACTTGTCGAAATGAGCAGAAAGGGACTTTATTGCAGGCAGGGAGATTTTTATATCGATCCTCACCAGTCTGTAGAGCGTGCTGTAATTACACATGCTCATTCAGATCATGCACGAAAAGGCAGTAAAAGTTATCTATGTGCTGCACGTGGTGCCGGTCTTCTGCGGGCAAGACTTGGAAAGAAAGCGCCAATTGAAAGCATGCCATATACTGAATCTGTCACTATTGGTGGTGTCAGGCTTTCTTTCCACCCTGCAGGGCATATACTCGGATCAGCACAGGTGCGTCTTGAGTACAAAGGGCAGGTATGGGTTGTTTCCGGCGATTACAAAAAGACAGCAGACCCCACCTGCGAACCCTTTGAGCAGCTGCCATGCCATTGCTTTATTACTGAATCTACATTCGGCTTGCCTATTTATCGCTGGCAAAAACCGGAAACAATTGCAGCTGAAATCAATGAGTTCTGGCAGCAAAACAAAAAGGAAAAACGAGCAAGTGTTATTTACGCATACTCTCTTGGTAAAGCACAGAGAGTTCTTTCAATGCTGGACTCAAGTATCGGCCCTATCTTTGTTCATAAAAGCATAGATTTGATAAACCGTGAGTACCTTGCTTCTAAAGTCCTGCTACCTGCAAGCAAATCTATCGAGCAAGCAAGGACAAGCGAGCTTTCGTCAGCTTTGATTTTGACTCCTCCCGGCTCAGCGGATTCCCCGGTTCTGAGCAATATTGATTGCCGCCATGCCTTTGCTTCAGGCTGGGCAAGAGTTGCAAAAAACAGGGCTCAGGGATTCGATCGATCTTTTGTTCTTTCCGACCATGCAGACTGGACTGAACTTCTTGAAGCGATCAAAAACAGCAACGCTGAACGCGTTATTGTAATGCATGGTTATACTGACAGCTTAGTAAAGCACCTGAATGATAACGGCATAAATGCAGGAAAATTTGCCAGGCTCGCAAGAGATTCCGGAGCCCCAGGTGTAATAAAAAAATGAAAGACTTTTGCAAACTTGTAAATGAACTTTTTGCCGCCAGTGAAAACAAAGCCAGACAACTGGATCTGTTGAAAAAATACTTTGCATCACAAGACCCTGAAAACGGCGCTTGGGCAGTGTATTTGCTAAAAGGACAGAAAGAGCAGAAAGGAAACAAGGGCAGTTCAGTTCTTATTAAAATGAGCGGTTTGAGAAGGCTTGCAGAAAAAGAAGCCGGGATTTCTTCCTGGCTTTTTGATCAGTGCCAGGCTGAAACAAATGATCTTGCGGAAACAATCGCATTGCTGCTTCCGGAGCCTGAAGACAGCCAGGGGCAAGAGCTTAGACTCTCTGAGCTTATGAGTACTGTTTATGGAAGCTATCTAAAGAAAAGCGATAAAGAACTGCGTGCGATAAAAAAGGCAGAAGTAGTCTTGGATGAAATAGGACAGGAAGATCTGATAGCTGCAGCCTGGAAAAAGCTTGCTTTTGATGAAAGAACCTTGTTTAACAAAGTGCTGACTGCAAGTTTCAAATCACCGGTTTTGGAATCTGATCTGGCAAGAGCCCTGGCGGCAAGCCCCAACTGCAAAGCAGATTATTTCGAACTTGCTTTGAAGCTCTGCGAAAATTCTATTCCCTGTAATTTTATTCCTTGTAAGGATAACTATTTGAAGCTGCTTGAAAAAAGTGGCGATGACTGCGAAGCGTCTTTTCCTATGTCTTTTGAAGTCCATCAAGAGTTAGAGCAGGGCGAGTTCGATTCATTCATAAAGAAGCTTGATCTCAAAGATTGGACCTGTGAATGGAACTGGGCGGGAATAAGAGCTCAGCTTGTGATAAGCAAAAGTCACAAGAGGATAAGCATCTGGTCTTGCGGGGGTGAGCTGCTGAATTCATACTTTCCGGAACTGGTGGCGGAAGCGGAAAAACTTGCCTGTGATGCAGTTGTCGAGGGTATGATAATTGCATATAAGGATCTTGACCCGCTTCCGTATTCAAGTTTAAAACGCCGTCTTGCGGAAAAGAGACCGGGTGAGCGTTTGCTAAAAGAAACACCTGTTGTGTTTATGTTTTTTGATCTCTTAAAAGAAGCAGGAGTAGAGCTCAGTTCAAAACCGCTTGAAGAACGTCGGGCCAGGCTTAAAAACCTGCTTAGCGGGCGAAATCGGATTTCAAGCCAGAGAGAATATGAGCAACTCATGCTTTTTTCTCCATGTGTTTTGCGCTTGAGTCCACTGCTCAAAATTTCACATGAGCTAGACTTTCAGCATTCAAGCGATCTGGGTCACTATCTTTCACAGGCTCGCAAAATGAAAGTTGCAGGCATAGTGTTGAAACCAAAAGAGAGCAGCTGCAAATCAAAGGAGCCAAAAAATTCCTATGTGATTAGGCTAGACGATTTGAAACTCGATGCAGTACTTGTAGCCAGCCAGCCCCTTTCTAATAGAAAAGACTCCGGCTTCTTGCACACCTTTGCATTGTGGCGGAATTCCGAGCTCTTACCAGTAGCGCGCCTGCGCTCAACAGGGGCTGATTCGAATTTGACCGAAGCAGAGAATCTGCTGCTTAGCAAATTTATTGATGAAAATACCCTCGAAAAATTCGGTCCGGTACGGAGCCTGAAGCCGGAGCTTGTATTTGAACTGAGCTTTCGCGATTTTGAACTTTCCAGGCGTCATAAAGCCGGTATCAGCTTGTATGCTGCACGTATTATGCGACTATCCAGTAAAGAAGCTCAGGATGCAAACAAATTATCCGACCTGTTTTCCATGGTCTAGTTTTTTTTGTCTTCTTCTTCTTCTTTCAAAAGATCGAATACCTTGCGGCGCAGCTTGTCCATATTGTCCATGTCATCATGTATTTTGACGCAAAGCACTGCCACTTTCTTATTGTCTATGTCGGGCAGATGTTTGCTCATTTGGAGAAGAGTCATGTACTGTTCTTTCGAGTCAGCAAAGAACGGGCGCATTTCTTCAAGTGTTTCGGTAGCTTTGCTTTTTGTGCCTTCAGGCATGATCAGCTTGTCGGTGTATTTTGCATAAATAGGCATCAGTTTTGCCATTTGATCCATGTAGTAATCCATCATGTCTTTCCTGATAGGCAGATATGGACCGATATTCATCATGCCCGTGGGAGCCGGAATCGCCGGAATGATCATGGTGCCTATCACATCCGGATCGCCAACCGAAATATAGTCCTGTCTTGTAGCTTCTCCCATCAGCTCAAGACTTGCGCGTTCAATCTTTTTCAAAACATCACCCATGTTACGCAGAACTTCTGCGGCTTCCACATCAACTGCTTTGACCGAACCCTGAAGCTTCGTGGATGAAGCCTTAGTAGATTTGTTCTCCTCTCTTGAAGAGTCGGCATCAGCAAGCAGATTAGCAGCATGGCAATGCTGGCCAGAAAAGAACTGGCAAGATAAGAACTGGCAGGAAAAGAACTGGCAGGATAAGAAGCCCGCAAGCAATACCAATACTAATGGGAAGCGTATTTTCTCAAACATTTAAGTACCTCGGACTGGTGATACGGATTGTGCTTTGCGTGGCATCGGGCAACAGTTTTCAGGGCATTGATCAGGCAATGCACCTGAATTGCCAACAAATGCTGGGTTTGGGCAATTGCTAATGCTTTCGTTCAAAAGTTCGCGGATCATCTGAATGAACTTTGCATTCGTGCCCGCGGTTCTGCTTCTGTACAAATTTATGCCGAGAGATTTGCATAGACCAGCAGCTTCGTGATCAAGGTCATAGATAACTTCCATATGGTCCGAAACAAATCCGAGCGGGTGAATAATCAGGTCTTCAAGTCCCTGTGATTTCAATTGCTTTATATATTCGAGTATGTCCGGCTCCAACCAGGGAACAGAAGGAGGCCCGCTGCGGCTTTGATATACAAGTTGCCATTCATTTTCCAGATCGAGCATTTCGGCAACTAATCCGGCTGCTTCTCTAAGTTGACTTTCGTAAGAACATGACTCAGCCATCGAAAGTGGAATACTGTGGGCTGTAAATGCAATATGTGCTCTTTTGTGCTTTTCCGGGCTGATTTTTTGCAGCTCTTCTTGCAGATTCTCGGCATTAGCTTCGATAAAAAGCGGGTGGTTATAAAACGGTCTGATCTTGGAAATTTCGGGAGCGTTCTCGATCTGAGTCCTGGCTTTGTTAATGTCATCGAGATACTGCCTGCAGCTTGAATATGAGCTGTATGCCGAGGTCACAAAGGCGAATGCATTTTTGATGCCATCGTTCTTCATTGTACGCAAACAGTCTTCCAGAAAGGGATGCCAGTTACGATTGCCGAAATAT
Source organism: uncultured Candidatus Obscuribacterales bacterium (assembly GCA_964615655.1). GTDB lineage: Bacteria > Cyanobacteriota > Vampirovibrionia > Obscuribacterales > Obscuribacteraceae > JAIEPM01. The sequence continues at coordinate 86,231 of CAZTQO010000022.1, read as the reverse complement.
ATCGGCAGATCCGGACCCTCATTTTTGAGCTCTATTCTCAAGCGCTCAATTATGTCTCTGTTCTGTGCATTGATTGGACTGACGCCCCCGAACATTTCATAGTGTTTCGCTACTTCAAGCAAGCGTTCTTCAGGCACATTTCTTCCTTCAGTTACTTTCTTCAAAAAAGGCATAACGTCATTCATGCTTTCCGGACCTCCGAAAGAAAGAATTAGAATGGCGTCATATGGTTTAGTCATTGAAATTCTCCGACCGAATTTGTGTTAGATCTGTTCCAGCAAGTTTTTGATACGGGGGCTTATTCTTATGCAAATGCCAAGAGGGAGTTGGAAGCTTTTCCTGAGAACTGCAATTCTAGCCGGAATTTTCGCTGGAAACTCTAGCTTAAGTCTTGCTGCTGAAACAAGATTTGCTGGATATCTTCTGGACCGCTCATGCGCGGATAACTTAAAAGCCCAGGGAGTGTCCGATTCGGTGCAGCATCACAAAAAGGAGTGTGCGCTCAATGCGGGTTGTAGCCGTGACGGCTATGCAATCCTGAGTAAGGGGCAGTGGTACAGGTTGGACAAAAAGGGCAATGAACTTGCTCGACATCTTTTGGAGTCGACAAAAACTAAAGAAGGACATTTTGTTGTGGTGTCCGGTTCGAATCAGAATGGCGAAATCTCAGTAAACAGTTTGAAAGAGCTGGCTCAGAACGCTCAGGAATAATCACCCGAAGCAGGCATGGCTGATCGGCAAGCATACGGGCTAGCTGCAGCTGAGGACTCGTCTGGGATCTAGCCGCATCTTAAGATCCGCCCACGATTTTGCCTCGCTAACCTGGCCATGACAGACCTGGCCATGACAGACAACTGCTCAGCGATGTCTGTTCTGGTTCCGATTCGGTTGTTGAGGTCTATGTACGTCAGGCCTTGGCTGCGGGCGCGGTTGAGGACGCGGCATTTCAGGTCTTGGTTGCGGGCGCGGTTGAGGGCGCGGCATCTCCGGCCTTGGCTGAGGGCGCGGCATCTCGGGTCTTGGCTGAGGGCGCGGCATCTCAGGTCTTGGTTGCGGGCGCGGCATCTCGGGTCTTGGCTGAGGGCGCGGCATCTCGGGTCTTGGCTGCGGGCGCGGTTGAGGGCGCGGCATTTCAGGTCTTGGCTGAGGGCGCGGCTGAGGATGAGAATCCTGTGGTCTCGGCTGATTCCTATGCTGCTGTTCCCACTGCTGACGCCAATGGTTCTGGTTTTGCGGTTGCTGATTTCTATGCTGCTGCTCCCATTGCTGGCGCTGCCAGTGATTCTGGTTTTGCGGCTGCTGATTTCTATGCTGCTGCTCCCACTGCTGGCGTTGCCATTGCTGCCACTGATTCTGGTTTTGCGGCTGTTGATTTCTATGCTGCTGCTCCCACTGCTGGCGCTGCCATTGCTGCCACTGGTTCTGGTTTTGCGGCTGATTCCGGTGCTGGTTTCTTTGCTGTTCCCACTGCTGGCGCTGCCATTGCTGCCACTGGTTCTGGTTTTGTGGCTGATTCCGGTGCTGGTTTCTTTGTTGCTGCTCCCACTGCTGGCGTTGCCATTGCTGTTGCTGTTGTTGGCGTTGCCATTGTTGCTGTTGCCACTGTTGCTGTTGCCATTGCTGCTGTTGCTGGCGTTGCCACTGCTGTTGCTGCCATTGTTGCTGCTGCCATTGTTGCTGCTGCTGGCGTTGCCAATTGTTATTGTAATTGTAGTCGTAATAGCGGTTATAGCGGTTATAGCGGTTATAGCTGTTTCCAAAAATAGCCCGGCCCAAGACTGAGCCCAGAACATTTCCGACAATGTTTCCGGGATTGCTGTTGTAATACCCGCCGCCGGGATTACATGAGCCGCCCGGATAGTATCCGCCACCCGGGTAATATCCACCGCCAGGGTAGTAACCACCACCTGGGTAGTAGCCGCCGCCCGGATAACAAGAGCCGGGGTAGTATCCACGACCCGGATAATATCTGCTATTTCCCCAGAGTGCACTGCTCAGAACTGAGCCAAGCACTGTGCCTCCGATTGTGGCAAGTGTATTGCCGGTGTTATTGCAGTCTGATCTGTAATAGCAGTCTTGAGAGCGATACTGATCTACCGGTATATGACTTTGAGCCTGGTCGGCTGGATAATAAGACTGGCTTTGATCGGATGGATAAGTTTGTGGAAGCGGCTGCGGAAGGTCGGCCGGTTGAGGCAGTGGCTGGTTTTGTGTATCGGAAGACGGAATATATGGTGCCGGAACTTTATCTTGAGCTGGATAAGGCTGTTGCTCGGGTCTCTGGTTCTGGAGTGCCAGGTAAACTTGCGGGTCTACTCCCATGTTCTGCAGAATCTGGAGCTCGCTTGCAGTCAATTGATTTTGAGCACCGGGGATAAAAGTGTTTTGAGCTGGAGTTACCTGATCGGAAACCCTTGCCGCGTTTGCATCTCTATTACTGAAAAGCTCCGAAAACACCTGATTTTCATATGCCTGATTTGCATGGATCGGATCAGCCACCCGGCTGACCGAGAGATCAGAAGAATCATTAGACGACATGTTGAGCCATCTCCAAAAAAAGCACCGGGGGATAATTCAGCCCGCTTCCACCTACCCTGCTACCAATTGAATCGTTGGCAAAAGCGGTGGTCAATGGGAATCCCACCACTGGAGCAAGTTTCTGGATCTTCAAAGAGCGGCAGCGCTCGAATTACAAGACTTATTAAAATGATGTCACGATTCTATACCCGGGCTCAATTTCATGGTGCTAGAATCAGTTCTGTTGGTTATGGGTGGGTTTAATGAATTTTTCCGGCAACGCAATCATTAGACTGGTCAGTCTGTTGAGTCTTGCTTTTTGTTCGAGTCCTGCTTTTGCAGAGGATGGTTGGAGTCTCAGTCAGATAGCAAAAGGAGGGGCAGCACTGAATGGGGGCATGACACTCTATATTACAAAGACCGGAATGAGAACCGTTGATCAGAAAAACGGTATCAGTCTTATGACCAGGGGACCGAACTGGACTATCTATATCTTCAACTCAAAAACCAAGAGAATGTTTGCAAGTGCGTTACAGCCCTGGCTTGCATCGTTCAAGCAAAGAAACCTGGTTGGAAAATTTGAAGGAGCTAACTGGCAAAGAGGTGGACAGAGCGTAGTTGCAGGTGTACCTGCCTGGGAATTCATTATGGCTAAGCCTCCTCAGGTGCCGACCAACTCGAAAGTACTGAACAGTAAAGTTAGGCAGCAAGCAGGTGCGATTCAGGCAGCTAATTTGTATGTTGCTGCAAGCATTGAAACACCTCGTCCGGTTTCAGAAATCCTGAGTAAGCTTTATGGGATACCTGATGTGCAGCGTATTCCATTAAGAGTTACTGTGGTTGAGGCAAACAAGGGCAAATCAAATGCTGTCGACACTACAAGAGTCGCTCACATAAATGTACCAGAGTCGGTATTTCAAGTTCCTACCGGCTATCAAATGGTCAAGCAAGACTCGGACGTATTCATAGATCAAGAAAGCATGGATACACTTGATGAGATGCTTCAAGATCTCGATTCACCAGCGCCTAAGCGTCCTGGAGTTAATCGCCCTGGAACTACACCGCGCAGGTAAATCAGTTTTTTGACACCTATTTTTTTCGTGTACGGGCAATTGTTTCAGGTCCGTATGTTTGGACCGGAATTTTTGCCGAATTCGCTTAAAGATGTAAGTTTGTAGAGCGGAATTTATACCGAATTCGGCAAAAATTCTTGCTCAGATCATGGCATCAATTCTCAAGTCTCTTGAAGTCGACGCCTCTTTGCTAACGCTTTGCTTTGGCTTTGCGATCACGACCTTCTTGAGTAGCTTTAGATCGCGACTGCAGGAATTCTTCATATGGACCCTGAAAATCAACGAGTCCATCAGCCGTGAAAGCTAGAATGCGTGTCGCAACCTGGGATACAAGGTCACGGTCATGCGAAACTATAAAAACATTGCCCGGAAATGCGGTCAAGCCCTCTGCAAGCGCTGACACAGATTCCAGATCAAGGTGATTTGTCGGTTCGTCCATGATCAAAATCGGTTTCTTCACAAGCATCATGCGTGCAAGCAGCAAGCGAGCACACTCCCCGCCTGAGAGCCCTGCGGTTGGTTTCATGGCATCATCACCCGAAAACAACATCCGGCCGAGCAAACCTCTAACATGCTGCTGCCCTTCGTCCTTCTCATATTGCATCAACCAATCTAGAGCTGTCATACCTGGAGTAATTGCGTGCATGTGATCTTGCGGATAATAATTCCACTCGTCTTCGGCGCCGAATCCCCATTTGATTGTGCCCGAGTCGGCAGGAAGTTCTCCTATAATGCAGCGCAGCAGAGTTGTTTTTCCGACCCCGTTTGCTCCAATAATCGCGATTTTTTCACCGCGCATAATTTCAAGATTCAGATCTTTGAAAATCACCTTTTCGTCAAATGACTTTGACAAGTCTCGAATCTGTACGGTTTCTTTTCCTGCCTGTTTGTCCTGTTCGAATCGAATAAAGGGTCGCTGTATGTTTGATTTTTTCAGCTCGGTAAGCCCAAGGCGTTGAATTTCTTTTTTTCTTGATTGTACCTGGCTGGCTCGTTGACCGGCTCCGAATCTTGCAATAAACTCCTGCAACTGAGCAATCTTTTTTGCCCGGTCGCGATTGCTTGATTCGATTTGTTGTCTTGCCTGCACCTTCTGATCAACCATGTCGTCATAGTTGCCCGGATAATCAATGATAGTTTGATAGTCGATATCTGCAATATGCGTGCAAACTGCATTTAAGAAGTGGCGGTCATGTGAAATAACCACCAGTGTTCCCTGGTATTTTATGAGGAATTCTTCCAGCCAGGCTATAGTTTCAAGGTCAAGGTGGTTGGTCGGTTCATCGAGCAGAAGCGCGTCGGGCTCACCAAACAAAGCCTGCGCTAGCAAAACGCGGAATTTGTAATCTGTTTGCAGAGTCGACATCAGTTCAGAATGCTTCTCTTCTTCGATGCCTATACCACGCAAGATCTCGCTTGCTTCAAACTCAGCCATATAACCGTTTTCGTCAGCTATTACTGTTTCAAGTTCGGTAAGCCGGTTGATTTCCTTGTCTGTGTGTTCGGATTTCTCGCAAAGCTTGTCTCGCTCCTGAATTGCGTCCCAGAGAATTTTGTTTCCGTAAATAACCGTGTCGACTATGCGCATGTTGTCGAATGCAAATTGATCCTGCCTCAGTATGCCTACTTTTCTGGGACGGCTTACGGTACCCTCGTTAGTTGCTTCGTCTTCTCCGGTGAGAATGCGCATGAAGGTAGACTTTCCGGCACCGTTCGGGCCAGTCAGACCGTAACGATTACCCGGGCTGAAAGCCACATTCACGTTTTCGAACAATACGCTTGTGCCGTATCTTTTGCTTATGTTATTTACTGTGATCATTTTGCTAAAACTGCTGGGGATGTCAATTATATCAAGTGTCTTTTCTGTTGTGTTTTATCAATTGTGTTCTTTTAGTTAGCCGTTCATTGACAAACAAATTTCCAAAGGGTCATTCAGGGTCGCTGATCATTTTCATGATGTTAATTTCGGCGGGCGCGGCAAAAAGTTTGTCTTGCTTTGAGTGAAGGTCTTGAAAATGAGCTGTTTGAAAGTGATTGTCGAGAGCCATCATACTTACCCAGTTCTCATAAAAGAGGAAAGTTCCCGGGTCCTTTTCGTCTACGTGAAGGTCGTAGTTGATGCAACCACGTTCTTTTCGTGTTGCATCCACCATTTTTATTAGCTCCTGCTTGACTAGTTCTTCCAGGCCGGATTTTGCCTTCAAACGGGCTACAACAGTAACTTTTTGCATTAAGAGCTCCTGCAATAGGTAAGGGTTCTAAGGATAAAACTAAGTTTCTCACTATAAAATACCTTGATTGGGTCTTTCTTTGAGGATCGGATGAAAAAAATCTTGCCTGCTTTTTTCATTTTCCTGCTGTCTTTGCTACTCTCGCTCGTGCTGCCGGGTTTTATAGCTCCGGCACAAGCAAGCGACAAAGACAGACAAACACATGCAGACATTGTTCTTGTAAACGGCTCTGTATATACGATGGACGCAAGCAGGCGCTGGGTGCAGGCAGTCGCTATCAGCAACGGGCGCATCGTATTTGCGGGCACCGATCAGGATGCAGTCAAATATGCCGGACCGCTGAGTAACGTTGTAAATTTGCAGGGCAAAATGGTTTTGCCCGGTTTTATAGACTCGCACGTTCATCCTATTGAAGGTGCCATCGAGGAAGCCGGTTGTTATCTTGCCAATTATGAATCAGCCGAGTCAATTAAGAATGCAATTGGCGAATACGCTAAGGAGCACGAAAAAGACGAGTGGGTGATAGGCTCCGGCTGGGGACTTCCGGTTTTTGGCCCCTCCGGGCCCAGGAAGGAAGATCTGGATCAAGTGGTAAAGGACAGACCTGCTTATATAGTCGCTCAAGACGGGCATTCGGTCTGGGTCAATTCGAAAGCACTTGAGCTGGCCGGCATAACTTCTTTCACTCCCGATCCGCCGGGAGGCAGGATCGAGAGGGTTCCGGGCAGCAAAGAACCCTCCGGAACCTTGCGTGAGTCAGCAAGCAATCTATTTGAAAAGCTCCTTCCCAAGCCAGACCCCGAAGAGTACCGGCAGGCAGCTTTAGATGTACAGAAAAAATTCAATGCTCTGGGTATAACCGGCGTGCAGGATGCCTGTGTAGAGGAGCCTGCACTCAAAGCCTATGCGGCACTTGATGATTCTAATCTACTGACCATGCGTGTGAGTGCTTCAATGATGCTGCATGCCGATCAGGGGGAGGCACAGATCCAGACATTCAAAGAATGGACAAACAAATATGATGGTGAAGATCTTCGGGCCAGATCAGTAAAAATATTTGCAGATGGTGTTATCGAGTCCAAAACAGCGGCATTACTCGAACCTTATCTGTCAGCTGAGCAAGGAGACAAAAATAAGGATAAGGCCAGGACGGAAGAGACCAGGACAGAAGAGACCAGGACAGAAGAGACCAGGACAGAAGAGACCAGGACAGAAGCAGAGAAGACAACAGATAACGGCATACTGGAGTTCAGCCCGGCTCTCTTTAAATGGTATGTCACAAAGCTCGACGGCGAGGGATTTCAAATTCATGTGCACGCTATCGGTGACCGGGCGGTCAGAACTGCTCTCGATTCATTTGCTACTGCCAAAAAGCTCAATGGAAAGAGTGATAAAAGGCATCATATAGCGCATCTTGAACTTATAGACAAAGCCGATATCGACCGGTTCAGAGAACTCAGCGTAGCTGCAAACTTTCAGGCTTTCTGGGCTTATCGGGATAAATATATTACTGAATTGACTGAACCGATTCTTGGACCTGAGCGTACCGGAAGGCTTTATCCAATCGCAAGCCTGTTCAAAAGTGGCGCTTTAGTCGTTGGGGGTAGTGACTGGACAGTTACCACGGCCAACCCGCTGGATGCAATTCAGGTGGCAGTAACCCGGGCAGCTTTAAATGAGAATGCGGACAAAGCATTCATTCCGGAAGAAAGAGTGAGTTTGCCCGAGATTCTTTCGGCTTATACAATCAATGGTGCATATTTAGGCCACTGGGAAAGAGAAACCGGATCTCTTGAAGTCGGAAAAAGCGCTGATTTGATAGTTCTTGATAAGAATCTTTTTGCAATTAGAGCAAGTGATATTCATAAATGCAAAGTCTTGTGGACACTGTTTAAAGGACGTTCGGTGTACAAAGATCCTAATTTTGAGATCTGATTGTGCTTGTAATACTTGCAATATTTGATCGCAGGCTGCTGCCTTACCGGAGGCTATGAACTTGATTGCAGTACTGGGAGCCACAGGATTTACAGGCAGACTGATTGCCCGTGAGTTGAAGAAAAAAAGCAAGTCTGAATTTCTTATTGCAGGTAGAAATGAAGCTGCGCTTGAGAAACTATCTTGCGAGCTCGGTGGAGTTGAATCACGATTGCTAAGGCTTGATGATCAAGGCAGTTTTGATGCCCTTAACGACGTATCTGTCTTGATCAACTGCATCGGTCCGTATTCTCTGTATTCCGAAACGGTTCTTGTTCAGGCAATCAAACGTAAGATTCATTACATAGATCTGACAGGCGAGCAAAACTTTATCAGACTTGTTTATGAGAAATATGACCTCGAGGCGCAAGCCGCAGGTATCGTGCTGATTCCTGCCTGTGCCTTTGAATATGCTCTTGGCGATGCGGCAGCTGCATTTTTATATAAGGCGATAAATCAAAACGCTTCAGGATGCAGAAAAATGGAATTCTTTTACAAAGTAATTGGCATGCATACAAGCAAAGGCACGCGGAAGAGCGTATTGCAGGTGCTGAGTTCGAAGTCTTATGAACTCAAGAATAATGAGCTAGTTGAAATTAAGGAAGCACTGCGCAGAAAATTGCCGCCGGCTTTTGCAGGGCAGGGCAGATCTGCAATTGCCTTTCCGGGAGGAGAGGCTCTAATGCTGCCCAGGCACTGCGCAGTTCCTGAAGCGAGTTCTTATTTGATTAGCGATCTTCCTGCGTTTATTCTCCGTGCTTTTATGAATCTTGTGTTGCCGTTGCTTCGAAGCACAGCTGATGCAGCTGCTCTTTTGGCAGGCTTCTTTCCTGCTCCCGATACAGAAAGTCGCAAAAGCAGCAGTTTCGAGATCTTAGCCCTGGCAGAAAATACGGAGGGGCTGCTTAGTTCAATTGCAATAAAAGGGAATGACCCTTATCTGCTCACTGCCCATATTGCTTCGGGGGTGGCGAGCTTTATTGAAAAGCTGGAGGGCGAAAGTAGGCAAGGGATTTCGGGCGCGATCAGCCCGTCGATGATTGGTGGTGCCGGCCTGATCAAAGAGTTGAGCGAGCAAGCCGGTCTTGTCTGGACTGAAAATTTCCCTTCTGAAGATCGGTCAAACGGCGGATAAGGGCAGCGGAACATAGCTTATCACAAGGCGTCTTGACAACGGGCGGGGCTAGTTTCAAGGGGGACCTCTGCCTTTCATTAGTTAAGAAGCAGACCTGTCTCTGGTCTGTGCATTGTGGCGACCAAAATTATGCTCGGGAGAAAATTCTATGCAAAACGAACGCTTTAGTATGCTTGCTGCTTTTATGCTGGCAGCTGCATTGCCTCTGGCAGCTTTTGCCGGTGGCGGTGCTGCAACAACCGTGCCTGTAAAAATGGGCTATTTCAATTTATTGCAGGTCAAGGCGTCTTATCCGGAGGCGGCTGCAGCAAGCAGTCTTGAGGAACGTGCCAAAGATATGCTGCGCAGGGATGTCGAGCAAGCAAACAATCAGCTTCAAGAACTGCAGAAGCAGAATAAGCCTAAAGAAGAAATTGAGAAAAGAGCAAAGGAACTTCAAACAGAGATTTTTGCCAAGCAACAGGCTTTATCTTCTTTGTTAAGTAGCAATTCTGCCGAAGCCAATCGAGCAATTACACAGGCGGTGGCCCAGGTGGCAAAAGACAGGGGGCTGGATCTGGTTATTGATGCTTCGGGTATTTATGCAGGTGGTGACAAGTTTGCAAATAACGGCGAAGATGTCACAGATGCAATTGTGAAACGACTGAATCCTGCTGCAGCTGCTGCAGTTGCAAAACCGGAAAAGGTCGAAAAGTAGAGGGAAGTAGAGATAAGTAGAGGACCTGAACCTAACAGTTCAAATGAAATGAGCTTGTAACTGAGCAGGGCTTCGACCATAAAATCAAAAAAGGAAAGCAGGTTCTGAGTTCGGACCTGCTTTTAATTCTTGCGCGTTCCCGCAAATCGACTGAAAGATCTAACAGAGCCGGAAGGTGTCTGAAAACGTAAGCATTTCGGATTTTTTCCAGCATGATCGTCTTATCGGAGCAGGCAAATTGACAAAAAAGCAGGTCGGGGGAGCTGAGATGAATGAAATCGAGAGCAGCAAGGGAATAAGTAAGGACGGTAGTGGGGAAGGTCTAAGCAGTGCTGGGATAGAAAGCAGCTGGAGTCTCAGGGATGAAGTATTTGCAGAAATGAGCAAAGGCAACTCCGACAGTGCCGCCGCTACTAAAGAAAATCATGACATTATCATTGATTTCGGCGATCAGAAGCTAGCGGATCCCTTTCAAGAACTTCGCCGCCAGATGCAGGAAGCCAGAGAAAAGCAACGTGAAAAAGACATTAACAGCATAGTCGAATCAATAACGAAAAGCGGGCAGTTGCCTGACAATGTAAGAGACATGCTTAGAGATTTCGAGCCCATGCTATATGCAGGTTTTCATGGCGATGCCGCCGGTCTTGCTGACCTTCTAGCAAGTGTAAATAAAGGGCTTGAGAAAAATGGCTCTCCCTATCGTCTGGATATGGAGTCGTTTGAACGCCAGTCAGGTGGAAAGGACATGCGCGATCGTATCTATGATTCATGGACTGAGCATGTCATTTCAGTGAAAAATGGCAAGGGCTATGTTACTGACAGAACTTCAGTTGTGACAGATCCGATCCCGAATCCTGATATCAGATTCTAGTAATTAGAGAAAACCCAAACAATTTTGAAGCTCAGATTCAAGACCAGGTCTAATCTGAGCTTCGGTTTTCATTCATGCGGACTAGCGCAAAAACAACGCAAGTGCCAACAGTGATACAGGGTGCTCCTAGACCTAAGAAGATCATTCTTCAAAATGCATCATCTAATCAGCTTGTGATTATGCAAGATTTAAAAAGATGCAAAGGGAGGAGTTGTGATGGCTCAGGACATAGCAGATAACAAAGCAGAAAAGACCATAGTTCAGGAAGCCGAATCAAATGTGGCTGCAAATGTAGCAGATCGCTTTCGTGACGAGATTCAACAACAAACTGCTGTTTCTAGTGCAGTGACTGATGCGGCTAATATGGTCTCAAAGGGCGCGGCGGCGCTTGGTGAGGCAGAGCTAAATGGAAACAGTATCGAGTTCAAGGGCAGAGCTGCCGGTGGCGGCAGAAGTGAAGAAAACCATGGCTTAAAGATTGGTGATGGCGGCTGCATTAAGTTTCCGCCAAATGAATTACCGCACCCGCCCTTTGAAAGACCCTTCCCATTTGAGAGTGTCAAAAAACTGCCAACCGGTGATATATTGCAAAGAAGTGCCGACGGAACCCAAAAGCTATTTACTCCGAATGGAGATTCGATTGTTATCAATCCGGATGGTACGCACACTATAAAAGGTGACCTAAACAAAGTAACAAGCAATAAGGACGGTTCAAGCACAGTTGAGTTTGCGGACGGCTCCAGAGTAACATTTGACGAAGATGGATTCCGCAGTGTTCAAAGAGGCAATGAGTCGGTTTCATTCGGCAGGCAAATATTCAAGTATCCGCCGCTTGAAGGCAAGCCGATGCCGATGCCTAAATTCCCCGGGAAATTCCCTGGCTTGCCCGATGATCATGGCATCAAGCCAAACTTGAAGGAACTGGAAACCTTGGGAGACGGCAAGCGTCTCAAGAACTAGTTATATAGTTAAAGGCAGGCACTAAAAGCAAAAGAGAACTGCCAACCCGCAGACCGAAATTAAGAGAAGAAATGAGCGCATAGATAGATGTTCATTTCTTCTCTCATTTTTTCTTTCCTATTTTCTGTGCGACCCTGCAAGTTCGGCTATATAGTTTTTGCAGATGAGTTAACTTCGCTGTTTTTTTCAGCAGCAAAAGCTGCCAGGTTCAACTTTTGCAGGCGTGCCATTTTTTTGATTTCGTATTCCATGCTCATGGCTTCGGACTTGCTCTTGAAGTTCCAGCTTGCAAGCAAAGTAACCGGCAGGCGAGCTCGTGTATATTTGGCACCGTTGCCGCTGTTGTGCGCAAGGAGCCGTTTTTCAATATCGTTTGTCCAGCCTGTGTAAAGACTGCCGTCTGCACATTTTAATATGTATGTGACATAGCTTCCATTTGTGGCTGCTTCAATCAGTTGCTTCAGTCTATCTGAAAATAGAGGCAAGCTTTAAATTCCGCCAGTCGAAGAAACACCCTGCAATTAATTATGATCCTCACGAACTGAATATGCAAGTTTTTTCTGACCGAAGATCTTCTTCCTGCATCAGCCGGCAGTATAGATTCAAGAGTGATGCCTGCTCGACTGAACTGCAGTCAAATTCGCTCAGCGATGGGCTTCCTACAACTATGGCCAGGATTTGTGCTCTTGAAATTGCCACATTCAGCCTCTTTTTGCTCAATAGAAATTCTAAGCCGCGAGCTGAATTCTCCAGCTTGCTTGCGCACATGCTTAAAATTACCACTGCGGCTTCGGAGCCCTGGAACTTGTCTACCGAACCTGCCTGAATTCCAGGAATCTGTGAGCGAATCAGCCTCACCTGCTGATTATAGGGCGTCACCACAATTATGTCTTTGAGTATCAAGTCTCTTTCCAGAGCATGGTCTTTAATCTTGCATGAGCTCAGTTCAGCTACCAGCTTCTCAATCAGCTGAACTTCTTCAACACTGGATTGGCTGTTGCCTTCATGCTCGGCGGCAATATAAACGAGCCCTGCGGTCTTAGTTATAAGCGACTTCGAACTTTCACTCAAAAGCAGTTTTCTTTGAGCAGTTCGAGCAGCTGAATGTAGCCGGCTTTCGTAAACGGCCGATGAGACAAGCTGGCAGAGTTCAGGATGCATTCGCCTTGTAAGAGAAAGAAAAATTCCCTGTCTTGGGTCTATAGTCCCTGAGCCGGTAAGCAAATAGTCAAGGCAGGAAAGTCCGCTTTGCCCCGGATGAGCTCCTTTGACAGGCTGTTCGAGCTGCAAGTGATCTCCAATCAAAACCAGATTGTCTGCTGCCTGCCCCATGGCAATTAAATTCGCCAGGCATACCTGACCTGCCTCGTCCACAAACAAGTAATCAAACTTGTTTTTTAATTCTTCTCGGGCAAAAAACCAGGCAGTGCCGCCGACAAGCTGCAGCCCGTCTAGAATGCCAATCACTTTTTTGTCGTCTTTATAGTGTTTTATATTCGAGCCTGAAAATCTTGGAACTTCGCCTGACTGATCTTGTTTCACTTTTGCGCCTGCAAATTCCAGACCGCATTCGATTGAAGCCGCTGCAATTTCTTCAAGTAAATTCTCGATGGCTTTGTGAGAGTTCGAGCTGACCGCGATTTTCTTGCCCTTTCTTATCAGGTCTATAATTGCCCGGGCAGCCAGATAAGACTTGCCTGTTCCTGGTGGTCCCTGGATGCAGAGATAGCTTTGATCCAGATTTTCGACCGCCGCAATGATATCAACAAGTCCGGGATCGGACTTCTCACAGATTATCTCTCCTGAGCTTTTGTGTTTCAAGCGCGGATAGTTCTTGAACAAAAGCTCGCTTATGCATGGTTTCAGTCCCTCGCCATTCAAATAAGATTTTGTTTGATCGTAAATGGATTTTTCGAGCACGTCATTTCTGACTGTGTCGATAAGGACCAGATCTCCGCTTTGCGGAAGCGCTTCTTTCTTCTGGCTAGCTTTCAGTTTTATGTAACCGTTGTCAGGATCAATTGATATTATTTCAGACTTGATAGCACTGTTTGTGCTGAAAGCTACAGTATCACCGTCCTTGAGCTTCAGATCCTGATCGGGGTCGAAGCTATATAGAAATGAAAGGGATGATTTCTTGTAAGGCAGGGCTTCAGTTGGAACCCGGCTTGCCGAAGCTATGCATTCAGGGTCGTGGAAAAGTTCGTCTTCAGATAGTGAAAGCCGGTCGAAAAACTCCCACCAGCTCACCTTTCTTTCGCGACTGTGAAAACAAAGAAGATAGGCAAGCAACTCTTTAAGCTGCCTGTTTTTGTCGCCGGGTTCAGGATCAATACTGAGTTCGCTCAAAAGCTTGCTTGCGAGTTTCTCATTTTCTGAAACTGCCTTGTTTTTGTACTGATCCGTTTTGATAACTCTCCTGTTCAGGTATTTAATGTCGCTTTGTTTTTGCTGTGTCAGTAAGAAACGGTGAAGCAAGGCAGTCGACTCGCAATCCACTTGATTGTATTTGCGGATTTCATTCAAAAGCGTTGAATCTTTGAAGTCCTTACCGTCTTTGTTTTCGAGCCAGCGCTGATAATAGACTATGGAATCTGTGGCCCTTGCAACATCCTGCTCTCGTTTGTCCATATAGAGGCGTTCGACATCTTTAATTGAGTATGACCTGCTGCCTATACGCAAACCCTGCCTTACAATTTTATAAAGGTCAATAAAAAGCTCGTTTCTCAAGAACTCATCAAGCAAGTTCTCTTTTGTCGCATACCTGCTTGCCAGGCGTCTGAGCGCCGCAATTTCATAAATGCCGTAGTGATAAACGTGCATCTGTTTATCTTCATGCCACCGCTCGGCCAGCCAGTCCATGAATGATTCAAAAGCGAATTTTTCCTCAGAGGCGTTGTGCGCCCACCAGTCGTCAAAGATAAAACTGCCTCTTGCTATAGTGCTTGCACCAAATAGATACTCCAGACCACCATCTATCAATGGGTAGCCTTCCATGTCGAAATAAACATCCATTAGCGAGCCTGGCGGCAATAGCTCAAGACCTCTTGCTTCGTTCTCATTCTCGTTTTTTATAATCTCAAATTCAGGTATATATTTATCTTGAGATGCTAATTGCAGTCTCGCCTGTGCTTTGAGTCGTGCCAGCGTGTTTGTAGCAATGCCTCTTACAGCGGTTCTTTCGCTTTTTGCAAGTGAGGTAAGCGTATCAATTCCTTCTGCTTTCAGCTTTTTTACCTGAACCTTGCTTATATTTGCAACCCGGATTAGATCATCGCGCTCTTCAAGAATTTTGCCGGCAACGTCTTTCCAGCGGCTGTAGCTGCCTGCTTCAATGAATGGAGGCTCCTGCGAAACTGAAAATTGCTCTTGAAACCGCAAAAAACGCTTTTTCAGCGCCAGGTAAAAGTAGTAAAAATCTAAAAGCCGGAATTCTTTTATTTCCTTGTTACCCAGCACCACTGCAATATTTTGAGGCAATCGCCCCTGTATTTGCTCGAGCATTTCAGCATATGCGCAAAGTTGAACCAGAAAGTAAGGTTTCGCCTTCTTAGCAAGCTTGCTATCCCAGACTTCATAATGAAAGTCTCCAAGCAGCGAGTCACCCTTTTTCTTGATTAAGAAGTCCGATAAACCGGCAAAGCTGTCTTTACGAAGATAGGCTTGATAAATTACGTCAGCGCCGCTTTTCAGGGCTTCAACAGTTTCAGAAAGTTTATTTTCTGATTTGTTTTCGATTACGCAAACAGAATTTCCATGCGCCTTTAACTGAGCCAGAAACTCCTCTTCATGGCTGATACCCTGCTTTTGTATCAGGGCCATGCTCTCATCTATTTCATCCGGTTTAAATTTTTCAGGAAGTTCAAGATACATGCGATCCATATACGAACTGAATTTCTCGTTCATGAACGTGATCAGGTCGCTTGGCGAATATATGATTTCGGAGCCTTTTTTTTGCATTAAGCAAAATCCTAGCAGTCTTGTTTTCTGCTTGTTTCTTCTTGTTTCTTCTTAACTTGCTTATTTTACGGGCTTTGCTCCTGATTATCCAGGGCTCAGTACTAAAGCCGAATCAGGGTCTCTCCTCTAAAGCGTCCACTGAAACATTCTTGAAACAAAACTGATACAGGGCTGATGCAAAGCCTGATTATTCTGATTGCAAATGGACGGGTCAGAAACGAGGTTGCAAATAGTGCCATGAGAAGCGGGCGAAATGTAAAGGGAGCGATTATTCCCCTTGTGCTTGTGTCAACTCTGGTATTTATAGGGCTGGGATTTCTCTTTTTGCAAACAATAGTATGTTTCGGCTCTTCAGTCGAAGTGCGCAATGCCACCGATGCCGGCGCTCTCAATCTGGGGCGCAAGGCAACTACTCTCAGGGTCAAAGTTGAACAGCAAGCAGAAAGGGAGTTTGAAGATGTAGCCGCTGACGACGGCAGCTTCGGTCTCGATAACATAAACAGGGTCTGGGCGGTGGCATTGCTTGCCGCAATTAATGTTGAGGCAATGCGCAATAACGGTCAGTCTAGTTATGAGGCGGAAGAACATTGCCGGGTTCTATTTGATGCGGCAAGCTCTTTAGCGCGCCGCTTAAACGGGCAACTCAAGAACAAGGACAATCTCGAAAGACTCTTTGAAGAACTGAGTAAAGTCAACAGCTGCCGTATGACAGGCGACGATTCGACCAGAGCGGCCTCCGGCAAATGGAGATGCTCATATCTGGACCGGGGGCTTGAAAGCAATATAGATCTCGGAGCAGAGCAGCTACCTGCCGGATTCGACAAAAGCCGCTTGCATCCGGTCGAATCCAAAAACAGTTTGCAAAACAAAGCCAGTGACGGTTCCAAAAAAGTATATTTGCCTGGATACAAGGAATTGAAAGTCATGGACAAGACATTCGTATTTGTGCCTTTTCAGGAAAATACTCAGCCGCATCTCATATCGGGCAAAACCTTCGACGACAACTCATTAGATAAGGGTGCTTTATTGGCGCTTCCCGAAACGGCATCACCTAATGCGTTTGCAGCAGAAGGCAAATCTAAGGCGCTTGCCTTGAACGGAGCTGCACTTGCAGATGACGGTGCTTACTCGGCATTTGCTTTTGTAGTTGCTAATCCGCAGAAATCATTCAGACTCAGAAAGCCGCACGGTTTCATTCGCATAAGTTTCGAAGAACCCAGGGTAAAGTTCATGGTCAATTCTATACCCCAGGTTCAGAGCTATCCTATGAGAGCCGGCTCTACAAGAATTTCAATTCCGGTTCCTGCCGGAAGCGGCACACTCCATGTAAATGCAACGGTCGGAAACGAATATCAGGACAGAAGTTTGAAACATGCACTCTTTGCCGTTGCAGGGGCTAATTATGAGCGCGTTATTACAGCTCTTGTTCAGCGGGGAAAGGAAATTGATCCTGATTTCAGCAAGAGCGACCTCTTCAAGCTCCTTGAAAATCAGAATCTTGAAGACGGCATACTCGAATATTACATCCTGGCGAAGAGCAACAAGAGTGAAAAGCTCGAGATTAGACCTGCAAACAAATTGCCTGCATTTGTAAACAAAAATGCGGTAGCCGACGGCAAAGCTTCGATGTTTGCAGAGGAATTCGAATCCGGAAAACCTAATGAAGCCAGCTATTACCTTATTGGCGAAGGTGTTCAGGAATACACCTTGCAGCAGCTCGAACTGCGGGGCAGGCAATTATGGAGACCTGCAAGCGGTTTTTCGGGCTGCCTCGGTGAGTTGAAGATTGAACGAAACACTGAAATTACTGCGATCGGTTTTGTGATCTGATCGTAATAGAAAAGGAGTAAGAAAATGAAATTCAAAGTAAGCAATATGAAATTGATGGCAATGCTGAGCACCGGATTGCTTTCGTCACTGATATTAAGCCAGTCGGCGGCTTTTGCCCGCAAGGTATACTATGGTCCAGGATCGACAGGAGCAAAGCCGCCGCTCAGCCAGAGATTAGTTCCGCCTCCGACTGCTTCAGGCAGGCTGCCTGGCGAGCCGGCACTGCGTTATCTGGATCGCTTGATCAGATCCGGAAATGCCCCTGGAGGCAATTCACTGGTGACCTTTCGCGGGCTACAAGACATAAACAGTTTGCTAATCGAGGCAATTAACGGCATCGGAGGAAGCGGCAGGGTAAGTGCCAATCTGATAAATGACGGCTATATACATGGGCTTCCCTTTGCCACAGCCGTTGGACTTGCACCGGACAGAAAAACAGTGTTGTCGCAAATCATAATTACGGCCGGCTTGCCGGGAAAAAACGGCGTGCGCTTTACTTATGCAATACTTCGTAAAGGCTCTACCCGGATTATCACCGGTGGCTCGGGCAGGACGAGAATCTTCAACAACGGCAATGGCACACTCTCACTTGATGTGGATCAAATGCTCTTTTTTGACGTGAAACGCAATATTGCTTTGCAGGTTACAGGCTGGCGGCGGGTCAGGTGAGCCGGCTTGTTTGCTCCGGCACTGTCCGGCTATATTCTATTTTCCTGACTCTTTATCCGGGCAAACCAGGACTTAGGAATTAGATTAAGCGGGTCTGCAAACGGATCAGGCAATTTGTGATTCGTTGAATAACTTGAAAAAATCAGGTAGGCATGGTGAACGCAGTTATGGCGGGTGAGATCCCAGCCACCTGATTTGAGTTCTTCTGCTTTCGAAACGGCAAGCTCCGGCTTAACTTTATCAAGCTGCAATTCTTTGAACAGATGGTATTGAATATGGCGCCCCCTGTATTTTTCGTGATGTCCCTTTCTCATCATCGAAAGCATCTCTTCCCGGTTTCCTTCTTCGGCCCACCAGTCTATTTCCCCGTTTCTGGGCACATGCATATAGTTCCACCAGGCTCTAAGATCGAAGTGTGAGTGTTTGAAAAGGTGATCGCTCGAGCCGAATAAGTAACGGTCCGGGCCCAGTTGAAAGCCCCAGCCCACATGACCAAAGCGTGCAGCCTGGACAGTGTTTATGAATGCATAAATAGTTCCGGATTCTTCCTTCATTGAGTTTTGCCCTGAGTTCAGCATACTACAAAACTGTGGTATAGAATTCTGGGCGGACTTTCGAGTTTAGGGACCGTAGTTAAAATGCTGGACGATGGAAAAGAGGTGGAATTGTGCGAGCTTGGAGCACGGATTCTGCGTGCCCAGTCTCAGAAGATCGCAAGCATGCCCCAGGCAGTAAAAATCTGCTCAATTTTGATTCACAAACTTCGCGAGCTGCAAGGTGCAGGACTGGCAGCGCCGCAAATCGGTCTACCTTATCGAGTTTTCGTGGTGGAAGTTAGAAAGAACGTATTGTTTCCGCTAAGAGAAGAAACGCCACTCTTTAATGTGATCAACCCGGAGCTTGAAGTTCTATCGCAGGAAGAAGAGCTGGACTACGAAGCCTGCTTCAGCATTCCAGGCTACCTGGGTCTGGTGCCTCGCTTCCGCAAAATCAGGTTGAAATGGACCGACCTTCCCGGCTCGCTTGCCAGGGAAGAGGTGTTTGAAGGCTATATCGCCAGAGTGATACAGCATGAAATGGACCATCTAAACGGGCTAGTTTATCTGGATCGTATGCAAGACATGAATAGTCTTTGCACCCGCGAACATTACATGCGCGAGCTTATGGAAAGCCAGAGGATGACCCTCCGGGTTATGGATGAACGAAACTGAATTCGTCGCGAAACTGAATTCGTTACAGTTTTAGCTGCCGTTGCTGAATTCAACAGTAGAAGGAGCTAATTAGCGGCGTGCGCCGGCCAATGGGCGGGACTTGCTTTCCGAGAAAGAAACAAAAACTTCGCGGCCGTGAACTTCCGTCTGGTTGAGTCCGTGGATTGCGGCTTCGGCTTGATCTTGCGAACTCATTTCCACAAAAGCGAAACCACGTGATCTGCCGGTTTCTCTATCTTTCGGAACTACAGCTGATACAACTTCGCCGTAAGGACGGAAAAGTGACTCAAGATCCAGTTCTGTCATTCTGAATGATATGTTTCTTACGAATAGCTTATTTTGCATGTACCCAACCTCTGACCAGTAAACTCAAACAACAAAACAGGTTGAGTAGCGGTCTATAGAAATAACCTGGTAATTATCCACACTAATCTCTCCAAGAGTAGATTATTTCTTTCAAGCTCTGTACAACACTTAACAAAGCCGCTCTTATTCTCGAATCTATAGGTTTATGCGTCATATATACTTATGCAGGTATTGCTGACGAAAGTAGGATCATTTGTCGCGTAGCACGTAATTTGATGCAGTTATCGTTTATCGTCAAAATCTTCATTCTTTATCAAGGATTAGCATGCGTTTTCGTTTCTCTTTAGTCTTGAGCTCGGGCTTTTCATTCTTATCGCTATCATTCTCACTTGCATTCTTCACGGCGTCTGCAAATGCTCTGGAAACAAGAAATTCAGACTGGCAAGCGTACGCCCGGGCAGGCTCCGAAGCTCTTGTAATAGGAGATTTCAATACAGCGCGTTCCAGTTTCGAAAGGGCACTTGCAAATAAGCCGGAGCAGAAATCGCTGCCCCATCTGCAGATTGGCTTTGCCCAGGCAATTTTGAGCCAGGGCAATATCAAGGAAGCTGCAAAAGAAGTCAAAAAAGCAGTGTCTCAGGCAAAATCAATCAGCGGGCTGGCGAGTATTGATTATGCTGAATCACTTGATTTAGAGGGCTGGTTGTATCAGGCAAACGGCAAAATGGACGATGCTATTTCTTGTTTAAAAGACTCCGTAAAAATCTTCGAAGACCTCTCCAAAGAAAGCGGTAAAAGCACCGACCTTGGTGATGCCTACGAGCATTTGGGACTGCTTTATGACACTGTCGGGCTCTGGGATCTTTCATCTGAAAATTACCGAAAAGCCCTTGAAGTACGCAAAGAACTTTGCGGAGCCAATAGCGTAGAAGTGGCCGATTTGTATGAATCTATAGGGCGCATTGAATTCAGACGCGGGCATCAAGAAGATGCAAGGCAGATGTTTGCCAATGCATTGAGAATAAAGGAGAGCCGCGGACAGACCTGGAGACCTTATGCACCGGAACCGACTGAGCGGGTTGTCATATTTCGCTTTTTGCCGGGTGCCAAAAATTGCTCGATGGGAAGTGCAAATGGAGTTGAGATTGAACAAATAAATGCAAACGGCATCACGGTTGAACTTGGCTTGAGCCAGAAACCGTCGGAGTTTGCAAAGACCACAAGAGCTCTTGTGCGCATTACTAACACTAGCCAGTACGATGTGGATGTATTGAGCCAGCCGCCCAAGTTTATTCAAGTGACACCACAAGTGCAGATTTTGGATCAGATACCTGCTGAAGAGCTGGCAAACAAAATTGAAAAAAAAGGTCAATCAAAAGCTAAATGGATCAAATTCTGGGGAGCTGATGCAATGACGCATGAATACGCTTATTCAAATACGCAGGGACGGGGAACACCACCGGTTTACGGCTATTTGCCCGGAGCTTTCGGTTTTCAGCCGATGCCAGGCTACGGAGGCAACAATTTTAATCGCAACCGGTGGTCGACGTCCTCCTCAAGTTTTGCCATGGTGCCAGATTATCAAAAAAGAGCGGAAGCCTATGCAAAAGCAAGCGAGGCTGAAATGAAATCCAAAGCGGATGCGGCTAATGTCAGGGTCGATGCACTTGGACCTAATCGTTTGCCTCCCGGTTCTCAGGTGCAGGGTTCGCTGGATTTTCAACTCAGCAAATACAAGAGTGCAATTTGCAGAATACCGATTGGAAATGCAGTATTTGAATTTCACTTCGAACGCTGAGGCAGGTGCGAGTGGTGCTTTGAGACCGCGGGGCTTAGAGCTGTGGTTTGAGAGCCCAATTCAATTGCTAGCTGGCAGTAAAAAAGGGCGGGAAAAACTCATGTGCGGGTGCTCTAGTTTATTGAAGCAGTTTTGCCAGTTCATGCTTGGCGCCACGAAGCGCTTGACAGCTTGGCTGCTTGATGGGCTGGCCCGTTTTGTTCTCCTTCTTTGGGCTTGCATTTTGACTGCCTT
This sequence comes from uncultured Candidatus Obscuribacterales bacterium, assembly GCA_964615655.1. Classification (GTDB taxonomy): domain Bacteria; phylum Cyanobacteriota; class Vampirovibrionia; order Obscuribacterales; family Obscuribacteraceae; genus JAIEPM01. The sequence continues at coordinate 64,765 of CAZTQO010000022.1, read as the reverse complement.
TGTTGTGCATAACGTATGTATGTGTAAACCAGGCTATTCACTCTTTCCTGATTTTGTAATTTTGCTTACAACTACTTTGCTTACACAGGGAGTTTGGCGGGCTTGAGTCTGCAATTGATTACTCCGCAGGACATCGGTTAGGTCAGGCTGCTTCAGGCTTAAGCAGACTCGTTCTGGCTTAAGGTTCTGGCTTAATTAAGTAGCCTTAAAAGCAGGCATAATAAAACTATGAGCTTGAAAAGTGAGCTTGAAAAGCCAAAACTAATTGAGCAGGCTGTAAAATCAGAATAACTTTGAAGACAGGGCTGCCAACAGGAGTCATTCGTGGGCAAAATCGGCCATCTAAGTCAAATCTGGCTCTTAAGTGAGGAGTCTACATATAGGCAGGTCATGGAATCGCTGATGGCACAGCGTCCTGAAATGAAGAGGGTGCTTGCTGATCCGGCAGTGCTCGAGCAAGTAAAAGAATTCGAAGCCACACAGCTTGATGTGATTGGCGGCTTTGCAGAAAATACGGCCGAAAATATGGAACGGTTGGCAATTCTGGATACGCTTACCGTAACTTATAACGGACGCAGCTTCTTGCGCGAACTCGACCAGACCTTAAAACAGGCCTGGCGTTATGATCGCCCGGCATCGCTTTGCATGGTGTCAATCGATGGATTCGATGAGATTCAGGAGCAATACAGGACGCTCACAGCTAATTCGGTTCTGCGCATTGCGGCTGACGCCCTTAAAAAGACTGTTCGTGCCGGAGATATAGTCGCCAGATATACCGGAGCTGATTTTGGCATCATTTTGCCGGACACCAGCACCGCCAGTGCCACCATGCTAGGTGAAAAAATCCGGGAAACTCTGGGTAATCAGGTAATAACATACAACTGGGATTTCATCAAAATCACAGGAAGTATCGGAATCTCAACTTATCCGACTCATGCTTACGATCGTGACGAATTGATCTCAATAGCAATGCAAGCTTTATACGTATCCAAGTCACGTGGTGGCGACAGAGTCTGCACAATATGAGTTCTTGGGTTTAAGTTCGCTGGTTTAAGTTCTCGAGCTAAATTTAATCAGTTCTATTTCTGTTCTGGTTTCTTGAACAAAACATCCAGAAGATATTCTGACTCGAACAAGTTTGAAACGGACCTATATAGGATTGATTTTTAAAAGATAGTATTTGTGCAGCTGCCGGAACTGTCTGAGTCAATGCTTATGCAGGAAAAATCGTGGCAAAAGAGATCTATGATCGAAGGCTATGCCATTTAAATTCATACATGCAGCTGATATACATCTGGACAGCCCGCTCAAGGGTCTTGAACGCTATGAGGGGGCGCCGGTGGAGTCGGTGCGCCTTGCAAGCCGCCGTGCTTTTGAAAATTTGATTGATCTTGCAATCATTCAAAAAGTTGCATTTGTGATTATTGCCGGCGATCTTTTCGATGGTGACTGGAAAGATTACAACACCGGACTCTATTTTGTTAAACAAATGTCGAGACTGAAGCAAGCCGAAATTCCGGTTTACCTTGTAAAAGGCAATCATGATGCTGCCAATAAATTGACCAGGTCTTTGCCGATGCCGGAGAATGTGCATGTTTTTTCGCACAGGCATCCTGAAACCTTCAGTATAGACGAGCTGTCCGTTTCGATTCATGGACAGAGTTTTTCGACGGCTGACCTCAAGGAAGATATTTCTTCAAATTATCCGGCTGCGCGAAAGGGACACTTTAATATCGGTGTTTTGCACACTTGCGCAAGTGGGCGTGAAGGGCACGATGCATATGCTCCCTGCAAGGTTGCGGGGCTCCTGAGCAAGGGTTATGACTACTGGGCACTGGGTCATATTCACAAGCGTGAAATTCTGAATCAAGATCCGCTTATTGTTTTTCCTGGAAACATACAGGGCAGGCATATCAGGGAAAGCGGTCCAAAGGGCTGTTACTTATTGACTGTTGATGATCGTTTCAAGGTTCAGGAAGAGTTTCTGCAGCTTGCCGTGATGCAATGGGAAAATCTCACTGTTAATCTCGAATCTGCAAAAAACGAGGATGAGGCATTCCAGCTCATATCAGAGACCATATCGCGATTGCTCGAGACAACAGGCGAGTTGCCGCTTGCAGCAAGAATTAATCTGGAAGGCAGAAGCGAGCTCGACCTTCAGATTCGCAGCCAGCGTCGCCGTTTTGTCGAATCTATAAGAGCGCTTGCCATGCAAGAGGCTCCTGATTCTTGCTGGATTGAAAAGGTCAAAATCAATACAAAACCGATGCACGATTCTGAATTCGAGGAACATTTTGACGGTGCGCTTGCTGAGCTTCTATCTCTTATTAATGAAACACGTAGCGATCAGGATGCGATTCAGGATCTCAAAGATGAGCTTCAAGACCTGCGCAACCGGCTTCCGGCTGAACTGAAAGAAGCAAGCTTGCTGGGCAGCAATCAATGGATCGAATCTAACCTAGATGATGTGAAGCAGATTTTGCTCGACCGCCTCTTAAGACCGGAGGCAGCAAAATGACCGGAGGCAGAGGGCTGAAATGAGACACAAGATATGAGACGCAAGATATGAGAATAGACGCACTCCATCTTCTGGCTTTTGGGCAGTTCAGCAAAAAGACTATCGACCTGAGTAAGGGTCGAGAAGGTTTGCACATCATTTATGGAGCCAACGAGTCGGGCAAAAGTACTTCGCTCAGAGCACTGCATCAGGCACTTTTCGGCATTCCGGCCAAGTCGAACGACAATTTTAAGCATGCGCATCCGGACATGCGGATCGGCATGCAAATAAGATCGAGCGATGGGCGTATTCTTAAAATATTGCGCCGGAAAGGAAACAGCAAAACACTTAGAAATCTGGAGGCCGAGAATCAGCTTATAGAGCAGTCGGAACTACAGGCATTTCTGGGTAAAATCAACCAGCAAAGCTTCGAGAATATTTTCGGCATTGATCACGAGCGTCTTGTAAGCGGCGGCGCAGATATAGTTAGAGGCGCCGGTGAGCTGGGGCAGTTGCTTTTTAGTGCCGGTGCCGGCATTACAGACCTGAAGTCAGTGCTTGCCGGTCTGGAAAAAGACTATCAGGATCTTTATACAAGAGGCGGAAGCACCAGGCTCATAAACAAGCAGCTATCGGAATATGCGGAAGCCAAACGCCTGCTCAAAGAATCTGAGCTTCCGAGCGCCGAATGGGAGCGTCATGACCTGGCTTTGCGGCAGGCTCAGGACCGCAAGATCCAGCTCGACACTGCTATAAATGAAAGCAGGCAGAAAATTTCCAGATTCAGCCGCTATAAAAATGCAATTCCTCTTGCCAAAGAGCGAGCTTTCTTCAAGGAGCAAATTCTTGAGCTTTCTTCAATATCTTTGCTTCCGGACAACTTTGAAGACAATGCTAGAAAACTGCTTGAGCAAAAGCTTGTGCTTACAAATGAGGAAGAGAACGACCGGAGAAAGCTTGATGAGATCAATAAAGAGATTGAGAGTCTCAGTCTTCCGCAAAACTTGCTTGACTTGCAGGCGCCGATAGAAGCTCTACAGCAAAGACTTGGAAGTCACAGAAAAGCTGCCAGCGATCGTTCCGGTCTTGAAGCTTCACTTCTTGAAGAAATCGAGCGGGCAAGGGCCTGTGCCCGCGATCTCGGGCGCAATCCGGAAGATTTCAAATCGCTGTCGAACTTGCGTCTTTCTGTGCAGGAAAAAACAAGATTGCGCAAACTTGCTCTTGAAAGACGGGCGCTCTGGCAAGCTTACTCGGATGCTCAGGCACTCAGGCAACTCACCGAACAACGCCTGCGCCAGTGCAGTCATGAACTCGTGCAGCTTGTTCAGGCACCTGATTGTGAGAAGCTTCAAGTATGCTACAAACGAATTTCTCAAGACCCGCAGATGGAAGAAAGATCTCTTTCTGAAAACGCAAAAATCGAGCGCAGCTTCAAACAAATCGTTTTTGATTTGCGCAAATTGCAATATATTGAGCTTAGAGGCGATGAACAGGTTGAAGATGCAGCGGAGCTTTACAGCAGGCTGAGCTCATGTATGCTTCCGGATAGTCAGCTAATTGACAGCTTTGACAGAGAATGGCTTCATCTGGACAAAGAAATTGAAAGCTTGAGCGCTCGCAACTTACATCTCAAAGAAGAACTGCGCGAAGCGGAATCTAAAATTCAGGAAGAGGAGCTCAAACTTGCTCTACCGACAGAGGCTGACTTGAATCTAAGCAGGCAGAAAAGAGACGCCGGCTGGAAACTTGTGCTCAAGTCATGGAAAGACAGGCAAGAGAACCCTGATGAAATTGCTGAGTTTTGCAAGCAGTCAGGAGCATCAGGAGACCTTGCTTCAGCCTATCAGTGGGCCCTTGCCAAAGCCGACAACGAGTCTGACAGGCTAAGGCACGAGGCTGACAACGTTGCTGTCAAAATCCAGCTGACTGCCCGCCTGCAAAAACTGCAGGGATTGTTTGACGACAACAGCACAAAGCTTGCTCAATCAGAACGCCGACGGCTGAAGCTTAAGAAAGACTGGGATGAGATCATGGGCAGTCTCAGCAATAAAGATCTGAGCCCCTCGTCAGCCAGGCTCTGGATTTCGCAGTTTGAGGCACTTGTGAAAACGCTTGCTCAGTTTCTTGAATCTAAGGAGTCAGCCTCAATTAACGCAGCTCTGGTAAAGCGGGCAAAGCTTGAGTTGAAAGAGGCTCTCAATGAGCTTGACGTTCAAAATCCTGAAAAAGAAAAAAACGAATCTGAAAAAAACGAATCTGAAGAATTCTTGCTCAGCTTGCTTGACCGGGCCCAACACTCACTCGATAACTACAGAAGGGTCAAGCAGTCTCAGGCTGAGCTCGAACGAGAACTTGTGAAGTTGCAGGTCGATCTTTCAAATATGACAAACACCGAGCAAACAAGAAAGGGCGAAATCGACTTATGGGCTGCAAGCTGGCACCCGGCAGTGGAGTCTCTGGGACTCGGCGTTACCACAAGCCCTGAAGAATTGACCGCTTTTCTTGACAGGCTTGAGCAGTTTTTCAGCCATTATGATCAGATTTCGAATCTGAAGCGGCGTATTGATGGAATTGACCGCGATGCAGAACAATTTGCCTCTGAGCTTGACGAGATTGTTTTAAAAGCAATCGGGCCTAAGCAAAAGCTCAGTCTTGAAGAGAAAACTGCAGAGCTGCTTTCAGCCTTGAAAAAAGCAAGCCAAATGCAGCAGCGTTATGAGTTCTTGAAAGTTCAGGAAAGCAAAGTTGCCGGCACATCTGCTGAGAGGCTTTCTGAAATTCAAAAAATAAAAGGCCGGCTTGCTTTGATGATGAAAGAAGCAGGAATAACTGAAGAGTCCGGGTTGCTTGAAGCTGCAAAGAAATCCCAGCAGAAGCGGCGGCTTCAAGAGTCCATAGAAAGCTATGAACGCCAGCTTTTGCGCCTTGCAGGAGTTGACGAGTTTGAAACATTCATCAATGAAAGCCTTTCGCATAATCCGGGCGAACTTGATTCGAGTATTCAGCTGCTCGAGGAAAGCGCAGTCGAGCTGGAAAACGAGCGGGGTGAGCTTCAGCTGAAAATCGGCAGTGAAAAGCAAATTCTGAGTTCAATGGATGGTTCTGCTGGAGCTGCAGAGGCCGCCTTGCGTCTCGAGCAGAGTCTTGCTGAGCTGGGTTTTGATCTTGAGCAATACTGCCGGCTCAAAATTGCTTCAATACTTTTGAAGAAGGCGATTGCAAGATACAGGGAAAAGAACCAGAGCCCGATATTGACACGTGCAAGCGAATACTTTGCTAAGCTGACAAACGGAAATTTTGCAAAACTACAGGAAGACTTTAACGAGAAAGGCGAGCCGGTTCTTTACGGTTTGAGACAGGGAAGCCATACGCTTGTGCCCATTGAAGGAATGAGTGAAGGGAGTTGCGATCAGGTCTATCTGGCACTCAGGCTTGCAGCTATCTCCGTTTATCTCGATAAAGAAGAAGCGCTGCCGTTTATAGTTGACGACATTCTGGTCAACTTTGACGACGAGCGTTCGCTTGCAACTCTAAAGGTATTGATTGATTTATCGCAACGCACTCAGGTGATCTTGTTTACTCATCACGCGCATATTGTCGAGATGGCAAAAAAGCACCTGGATCCGGCGATGGTTTTCTTCAGCTCCTTGAACGGCCAGGACAGACTGGACAACGAAGACAAAGCGCTGTCGCGTCTTTTTATAGCTCCCTCCAGCTTATTGCCCGATAAATGAAAGTGCGTGGCAAATTTTCATCTTGTCCAGGGCTTTATCAGGTCTCCCTTGACTTAACACCAGTATGCCAGAAAGAGTCGACATGTCGATTGGAAGTCCAGCGGGGGACTCTTCTCAGGTTTCAAGTCCTGTCTGTCCTGAGAAACAAGTGCTGTGCCTGGAATTCCTGCTTCAAGCTTCTTTAACAGAGGCGCTTTCGAGAATCTGGGCATATTACGTATAAGTCCCATTTCCAAAAAGCAGGTAATGCGCTTATATACAAGCAGGGTTATTGGCATGTTCGTCCAGGAAGTTCTATTTGGAACCCTGGTGACTCGGATGGCAATTGGCTGGAGAATGTAATGGACAACGTAGAAAAGGATTCAAAGCCTGTGGAGCAGCCCCAGGCGGTTGACTGGTATTCATTTCACCAGGGAAATCTGCAAAGGGCAGGAGATAGCAATAATGCTCCGCCTCAACCGACAGACAGCGACCCTTATGGCTATCATCAGGGACCCGGTAAAGGGGAGAAGCCCAGTAAAGATCCGGGAAATGATCAGAATAACAATGCGGATAATAAAAAGCCTAAACATCGCCTTACGTTGTATGAGGTAGCAGAAAACACACTAAAAGCAGAAGGCAAGAAAGGATATAAGCAGGACGATATTTATTTCCGGCTCAACGATCTGATGGTTGCCCAGGGCCATAAAAAGGCCATTATCGATGGCAGGCGTCATATCAACGACCATATGCTGCCCAGATCGTGGAACTATGTAGACCCATACAAATTTCAGGAAGCAAGCAAGCCTAAATCTGAAGATCCGAAAAACCCCGAGGGCGAGCCTAAGAAGCCTGAAGATCCAAAGAAACCTGAAGAGCCGAAACAAGACCCTGGCAAAGATAAGGCAGGCGAGCCGGATAAGCCGCAGTCACCTGAAGAAAAAGCTAGAGCCGAGTATCAGAAACAGGTAGAAGCTCAGATTCAAGATAAATTCTCCTTGCCTCCGATTGAAAAAGGCAAGGGCTATTACGATGCCGTGGCAAAAGCACATCCGGACTGGAAGCCGAAACAAATACTGGAAGAGGCAAAACGAGTTCGCCATCTAAATAATGACAGTGTCAATTTGAAAGTTGGAGAACGCATTTTGACTATCAGTAAAGAAGAGCGTGCCCAGATGATTGCAAAAGCTATGCAAGACTATGATCAGGCTCAAAAGAAGAGCCAGGCAGGCTAAGTCAAAGCAAGATCATTCTAGAGCGGGCTCATTCCAGATCGGGGCTGTAGGGAACCGTTCTGAAATCCTCCAGCCGGCTTTCCGGATAAAAGAGCCCTCGATCTATTCTTGACCACCACTGGCCTGTTTTTAAGAGCGTATCAAGATCCGAAAAATGGTAGTCATAAATACGGGCGCGAATCATTTTCGGAGGCTTATAAGGAAACGGATTCGTTTCCAGGAGCCCGAGCACGGGCTTTGAGCCTTCCAGCAAGCATTTGATAAAGTGATCAAACCAGGGGCTTTGCCTTGCCGGAGCGAGTGAGGCGAACCACATTTGCCAGTCAAGCCTGGGTTGGTGTGGTGCTATTACAGGTGGCATGCGTTTCAAATCACCTGGCTTGTATTTGAACTCATAGGCAAGCCAGGTCTTGCCGTCGTTGCTTCCTTCTACTATTATTTCAAGCCGCCTTGTGGTCATAACGGCAAACAAGCCATAGCCGTTCCAACTTCTTAAAGGCTGGCTCAGAACCAGAGGGATGCGGCAGATCTGGGGCATTGTCGAAAAACCGCTGTAGCGGTCCAGCATAAGCCACAAGAAACTGAGCGAGCAGCTTGCAATCAATATGCAAGGGATAGAAGAAAACACAGTATTATGCAAAAATATTCCGGACTTTACGGAAATGCGCCCTTGCTTTTTAGCGCGCCTCAAAGATCTGGGCAAGATTGCAAAAACAAAATCGTCATCCAAAAGACAGATGCTGAGCGCAATTGTGAGCCAGTTAAAGAACGCGTAGTTACCTGTCAGCATGATCAAAATCATCAATAGCACAAATCCCGATCCCGCAATTAAGCGAGCACGGCGCGAGAAGCTAAGCAAGCAGGCTGGAAGTATTAGCTCGAAAACAAACACTAGAAATGTGGATAGTTTTGCAATGAATTCAGGCTGCTTTTGAGTCAGCCAGGAAAGCGGAGTTGGTAAAGGCTGGCTCTCGTAATGGTAGACCATGGCTGTCAGGTTCCGCCAGCTGAGATCGTGGCTTGCAAGCTTGCATATGCCTGAAAAGAACATGAGTTTGAAACATAGAAGCCTCAAGAGAAAAAGGGCTATATAAGAAGGCTCCTTTTGTTCCTTGAAGTTCTTCTCAAATGGATGTATTTCTCTCAAGCCCCAGGGCGCAAAAAATATTGAGATGAGCGCTGTTTCCAGAAGCAAGGAGTCCCACTGGAAAGACATGAATGTCTGGCCCAGAGAAACGATGGATAAATACATAAACCATAAAAGAAGAATAATTGGACCGGTAAAGATTCCGAATAATGCAAGTAATGACATGAAAACAGCAAGACATAAACTTGCCTGCAAAAAAGTATCGCTACAGTCGAGCCAGTATATGCTGGGAAAGTTTATAAAACTGTCGGCTGAGATTCTTTCGAAAATGAATGGGAGTAAGTGCTTGAAGGGCAGAATGCCGCCCTCTCCATATAAGCCGGTGACCTGAACTGCAATAGAGCTAAAAGCCGTAAAAAAGCAAAATGCCAGGATTCGCAGAAAAATCCATCTTATGTAGAGGTGCGACCGCTTGAATTGGAGATTCACAGTTTTGCAGAGCTCCAGAATTTGCTTATGTCACTGAGTATACTTGTTGAAACCAGTTCTTTGACTGAGTTTGCAAACCAATCTTGCGGCATGGCGCTTGCAAAGTTACTCTGGATGAATCGTTGATCCATGAGTACAATAAGCCCGCGATCAGATTCAGATCTGATGACTCTGCCGGCTGATTGCACTACTCTTGTCATTGCAGGATATGTATAGGCGTAGTCGAAGCCTGAGTTGTAATTTCGCTGGTAATAGTCTTTTAAGAGCTCTCTTTCAAGGTTGAATTTCGGCAGTGCCGGCCCGATTATCAAAGCGCCTATAAGTGATTCGCCCGGATAATCAATTCCTTCTGAAAAAACGCCTCCCTGTACCGCAAAAATCAAGAGAGCCTTTTTATCTTCTTTAGAATGAAGACGCTTTATCCAGGTGCGAATTTCTTCTGCTTTCATCTCAGGCCGCTGGCAAAGAATTTCAAATTCGGTTTCATTGCAGAGTGAAGCGACTTCATTTAAAAAATCGAAGCTGGGAAAAAAGGCAAAATAATTTCCGGGTCGAAGCCTTGTGATTTTTTCGATTGCCTGGCTGATTTTCTGATAGTTGCGGCTTCGCTCTTTGTATCGGGTCGATACTTGCGGAATTAAAATCACCTTGCGGTTCTCCGCAGGAAAAGGTGACTGGCACTCGATTGTCTTTGTATTGTCCGGGTCGAATCCCGAAAGAGTCAAGTAATAGTCAAATGGTTTGAGCGTCGCGGAAAATGCAATCGATGAATTGAATTCTTTATATGTATCGCGCAAATAAGATGAAGCGTCGCAGCAAGTAATTTTAAGCTCAATAGTATTGTTTGCAGATGCATTTTTCGAATAGCTCTTTCTTGAAGTGGAAAAGAAATGCTCGGAGTCGATTTGGATACCTTCACAAAATTGAGACCAGGAGTTTGCTGCTTTCAAAACTGCGTCTTTATTCTGGCTTATTTGACCCGATTGCAGGTACCGAGCCAGAAATTCTTTCCAACGTCTTTCCTGGTCTTTGAAAAGTTCCGGATCGAGATTTATCCTGGCTTCGTTCTTAACGAGATCCGCGGAGCCTCTTATAATTTCAATGCTTCTTGATATGACAGCCTGCGCTTCTATACTGAGTCCGGCGCTCAATGTGCTCAGTGATGCGGCCGCTTCGCGGAAGCTGCTTTCTTGCAGTAGAGGTGAATAATAATCGCAACTTCTGTCCGGGAGGTTATGCGCTTCGTCGATAACAAGATTGGGTTTTTCGCCAAAAAGTTCGTTATGCTGTGTAATTCTGCCCAGCAATGAACGTGGTGAAAAAACATAATTGTAGTCAGCAATTATGATGTCTGCCCGTGAAATTGCCTCAACCTGCAGTTCAAAAGGACATACTTTGTATTCTTCACCAATTTCTTGAAAAACTTCAAAGTTCAATCGCGGCTTCTCGGCCATCAGCTCAATCAGCTTGTTTTCATATACTTTTTGATAGTAATTGTGAGCGTAGGGGCAGTATTCAGGAGTGCAAACAGGCTCGGGCATAAAACATATTTTTGATTTGGCGGTGATTGTAAGTGCTTTAAGATCGTCTTGTTTGATCTGTACGACTGCATCTTCTGCCACGGCATGCTGGCTGTTTTTCGGTGTTAGATATACGAGCTTCTGTCCTCTTATAAGAGAGTTTTTCAGTGCTGGATAACTAATGGCAATCGTTTTGCCAAGACCTGTAGGAGCCTGAACCAGCATATTTTTCCGGTCCTTGACTGCGTCCTCCACCGCCTTCATGAGATCGATCTGCCCGCTTCTGGGATTTTCAAAGGGAAATGAAAGTGCGCAGGCAAGCTTTTGCCTGCGTTCGACATCAGCTTCCAGGCATTTCATTTCGTATACAAGTTCATCAAGACGTTTTTCTAGAAAAGACTCGAATTCCGCCAAATCAAGCTTGAAATGCAGACTTTCAGATTGGTTCCAGTTTGTTGATGAGACAAGAATCAGGCGCAAATCGGGTAGTATGGCATTTTCTTTGTAGAAAATGTATGCGTAAGTTTTCGCTTGCAGCATATATGGATGATCAGGTGAAAGCTCGAGTTTTGCTTTCAACTCATGGATGTTGGAGCTTGACTTTATTTCTTCAATAACTAAGGGGTGCTCGGCGCTTATGCCGTCGATCCGTCCCGATACCACAAATTTATATGATTCGCGTTCAAAACTGTGGCTCAGTTTTACTTCGCTGCGATAATTCGGGTCTGCTTTTTTCCGAAGTTTTTGCACATGATCGTGAATTTCCTGACCCTGTTTAAGCAAGCCGTAACCAGAGTGAAGCTCTATGCTCCCCAGCCTGGGCACAGGTAGAGCGAAATCTCGAACCGCAAGCTGTATAGTTTTCATTGCTTCCGACCATACCGTACCGGTGTATGGTACAGCAGATCTCCAGCTGCTTCAAGCATTTTTTGCTCGAGCAATAATATGTCTTTTGCTTGCGGAAACCCGCAAACTATTATTAAAGCAGCAAAAACGAGTCCAAAAGAAATTTCGAGCGGATATAAGTTGTTTAAGGAGAGGGGCGACGGCTATTTCAGGTTCTGGTTCTGCTAACACGCGCTGACAGTGCTACTTCAATTCACTGCGTTGGTGTGTAATGGATTTTGAAACAGATAAAAAAGTCGAAAACAAAGAATCTAAAGAACTACAAGAATCAATTGATTCTCTAAATTTAGATGGCGTGCTGTCCTTTAGTTTTACAAGCGAAGCACAGAAGATTTTTCAGGATGCTTCTAAGAAAACTGCAGCAAAAGCCGGCTCAGGAGCCGAGCAAGCTCTACCTGGTCTTGAAATTTCCGAGAACAAGAAAACAGATAAGGAAGTCAAATCAGACCAGTACAAAGAAGCGGAAAAGAAAAGAGCCGAAGAATTTGCTCATAAGCATGAAATCGGAAGCACGCTGGACAGAGCCATGCTCACTGTTGCAACCTGTCCGGATAAATTTGAGATAAGTGCAAAACCAGGCCAGCTGAAAATTTCATCGGACAATTTTGCCAGGCTCGCTGAGGCAATTCCCGGAGCGATGTTGCATGAAACCTTCCGCAGTATATTAGGTGGATTGAAATCAGGCAGCATTGACGGGGGCAGGGTGTCAATAGAAGGTAAAGCGACAGTTCCAGTTCCGCTTGCTGATCTGGGTGTTGCAGCCAAATTGACCCTGGATAATCCGAATTTCAATATAGTCCCCGATAAAGAAAATCCGAAAACAATTCATTTGGAAAATATCAAGGGTATGTCGGTTGATTTTGCCGGGGTAGGCGGTGAGATCAAAAAAATATCCCTCACACTTACAAAAGATGGCGAAGGCAAACCCATGCTGCAGATTGACATTCCAAAGCCGGAGCAGAAGCCGGCTGAGCCTGTCAAACCAAACGACTATTTATCTCGTTTCAAGAAATCTGTAGCTGGGGTTGTGGGCACGCTGGCGATTCCAGAAAACTCCAGGATCGAAGTACCGATTGAAAGCGCTGATGCTGCAAAAGTGATCGAACGAGCTTTTGAAAGTATCAAGAACTGGACTACCAGTCCTGAGAAAAACAATCCTGCAGATCTTGCAGCTGGAATCGCCGGCGTGAATTTAAAAACAGTTCTTGCCGGAGCCTTTGACGGCATAAAATCACTGAACAAGAGTGGCGAGCTTCTGGAAATTCAGCGAGAGAAAGCAAGCACTCATGATCTGGGCGGTATGCCGCTTGAAATTGCTCAAACTGTAAAGGCAAAGATTGAAGCTGACGGAAAAGGTGTTTCAATAAGTCAAATTGAAGGCATCTCAATGAAACTGCCTCTTCCTGCCGAAGTGGCAAAAGCCGTGAATCTGCCGCAGCCGTTTAAAGCAAACCTGAAAGAAGTGAAAATCTCAGAACCGGATAAAGAGGGAAATCGTTATCTTTCAATCAAAACAGATTCACTGCTTGAATCGGTGAAAATTAAAGTCGGTCCGGAAATGAATCCAATACTAGATGAAAAAGGAAATATTTCCGTCGAGTTTTCAGTCAAACATAACAAGGACAGTCTTGGACTTGTTGTGAGTTTCAATCCGAAAGATCTCGAGAACCCGCCTGAAAAGGGGCCTGATTTTAAGATCTCGCTAAAAGGAAACGACTCAAGTTATCTGAAACTGATCGAAAGTATAAGCGGCACTAAAATAGATGCTCCGTTAAAAGACATGATAAGCAACGTCAGCTCGATATCAAAATCAGGCGACCGGGTATCGATTGAAAGAGATAAAGCAAGTTCTCATGATCTCGGTGGCGTAATACTTAATGCAGGCAGGAAAGTCGAGTTCAATTTAAGCCAGGACGGACCTTCCGGTGTGAGGCTCAGTAAAATAGACGGCATTTATCTAAAGTTGCCGGTGCAACTGCCGCAGCTGGTAAAGGATCTTGGTATCGATCCCGGTTCTCACATACATACAAAGGTAAAAACATTCGGGCTGGGCTCACCTGATGCACAGGGAAGAAGAAAGCTTTTGCTTGAAACAGATCATCTGCTCAAACAGGTAGGACTTATGCTTGGAGAAGATATGAAACCCGCTCTTGATCCAAAAGGTAACTGGTATATGTACGGTTTTGTGGATAATCCTCTTGCAAATAAGCAGATGCCCATGGTTTTGCGTATGGATAAGAACAACAATCTCGATATGAGTACACAGGAATTGATGCGAATGGGCTCGCTTGCCGCCTGGCAGGCTAAAGACAACGGCGGACTTGAAGGCGCAGGCTTCGGTGTTATTGCTGTTGCTACCGAGGCTGGTGCGATTGCTCTTGATGTCAAAGATGCTGTTGTGGAAGGAGCTGTTGTAGTTAAGGATGCTGTTGTTGAAGGGGCTGTCATCGTTAAGGATGCCGTGGTGGAAGGAGCTGTTGTAGCCAAGGATGCAGTGGTAGACAGCGCCGTATATGTCGGAGGCAAAGTCGCAGATGGTGCAGTAACCGTGGGCGGCTGGGTCGCAGACGGATGGAATTGGGTCTGGGGAAATTGACCGGGTGGGCATTCTCAATCTGTTGAGAACCTCTAGCCTGCAAGCCGGAGCAAAAGTAGCTGATTTGGATTAAAATAGGTCAGTGAAAAGGAACCAGACTATGCAAAATTATAAATCGAAGCTTGCTTTGATAATATTGTCCATGCTTTTGCTTTTTGCTCAGGACGGACAGGCAGCAAGCTTGTTCAAAAAAATGACTCTGGAAAATGCAATCGATGCCGCAAACAAAGATGAGAAACTTCTGGTTGTGGATTTCACGGCTTCATGGTGCGGTCCCTGCCACCATATGGAAAAAGAAACATGGTCGAATCCCGTTGTTCAAAAGTGGATGAACGACAACGCGCTGGCGTTGCAATTTGATGTTGACGTCGATACTGAGATTTCGAAAAAGTTCAAGATACATGCAATGCCGTCGGTTGTGGTCTTCAGACCGAAAGATGAGAAAGAGTTTGATAGGCATGTAGGCGTGCTGAACAGTGACGACTTGCTCAACTGGTTGAGTGGGATCAAGAAAGGTGAAACTCTGTTTGACATGCTCAAACACAAGGTCGAAGAGTTTGCAGGCAAAGGCGGCGAGCAAGAACTGAAAGCAAGGCAGAAATATGCTAAGGCTTTGATCGATAAGAACAAATATTCCGAAGCGATGGATCAGTATATCTGGCTCTGGCAGCACATTCCAGATGAGTATCCCGACGAGCGAATGTATCGCTTTACGAGATTGCCGATGACAATGTCTGCGATTATTGCACGAGAACCTGCATCAGCCAGCCGGGTAATTGAACTGAGAAATGAGGCTGAGGCAAAGAACAAATCGCTGGATTTTGTGCTTCTAAACCAGCAAGTATTGCATGATGATGAGAGTACATTAGCCTGGTTTGAAAAAATTAAGAACAAGTCCATTGATCCTGCAGCTTCCGGTGACCGGGATATAAAAGAGGCAGGGGTATTGGTCGAAAGACTTCTGATCAAGAAAGGGCGCTGGGCAGATATTCTGGTTCTTTATCCGGATCCGATTGCAGAGTTGAAAGAACGTTTTGAATTGACGTCAAAGTTCAAAGAAGACATGAAACAACATGGGGCCGGAGATAGTTTTGATCCGTTTCCGGCTGAGGCTGGCAAGCTATATGCCAGTTTGCTTTCGGCCCATAAAGACTCAGACGCTCGAAAACTTGCTCAGGAGGCTCTGAAACTTAGTGATACGGCTTTGATGAGGAAGCAGCTGGTTTTAAGCGCACTTGCTGCTAAGCAAGCTAGAAAAGAGCAGCTAAAATATGTTGCTGACGATCAGGCACTTAAAGACAGGTTGAAAGAAATGCTTCACCCGAAAAAGACCGGTCCCGACCGGAAAAAGACCGAGCAAGAGCAGAAAAAGACCGGGACCGATAACAAAGGCAAAAAGCACTAGCTACTGCTCTTTTTACTGGGAACTGCTTTGTGAATTCTTTTGTGCCTGCCATCCACGCTTCAAAAGTTGATTGCGCATGCCTTTGCGCAGCCTGGGCACCTGAGCAGCCGTAGAGCTTGCATAAGTCTTAGTTGCCTGTGTGGGTGTTTGATTGGGCTGTGTCTGAGCTGACTGTGTTTGAGTTGCTTCTACAGTTTGCTGGGGCTGACTTTGATTTGATGCTTGCTGAGTATCTGCTTCCTGGTACTGGTATTGAGTTTGATCTGGATTTTGGTATTGGTTCTGCTCGGGTTGATTGCTCGAGCCGCCTGTGGCGCTGCTTGTACTGCTGTAGGTGCTGCTGCCAGTGCTGCTGCCAGTGCTGCTGCTGGGACTTGTAGTAGCATAATCGCTTGTGGAACTTGTGTTGCTCGAAGTCTCCGCGCTTAGAGGTAAATATGTTGGAACAGGAACCGGAACATATGTTGGATAGCTTGGATAGGCAGTGCTCGGATAACTTGAACTTTGCGGATAAACTGTGGCGGGATAAACGGGGGCGGGATAAGTAGTCGGATAAGTTGTGGGATATGTTGTTGGATATGTTGTTGTGCTCGGATAGGCGCTAGTGCTGCTTGTCGGATAAGTACTTGGATATGTTGTTGTGTAATAGTTATTTGTAGTAGTCGTGCTGGTAGTCGGATAGGAGCCTGTGCTTGTGCTCGGATAGGAGCCTGTGCTTGTGCTCGGATAGGAGCTTGTGCTTGTGCTCGGATAGGAGCTTGAAGTAGTCGTACTGGTAGTCGGGTAGGAGCCTGTACTTGTGCTGGTAGAGACAGGAGTTGTGGCACCAGAGCCACTACCGCTGCTCGTTTTAGTTACGGTGGGTTGCTGGCCCTTTTGCCAGTCGACTTCATATGAGCCTTTATTTGCAGTGTCGATGCTTGTTTGTCCACCCTGTCCTTTTGTAAATTCTGTTGATTGATTGTAGCCATATTGCTGGCCGGTCTGGCTGCTTGTCACATTCTTGCCGCTTGAATATGTTCCCTGACCGGTCTGTGCGTTGTAAGCTCCGCGTGTGTAACCGGAATAGCTGTTTCCGTTTGGACCTGTTCCGGTGACATTCGTAGCCCCGGCGCCGCCGACGCCTTTCTTCCATGCTGCGGCACCATTGCCGGAATATTGACCACCGTTTGCTCCTGTGCCCTGGAAAGCCCCTGCAGCTGCGGCTGAATTCGGGGAAACATAGCCTGCTCCAAGAGCTTGTACTGAACTGCCGTTGGGACCGGTGTAGGTTCCGGCACCGCCGCCTGCTGCACCATAAGGTGTCACAATCCCGGCGCCTGCCCCCTGGGCTGTGCCGCCATAAGGTCCCTGGTAGGTGGCGGCTCCGGCACCTGCAGTCGACAGACCATTTGTTGCTGTTACACCTTTGCCATTTGCATAGCTGCCGTTGTAATTGTATGTGTCTCTTGTTCTGGCAGTGCTGTTTTGAGCATAGCTGCTTGCTGAACTGGGGCTACTACCCTGCGCGAAGATCGAGTTATGTTTTGCCGCGCCGCCAGTGTTTGCGGCGGAGAATGCGCCGGCATCACCTGCGTGTCCGGCTGCATTGGCGCCTCTGGAAAAGCCACCTGCGTGTCCGGCTGCATTGGCGCCTCTAGAAAAGCCAGCTGCGTGTCCGGCTGCATTGGCGCCTCTAGAAAAGCCGCCTGCGTGTCCGGCTGCATTGGCGCCTCTAGAAAAGCCGCCTGCGTGTCCGGCTGCATTGGCGCCTCTAGAAAAGCCGCCTGCGTGCCCGGCTGCATTGGCGCCTCTGGAAAAGCTGCCTGCGTGTCCGGCTGCATTGGCGCCTCTGGAAAAGCTGCCTGCGTGTCCGCCATGTCCCCCGAATCCTTTGGCATCTGATGCCAGGGTGCAGGTATGAGCGAGAAGCAATGCAAATACTGCTGATCTGAGGACAATCTGTCTCATTTCATTTAATCTCCGGGAGGGGCGACAAAACTTTCTACCCGGCGGCATGCCAAAAGTTTCGTTTTCCCAAAAAAGTCTTGTTTAAAGTGATTTTCTGATGAGATCCTAAAAACAAGAACGTAATTTCAGCGGAGGAATATTTGCATCCTGAAATTTGTTCTGTATCAATAGAACTTTTCTGGTAATCAAACATAGATCGTTGAATTTTTAGATCTAACTCCAGTAGCCATCGGGGGGAGTGCCACCCAAGCCTGGTACGTTGGTTATTGGAGTGTTAGTTCCCGGAACATCCGCACTACCTGGTTCTTGCTCCAATGATAATTTTGGCATCTCAAATGCAGCCGGAATGGCATTTCCACCTGTCATTGCTTCTGGAATTCTTCCAACTTGAAATTGTGGAGCTTGTTGCTCCAGCCCGCTTAACAAGGCTGAATCTGTTTTTATCTCAGGCTTTTCTGCTTTCCATTCTATTGATTGTCCGCTCACTGCCTCGCCCTCCGTTTCTTGCCCCGACTGACCTGCTTGAAATGATGCTTAAGACAACGTATACGTGTTTTTCCCTGAAAATATCCGGTCAGATTCGTTACTTTTTTGTGTAGAAGCGAAATATCTATCGAAATATCAAGCCCAATATCAAGCCCAATGTCAAGCCCAGATCAGTGCAGTAAGACCACGAGCCTCAACTATTCATTCTTCTGTTTCTATCAAGAACTTTTCTCTCATCTGTTCGGCAGCTTTCGGCTTGGGATTAGATTCGACAAATGCCTTTATGATTTCTGCACACTCACGTGGAGTTTTATTTGTATTGTCTATTTCAAGATCATATGTGCAATTTTTATGTGCATAAATTTGTGAGCCTCTTGCCCAACCCAGATATCGATCACCTCGCTGAATTTCTCGACGGCTCAGTTCTTCGTCGCTGCAATATACGCCAACGTAATAGCAAGTAAAATTCTGGAATATTTTCAATGACTCAAACAGCCACTCCTCAGTCCAAAAAACTTCGTCTGCAATGACGTTTAAGCCGCTTTCAAGATATGCGGCCATCGATCTGTATCTGGCAAGCATGCAGGCGTTCAGAAACTTTCCAGGTAATATTCGAAAATACTTTTGACCGTTTTCTGTTTTTTCCTGGCACCACTTGTAGTATCGATCAGATACACGTTCAAGGTCGATTTCCTTTTGAGGCATTGTGAACCAGAACATATCAATACCAAGCATGAAATAAGGCTCAAGTGCTATTTCCTGAAATTCCAGCGCCATGCTGGTTTTCCCTGCGCTTGACCCGCCATTGATTATGATTACGCGCCCGGCTTCCTCAACTTTGTTTTTTTGTGTTTGCATCAGCTAATTGTTTGGCTTTCGAAAATGCAAGCTCTCTTAGATATTCAATATGATCTTTTGCTTCTTTTGAGCTTGCCATCTCAGTTATTTTCTTAACAAAAGGCAATCTCAATCCAGTCTCAATATAGCTGCGCAATGAAACGAGTGTGTGGCTGCCGTTGTTGATGGGTTTCAAAGTCCACTCGCCTTCAAAGGCCTTGAGTTTGTCGGAGCTAATCATTTTGAAATTCACTCGAAGCGGATCATACGTTTCACGGTACACACAAACAGCTTTTCCTATTATGGGCAGGTCATCGAAAGTCTCTTCTACGATGCTTTCGCTTTCGTTACTGGAAATCACTCGACAACCGCTCGGGTCCACATCTCTCATTGAGCGAAGCGCTTCGTAAACCAGTTTTGGGGGCAGCATGATTGTTCCTTGAGCAAGAACACCCCTCTTTGTTTCAGTTTTCTGGCTCCGGCTGCCATCAGCGGTGGTTTGCTTGACATGATTGTCGTTGTGACTTAAAGCAGCCTGAACCGAAAAGAGAGACATGGCCAGGCAAAGTGAAAAAATGGTTTTATTAATTCTTGACATGATTGAGTGCTCAGAGTAACCGGAAATCAAGCATTATATCGCTTGATTAGATCGGCGAATTAAGTGGCTTTCAAGAGTTAAAGACGCTAAACCTCTTGAAAAGAGCCGGGAATTTCTCATTTGCTAATGAATCTTCGACTTTGAATTTTTGCCGAATTCGGCAAAAATTCAAAACAGTTATCAACAAGATTCGAAATGGAAAGGACGATCCCAGCTCTTGGAATCGTCCTTCGTATCGCAGGCACAGTATTGCTTTTCTGTTCCTGCCATTTCCATTGGTGTGGTGGATGAGGTGGTCAGGAGGTGAGAAATTCTAAGCTGTGATTTTTAGAGGCTTAACAGCGATTTCTTCACTATCGTGAATGTCGCTGAGTATTTGCCTGAGTTCAATAACATCGATGTGCTCCTCCGGATAAAACATAAGAAGCAAATCGAGCTGTTTTGTGAAAGCAAGTTCGGCTCCCTTGCGATCATCCAGAGCGCACCGAATCATTCCAACATTGAAGAGGTAATCGATTAACTCAGGCTGATCAGTTCCGACTTCCCTTTCCATCTTTACCAGTGCTTTCTGGTGAAGACGTGCTGCCTTTGCGTAGTCACCTCTTTCTTCTGCCAGATTTGCCAGAGTTTGAAGTTCAGCTGCGCTTTTCATGGTTGCCTCCTTGTAGTGGGCCGGATCGCAACATAATTCCGCCCCCATTTATGGGAGTCTGTATGCTGCTTGTGTTACTGATTAGAAATCAGAGCCGAAACTTGCTTTCACAATATCTTCGGTACAAAGGGCGAGATACCTGGGCATAAGCGGCTCCACTGCGTCTACCGACACTCTGGTGGATTGCAAGAATCTCTACGGCTTTGATTGATTTCTGTTATTTTCAATGATAAGCCGTGTCTAAGATGATTAGCAAGATGGATGAATGCATACAATTCCTATAGCATCATAATATATCGCAGCCGGGAACCCTTGTGTTTCAGAGCTTTGTGGCTGGTCACCTAAACTCATAGATTTATTAAATCGAAGATGAAATCTCGGATTTAAGCATTCAGGATATATCTGTAGATATACAGGGAGCCTGCTGGATATGGCTTTGTGCTCATTGTTGCCCCCAACGGATATACTACGCTCGTTTGATTTTTTGATTGAGACACTTTGCCGCATCACTTGCCTGCCCCAAGCTGCACTGTTGATGCGAAGTTTAGAGCCCTATTATTTGTACTATGATTTCGCGGCTTCGAGGTTTTGTGTCGAAGTCAATGAGTATTGCTTGTTGCCAGGTGCCCAGTGGCAGGCGTCCGGAAACCACTGGTATAACCAGGCTCGGTCCCAGAATTGATGCGCGCACATGTGAGTGACCGTTGTCATCTCCCCATCTCTCATGGTGTTGATAATGGCCATCTCTTGGCGCAAGCTTTTCAAAGGCTACTTTTATGTCGTGTACAAGACCAGGTTCGTATTCAATAGTTGTAAGACCGGCCGTTGACCCGACAACGAAAGCCGTCATTGTTCCGGCTTTGACTCCTGACTTTTCAACGATGTGATTGAGTCTGTCGCTTATGTCGATTATGTCTGTGTGTCCTTTCGTGGACAACTTAATTGAATCGGAAAGTGTTTTCATCCGGTTTCTCCTCAGATCCTCAGTAATTCAGGGCACTTGAAGTTGGTGCACTTGAAGTTTGGGCAATTGAATTCCGGGCAATTGAATTCCGGGCATGTAGATTCAGGGCATGTAGATTCAGGGCATGTAGATTCAGGGCATGTAGATTCAGGGCATGTAGATTCAGGGCAATCTAAAAGATGGTAATTGATTGAAATCGTGGCTTTTAATCCAGGACGGTGAATTCATGGAAATTTTCGCACAGCAATTCTCAATTTAGATAGTGAAAAATCTCAGCGCGAATGCAGCAAACGAAAAAAACAAGAAGGCAGCTCAGAAGCGAGCTGCCTTCTTTTGCTAATCCTGGCAAACACTTGCTGTGATCAATTGATCTAGTTGAGCGAATAAGCCAGACTGCGAGGGAGTCCGAGTTGATTTACTTCGGCGAAACTGTGTGCTCTTACAATTGAGTTTGGAAATCCATCATAAGAAAGTTTGCTTTCAAGCTCGGAAACAAAATCCAGTCCCTTTTGATCCTGACCTATAAGGAAAAACACAATTCTTATTTCGTTCGGATTCTGCATTTTTTGGGCAGCTTGTCTGACTACCTGATAAACTAAGTTTCTGCTATCCGGCACACCGTCGGTTATAATAGCAATCATCTGGGGGCGCTTTCTGATTCCGAGTTTTCGTTCCTGAAAGTACTGGTCGAGTTGAGCCCGCAAAGCTGCTGCAAGGTCTGTTGAACCCTGAGGATAGTCTCGCTGAAAGATAGCGTTGATTGCCTGAGGTGAAACATTGTCGAAGCGAGTCCATTTGTTTGAAAAGGGCACTACGCTTATTCCTGATGAAAGTCCATTAGCTGTTTCTTGCGAAAGCATTGTAGTTTGATCTTTGCACCATTGCCAGCGTGAAACAGTTCTACCTGGCAAAAACGGATCAGAGCAATCTTTGCTTGTCATCGAGCTTGATTTGTCAATGAGCACGTTAATGTCATAGCGCCCAAGTAGTTGGAGTTCGGCCGGCTGCAGCTGCTTGCTTATGGTCATTGTGCCAGGGTTTGAACTCGTGAAGGGTTGGATAGCTCCTTGATTGGCATAACCGATGCCTCCGCCGAGTGCTGTACCTTCTTCAAGTGAATAGAAACCCGATGCTGGCGGTGCTAATAGATTTGCTGGTGCTGAATAAGAATTTGCCGGTGGCAGGTAGCTTGTATTCAGATCAGGAACTGCCAGCGGGTTTACTTTACTCAGGACTGCGTTTTTCAGTGTATTCAAAAGCAGTGATTTTGGGCTTGAATCAGAATATGGCAGACCTGGTTGTGGCAAGAATCCGTTCTGAGCAGCCGCAAAGCCTCCGGTGTTTGGTGAGGCTCCATGATAAGGATTCAGGGAAGGATCCTGGTAAGCCGGTTGCAGGTTGTTCGGACCGGCTACTTTTGAAAGCAAGTAGGATTTCACCTGCGGATTTGAGACGATTCCTTTCAGAGTGCCCAAAAACCCTGCTCCCTGGTCAAAAGACTGTGCACAGGCAGAACTTCCAATTGCTAGCAACACAAGGCTTGCAGCAAGGGCGAACGCCCCTCCCGATATTTTATTCATTGCTCCTGCTCCGCTTTTCGGTAAAACAGCTTGCTTCAGGCAAGAAGCCTTTGCCTGCTTGCCAGAGTTCTTTATCATTCAACTGAAGAACATGACTTATTAAGACGCCCTGCCGTTTAACTTGTTCCTATCGCAGGTGCCTTTTACTCTTGAAAATTGAAACTTTCTTAATATGCTATTGACTTGTTCGGCGCCTGCATATAGTATCGCCTCATATTCTGGAGATTTGGTCTTGAAACGCGCCTACTACTATTACTGGCAAATGGAGGTTCACCTGGTCTGAGCCGCGTTTGACGCGGAAAAAAAGAGTTAGCCAGGTGGACCGCAGTTATTTCTGCGGTCCTTTTCTTTTAAGAGCGGATTGAACGAGCAAGCTTTAAGCAAGAATCAAAACAACGCCAAGAAGAAGACCAAAGACCATTCCAAAAAACGACGAACAGAGACCGAGCAAAGCAACAAACAAAAAGCGCTAGCAAGACTGAGGAATGAGAAAGTGAGAAATTGGTATTACAGCTATGTATACGCTGCCAGGGGGAGTCCCGGGTGACATAGTCGTGTACGTCACTTTCAGGTCCCAAACTCCCAAAGGCAAAAGGAGAGTTCGGGACCTTTTTTATCACCCCTGGAGGAACAATGAAAGAAGCAAAATTGGTTTTGAAGCATGAAGGAAAAACAACAAGCAACGTTTGTGTGGGTGACTTTCATATAGGCGGCAATGAGATTTTCATAGTAGCTGGCCCCTGCACTGTTGAAAGTAAAGAGCAAATGGAGCGGGTTGCCGAAGCTCTGGCAAACGGACCGGTTCAGGCAATCAGAGGCGGCGCATTCAAACCACGTACTTCACCGTACTCTTTTCAGGGAATGGGCCATGAAGGACTAAAACTCTTGCAGGAAATCAGCTCTAGATTCTCTGTGCCGGTGATTACGGAAGTTATGAGCGAGACCCAGGTTGATGATATTTGCGCCCATGCAGATGTGCTGCAAATCGGCAGCCGCAATATGCAAAATTTCGACCTGCTCAAAGCCGTAGGGGGCGCAAACAAACCGGTGTTGCTCAAGCGAGGACTTTCCGCAACAATCGAAGAGTTTATTTTGGCTGCAGAATACATAATGGCTCACGGAAACCAGCAGGTTGTACTCTGCGAACGCGGCATCCGCAGTTTTGATAGCTTTACTCGCAATGTCCTCGATCTTGGTGCTGTGGTAGCTCTTAAACAGCTCACCCACCTTCCGGTGATTGTAGACCCAAGTCATGCTGCAGGAAAAAGCGAACTGATTGCAGATCTTGCCCGTGCCTCAGTGGCTTGTGGTGCGGACGGTCTAATGATCGAATGTCACCCTGAACCGGCTAAATCAGTATCTGACGCCAGGCAGGCGCTTTCCCTGCCTGAAATGCTCGATCTTATTGATTCTTTGCGCCCGGTTGCTCAGGCAGTAGGGCGGAAGGTTGTTACAAAGGACGAGAGTTCCCAGCTTTCATTGCTGAGTGGGCAGTCACTTTCTCCAGGAATCGAAAGAAGCAATCGCCGTGCTGCTTGTGTCTAGCGGTGTAAATTAGCCGGCGCACCAATTGAAGGGCAGCAGAGAGTTCAGAAATGAAATTTCGGAAATTACAGAAAGCACTATAGAGGATTGTGAAAATGGCCAAATCATGGCCCCTGCCGGGGCAAACTAATGAAGAACTCGGTATCGCCGAGAAAAATCCGCAAAACAGTCTGGAGATGATGCGGGAAGAAATAGACCAGATAGATCTCCAGATGATTTCACTTCTTTCAAAAAGATTTGAACTGAGCCAGAAAATTGGAAGATTGAAAACCGAGCACGGACTTTCGATCAAAGATTCCGAGCGGGAAAGACAAATTCTTGAGTCAATTGATCAAAAGCTGGAAGAAGACAGACACCGTGAGTCTATAAAAAGCATATTCAGATCACTTTTGAAAGAAAGCGTTGAAGTTCAAGAACGAGGCATGGTTGATGAAGAAACCCGTTTGCGTGCCGGTCGTTTGTTCCCTTCTGTTTGTGTTATCGGAGCCGGTTTGATTGGAGGTGCGATCTCACGACGAATCAGAGCGGTTTTTCCTCAGAACAAACTGTTTGCAGTCGACCTTCCTCATAATTTGCAAAAGCTTGAAGAGAGCAAGTTGTTTGATGAATCTGCTTCGAAGCTGAAAAAATCAGTTGTTTCTCAGTCTTCCCTTATATTGCTTGCATGCCCTCCTGACACGAGTATCAAGATTTTAAGAAAGCTTGCACCGATGCTTTGCCCGGGACAGCTTGTACTTGATCTCTGTTCAGTCAAAGGACCTGTTTGTAGCGAAATTGAAAAACTGGATCTAAAAGGAGCCGAATTTGTAGGTGGTCATCCTTTTTTCGGGACCGAAAAAAGCGGCTTTGAGAATTCAGGAGAGCTGCCTCTTGATGGGCGAACCTTTTGTCTGGTTCCCGCAAGTAAATCATCGGAGATTTCAGTTGCTAGACTTAAGCTATGGCTCTTAAGCTTGAATCTACGTGTTTTTGTAAGCGAAGCTTCTTTGCATGATTCCACTGTTGCGTTAACCAGCCATTTAATTCAGCTGATTTCAAGCTCAATTGGCAGCATGATTCACGACAGTTTGCTTGCGACCGGAAAGTCTGAACATCTGGCACTCTCGGGAGGTGCTCTAAAAAGTCTTTCTAGATTGATGAAAAGCAAGCCGGAGATCTGGATGCAAATAAGCTGCCAGAACCGGAAAAACATAAAAGCAAGTCTCAAAACTCTGAGTTGCAAACTCAATGAACTTGCAAATGCAAAAGACGGGGTTTGCTTTGAAAGAACGTTCGCTAAAGCTGCTCTGGTCGGAGAACTGCTTGATAAATAGAAAAGCAATTGCTAGGAGAGGTGGCGTAAGCGATGTGGGTAGGAGATGTGGGTAGGAGATACGAATTGGAGATACGAATTGGAAATACGAATTTATACCGAACCCTGTTCGCTTGATAACCGCCCGCGGTATTATTAAACTTCTACAAGAGTCGGATAATTTTCTCACTTCTTGCGTCTCTTAAAAAGAAGAGGCACTTATTGGATCAGAAATTGAGTGGAGGAGTGAGCATATGTTATTGATAGCTTTTGCGGCCATGGCAGCAGCTACTGCTTGCGGACTTATATTGAAAGAACTGTTCTAGCCCTGCTTTAGCTGATTGGATAGTTTTCTGTCTGTTCTGACTGTTCTGACTGTTCTGACTGTTCTGACTTAGTTCTGACTTAGTTCTGACTGTTCTGACTTAGTTCTGACTTAGTTCTGACTGTTCTGACTTAGTTCTGACTGTTCTGGCTTTGTTCTGATGACGCTCAGCCTAGGCAAATTCTGCCTGGAATATATAATGGAATTGGATACTTAGCTCACCAATGCGAGGCATTTCAATTTCTATGGCTGCAAAATCAGCAGAATCGGCGCAAACTATTAAGAATGAAGCCAAAGAAGGCCTTGTTGATTCAATATTTCTTGTTCTTGCCAGAATGTATGAACAGATGGGAAAAGAGGATCGTGCGCTATCAATCTACAACAACATTTTGAAGCGCAATCCCAAATGTGTTTCTGCCCTGATAGGCAGGGGTACAATCATGCTTTTGAGAACCGATGATGAAAAGGCTTCGAGAGATTTTCATAAGGCTGCCTCCCTGGCACCACGCTCCCGGGCGGCTTTGAGAGCCAGGGCTCTGGCAGAGATTCTTTCCGGCAGCTTTGAAGCTGCAGATAAAGACTTCAAGAAATCATTCGAACATAATGACTGGGACAGCGTATCCGTATTGCTTGCGTATGCCCTGGCAAACAAGATGAACGGAATGGCGGCTGCCAAGCAAGTTTTGAATGAAGCTCTTGATGGGAAGATCAAGGCACAAGAATGGCCGTATGGGCAGCTGCAGTACATGCGCGGCGATATCGATATGAGCACGCTTATGGGTCTGGCATTTTCCAAACAAAGGCAGCTTGAATCCCGTGCATATGCCGGTTTTATCAAATCACTTTCGGATAATCCTTCTGAAGGAAAAGCGGATCTTCTCTTTGTAAAAGATTCGAATTCAGGAACGCCGTTTGTAAGAACACTTGCCCTGAGAGGGCTGAAGATTATAGAAGAAGGACTCACGGAAAGGATTGCGGCAAGAGAAGAGAAAGCTGAGCGTACCTCTGGAATGGACTGGATGGATTAGTCTTCAGGTCTTTCAGGCAGGCTGTCGTTTTCGGCCATTCTGCGTGTCATGAATTCAGCCTGCGCATGAATTCTTTTTTCTGAGGATTTCGGAGCCATCCGCACATAACTGCCGTCTGCTTTCATTTCTCTTGCTTTGACCCTGTCCGACAGATAAGTGTGCAGAATGTCGTCTCTTATCTGCCTAATCAGGCGCTGATCTTCCAGCGGGTAAAGCACCTCGACCCGCCTGTTCAGGTTGCGGGGCATTATGTCTGCGCTTCCGAGCAGAACCTCTTCCTTGCCGCCGTTCCTGAAATAATAAATGCGGCTGTGTTCAAGAAATCGGCCAAGTAAGCTTACGACTTTTATGTTTTCGCTTACTCCAGGAATCCCGGGACGGAGGCAACAGATTCCGCGAACCAAAAGGTCGACCTGAACTCCTTCTTTTGAGGCCTGGTAAAGTAGTTCGATCATTTCCTGATCGACAAGCGAATTCATTTTGAAAATAAGATGGCCGCGCTCACCATGCTGCTGGTGCCGTATTTCCCGTTTGATTAAAGACTCAAGTTTCTGTCTCAAGTTAATGGGAGCGACTGCAAGCTTTCGGTAATCGGTTTTTGCAGAATAGCCGGTCAGGTAATTGAAAAGATCGGTGACATCGGCACCGATTTCTTCATCGCAGGTAAACAAGCCTATATCTGTGTAGAAGTGCGCTGTCAGCGGATTGTAATTTCCTGTGCCAAGGTGCACATAGCGGCGAATGGTTTCTCCTTCTCGTCTTACTACCAGAGCCACTTTTGAATGTACTTTCAAACCAAGAAGGCCGTAGACTACGTGCACGCCCTCTGATTCAAGAGCCTTGGCCCATTCAATATTGCTTTCTTCGTCAAAGCGAGCCTTAAGTTCAACCAGCGCGGCTACTTGTTTTTCGTTTTCCATCGCATCAAGGAGTGCTTCGACTACCGGAGAATTGCGTCCTGCTCTATAAAGCGTGATCTTAATTGCCAGAACATCAGGATCTTTGGCAGCAGCCCGCAAAAAATCAACTACCGGCTGGAAGGAATCGAATGGGTGATGAAGCAGGATGTTCTTTTGCCTGATCGCTGAAAATATGTCAACTTCGGTGTTTTCAGTATAGAGATTTCCTGGGACCATAGGCACGAAATGTGGATATTTCAACTCAGGTCTGTCCAGGCTTCCTATGTAACGAAGCCTGTTGAGGCTGAGCATTCCTTCGACATGATATACGTCTTCCTGGTCGATTTCCAGGTTATTCATCAGTATCTGGAGAATATTGACAGGCATTGTCGTGTTGACATTCAGCCTGACTACGTCACCGAATCGTCTCTGTCTCAGCCCTTCCTCAGTTGTTTCGAGTAAATCTGCCGCTTCGAGTTCCTGGATTGCAAGCTCAGCATTTCTGGTTACATGAAACGGGTGAACATCCAGGATCTTCATTCCAGGAAAGAGGTCTTGTAGATTTGCACCAATCAGATCTTCAAGCCAGACGAAATTGCGTGCTTTCTTGTCTGAATCGAAACGCCTGCCTGGTAATGAGTTTAGCCTGTCGAGCGGGATAAGTTGCGGTAAGGTGTCAGGAACTTTAATGCGTGCGAATCTTTCATTGCCTTCAAGATCCTGAATCAAAACTGCCAGGTTTACGCTCAGGTTCGAAATATGAGGAAAGGGTCTGCCGGGATCAAATGCAAGTGGTGTCAGCACCGGGAATACAGTGTCGATGAAATATTCTCTTGCCTTGGATTTTTGTTTAGCATTCAAGTCTGAAAAAGCAAGAATCTGAATGCTCTGTTCTTTGAGACCGGGCATCAATTGTTCTGCAAGACACTTATAGGATACCTTGTAAAGGTCGGTGACTTCTTTGCGGATTGAAGTTAGTTGTGCGCCGGGCGTCATTCCATCCGGAAGCGGAGGTGCAGCTCCAGATTCTAGTTGCCTTTTCAGACCGGCAACCCTGACCATAAAAAACTCATCGAGGTTCGAACCCAGAATCGACAGGAATTTGAATCTTTCAAGCAGGGGATTGCTTTCGTCCTGTGCTTCTTCGAGAACGCGCTTTTGAAAAGCTAATAAACTGAGCTCTCGATTTATATAAAGAGCAGGATCGTCAAGCTTCACAGGTGTGAGCTCGCTGCTTGCCTCAGCTCCTCCGCTCCCCCCGCCCTGGCGGTTGCGCTTTCTGGCTCTGATTCTATGTGGTCGTGGGCTGGTCATTTAGTTACTCTAACTGGGATTGACTCTATTTAGAAGTGGTTTCGGCTTCTCTGAGGCAGCGGATTCAGCCACCCTGGAATTGGCTTGAGCTTCTCTACAGGAACAAGATACTGTTTTCGCACTCTGGCAGCGATATAATCCAATGTAACTGGAAATACTTGAGTCAACATTACTAATCAGATTAAAGATAATATATTAAACCAAGCCCATCTGCATCCGGAGACGGCCGATAATATGACTTGTTCGATTAATTCCTTGTGCTAGAAAGACTTTCTAGGTCTGTCCTGCAGATTAAAATCAGGATCCTGCATAGCAAAAACACTTGCAAGAGCCGAAAAAACGGAAAAAAATTCTGCTACCCGTGTACTCTGCTATTTCCCGTATTCTGCAACTGAGGACGAAATCAAATTGTGGAAGAAAAAAAGGATGTGCTGGTAGCGCAATCAAGTTTTGCGAACCAGGTATGTAGTATTTGAAGCCTGGAGCATTTTCTTAGGGGTGGAGCGAGAAAAAGCATTTCGATCTTTTCAAACAGTGGGCGAACGTTCACAAAGACAGAGACCTTTGAACCTATGGGTTTCCGATACGTGGCTGATTTACAAAAATTCGCAAGTGCAATGCCGGTCGAGCCTGAGACTGGCAGCATGATAGAATCACTTTTTCATGAACTTGTCTACAAAGAGGAAAAAAAAACAAGCAATGAACCGCGAATATCATAAGTGGCACAGTAAGAGTCTGAACAGAGACATGGAGTTGCTTGTTTTTGGGCATGCAGGTGCCCGGGTCTTTGTATTCCCAACTCAATCAGGACGCTTTTTTGACTGGGAAGATCGCGGCATGATGCAGACACTTTCTCGTCATATCGATAACGGTTGGATACAGGTTTATTGTCTGGATAGTGTCGACCCTGAAAGCTGGGATAACGCACATGTTGGACCTAGAGACAGAGGACTGAGGCATTTTCAATATCACGAATACATAATCAATGAAGTAATCCCTTTTTCCAAGTCCAAGAACGATAACTTATATGCTATGGCAATGGGAGCAAGCATGGGTGCTTATCATGCTGCAAGCATTGCGCTCCGATTTCCAGAACACTTCAATCGAATGATCTCAATGAGTGGAATCTATGACATTCGCGCTTGGACATCTGGTTACGATGACGAAATCATCTACCAGTGCAACCCTTATGAGTTTATTCGCGGACAGAACAACGGCAAACTTGATCAAATTCGCCAGGTCGACATGATTATTGCAATCGGAAACGGAGATCCGGCCTTTGAAGAAAACAAACAGTTCTCTCAGTCTCTCTGGGACAAAGATTGCTGGCACGCCTTTAGAGTTTGGGACGGATTTGCTCATGACTGGCCTGTCTGGCACGAAATGGTACTTCTTTACATTGGTGGGCCGGATAGCAAGGATTAATTGTCTTCTTGCTCGTTCCAAAGCAATAGCTATGATTTTGATTTTTTTTGCCGAATTCGGCAAAAAAAATCAAAAATGCTCATTGATAATTTGAACTCTTGACCTGATTTTATCGTCCTATAAAGCAGAGGATTGCTTTATATAAGGATGACAACGTGATGAGTTCACATTACAACTCTAATAGAGCTGCAGCGTTGGCTGAGTTGTCTCAGTTGATGATTGAGTTCAACACTTTCTTTCCGTCAGAAGAGTCTTGTGTGGAGAAACTCTTTTGCATTATGTTCCCGGAGAAAACTTTTCTTTGTGCTTACTGTGGAAATAAAACAGGCAGAAAAGGGTATGGAAAGAGATTTGCATGGTGCACTGGCTGCAAGAGGAAGTGCTGGTTTACTGCCGGCACATTCTTCCACGGAACCAAGAAGGTTCGACTATGGCTTGCTGCATTCTGGTTGATGCAAAAGGTTGATTTTCTCAATACAGCTCTATTGAAACAAGTGCTTGAGATATCCCTTTCTACTGCATGGAACTTGCTTCAGTCTGTTTCAGCTGCGTTGCAATGCTCCCTAAAGGACAATTACGAAATTCTGCACCCTTCTTACTTTGCAGATCTTCTATTTAGAGGGAATCTTGGGTCCCAGGAAAACACGAATCTACAACCGGAGTTGGAAGGTCTGGAGAACAATAGTTCTTTTAAAACGACTCTCGACATGCAATTTCTGTCTGGTGAGGATGATAACCAACCAGATGGATCGATCGAAGTACAGATCTGTAAAGTATTATCTACGGGAGCAATGAGTTTCGATCAGTTATACAGGCAATTTCGAACAACAAGTATGCCAGAACTTAGTTTAGCTCTATTAAATCTGGAACTCGAGAACAAGATTAGCCTTTCAACCGGCAATATATATTCACTTGTTAAAAAGCAGATAGAGTCTCACAAGGAGCTATCTGCTTTACTGTCAGAGTCCATCAAAAAATGTAGGCAAATTATCTCATACATCTTTCAGGGTATAAGTGCTAAATACCTTCAGAACTATCTTGCTTTTGTTCAATTTCTGCAATTCCGTGATTCTTCGGATCCGCCTCTCTCCGTAGTAACGGCTTGCTTAAGTGCGCCCAAGACCATTGACAGAGAAATTGCAAGATCAATCTGTCCGCAGTTTGTGAAGTATCTTAGTTCAAAAGGACCGGCAGGAACAAATTGATCTGTCGAAATCTGTATATGGATTTTCAACTAAACAGATTGGCATCGCCTTCAATCATCCAGTTGATCATTGCCAATAGAATCGTACAATACATTGCTTAGATATGATTTCAGCAGATTGTCTATTCGTGTTTGCTTTTTGATTTATTCATTGCTTTGAAAATGTCTGCGTTTAACACAGTGATTTCACGCTCAATTTCATCTGCCCTGTCTCTGTCTATTTTATCGGTGAGAACAGGTTTACTTGCTGGCAAGGAGACACTACTATTCGATTTTGCTGCTGCATCTCTGGAAAGCAAGTCGGCCTGTCGCTTTGTGAATTCAGAAGCCTCCTCGGTGCTAAGAAAACCTTTGTTCAAACCTAGTTCGATCTGCTCCTTGATACTATCAATTCTTCTCTTGAATATAGGTGGGTATGTGATTGACCTTGGGCATTCCGTTCCGGGAGCTTGTATGTTCCGTAGCTGCTGCTGGAACTTGTCGTGTAAGATGAAAATTTGCTCTTGCTTGTATTGCTTTGAGTAGTGATTTGCTCTTTTTTGTAGAGTATGCTTTCTTGAGCCTGAGCAGGCTGCCAAAAGCTGCTCAGCGTTTGAAGCATCCAGAAAAACATGGCTGAGTTTGCCTGTTGTCTCAACTTATTGCTCCCAGTATTTCATACGGCCCGGTAGGTATTCAATTCTATTCTAAGTCATGATAATGACAGATTTGAATTTTTGCCGAATTCGGCAAAAAAAGGAACCAAAACTAGATACCTACTTTTTATTAGACGGATTCGCGGACGGCAGAATTTAAGCTCGCTTATATATGCTCGAAATGCATGTTGGGGGAGCTGATTTAATCTTTGAAAACCGACTTTTTAACTTGACTCGGTGGATTCAGGTGTAACAAGCGGAGTTCGGGGAATAAAGAAAGTGTCGGAATCCAAAGTTCTTTTCTAAAAGACCACCGGCAGCTTTATCACTGTCTCTCTCTGGTTTGCGTATGAAGGCTTTCAGTATAGCCTTGGCTTTGTCGTGCTTGCTGTCTCAGTTTACTGTGACAGCACTTGCCGATGAACAGTATGCCAGCCAGACCCACAGTTTCGCCGCGACAACAGCCGCTAGTGCTGGTTTTCCGGCTGTGAGTCTGGCTGACATGCGCCGTTCACGACAACTTTCAAACGAAGCAGCTGCTTCAATCACCAATGCAGCCTATGAGGAAGCGGAGTTTAAACTGCGAGAGGCTCTTAAGTTTGAGCCGGGCCTCATTAGTGCTCATTGTAACCTGGGCCTCGTGTTAAACAAAACGGGCAGGGCCGAAGAAGCCATCCCTCATCTTGAATATGCCCACCGGAAAGCTCCAAAAGAAGCTGCGCCGCTTGTCAGTCTTGCAGCTTCTTATCAGCTTTGCGGCAAGCTGGACAGAGCAATCAGGCTTTATGATCAGTTTCTTCTTGAGTTTCCGGCAGCCACAGAGAAAAGCCTGATTGTTGATATTCTAAGTCACCTAAGAAAGGAAGCTCTGGAAAAAACTGAGGCTGCAAGTGGTCTTGAACGGGCTAAGAACTATCACTGGCACAAAAGGCACTTGAAAGTGTATATACATGAGGCTGAAGGTATCAATGGTTTTTCGTCAACCTACAATCAGATTTTGCAAGAAGCTTTTCATTCGTGGGCCGGGTCAGGAACCTTCAGCTTTGAGATGACAAAGATTCAAGCAGAAGCCGATATCGAATGTAGCTGGACCGATGATCCTGGCAAGCTTGCTTCGATAGCTGAAGGCGGTGAAGCTGTACTCAGTCATAGAGGCGAACTGCTGACACATGCAAGAGTAACTTTGCTTACAGTAAGACCCAATGCAAACAAGATTTCAGACAACGAGATCAAGGCACTCTGCCTTCACGAAGTTGGTCATGCACTGGGGTTGATGACCCACAGCCATAGTCCCAAAGACGTAATGTATTTTACACTCAAAGCTGCTTCAAGCCTGAGCGCCGGCGACTTTTCTAATTTGCAGAATCTGTATAGAGTCAACTGAGACAGAGTCTCGTTTTATAAGTCAATTGAGACCAGAGTTTTTCTTTTTTTTTTTTGATTCGGAGCATCTTGTCGGCGCCGACTATATCTTTGTAGTTTACACCTATGAGCTCCGTTTCTATATTTGCGCGTCGGAGAAACTCCAGAACTGCATTAAGTAGTGGAGTGCCTGTGCTGTTTGGTCCTTTTAGAGGATAGATCCTGACTTCATTTCGGCTCACTCTCAGCATTTCCATTATAGATTCGATATGAAATCCGAGCGAGAAACGATCGTCTTCAAGCATGCCGCCGTTCGTTCTTGACGCATAAACGAAGAGTAAATGTGCAGAAAGCACGAGATCGAAACTGTTGCTGGCAAAAGGGAGATCCGGCAGGCGCCCGGCAATATAGCGTCCTTCAGCTTTGCCATCAGTATAGTCACGCGAGAACGTAAAAATGGCTCTTTGCTTTTCGGCAACATAGTGGCTTGATTTCTCGTTTATACTATTTGCACTGGTCTCGAAAAGAGCCTGATGTGCTCCTGATTTTCTGATGCAGAGCTTTATATCGTCAGCTGCACGGGGGATAAGATCCTGACTTGTGTGAACATACATGGGATCACATGCAAAGGCATAAATTCCGAGTTGTTTTGCTTCAGCAGAAAATGACGCCGGACCCGAGGCGCAGTCGAGAATCCGCATTCCGGGCATTTTGTCCGGATCGAGATTGAACATTTCCACATATTCATCGAATGTGCGTCCATAGAATGCTACATCATTCAGAATGAATCTTCTCTGGTCCGCTAATTTGCTGACTGAACTTATCATTACCTTCTTTCCTTTTTTCCTTTTTTCGCTTGCCTCGCTCCGTGACTCCACTCTTACTTTAGTAACTATTGATGAAGAAGATGTGAGGAAGAACTTATTGCTCGAAATCCGCCTTTGTCATCGGCCTCTTTGAGTGGCTATCGCCTCTGTGAAGCCCATGCCTGCGGGTCTTTGCGTCGACTGGGTTCATGGCGCTTGCAAATACTTCAATCAAGACTTCGTTGTCGCTTATTTCCGGTTCAGCAATTTCTTCAAAACTAAAAACGTCTGTTTCGCCAAGCTCTTTTGCTATCAGTGCCTTCATTGTTTTCTCCTTTGATTTCCGTTCTCTTGTACTGTCAATTCGTTTTTGAAATCGCGCCTCAATAATCAGGCGGCGGCTATTGAGATTTGCGCTCTTGCCTGTGAACTTACAAATCTGTCTCTATCATTTGCAAGTAAGACCAGAGCCTGTTTTGGGATTGCAGGATTTGCAAGCACTGCGTTTCTGACTGCACTGTTGCCGTCGTTTGCAAATTCGACAAGCTGGACGCCGGGAGTCTGAGGGTTGATTGCTGCTTGTATTTTTTGAGCAAGGCTGAGTACTTTTCTTTCCGGCCTTTTAACAAGACTGCCAAGAACTGCTTTGCTTAAGTTGAATACGGGCAGCAGGAGCTCCGCATAAAGATCAATTTCCTGACTATCTCTTACAGGCGATTGTATGGCTATTGGAAAGCAATTCATTTTTCAAAACCCTCACTCTTACCAACGAGTAGACTGGTCGTCTACAGCTATCGCTATATTAGACCGGTCGTCTACAACTGTCAATGCAATTTCGAATTAAGGCTGATTAATCTTCTCTGGATCGCTTGCTTGCTTCTTTTTAGCTCACCGCCCGGAGAGGCACGCCGCTCACCGCCCGGAGAGGCTCGCCGCTCACCGCCCGGAGAGGCTGCCGCTCACCGCCCGGAGAGGCTCGCCGCTCACCGCCCGGAGACGCCCTTCTGAGACGGCCCTGCAGTCACCGCAGATTTATTTGCTGCGCGGTACAAAATGCGGAATGATCCCACCCGGAGTGGGACAGCTGCCTCGGTCAATATACGTTTTGTTTGTGCTGTTATAAATTTCTCTAAATACCGGTCTACCGCCACTTGAAAGGGTCCTTTCAATGATGAGCTGCCCGTTTTCATTTCTTTTGACCTGCTCAAGCTTTAAGCGGTTAACCTGATCTGTTGGTTTGATACCTGCTTTTTCCTGCAACTCGAGTGCATGCAGGTGAGACTGGTTCAGGTTCAGCATTTCGTTGATTATCTTGCTGTGCTTTTCAAAGCTGTCTTCTTTTTCAAGCATGTCGCGAAGCAGACCGCCATTTCCATGTTCGGCCAGGCTTGTAGCCTCTGAGAGGTCATTTTGCTCTTGTACGCTCAGAATTTCTGCCATAACAGCACCAGTACCTTTAATTTCAGTTTCCAGAACTCCCATCCTGACGGGAATCTTACTTTTCAGGCTAAACGAGTCACAATGGGGGAACTACGCTTGAGAGGCGGCTTTCAGATAAAGAGTTTTTATTGCTGTGTTATGATCAGGGTTTGTAACTTAGTAGAAATGAGCTTGATATGCGTGTTTGGCCCGGTCTTCCTTATCCACTTGGTGCAAGCTGGGATGGTCGTGGAGTAAATTTTGCGCTTTTTTCGGAGAATGCCGAACGTGTGGAGCTCTGCCTTTTCGATTCGCCCGATCAACCTTACGAATCTCTTCGGATTCCTCTGCCTGAGCAAACTGACCGTGTATGGCATGGCTATTTCCCGGATATAAAACCGGGACAGTTGTATGGCTACCGGGTTTACGGCAAATATGATCCGAAAAAAGGCTTGCGTTTTAATCCGAACAAACTTTTGCTTGATCCATATGCAAAGGCTATAGGAAAAAACTTGCAATGGAATGACGCAGTCTACGGCTACCGTATAAGGGATCCCAAGCTTGATTTGTCTTTTGACGAGCGTGACAGTGCTCCCTATGCACCAAGAGCCCAGGTAATCGATACTGCTTTTACCTGGGGCAACGATCAGCTTTTACGCACGCCATTCCACAAAACAATCATTTACGAAATGCATGTTAGGGGCTTCACTAAAATGATGCCTGGTGTTCCGGAGGCTTTGAGAGGCACATATGCTGGTCTTGCAAGCGAAGCTGCAATAAACCATCTTTTAAAACTGGGTGTTACAGCAGTTGAATTGATGCCGGTACATTACCATCTCAACGAGCACTCACTTGTAAAACGGGATCTGGTCAACTATTGGGGTTACAACACCGTTGCTTATTTTGCTCCGGAGCTTAGATACAGTTCAAATCCGCTTGCGTATTTTGCTATTCAGGAATTCAAGTCGATGGTGCGTACCCTGCACGCAAACGGGCTTGAAGTGATACTGGATGTGGTGTACAACCACACTGCCGAGGGAAATGAGCTTGGTCCGACTTTATCGCTGAAAGGCATAGATAATGGCTGTTATTATCGCCTGCAAGAAAAAGATAAGCGATATTATGCTGATTTTACAGGCTGCGGCAATACCCTCAATATGCAGCATCCGCGTGTTTTGCAGTTAATCATGGATAGCTTGCGATACTGGGTTTCTGAGATGCACGTAGACGGATTTCGTTTCGATCTTGCCTCAGCTCTTGCCAGGGAGCTGCATGACGTAGACCAGCTTTCGGCCTTCTTCGATATTATTCACCAGGATCCGATTCTCTCTCAAGTCAAGCTGATTGCCGAGCCCTGGGATGTAGGACCGGGAGGGTATCAAGTAGGCCAGTTTCCTGTGGGCTGGGCGGAATGGAACGGCAAATACCGTGATAACGTCCGGCGCTTCTGGAAAGGTGACGGGGGCACAGTAAGCGAGTTTGCAACCAGGCTTACAGGTTCAAGCGATCTTTACGAGCATAGCGGGCGCCGCCCTTATGCCAGCATAAATTTTGTTACCTGCCATGACGGATTTACGCTTGCCGATCTTGTAAGCTTCAATAACAAACACAATGAGGCAAACGGTGAAGACAATCGCGACGGTGCCAATGATAATTACAGCTGGAACTGCGGCACCGAGGGCGAAACAGACGACGAGAAAATTCTTGCTTTAAGAGCAAGGCAGAGAAGAAACATGATTGCCACCGTGCTTCTCTCCCAGGGAGTGCCGATGATTTATTCCGGTGATGAATTCGGCAATTCGCAGGGGGGCAATAATAATGCTTATTGCCAGGATAATCCCATAAGTTGGCTCAAATGGGACTTCGACGAGCAAAATCTTGAGTTCTTCCGCTTTGTTTGTGATGTTATTGATATCAGGCAGAAACACCCGGTTCTGCACAGGCGCCGTTTTTTTCACGGCAAAGAAATCAGAGGAAGCGAACACAAAGATATCTACTGGCTGAATACTTCAGGAAATCTCATGCAAGACAAAGACTGGAACGCTGGTTTTGTGCGCTGCCTGGGCGTGGTCTTGAACGGTCAGATTGACGAGATGAACGAGCAAGGCGAAAGAATTATGGATGATAATTTTTTGCTGCTTTTGAATGCACATCACGATGATGTGGACTTCCATCTGCCGCCTGCAGCAAGCAATCTGGAGAATCTGGAGCTGCTTCTTTCTACGGACAGTGCAATAGTGGCACCGGCCTGTCTTGCAAACAGAGAAGTTTTCAAAATGAAAGGCCGGTCAATGGCGCTTCTTACCTGGCCCAATATTTTGAATCTTGCGCCTTCCAAGTATCTTTCAACAGCTTCATCAATCTGATCGTAGTATTAGTTAGGAAAACACACTGTTCAAATCTAACAATACAGGGCTCAAATCTAAACACGCAGCTCAAACCTAAACACGCAGCTCAAACCTAAACACCTCGCTCAATCTAAACAAACAGCTCCTTCAGTACACAGCTTTTTTCTGAATCATTTCTTTTATGCGCTTTAGCTCTTTTTCAATAACATGCGCATCTTTGTCCAGACCCTTGCTTCGTGCAAGTTGCACGAGCGCTTCAAGCATACTGATAGTCTTTACGTGCATTTCACCGCGGCTAAGGTCAAGCACTTTGATTGCATCGGGATAGAGTGCCCTTGCTTCTTCGTAACGCCCGAGCTCAACCAAAACTGTAAGATTCACTACCAGTGAATCACCATAAATCGAGGAGAATTTCCCCAGATCATGACTTGAGCCAATAAAATCAATGGCTTCGTCTATTATTTTCTTTGCTTGCGTATAATCGCCGTGTTCGGCTAAAAGCACCGCTTTGTGCTTGAGCAATTTGGCTTTCAGTTCATCAGGCACTTCTTGCTCATGCTTTGAAAATAGCTCAGATGCCCGGTTCAATGCCTGCATAGCAGATTCCTGCTTCCGGGCACGCCAGTAGAGTAAACTCAATTGATGGAAGTCTTCAATCAGCTCTACTTGAGAGGCATTGTCTTTCTGGTCAAGCTGCAAAGCCCTTGAAAGCATTTCTTCAGCTTCTTCAAACTGACCTATTGAGCCAAGCGTTTTTGCCAGATCCACAAGACTGCGGCATAGCAGCTCTTCAGGCAGATCTTTGTCCTCAACAAGTTTGAGTGCAGTTCTGAAATGGCTTGCCGCTTTCATAAAGAAACCGGCGTCATAAGCCAGCCGACCGGCAGCCATTTTTCCTTTCCAGTATTTCAAGTCCGATTCGCTGAACATTTCTTTTCTCCCGCTCCAAATTCTAACTCTAATAACAGTTTTTGTATGCTCGACAGCAAATCTGAAGAGGAGGAAAGAAATGAGTTCTAAACAGCTGTTTACTTGATTATCAGGATTTCATAACTAATCCTGATTTCATAACAAATGCTGAATCTGAACTCAAATGCTTTCTGAGACTCAATACTGATTGCTTTTTCACCGTGTGCACTACTAGAATGAATTCTTACCTATATGGATGAAAATACCAGCTCCGATTTGCTCCGCTCCGAGCCTGAAATTGGCAAGTATTCAGGCATGGTTTTTGCTCTTTCTGAAAAAGCCAGTCTCTTTCTAGCTGCATTTGCTAACCTGATCGTGCTTGCTACTCTAGTTTCTGCACTTGGAGCCAGCATTTTTCCTTTTGAACTTGCAAATCACTTCAAGCTGGAATACTTCCTGATTCTTTTGCCGGCAGTCATTTTTAGACTCCCTTCAGTTCTTAAACAGCACAGGGCATCAAAGCTTAGCCGTTTTGCCAGAATGCAGTTTGCGCTTGCCTTTTCTTGCCTGATCTATAACGCGGCTGGAATACTGCCATATTATCTGCCGCAAGTTGAAGCCCGGACTAGTTCAAAGCAGACAAAAATGCGCTTCCTGCAGTTTAATCTAAACTGGCAGAACCGCTCTTACGATCGCGTTTTTAATTATATAAAAGCTCTAGATCCCGACCTTGTTTCTTTTGAGGAATTTGTGCCTGCCTGGCAAAAAGCCATGGATGAACGTCTCAGTTCATATCCATACCGCTGCGGAATTGTTCGGGAAGACTGCTTTGGAATTGCCGTCTACAGTAAAGTGCCATTTCAAAACGGCGGCGGACAGATATTTTCCGCCTCAGAAGCCAACGGCACACCGAGCGTGCTTGTGAAGCTGAATTTTGCAGGCAAGAACTTGAATTATCTGGCCACACACACGTTGCCGCCGGGAACTGCTAAAAACATGGCTGAGCGCGATAAGCAACTCCGAGGCCTTTGCCTTCTTATTAACGAAATAAAAGAGCGGACTCCAGATGAATTTTTCGTGCTGGCAGGTGATCTGAATATAAGTCCCTGGTCTTTGCAGTTTCAGGAGCTTCTGAAAAAGGCAGCCCTCAAAGACAGCCAGGTCTCTTTTGGTGTACAGGCTAGCTGGCCTGTTGGATTGTTTTATTTGCGCATACCAATCGATCATTTTTTGCTCTCAAAAGATCTGATTGTGCTTAAGCGCGAAATCGGCCCGGACGTAGGTTCGGATCACTTTCCGCTCTGGCTTGAAATCGCAGCCCCGCCTGCTAAAACAAGTGCTAAATCAAGGAGCTAGAAAATCAATCGGCAAATCATCAGGCTAAGCAAGCAACAGGCAGGCGCTTTGCTTGCGGAAAGAACGATTGCTTTTGCTCAGTGGGCTTCTTTTTTGTTCTGCTTCACCTTCTCATCAAGCAATTTAGCCTGGGCTTCCAGCTTATCAGCTTCACTGTCGCGGCGCAGCTTGCGCAACACATATGCATAGTTGTGGAAAGTAGCCAGCTTCACTGCAGCATTTCTTATAGTATTTTGAAGCTTCATCGCTTTTTGCATCAAACTTTCTGCTTCGTCACCGTTGCCGGCTGTGCTCAGCTCGAGTGCGTAGTTGTTATAGGCGCGGCTGAGATTCTCTTTGGCAGTGTCATAATTGGGATCGAGCTTGAGCGCTTCCTCGAATTTTTCAATTGCTTTTGCGTATGCGTGGCTGGACATCAACTCAACCCCTTCGTTATTGATTGAGTTTTTGTTTGTGGGATCATGTGCGGGTTTTACTCTGGGATTAAGTGCAATCATCACATCAGGTGCGTATAAGTGCTTGATTGTGGAAATATCTCTTGTGCTGAGAGCAATTTTCGTGTCTGCTGCAGGCATGCTGCAGTACATGATATCGTTTGGTCTGGGGCTGTGCCCTATAAGACCCAGGGAGTGCCCGATTTCGTGCAGGCAAACAGCCTGTACCTGATTCTGCGTCAACGGTGAATCTGGTGTCGGATCGGCAGTGATAATCACTACCTTTACACGCTCGATTCCATTGGAGGT
This sequence comes from uncultured Candidatus Obscuribacterales bacterium, assembly GCA_964615655.1. Taxonomy (GTDB): domain Bacteria; phylum Cyanobacteriota; class Vampirovibrionia; order Obscuribacterales; family Obscuribacteraceae; genus JAIEPM01. Next base: position 23,638 of record CAZTQO010000022.1, on the reverse strand, counting down.
CCATGACACCTGTGCCTCGCCTCCTTCAGATGGCGAGCTTACCTGCGAATAATCGTCGGTCCATACACAGTTGATATCGGCATCCTCGGCCTTCGAGACAAAATTGAAACTGATCTTCTCTCCGGAAGCCTGCGACCAGGTCTTAAAAGAGTCTTTTAAGATCCCGTCATACTCTGCTCTGTAACCAGGTACCCTTGTTCCGGCAGCCACAAAAACTTTTACCGGTAGCTTGCTATCTGTCCATTTGATTGTGCCGCTTGCTGTAGTGAATGGGAAATAGTCCGTGGTATTGCTTTGCCCCGATGAAGCAATGGATTTTTCAATAGCGTCCTGCTCGTAAACCTCTTCCTGCAAATGCTTAACCAGGTCTTTTGCTTTATCAGCAAGCTTGTCTTCAGGAAAGCGCTTCAGATATTCTTTGTAAGTTTCCACACAGTCTTTAAGGCGGCCGGTTGCCTGAAAAGTTGAGGCCAGATTGACCCAGGGTGCGCTTCTAGACGGATCTAAGGAAATAGCAAGCTTTAAATGCTCGCCTGCTTCCTCGGGCTTGCCCAGCCTTGCAAGAACCAGTCCAAGATTTGTGTGTGCAGAAGGCAGTGCCGGATACATATCGAGGGCCTTTGCCAGCGTGTCGGCGGCCATTCTGTATTTGTCCTGGCGCATGGCGTCATATGCCTGGTTTGCAAGCAATAGCGCTTTGTATTCTTCGGCGCTTATAAGCCGGCCGTCTGCAAGATAGCGGACTTTCCCCCAGGCTGACGATTTATCCTGCTCCGGTTTTTTGATCACCTGATCCGTGTGCCATGGCTTTGATCTGTCGTTTATTTTGCTTGTGTTTTCGCCTTTCTTGTCTCTGTCTGTGCTAGAGGCAATCTCAAGCTTTTCCTTTTCCCTTTCCTTTTCCTGAGCTTCTTTCTTAGCCGCAAGCGCGGCGGCTTCTTTTGCTTCAGCCAGCTTCTGAGCGGCCAGCCGTTCTTCTTCGACTTCTTTAGCTTGCCTGGCCTTCAATTCTGCAAGTCTCAGTTCTTCGGCTGCTTTTTTCTTTGCTTCGGCAAGTTTTAGCTCATCTTCAGCCTTGGCTTTTTCAGCCGCTAATCTTGCTTCTTCTTCCCTTTGTTTTGCAGCTAAAGCTTGCTTGCGTGATTCCTCCGCCTGCTTTTTTGCCAGAGCAAGTTTTTGTTTTTCTTCTTCCAGCTTTCTTCTGGCTTCTTGAACTTCAAGTTCTTTTTCTTTCAATTTTTTTGCGGCATCAAGATCTGCCTGCTTGTCGTCAGGGCCAGATGCTTTAGCGATTTTTTCTTCCTGGGGCGTGTATTTCTCACCGGTTTTGCTTTTCAAAATCGCCAGGTTGTCGGAAGCGCTGTCAATGGCAATTGTGGAGTCGGAAGACTTTTTCAAAAGATCCACTGCTCGGGCGGCACAGTCTTTAGCTTCTGAAAGCTTGCCTTCGTTGCCCAGTGTTACTGCCAGCAAATTGAGATAAGTGCCGAGTTCTTCCTGGTCGCCTTTTGATTCTGATATGGCGACCAGTTGCTTGTAATAAGCTTCCGCTTCTGAAAGATTGTTCTTCATCGAGGCATAGGTCGCCATCGAAGGCAATATGCTTATTAATTTCGGATCTCTTGCTCCCAGCTTTTTGCGCCAGATTTCGTCTACTCTTTTCAAGAAAATTTCTGCAGCTAAATGATCGCCGAGCTGCTGGTTTGCAAGCGCGATGCCGTAGAGCGAATTTGCAGCCTCCAGCGACTCGGCGCCCAGAATTTTCTGCTGGTTTTGCAAGGCACGTTCATAGTATTCTTTTGCAAGCGTGTAATTTTGCAGCCTGATATTGAGCTGACCCATTTCGTAAAATGTGCTGCCGAGCCTCGGATCATCGTCTTTGAACCGGGCAGTGTCTTTCATGGCATCGTTCAGCTGTGACTCGGCAATGCCGTAGTCACCTGCAGCAAGGGCGTTCCTGCCTGCCTGTATGTGTTCTTCCCATGGACCGCCGCCTTTTGACTTTGCAAATGACTCGCATGCAAAATTACTCTGAACCAGCAAACTCAGGGCGGCCAGCAAAACAATTTTTTCTTTTACGATCAAGGAAGTCTTCTTCACATCAGGCTCTCCGTATAAAGCTCTCCGTATAAGGTTTTTCGAATAAGGCTCTCCGTAATCAGGCTCTCCGTAATCAGGCTCTCCGTATAAAGTTCTTCGTATAAGGCTCTTTGTGTAAACTAGGCTTTGAACAGGTGTTTTGCTTCGATAGCCAGTACCTTGTTCAATCTTCGCTGATGTCTCTCAAGTCCGCTGAATTTTGCTTGCAAGAAACTTTGGAGAACTTCAAAAGCCAGGTTCGGTCCAATCACTCTTGCGCCCATACATAAAACATTGGTGTCGTCGTCTTCCCGACCCTGGTGGGCAGAGAATGTATCGTGACAGAGTCCTGCACGCACACCTTTGATTTTGTTGGCTGCAACGGAGGCGCCCACACCTGAGCCGCACAGAACCACACCGATGTCCGCCTTGCCGCTGCTAACTGCAAGACCAACTGCTTCAGCAAAATCAGGGTAATCCACTGGCTCCTCGCTGTTGGTGCCGAGGTCAATAACTTCGTATCCCTTTTGCTTTAAATACTCAAGTACCTGTACTTTTAGGGGGTAGCCGGCATGATCAGCCCCGATTGCAACTTTTTCGAGCATGTTCTCTCCTGAAAGCTGGATGGTCAGGGGCATATTCTAATATAAGTGCATATTGATATACTTATGAAAACTGAGAAAAGCAGCCGTTCAAAGGCAAAATATTAAGTCTTGTACATCGATTGAGTTGCAAATGAGCACCAAAGGGATATTGCAGAATCGCTACCGGATTGAGGGAGTACTCGGTCAGGGCGGCATGGGCACTGTTTATCTTGCCAAAGACAGCAGACTCGACGAAAGACTCTGTGTTGTAAAGGAGCTGCGTGACGATTTTTACCGTGATGAAGACAAGCAGCGGGCTCTTTCATTTTTCGACCGCGAAGCACGCATGCTTGCACGCTTGAAACAAAGAAATATCGTTCAAGTAAGCGACTATTTCAGTGAAGAAGGCAAGTACTTTCTGGTCATGGAATATGTGGATGGTGAGAACCTCCACAGCATCATGCAAAAGCGTGAAGGCGAGCCCTTTGATGAAGCCCAGGTCATACACTGGGCAAAAGAGATTTGCGACGTGCTTTCGTATTTGCATGCCCAGGACCCGCCTGTCATTTACCGGGATCTCAAACCGAGCAACATTATGATAAATGTTGAAGGTCAGCTCAAGCTGGTCGATTTCGGGATCGCACGCAAAATTGAAGCCGAAGACGAGAACACCAGGGTGGTTTCTGCCGGTTATTCGCCACCTGAGCAATACTGGGGAGCCGCAAATATTCAGTCGGATATATATTCACTTGGGGCAACAATGTATTTCCTGCTAACTGGCAAGGACCCCGAGCCGCTGAAATCAAACTCACCAAAGGAGTTCAACGAAGACGTTTCCGAATATCTTGATGAAGTGGTTCAGAAGTGCACAAGCCAGGATCTCGAGCAGAGATACGGCAGTTCCAGAGAACTGCATGAAGCCCTGCTCTATGCCGACTATGAAGAAGAGCCGGACAATCCCAAGGGGTGGTTTACCCGCAGTGTTGCGGCTGTGCTTTTCATAGTTGCGCTGGCCCTGGTTTTTGTTGGCTGGGAGCCGATTGCAAACAGTTTCAAGATGGATAATTCCCAGAAAGGTCCGTTTGCAGCCAGCAAGAAAAAAGACTCAAAAGACCCTACCTACTCAGATCCTTTACTCGAAGGAGCTGCCCCCCAGAAAAGCTTTGCTTTGCAGGTTACCGACGAGCGAAGCCTTACGGACCCTCAGTCCGGCAAATAATGAAACTCGAGTGGTGCTAAATGAGTTTGAGCTTCTCTTGACTGGGCATTAATTTGATATAATGGAACTGGTCAATTCATAGCAGTTGAGGGCTTCTGGTGTATATGAAATCAAAGCGTGGCCGTACTTCAGGTCAGAGCATCATAGAAACCGTGGTGGGAATCATTTTTATGATCCCGATCGTTTTGTTTCTCCTGGATATAGCTGTGCTTGTGATGGCTAATACGGCAAACGACAACCTAGCCAAGAGTGCTGCAAGAGCTGCAGCCAGCGCCAAAGACACAAGCACAAACGCCGGCACCTCAAAAGCGGCATTCAGCGCTGCAAACACCGCAGCCAACAGCTTTGCGGAGTCAGCAATTATTACAAAAACAAGCGGTGATTTCCTAACCGGTTTTTGCTGGAATGCTGTTGGTGGGCTCGATAATCAGGGCTGGCCCGGAGACGCCCCGGCAATGGGTAATGTTGGTGTGGTTACTTCGATGACCGTAAAGCTGCCGGTGCCCTTTCCATTCCTGCCGAGCACTGTCGATTTTCAGGCCAAGGCTGTGGAACCCGTGGTTTCAGTAGTAGCAGGTGCCGAGCTTGCCGAAATGCAGTCTGGAGCGGCAGCTGCAGCATTTAAGAATGCAAGCGCCGGCGGGAACGCCTACAAAGGAGCTACCGGATCGAGTTCAAGCGGCTATAACGGATCCAGTGCAAACGCTGCTGCTGCTTCGTCAGACAGCACTGCCGCCGGCGATTGGGGAATGTGATTGCGGATATCAGTGGATTACTCCCGAGGCAGTCAGCCAGATAAGGCTTATGCCGAAGAGAAGCCTGTAAATAACAAAAACCAGGGTTGAGTGGGTTTTTAAAAACTTGAGCATCCACCAGATTGCTGCATAACTTACTATTGTTGATACTAATAGCCCGACTCCAAGGTTTATAAGACCAGAACCTTCGAGTCCGTGTTCGAGCATATGTTTCAGCTCTAGAAGTCCGCTCAAGATAATTGCAGGTATGCCGAGTAAAAAACTGAATCTTGCGGCTTCATCTCTTTTAAATCCGAGAAACAAAGCGAAAGTCAGAGTAGAACCGCTGCGCGAGCAGCCAGGCACAAGCGCCATTGCCTGGCCTAAACCTACAATAAATCCATCCTTTCCGGCTGCTTCGGAAATGTCTCGTTTATGTTTCGCCATTTTTTCTGCTGCAAGAAGAAGGATGCCCATGAATATGGATGCACCGCCTATAACATAAAGTGAGCGCAGCGGGCTGTCGTCAGTTTCCAAAAGAGACTTTATAAGAAGTCCGATAACACAAATAGGAATAGTGCCTATAACTATGGCGGCAAGTAACCTGAAATCCCGGGCGCCGAAGTCTTTTTCTTTGATTGCAATTAAGGAGCCCCTGGCAATTTGCAGCAGGTCGGAAAAAAAATAGCTGAGCACCGCAAGCACCGAGCCCAGCTGTATGACAGCCGAATAGGCCACACCCGGGTCAGAAAAGCCTGGGTCGAAAACACGAAGTAGGGCAGGCACAGCTTTTAAATGTGCGGTGCTGCTGATTGGAAGGAACTCGGTAAGACCCTGCACCACGCCCAGTACCACTGATTCAAGCAAGGTTATTCCGTTGTTGGGGGCGCTCAGATCCATTCTGTTTTCTTACCTGCCTGTTTTTGCTTGATTCCTATTACTTTGATTATTGCTCGCACTCATAGCTCTGAATCTTATTACTTCGAATCTTCCGGCTCTTCTTGCTCGAGTTCTTCCGGCTCGAGTTCCGGCTCTTCTTGCTCGAGTTCTTCATATTCGAAGTCTTCGACTTCTGTTTCGTTCTCATACTTTTCTTTTTCAGACCTCAGATCGGGTTTGAGCAGGCTGAGGCTTTGCTTGTCTGCTTTTACCCAGGCAGAAAGCGAGCCTGTATCCGACAAAAGCGCTTTGCTGCCTTTCGGACGTCTGTCCAGAAAATCAAGAATCGCCTCCAGATCCTTTATTTGCTTAGTGTCCAGGTCCATGAACTCGCCACCAATTTCTGTGCGGTTGTTGAACCAGTTGTAGCTTGAACAATTCACTGAAAGTCTTGCTTCAAGTATGAGGTTCTTTACTTTGATTGTCAGGTAGATTTTTTTGTCGACTGGAAAACGGTTCTTGAAGTCGCCACCTAGTCTAAAGCCCAGTCCCGTCCTTGAAATATTTTTTGTGAAGATCCTGCTTTTCAGGTCTTGCCATTCCTCACCGGATAGTTCAAGCGAAGTCGTCATCTGCTTGCGATCTTCGTCTCTTCTTTGAGTGTTTTGCTCAAAGCGGGGAATCCGGCACTCATAGCAGCTGATACCGTCAATGATTTTTGTTGCCCGGACTTCTGTTGCCCACAGGCCGTTGAATCGGTTGTTCAGCGAACTTCCTACCAACCAGAACTTTGTACCGGGAGGAATCTGCAACTTGCTGCCCTTGCTTTTTATTTGCAGGTATATGGAATGTTTGTCCAGAGAAACTACTGTTGCACGTCCAAAGCCCATCTGATCGAGGCTCAACTCGATTTTCAGTTTATAATCCTGTCCTTTTTTGAACATTAGATTCCAGGGCTTTTTATATGATTAAACTCGATTATCTCACGTTGCTTTCTTGATTTTGAGTCCCAGTTTATAGATATCCGAACTATTCCAACCGGATTCTTTTGCAAGAATTCCGGCTGCGTCTTTGAGCCTGGCACCCGATTCTAGAAGAACTTGCAGTTTCAGGCATAATTCTTGCTCGCTTAATTCGATCTTGTCTTGAGGGTTTCCGGCAACTACAAGCACCAGTTCACCTTTGAGTTCACGGAGCTGCGATATCGAAAGTAGTTCTTTGAGGCCTGCTCTTATATATTCTTCGTGTAACTTTGTAAGTTCACGACATAGGCAGGCTTCCCGCTCTCCGAATATCTCAATGAGCTCCTCCAGCACTTTTTTAAGGTCGTTTACCGATACATAAAAGAGAAGCGTGCGCTCATCGTTTTTGAGTTCAAAAAGTCTGTCTTTTCTTTCGGTTATTTTGTCTGGAAGAAACCCTTCGAAGGAGAAGCGTCTTGCGGGCAGACCGCTTCCGATAAGGGCCTGAATCAGCGCGGTTGGTCCCGGTATACATAGAATTTCCATGCCTAGTTCGATAGCTTTGCGAACAAACTTATATCCGGGATCTGAAATAAGCGGGGTGCCGGCATCTGAGATAAGAGCAACGGAGCTGTTTTGAGATGCGAACTTAGATAGTTCCTGAAGGCGTTTTTCTTCGTTGAAATCGTGACAGCTGATTAGTGTTTTGCTTAGCCCCAGATGGCTCAGGAGTTTTATCGATACACGCGTATCTTCGGCAAATACCGCGTCCACTTCTTTTAGTGTACGTTTTGCACGATCAGATATGTCTTCGAGGTTACCGATCGGGGTCCCGACTATATACAACTTGCCAGCCATCTCTATACCCCATATTAATTCGGGGACAATCTCTGGAATGCTTTTCCAGTAGCACTTGTCGAGCTTAGCATAAACAAGATTAAATGGAGCGCTGCCTGACAACCTGAACTTATCTACAGGCTTATCTACAGCTGTAGATAATTTAATTCTGTATCTGAGACAGTGGATCTTGAACTTTATGTCTTTACTGATTCAATCGCGATTTGCCTGTATTTTGGCTTTCAATCCGGAGTCGGCTGTTGTAAGATTGGCTTGGGAAGCCTGAAAGAAAGATAGTTCTCTTATGATGCAGAACCGGAAAGCGAAATCGAGAAAATCATTGCTTGCAGATTTTCGCTTGACTGCGGCCTCCGTAATAATTAGTAACTTGCCTCATATAGCTTGCCACACAAGCGATATGCGTCATATGAACCATATTGCCGAACTATGTGAGCAATATAGTTTGCTTATCGTATTGAATTATCTTGCCACCAGATATGGTTTGCCTTTATGCAGTGAAGCTATAAAAAAGGATCCGGCGCTTATGCAAGTGCCGCTCCTTAGCTGGCCTTCACTAGCAGATCGATATCCGCTCCATTTGCATGAAGTATTTCCTGAGCTATTTAAAATAAGCGATCAGCTCTATCCGCTTCTGGAGCAATCGTTTCCGGCTGAGCTGGAGCTTGCAGGTGAGCTGCATCAACAAAGCCTTGAAGCACCGCTTGTTATCGATGAAAGCAATAAGCCATATATCGATCGCAGCTCGGATAATCGTTCAAATGGTGAGTTCTATACTCCAGCCTGGGTAGCGGATTATGCTTTTGAGGAATGGTTTAAGGCAAACTCAGATGTTTTCTTCAGGAGACTTAAGAAAAGCTCGGAACTCGATTACAAAAGCTTTCCGAAAATTTTCGATCCTGCCTGCGGTACTGGAAATTTTTTACTGGCGTCTATGAGACAGGCTGCAAAAGCCGATCTTGCTGCTTCTGAATTCAAGAGCTTTCTTGAGAACTCCATATATGGAAAAGATATTGACGGACGAGCTCTGGAAATTGCAAAGCTTCTTCTAATTGTTTATCTCGGTCAGTATTTCAAGAATGAGCCGGAAAAGATTTTTTTAGACCTTGTTGAAAGCTCGTTAAATGCCCTTGATCGGCATATGAAACTGAGCGACAGTCTGCTTGAATCACTGTGCCTTGATAGCGAGCTTTCTGAGCCTGATTTTGATCTTGTAATTAGCAATCCGCCATATATAAGTTTCGGCTCCCGCGATCAGCAATGCATTTCAAAAGAATGGCAACAACTTCTCAAACGACGTTTTCCGGCTTCCAGCGAATACAAAATCCGCTTCACTTCCATTTTTCAAGAAATCGGCATTGAACTCTTAAAATCCCAGAATTCTCAGTGTATTTTTCTTGTGCCTGATGCCTTCCTTACAGGCAGTTATTACGCCAGGTTGAGACAGCTGATTATAAGTAATGCAGAACTCAAAGCATTCAGTGAGCTGCCTGAAAATACGATTGCAGGTGCCACTGTCGGGCGCTGGTGTCTGGCACACTATGGGAGAAAAAAAACTGGCGGAACTGCTGAATTCATTAGCTTGGCTTCAATAAACAGGCTGGGAAACGAGCTTGAAGTCAGGCGCTTTGAGATGCCGGGTTTGGCTTTTATCAGCAAAGATCGGCAGAGATTTCAGCTTGTCTTTTCAAAAGAAGATCTTGAAATTCTAGAGCTTTGCAAAAACTATGCTTTTCTGAAAGAGCAATTGAAAGGTCATACAGGCATAAGAGCCAGGCAGGGGCAGAAATCGATACTTGCAAACAAGCAGAATGGGCCGGCATTTAGACCCGGACTGATCTCAGGCGCCGAACTGAGCCCGTTCAAAATAGATTGGCAGGGTAACTTCATCGAAATAATTCCTGAGAAACTTTTTGCAGGCGGCTTCGACCCTGATTTAGTGAGCAATCCGAAAGTGCTCGTCAGGCAAACCGGCGACAGCCTTGTAGCTGCGGCTGATTTTTCGGGACTTTATCATTTGAACAACGTCCACAGTTTTGTGCCATTGATTGCTCCGGGCAGACGGCATGAGCAAGTTTACTATTACACTTCGATACTCAATTCGAGTTTCTTTCGATATTTTTACGGGCTGAAAACAAGAGAGCAAAAACGTGCTCTTGCTCAAATTGATATTGAAACAGTTGAGCACCTGCCACTTCCTAGTGCTGAGATGAGCCTGAAAGCAGAAATAAACGAGCTTGGAAGATCTTTAAGTTATGACGCTGCAGCAAAGAAAATTGAAATTGAAAAGCAGTCAGCAAAGAATCGAAAGTCAATTGAAAGCGATCCGATGCGCCAGGAGTTAAACAGGCTTGTTTTCAAGCTTTTTGCGCTTCCTGAATATCTGCAGGAACATATTATGAATAGTTTCTGCTGATTGATACCGGCGAAAGCGCTAAACTACATGGAAAAATGACAGAGGCTCTTTTAATGACAACCTTGAAGATATTTTCGCTCAGCCTGGCACTGGCAGTTTTTTCGGCAGCAGCAACTCCTGAGTCTATTGCGATTCCCGGAGTTCCAGCTAAAAAAACTGCAGCCCAGGCACAGCCTCAAATCAGGGATAAATGGGCTCTGGTCGTCGGCATCAATCGTTTTGTAGACCCTGAGCTAAAGGTTCAGAAGTTTGCACAGAAAAGCTCGGCTGATCTGGCAAGGGCTTTGAAAGACGCAGACAGCGGACATTTTGGTCTAGACCATGTCCTTACGGTAAACGGCTCGCAGGCAAGCAAGCAGGGAATCCAACAGGCCTTTGAACAGTGGCTGTTTAAGAAGGCTCTTCCAGATGATCTCGTTCTGGTTTATTTCAACACCAGAGTACTCACGGATTCAAAAAACGAAGTCTTTCTTTGTGCGCAGGACACGGTGATTTCGGATCCCGAATCCAGTGGAATCAATCTGAAAGATCTGCTTAAAAACATGCGCCAGCGTGTCGGTTCAAAACAGATAATTTGCTTGCTTGATACAAACCCGCTATCGCCAGACGAAAGAAAAGCTCAGTCCTTCGATTTGAAGAAACTTGCATCAGAAACCGATGTGACGATTTTTTCAGCCTCTGATATTTTCAAATCATCTTATGACGACGATGCGGCTTTGCAGACCCGTTTCGTTCATTATTTTGTCGAAGCCTTCAAGAATGGTGCATCTAATTTCCCTTTTGCAATGACCTGTGAATATGTATGGCAAAAGCTGAAAGAGCTTTCGGCAACAAAACCTGCTCAGGCACAACAAGCGGTGCTGGCACTCTCCAGTGAGCAAAGTCCTGTTGCCGGAGTCGTGCTTGGTATGATTGTCAAAAGCTCGTTTCCGCAAAGAAGCCCGTCAATCGGGCACCCGCTTGATAAAATCGGCATGGACCGCCCGGACATAGTTCCGCCTACTCTGAATCCGGCAAAAACCGGGGTAAAGCCGATGCGGGGACAGAGCCTGCCTGATACATTAGGGGGGGCAAACAAGCCGACTCCCTCTGAGGGTCTTAGTACTGCAGCTAAAACTGCCAGCCAGTTGCCAAAAGCAGTCCAGGAGAGAATTGCGCCTGTGGATGAGGATGAGGATGAATTCGATCCGAATCTTGATTTGAGTACTTATATGAGCAAAATGAAGCAAGACATTCAAAAGCGCTGGGAACGTCCAAAGGGCTTTGAAAGCCGGAAAGTAACCACTCTTTTCACAATTATGCGTGACGGCAAAATAGCAAATGCTGAGGTAGTTCAGAGTTCAGGCAATCCGGAAGTGGATAAATCAGCGCTTGCGGCCCTGGCTGCACCTGTTGATCCGCTGCCAAAAGGCGCTCCCAGATCAATTGATATAAAATATGTATTTGACTGGAAGACTAAAATGCAGAATTAATAAGGCGTAAGCAGGTTGAGCCTATGGGCGAAAAATCAGATAGAGAAGCAGATCCCGCTCCCGATTTCTTTGACGAGCCGGCTCAAATGACTGAATTTACTGGGGGCTCCGGCAAAACTGCAACCGAAATTAGCGAATCTGAAAGTCTTGGAGCCGAAAGTCTTGGAGCCGAAAGTCTTGGAGCCGAGAGCCTCGCAGACGATAGCCTTAGAGCTGAAACCAGTTCAGCGGCAAGCGGAGATGCCGGAGGTGCTGAAACTGAGAGCAGCTCAAGAAGCCGTAACCGTGATTTGAGCTCGACAGGAGGAATGAATGAGCTCCTGGGTTATGTGCTAAAAAATTACCTCAGTATCAGCATCAAGCTTATATCCTCTCCCAGAAGGTTTTTTGAAGAAATCGAGGCAGCTTCAGGCATACAGGAGGCTGGCGCTTTTCTGCTTACAAGTGCTGCTCTTAACGCAATACTTACTGCGATCATCAAATTGAAGCCGCTTACTATACCCGGAACCTTTATCATGGAGTCCAGCGCCGCCTGCGTGCTTGCGGGCCTGGTTTACATGCTTTCTAAAGGCATGGGCAGCAAATGCAGCTTCCAGACTGTTTTTAAGGTATTTGCTTATTGCAGTTGTATGCAGGTGCTGGCGCCCGTGCAGGGAGTCGGCGTTCTCAGTGGTGTTCTGGGGCTGGTACTAGCATTTTTTGGTCTAAAAACAGTGCTTAAGGTGAATCTATATCAAACAATCACTATTATGTTCTTGCTATGCTTTTTCCAGGTGATCCTGAATCTGGGCAGGATGATGCAGCATTGAAAGAGTAAACTTTGCTCATTTAAGCAATTCACTACGTAAAAACCGCATTGACGATATCTATGGCCGGGGATAAGGTAGAAATGGTGAGCTTGAAAAGCACCAAAATTTAGTAAAAGGGCCAATTGGCGTCGTAACCAGGGAGTAATCACGGGAAATATGAGCGGGGAATTTGAAGACTTCAAACCGAATACAAAAGGTGCAGACAGCACCGAGGGAGCAGCTGAGTCTGAAAAAGAACAGTTTGATCCGTTTTCTGAAGAAAGGTCACTCAAAGGAGTAGCCGACAGCAAGGTTGAAGCAAAAGCCGCACCGGAAACTTTCAAAGAAGGTGGCGACGGCGAAGCTTATTCAGACCATCTTGCAAGAACTCTTACACCTCAACAGAACTTCGATGCACTGGTAAAGGCACTCGAAAATGCCAGCAAGCTTAACGCTTTGCTTGAGAAGAACGGATATCCAAAAGAAGACGTGACGGCTGGTGGCAATTTCCTTGCAGGGGTTGTCAAAGATGGCAGTCCCGATGACATTTCGAATTTCCTTAGCTATGTCAAAGGTTATATCGAAGGTGACAAGAAAGACGCTTGATAAAGCCTGTCGAAGCTAAACAAAGTAAGTATTAGAGGTCCCGGTTGAAAAACAGGGACCTCTGTTTAGGTGGGCGTTACAATCGTCTGGCCTGCCCCACAGCTGTGCTAAAATTGTCAACCGTACTTAATTCAATAATTATTGGGAATTCCTAGCCGTGCCTAGAATCAAATCAGCAATCAAAAGAGTCGAAGTTGCCGAACGCAACCGCGAAAGAAACCGCTTCTGGAGATCGACCATCCGCACAGCCAGAAATGCTGTAGAAGACAAGATCGAGCAGAATGCCGACAGCGCTGAAGCAATGAACCAAGCCTTTTCCATAATTGATCGCGCCGTTGCCAAGGGTGTGCTGCATAAAAATACTGCTAGCCGCCGCAAGGCCAGGCTCGTCAAATTGGCTCGACAAGTCAAGGGATAATAGCTCGGAAATTTGCGCTGTTTTAACAGCCGCTTATCATAAAAACACTCTGGGTCCGTTATGCTGACTTGAGAGTCAGATTCTTGCGAGGAATTCAAATTGGAATTAGATACTTCCTGCTCGGTCGATTCTGTGCCTGGGTCTGACTGTGCTGGCGGCAAAGGGCTGGATAAGATTTCAGGCGCTCTCCATTTTATAGGCATCGGCGGTATAGGAATGTCGGCCCTTGCAGTGCTGGCTCTTGCAAGAGGCATGAAAGTTTCCGGTTCGGATAAGAGCTCCAGCCAGATTACAGATGAACTCAAAGCTCTTGGTGCTGAGATATTTGTCGGACATAAGGCGGCAAATATAGGAAAGGCCGAAGCAATTGTTGTTTCAACAGCCATAAACAAGGAGAATCCGGAGCTTGCAAGGGCAAGGGAGCTTGGGCTCAGTGTTTATCACCGTTCGGAAGTGCTTGCATATCTTGCAAGTTCAAAAAAACTGATTGCAGTTTCCGGTACGCACGGTAAAACCACGACCACAGGCATGATTGCTCAGAGCCTCATCGACAATGACCTTGATCCATCAGTTGTGGTGGGTGGCATTTTTGATTATTTGAAGTCCAATGCACATGCGGGTAGTGGCGAGCTTTTTGTTGCAGAAGCTGATGAAAGCGACCGCAGTCACGAGAGTCTTGAATCTGAAATTGCGATTGTAACCAACATCGAGCCGGATCATATGGAAAATTATCCAGGCGGATTCAAGCAAATTCTGGAAAGCATGGCAAGCTTTGCAAATAAGGCCCGCCGTTTTGTGCTTATCTGTACCGATGACCCGGGTTGCCGCGAACTTCGTCCGCTGCTTTCCGGAAAAATTGTGAGTTACGGCACAATTGAGCACTCGCCTGAGGCCGACTATTGTTTTGCACCAAAAACAGACAGCCAGATAGAGATATATAAGAAAGGGCAGTTGCTCGGAAGCCTGGTTCTTAAAATACCCGGCAGGCACAATAAGATGAATGCGCTTGCAGCAATTGCAATTGCTCTTGAACTTGGAATTGAATTTGCAAGTGCTGCAGCTTCACTTTCCAAATTCGGCGGTGTAGCCAGACGCTTCGATATAATCGGCGAGTCGCGTCAAATTTGCGTGGTCGATGACTATGCGCATCATCCCACTGAAGTCAAAGCCACACTTGAAGCTGCCTGGCAGTTCAAGAAAACCCGCAGAATAAACGCTGCAAGGCAAAGAATAGTAGCGGTTTTCCAGCCGCACCAGCCGGGCAGGTTGCAAAATCTCTGGGATGAGTTTGCAAATGCATTTGCTCAGGCCGACCTGCTTGTTTTGAGTGATATATATGTGGCACGCGGTGCGCAAATTGAAGGAATAAGTTCGGAAAGGTTTGCGGCATGTGTTAAACACACGGATGTACACTACCTCTCGGGCCCGGTGCTGGAGCTGCCTGAAAAACTCCTGCCCCTGCTCTTAGCAGGAGACATCGTACTCACTATTGGAGCAGGAGACATAACCAACCTTGGCAAAGCACTTCTGGAAGCCATAAGCAAGTCAGAGGCAATCGATGGAAGAAGCCAATAACGCATCGCTCTGGCGATACAGCACCATGAAGGTTGGCGGTGAAGCCAGGCGTTTGTGCCACCCGCAGTCGGAAGAAGAACTACAGGCTCTGATTACAAAACTCAAAGAGAAAGGCGAACCCTGGTACATTCTGGGAGGTGGCTCAAACACGCTTGTATCGTCTGAAGGTGTCGACGGTACTGTGATTCGCATGACCCAGATGACTGCAATTCAAACGCCCGAGCCCGGAGTGCTGATTGCAGATGCAGGGGCCAGGCTGCCGCATCTGGCAAAATATGCAGCCGGACTTGGACTTTCCGGGCTTGAGTTTGCTGTGGGAATTCCCGGCACAGTAGGCGGAGCAGTGGTGATGAATGCCGGTGCTCATGGAAGTTGCATGGCAAATATCTTTCAATCTGCCAGGGTGCTTAATTGTAAGAGCGGTGATATTGAAACCTGGACAAAAGAAGATCTTAAATTCGTATATCGAAACTCGGCTGTTGATCCGGCTAATCATGTGGTTCTGTCCGCACGCCTGCAGATGCAGCCCGGTTCCGAAGCAGAAATCAAGAAAACAACCCAGCACAACGAAGAGTACAGATGGCGCACACAGCCTCTGGGCTTTCCGAATCTGGGCAGCACATTCAAGAACCCGTTCCCTGACAAATCCGCAGGATTTTTGCTCGATCAATCCGGAGCAAAAGAGTTCAAAGAAGGAAACGCGGCGGTATCGGCGATTCACGCTAATTTTGTGATTAACTTAGGCGGCGCTTCCACAAGCGAAGTGCTCGCGCTTTTGAGACGGATGCAGGACATTGTATTTGCCAAACACGGAATCAAACTGCATCCTGAGTGGAAAACCCTTGGTAAATTCTCTGAAAATCTTGCTGAAATCTGGGAAGGTGAATGATGAAACTGGACATGAACATAGACAAAAAAAGCAAAGTCGCAGTACTTTGCGGCGGACTCTCCGCAGAACGGGAGGTGTCTTTGCGCTCCGGGAAGAACTGTCTGGATGCCCTTCACCGTCTGGGCTATGCAAATGCGGAGCTTATAGATGTAGGCAAGGATCTGTCTGAGGTTCTGAAAGCCAAAGGCAGTGAAATCGCCCTCATGGCCCTGCACGGTCGCTACGGGGAAGACGGGGCTGTTCAGGGAATGCTTGAACTGCTGGGCATTCCGTATACCGGTTCCGGGGTGCTTGCAAGTGCTCTTGCTATGAGCAAGCCGCTTACAAAGAAGCTGCTCTCGGCAAGCAATATTCCATTTGCTCCCACAATCATAATTACTGAAAGAGAAAGAAAGGATCTCGATAAGATTCTTTCAGAAATAGACTGGTTGCCTGTTATGGTCAAGCCCTTAAACGAAGGGTCTTCAGTGGGCGTGCAAAAAATATCTCAGAAGGGCGAAATTGCAAATGTAGTTCAGGAAACACTTGATCAATACGGCGGTGTGCTGCTTGAAAAATACATTGATGGGCAAGAAATAACAATTGGAGTTCTGGAAGAGCCGGCCGCCAGACGCAACGGCAAAGACATCTGGGCACTGCCGATACTTGAGCTGAGACCGAAATCAAAAGCCGGCTTCTACGACTATGAGGCAAAATATACAAAGGGAATGACCGAGTTTGTTTTGCCTGCCGAATTGCCCGAAACACTTGCCAAAAAGTGTCAGGAGCTTGCTGTTCATACATTCAGATCCCTGAATTGCAGCGGCTATGCTCGGGTAGACATGATGGTGTCTAAAGAAGGCGAGCCTTATGTACTTGAAGTGAACACGCTTCCCGGTATGACGGACACTTCCGATCTGCCTGCCATGGCGCAAGAAGCTGGTATAAGCTATGACCAGCTTGTCGAGCGTATTCTATTGAGTGCTGGTCTCGACAAATAAGTGGCAAAATTTTGGCAATCTGCAATTGTTTTATTACCAGGCTATCATCTGGTATCAATAATGGTGATATTTGATTCTGACATGGAATTCAGGCATCTCTTTTTTTGAGCCAAAACTTTGCCACATTCTTGCCAGATATTTTTCACGAACTGTGCAGAATCAGCCTGCTTAGCGGCTTCGTATCAGAACCAGCGGCTTTAATACCATGCAAAAGAAAAAGATACCGGACAGTGCAACCACGTCAAATTTTGGCGGCACAAGCTGATTGCTCAGGAGTCCGAAGGCGACCAGTGCGACAAAAACCCAGTACAGCAGCTCGTCCATATACTCGAGGTGCGCACGCAAACGTACTTTCATTCAAAGAAAACTCCGGTGGATATGTACGCCATCACCAATCCATTGAAAGTATGCATCTAATTCATTCCAAGTGCAAGCAGAATCTATGCGTATTTCCACTGCCCATGCAGCATTGCTTGTGGTAAGAATACGCAGTTGATTTTTGTGTGTTTGGGAATCTAATCTAAACTGAATCTGAACGTAACTTAATCAGACTTCTTTCCCGTCAGGTTTTCAAACCACTGCTTGACCTTGCTTACGATTCTCTGGTTGCCACCGGCGCTGGTGTCAGGTTGATCTTCGTCCACTTCTTCTTCTTCTTCTTCTTCTTCTTCTTCTTCTTTTTCTGTTCTCAGATTGCTCTTGAAGTTGATCGACGCTCTGGAAATTTCCTGGTCTTCTTCGTATGCCTGAGCTTCAAGCGCGTCATCGAGATTAGGTATTTCAAACTCTGGATGGAAGATTTTATAGATTCTAAAAAGCTCGTATTGAACAGCTCTTGCAGAAGGCGGTCTTTGATCTTTGTCGTGTGCGGTCATTTGAAAGATAAGACGGTCGAGTTCCGGTCTGACTTGAGCGTTTATTTGCATTGGTCTGCAGGCAGTAAGCGGCTTGGGCCTCAGACCCGTGAGCAGATGGTGCATTGTGGCGCCAAGTGAATAGAGGTCCCCCCTTGCTTCCGGCTTGCCGAAATATTGTTCCGGCGGCGAATATCCTGAAGTCACAACGCGTGTGGCCGGCCCGTCCTTGGGTTTGTCTCTGGCGATCCCAAAATCGATGAAAACAACAAGCCCGTCGGGTCTGAGCATCAGATTGCTCGGTTTCAAATCTCTATATATGACGGGCGGGTCGAACGAATGCAGATATTCAAGCACATCACAGCATTGAAGTGCGATTCGAACTACTGTTTCTGAATCGAGTGAACCCTCTTTGACCACAACCTCTTCGAGGTTGTGTCCGGGCACATACTCCATGACAACATAGTAACCGTTTTCTTCAGGCGAGTAGTGATCATCCAAGAACCTGACTATTCCACGATGATTGAGCTTGTTGAGAAACTCGGCTTCTCGCTGACCCATTCTGAGCATTTCTGCCTGGGCAAGCAGGTCGCCCTTCTTTTCGTTCAGTATCTTCTTTATGACACATAGCTGCTTGTTATTCTCGTTGTCTTCGGCAAGATAAACCTCACCCATCCCGCCACTACCGAGCGGCTGAATGAATTCGAATCGTTCAAGCCAGGATCTCTCTTCGTCTTCCATTGCATCCAAATTCAGGGAAGGATCTGTTGGCAGCCAGTCCAACCAGAGATTATTTACCCTGAAAATGGCTCTCGGCAAACAAAATAATTGCCATTATCAAGCTTCAGTCCTGTGACCTCTTTTTGAAATTCAGGCTTATATAAAGACTACTTTTTGCCTGGCAGCCCGTATTGAAATCTCTCATGACATCAGAGATAGTTCCAGAGCTGCATCTGGAGCTGGAGAATTGCTTCTGAGACCGCAGCTGTCCTTAGGATCTGGCTCTTGAATTCATATTTTGAAATCGAACAAAAAATTTTGTTGACATACGTTTGTATGGGTGTTATTTTTTGAATATCTCCCCAATAACGAATCACTGATTAAGAGCCGCAGCAAAGAGTTTTGCTGAGTCGGCATTATGCTGGAGGAAATAACTATGAGTATGGTAAATGTGTCAATTGTGGGGAATCTGGCCCGCTCTCCAGAACAGATCTGTTTTGCATCAGGACGGGTGAAAACAATCCTGGTACTTGCAGTCAATTCAAATTTTGCTGCATCCAAAAACGCGCTTAAGAAGAACAACGAAAGTAGCGGAAAGCAGGAAACTAATCCAGCTGATTTCTACCGGGTGGAAATCTGGGGTAAGCTTGCTGAGCTTGCGCAGAAATATCTGAATAAAGGCAATCAGGTTGGTGTATCCGGTAAGCTGATTATGGAGCACTGGCGCGACCGTGAAGGTAACGAACGCCTCACTCCAGTAGTGTCGGCGACGCAGCTTTCATTTCCTCCGAAAATGAGCAGATCTGCCTCAGGCAGTTCAAGCAGCTCGAGAAATTCAGCTCAAGAAAATGATTCTGACTCTGAATCTGAATCCGACGAAGAAGACGACGCCGCCGATTTGTTTGCCGGTGCACGTGCTGTAACAGTAGCAGAACCTTTGCCCCATCCATACAGGCCTGAGCGTGCACGCCTGCACGCAGTTCGGTCTTGAGAGTAAATTTTCCTTCCTCAGTCCAAGAAAGCCATTGTTAGAAGCCACTTGATAAACCACGAAAGGAGAAAGCCGCATGAGCCTGAAATCTTCCGGATTGCAAGCAGAAGTTGTCGCAGACAGCTTGCATCCGCCGTAAGCTGCCCTCCAGAAACTTTTCCCCTTTTCAGTGTCATAAAGCAAAAGATGCCACCATATCTAATGCAGAAAAACTATCTTTGCAAGACCTGAGAAACAGCCCTCCGGGCAGAATACATACAGAGTAATTCCGACTGGAATGCCTGCCAGAATCAAAGTCTTCTTTCATTCTGAGTTCGAGAACTGCTCTGTATGTATTATTTTTTCGCTTCTCTTGTCTTAAAGCTTGCCCGTTAATTTAATCAATTTCAAGGCATAAATTGCTGATATTATTGCTATGAATGCTGAAGCAAGCGACTCTCCTGCAATTGCACCTGAGGCAACCGGAATCGTGTATATGTCTGCGGATTTAGAATGCAGCTTTTTCCAGATAACTGCAATTGATGCACCGATAAAGAAAGCAAATGCATTTTGAAACGGCATTACCCAGGCAAGCCCGAGTCCCATTGCCGAAGGAGTGAATTTCTTGTATTTAGGCCAGAAGTGGTCTATTAAGGTCAAAACAAAACCAATTGCAAGACCTGCCATAATTCCGTATTGAGCAGTTTGCGGCACAGAATCAATCCCGCGCGCAAGCGCCTCAGCCACAGCTTTCCAGATAGTCGTAGCCGGTGGATCATATGCTTCAAGAGTTGCCTTGTCCGGTATCATCAGATACCAGGCCGGAACCACTGCAATCACACCAAAAAATACGCCTGTGAACTGTGCGAAAAATTGTTTTCTTGGATTTGCTCCCAGAATATAGCCGCTTTTCAAATCGGTAAGCAGGTCGGCTGATGCGATTGCAGTGCTTGCTGTAACGCTTGCGGTCATTAAATTGGCTGTGATATTTCCCGGGCAGAGTGCTGCAAAAGTAAGCTGCGCTACTTTACCCATGGCGCCTGTAGGCGTGATGTCTGTTTCTCCGGTGGCGCGGCAGGCAACCAGTGCAAGTAAAAAACTCATTGCTACTGCAAAAAGTCCCAGATGAATTGAGATCTTAAACGCGACATACATAACTATGGCAAGCACAATTGCAAGCGGAATTCCGGCAAACAAACACCACTTTAGAGGCACTTCCATCTTGCTCATTGCCTGAATTTCAGCTGCCGGCCCATTCGACTCACTTAATTCGCCTGATTCAACTGATACGTTTACATTTTTGAAAGTTCTGACAATGGTTTTCCACTGAAGAGCAAAGGCAGTGAGTCCGGAAGAGACCATGATTGCAGTTCCTGTCCAGAGCGCCCATGCTGAGATTATTTTTGACCCTGACTCGATTATATGGTTGTTAACAAGCCAGGGACCCAGAATTACATAAAGAACTATCGCACTCAAAAACATTGAAAACGAAACACGCATGCCAACAATCATTCCGGCTGCTATCAGCAAGAGGCTTGGTTCGAAGCCGAAGCCTCGTAAGCTTCCCAGATTTATGCCCTGAAAACTAATATTGAAAGGCAGGAGCTCCGGCAGCTTTAAGCCGATAAGCTTTTGCCACCAGTAATCTCCCTTGCTTGCAACCCCTGTAACTGCACCGATTAGAAGAGAAGCCACAAGTGAATAAGCCTGATAGATAGCTTCTTTTGAGCCACCGTATAGACTCTTGAGTGTTTCAGCTGCAGCAATGCCTGAGGGAAAAGGCAGTTGTTCCTTGTTGATCATTTGCCTTTTCATAGGAACGGCAAGCATTACTCCAAGCATGGCGGTTACAAGTGTCCAGATCGCGCAGGTTTGCCAGGGCAAGTGATGACCGTCTATCAAAAGATACGCACCAAAAGCGGTGGCAACCGTGGAACCAGTTGAATAACCGGCAGCCGAGGCTGTAGATTGCATGCAATTACTTTCAAGTATGCTCATTTGAGTAAGCCTGGGAATCAGAACCATAAAGCTTCGCCAGATCACAAAAGAAAGCACGCAGGCTGTAATGGCAACACCGAAGCCCCAGCCAAGCTTTATATGAGTGTATAAATTGGAAATTGACATGAGCATGCCGAGCACACCGCCCATGGCTACTGCTCTCCAGGTAAGCTGTGGAACATTGTCGCCCTGATAAATGTTCTTGTACCAGTTCAATTCACGCTCTTCATAGCTTTCAATTGCAGCACTTTCTTTTGCCAGAATTACTTCTTCCTGGAGATCAGCTGCAATTTCTCTTGCTTCGTCAAGTGATCCGGTAAGTTCGGAGATTGCCTCATCCTTGTAGATAGACTCAGGCGAAATCTCTTGTTCCTGGTCTATTAATTGCTCCTGCGCTTGCTCCTGCGCTTTCTCCTGCTCTTGCTCTTGGCTTGGCTCATGCTCGTTGTTCACGACTTCATCCCCGTAATTGCGGCTTCGGTGCCGTCTGGCTAAGCCAGTTCATTTGTGGCGAACTGCCGGGCAGGCCAGATCATTTGTGGCAGCCTCCGGACCCGAAGGCTAATAATAGCAGGCCTGCAAGTCTATTCAAATCCAGGCTCAGCCAGGCGAATCATAGTTAATCTGGATTACTCGCTATTTCCTGTATTACTATCCTTTTTCCTGTTGCAGCTTTTGCTTGCATCATTAGTATGATGCTATTACTAATCGGGGTGCTTTTGAAATGTTCAAACGCCTGTTTCGTCCAGGCATTTTTCTGAGTTATCTGCTTATTTTGCCCGTGCTTGTGATTCCGTTCTTTATGTCGGCTTTGCTTTTTTTTATGACAGAATCAGCAATTGAAGCTCAATCAATAGCTGGACGCAGGCAGATCCAAAACGAAGCATTACAGCTCATAAAGAGTACAGATAGCTTACCCTGCACGGTCGAAATAGTCGGTCCGGCTGTTTTCGTAAGCAAAGCAAATTCTCTTGATCCGAAGCGCTATTACGGCTGGGGACCCGGACTTAGAATCGACTGGGGCGACGGTTGCAGCTGGCCGCAGCGCGGAAGCAAAGTAAGTGAAGCAGAAAGTTCCGTGTCCAGGCACCGCTACACGGTGCCCGGGACTTACAAAATAAGAGCTTTTCTCTACCACCATGGACCCAACGATGGCAGCGTCACCGACTGGTATGCTGAAGCTGTTGTCGAAGTTTCAGGAGGCAATATTGAGAATCTGCCCCTGAGTCTTGAAATTCTGTCTCCCGGAAAAAACGAAGTATACGGCTTCCAGGAATTTCCAGTAATTAAATGGCGATTGCAGACAAATAAGTCCGTGAACATTCTCTTTCAAATGCTTGATCTGCAAAACAATCTCATTGGTATGGACGAATTGAAGAACATTAGTTTTAACTCTGAAGAGCAAGAAAAGCGGCTCTCTCTCAGGGCATTTGCTGAGCTGGAAAAATCACTTTCCAGAGGCAATCATAAATTCAAAATCCGAATGATTGTGTCTGATCAGAGTGGCAATCAAATTCTAAGTAAAGAGTCGAAGGCTTTTACCATGACTGACGAATTTAAGAGCAATAATCTAAAGGCTTTTATAATCGAGCCGGAAGGCAGGCCGCTTGAGGCAAGCGTTTCCTATATGAGCTACCATGTTGATGACCTTTCATACATTCTTGATTGGGGTGACGGAAGTCCGCCTGTACAAGCACTTAAGCCGCTTCCGTTAAAAGGCTCAATGCTGAAAGCTAAACAACTTGTTTTTAGACATAAATATGCAAAACCTGGCAGATACCAGGTGAAAATTCGCAGCAACGACGGGCGTATTTTTACCGATCTCGAGAAAATTCCATATTATGAAGCTGTTTATCTTGAAGTCGGTGGCTGAAAATGCAAAAGAGTTGTAGCAGCAGCAGCATTATATGTATATTGACTGTTTCATTTTTTGTGAATTCACTGACTGAAAGCATTGCAGCCGGAGATAAAGACGAATGCCAGCCAGATTTAATTATCAAGAAAGAAAAGCCGCATTCTGCAGCTCCCGGAGACCCGGATCGAAAGTCCGTGGATCAGGTTCTTTCCAGTCTTGATACCTTTGCACTTGAAAGGAAGCTAAGTCCTGGAATTTTACACGCCGGATCATCGGAGTGGACTGAGATACGAAGATTCAATGGTTACGGCGCCAAGGACGAATCGATTGAATTAAAGGAAGATCGTGCATTCAGGCAGATAGCAGTTTTGCCCGGCAAGAATGAGATTTATGCTGTTTCAGGTTCGGACGGTGTTTATCTCATTAATGTAACCGCTGATCATAAAGGCAGCCTCATTGAGTATTTAGAGCCTGAAAAAATGCAATGGCTGGACAGGCAGGGAAGGAAAGTGAATGCCCCTGCCAGGCTTTCAGTTCATGCAATTTGCTATGACAGCAAGCGCAAGCGTTTAGTTCTTTCTGCTTGGCTGGCTGATGGCAAGGAACATTTCCTTTCGTATAATACGGAATCGAAGCAAATTCAGTTGATGCAATCATTTGATAGTTTTGCTCCCGGTGGCTTTAAGTGCATCTGTCTTGCATATGATCCTCAAAAAGACAGGATATTTTCAGTATCGAGCTTTAATACCATCAGTCCGTCGCGTATCGACGAGTTTTCAGCACAA
>CAZTQO010000021.1:0-106033 GCA_964615655.1 uncultured Candidatus Obscuribacterales bacterium | reverse complement strand
GGTATCAGAGAGGAGGCTGCCTGAAAATTGTGGAACACAACATTTGACAAAATCTTCTGAATTCGTGGCAAGTACCGCAATTGAATGACCTCTATCGAAATCTTAAGTATTTGCAGGCTGAAACTCTACGAAGCCGAATCATTCATTCATGGTCGAAAAGCCTTCCGACAGCTTTTTTGATTATCCTGGCATGCCTTAATCAATCGATAGGTTCAGATAGCAGCATAGATCAACAAAAGGTACCTCCCAGCATTCGATCAGAAATTGATGATGATTGTTTTCATCATAATCCTGTGCCTCAATTGTGCGGACACGTTACTTTGGAGAAAATGAGATCTTATTTGCAAGTGTTGGCGCCAGTTGTACAGGCCTATGAGGACCGCCACGAGTTAAATCACATGATAATAATGATGCTGAATTGTGATTTTGAACCGGGTGCGTTGCTTGAGTTTTTTTCAAGACTAAAGGTTCAGTACCTTCACTTATTTCACTGCAATCTATCGCAAAGTGATTTTCATGCACTTCGATTGGCTCATTCTGTTGAAACTCTTAGAATGGAAATGAATTTCTCTGACGAGAATTTGCAGTTTCTTGAGGAAATGCCGAAGCTAAGATTCCTAGACTTAATAGATGCTGACATGAGCGGATCCTGCTTGAACTATGTAAAGGTTGCAGACAATATAGAATTTCTTTCTTTGTGTAGAACGAGATTTGGCGATCAAAATCTACCGCTACTTACAAGGTTTACTAGGCTTTTAGGTTTGGACATAAGTGGAACGCGATGTACAGCACCTGAATTCCTAAAGCTAGCACCTTTTCCCAACCTACGATTTCTTTATTGCAATCTTAAGACGGATCCAGATAACTGGTTTCATGTATATATGATTCAACCGATTTTGAGTAGACCCAAAGCAGAAAAATTGCGCATGAGAGAGCTCAACCTTTCCGATTGCAATTTCACAGATAATGGTCTCGGATTTTTGGATAAAGATGTTTCCATAGAGCAGCTTGATGTATCCAGCACAAAAGTGACTGACCTTGGAATTCCTAATCTCAAGCATTGCAAGGAAGTTACTGCTCTTAGGATAAACAATACTAAAGTTACAGATAAAGGTTTGGAGATGCTTGCTGAGTTGCCGCACCTTACATATTTTTATTGTAGCAATACTGAGATTCATGGAGATGGTTTTAAGGAATTCGCAGAACATTCCCTCCTTAAAGAACTGGATGTCTCAGGAAACGACCTTTCGGAAGCGGGTCTTAGAGCTATCTGCAAATTGCCAAAAATAGAAAGAATTTCTTTTGTGAATTGCAAGCTGCCTGTGAATAGAAGTTTTTTTCCTTCCAATAGATGGACCTTTATGGATTTAGGTAATACGAATATTCACTCTGTTGACATTAAGAAACTTAGTAGGAGCAAGAATCTTCAATATCTCAGTCTGAACGGGTTGACGCTAACCGCAATAGATTTTCAAGCGCTGGCATCACTGCCTAATCTTCGTCGATTGTCGCTGGAACGTGTAAGGGGGCTAGGACATGCTGAGGTTAAGGTTCTAGCTCATTATAGGAAGTTACTCAGATTGCACTTATTCGAATCAGACATCAGCCAGACAGATGCAGAATTTCTGCAAAAAAAGTTGCCAAATTGCCTGATTGATTTACATGAACCCACTAATTTAGGCCCATTGCAAAAATGAAAGACTGAACCTTACTCCTATAGGCGGACTGAACTTTAGAGCAAATCGGCATTATGCATTATGCAAAAACGCTAAATACGAATCTGCGTAGATTTCCCCCAGAAACTCTCCTCGTACACGAGACGGTCACAATTCTTTCCGTCATTTTTCCCAATTGATGATTAGGCTAAGACTTATCGAGCTTAAATAAAGCAAGGAGAACACTAATGCTGGATTTTGGACAGTGGGTAAAAGCAAATGATCTGGGAAATGCTCTTCGAGTAGGTAATGACGAAGATGTTCACGCACGCCTGGCTGCGGTTTTATGCGACCCGAATGCAAATGAAATTATCAGAGACGCCAATTTTATTGCTACCCAGCACGCGCCCTGGGATGTCCACGGCCCCGGAGGCACGGGAGTTGAAACCCTGCGGGTAAATCCGGACAACAGCGTGGATCTCATTAACAAAGAAAATTGCAGCGTCAATAAAGTTGGAAAGGTCTTAAACCTGCCACAGCTGGATCTGGCCACCAACCTGGGAAATGCTCTTCGTGTAGGCAATGACCCGGATGTACAGGCGCAAATGGCTCGTGTGCTTGCTGATCCTGATGCAAGAGAAATCATCAAGGACGCCAACTTTATTGCTACTCAGCACGCTTTCTGGGATGTCCACGGTCCCGGCGGTACGGGCGTGGAAACTTTACGTGTAAATCCGGACGGCAGCATCGATCTTATAAACAAAGTGAACTGCCGGACCAGCAATATAGGTAAGCTCCGCTGATCATATCAGTGACAGATATGATTATTGTTACGCTTATGCTGGTGCCTTAATTGCTCCCCTGTCCGGAATTTTGAAGACCAGTGCTTACACCTCTATTTTGATTCGCTCTGGTGCAGCACCCTTCCATCCAGGTGCAAATTGCATCAGTAAGAAATTTGGATGGTTTGAAGGTCTCGAAAATCAAATGATCGAAAGTGCCGAGCAATAGCAAGGCTTTGTCATCGTTGCTTACTGCTTCAAAAAGCTCTACGGTTCCAGCCGGCTTTACCAGCTTGTCTTTGAGCCCCTGGATCAAAAGCGCCGGGGTTTTTTCGATTTTTTCACATTCTTTTTTAGTGGTGCGCATGAAGACTGCAAATTTGATCAGTTCTTTTGGCGACATTTCCATTTTTGCTTTGGCATCGTTCTTCCATTTTTTTGCCAGCTCCTCATTTGAGGTGGCGCCTTCGGCAACCATGTCGCCAACGCGAAACGGCTTGTTTTTGCCTCCTTGCAATAAGTGAAAGGCGACGCTCATGCTCATGCGTCTTTGTTGAAAAAGTTCTGCTGAAGGAACCGAAGAAATAACTCCGGCTATATTTGTGCCCTGAGCAGCAGCTCCTCTCAGGGCAATCGCACCGCCCATCGATTCACCGAGCAGAAATACAGGCAAATTGTTTTCGCGTTCTTTGATCAGGTGAAGCACGGTGCCGATATCTTTTACCGTATCATCGAAATGAACGTCCTCCTGACCGGGCGAGCTGAGCCATGAACCGAATCCCCGCACGTCCATGGCGTAAACGCTGTAACCCCTCTTTTGCATTTCATGGCCGAAGCCTGTAAATGATCTGTTATCGAGACCCAGCCCGTGTATACACAGAATCGCGGCTTTGGCTGGCTGTTCTTGTGAAGGCCATTGAATTAGCGGCAGGGTTCGCAGCCTGAATTCGCTTGCAAGCCAGAGATATTCTGCCGGAGTTTTTGGATGATATTGCTGAATATATTGTTGCTCAAACTGTTGTTTGTATTTGTCAAGATCGGAAAGGTCTTCACTCTTGTCCATTTCTGCTCTCATGGTCAATAGCTGATTGAGCAGTGGTTCGCCCTCCTGGGCAAGCTTCTTTCGTTTGTCTTCCTGTCCTGTGTTTCGGTAAATACTCAGGAGTTGCAAGCGCGCCCAGAACATCGAACCTACATCATCAAGAGATTTTGATTTATCGGCTCGTTCGGTTGCAATTTGCAAATTACGCACGCCATATTTTTCAGCATCAGCATAATTCTTTTCGAAAGTGTAAATGCCTGTAATTGATTCAAGAATGGATGCGGTAAGTTGATCGTCTTTTGGCAGCGCTTCACAGGCTGCAAGTGCTGCAAAAAAATGAGGCAGCGCATTTTTGCTCTGGCGCAAGCCCCAGTAACATTCTCCGATTCTCTTTTCTATTAAAGCAAGATCTTTATAGTCGGCCTGGCTCTTGGGCTCTTTTTGAGCTTTCAACACGGTGTTCAGGTTTGCAAGGGCGTCTTTGTAATTCGACTCCATACGTTCTACTGCCGAAAGCAAGTAAATAAGGTCGATTTTTCGGCTTTCGATTTTTTCCGTTTTTATTGCTTGTTTGACTATTGGTTTGGCTTCGTCATATTTGCCGTTCATTACAAGAACAAAAACCTTCGATTGCAGATCGTCAAATGCATTCTCAGATTCCACGCCCTGCTCTTTCTGGACTTGCTGTGGCTTTTCTTGAGCTGCTGCAACTTTTGCATAAACGATCTGCTCAGACTGGCCCATTATAGGTATCAATGCAAGAAGCGCTGAAAGAAGCAAATGGTGACGAATCTGTTTCCGCATTGTGATTTTCTCCAGTCTCAAGACAGTGATGGTTGTTTTTTTTTTTGCTTCTGCCTGCTTTACAAGCGCAGAAGCAGGTTGCCACGCTCGGCCAGTTTGTCAATTGTTAACGACAGCGCCTCTTTATGCCAGTTCTTTAAGTTAAGCAATGAACCTGAATCAAAGCCGCAGGCTGTCAGGAGGTGGCTGTCTTATCTCCTTTGTAGTGTTACTGGCTTTAGTCTACGGGTTGTATGTATTTGTTTTCGGGCGTCTTCGGGCTTCTATTCATCGAGAATTCATTTTTCTCTGCTGACTGCCTGCTTCTCGGCTTAACTGAGTCTTCATAAGGTTTAACTGTTGCTACAGGTGCTTGCTGAGGTTTTCATGATATTCTCTGACCCTGTATCTTTAACTTGAACTTGCATGGTTCATTCGTTTGTTTAACGGGGGCGCTTTCCGCATATGAAAACAATGAAAACCGGAAAAGCCGGAAGTCAAGATGGTTGCAAAAAAGTGATTTCCATACTTTGCAGTGCCGTTGCACTTTCAGCTTTTACATCGATTTTGCCGGTTAAGGCCGGCGAATCAACAATGCCTCCGCCTTATGTCGAAAAAATGAATCCTGAAGTTGCGGCGAAATACATATATACAGAGGGTGGCGATTTTGCCGGTGCCTCCAGCCTGCCGACATACCAGTGGATGCCGGCCGACGGCAAGCTCAGAGCTATTATTTTAGGCATACACGGACTCACCTTGCATGGACGCCGTTATCGCGTGCTTGCTCGCACCATGGCAATAAATGGTGTTGGCTTTGTTGCACCCGATATGAGAGGCTTCGGCGCCTGTCACTTTAATGATGACGGCAGCGAGAAACAAAAAGGAGAGCTTACTGGAATTGCTCATGAATTGAGCTATCAGGACATATCTAAAATATTGCAGGCAATTAGAGCCAAGTACCCTGATCTTCCGATTATGGTTCTGGGAGAAAGCCTTGGTTGCACTTTTTGCATCAGGCTGGCAAGCGAGCATCCGGATCTCGTAACCGGTGTAATTCTATCTGCACCTGCAGTTCGAGTGAACCCTAAAATGTATGCAAGCCCGCAAGACATCAAAGCGGGTCTGAAGGCCCTTGTTACTTCGCACCATCTGGTTAACCTCAACAACTTCTTTACAGATCTTGTTTCGGAAAGGCCTGAGGTTTCAAACGAAATGAAAGATGATCCTTTCATTTTGAAGGGCATCAAAATAAAAGACTTGATTGCAACCGATCTTTTTGTAGACAAAACAATCGAGTGGTGCAAAAACACAAGCCCTCGTCTTCCAATGCTTGTGATTCAGGGCAGTAACGACAAGTGTGTTTTGCCGAAGCATCTTACGGATATGATGATGAACATGCGTTCGAACGATATGAGAATCGCATGGAAA
Organism: uncultured Candidatus Obscuribacterales bacterium; assembly: GCA_964615655.1. Taxonomy (GTDB): domain Bacteria; phylum Cyanobacteriota; class Vampirovibrionia; order Obscuribacterales; family Obscuribacteraceae; genus JAIEPM01. The sequence goes on along the minus strand of CAZTQO010000021.1, from coordinate 100,343 downwards.
GGAAGCTTCGGGCATCTTCAGCTCGAAACTATTTTTATGAGAGCAAACATCATAGACAGTATCGGCATGTGGCTTCACGACCACAGCATTGACGGACGCATGAAGCTGAAAAAACTGGAAGAAGCAATAGCTGATCTTGGTGGAACACTGGTTCGCTAAAGGAAATGTTAGACGCCAGTGTAGATAGTGTTTTAGCAGCATCCGAAGCAAGGAAAGTACGATTAAGAGTTGGCATTTGCTATGCACTTTGCAGTTTGATCTGGGGCACCACCTGGTTTGCAGTGCGTATCTCAGTTGAACCTGGTGACGGCTACCCACCGACCTTTGCTGCTGCCCTGCGCTTCTTTATTGCTCTTTTGATCTACGCTTTTCTGGCTTTGGTTTTCCACAGAAAAATCAGCCCGCCGACAAAGTCCGAACTTATCTGGGTAAGCATTGCCGGTCTTTTTCACGGTTTCTACCAGACCTCCATTTACTATGCTGAGTGTGTTATTTCAGGAGGGCTTGCGGCCGTGCTCATGTCGACCTCGCCTCTAATGGTGGCATGTATGGTGGCAGCTACAGGCCTTGAGAAAATACGAAAACAAACGATTATTGGATTTCTTGTCAGCCTCGCCGGCGTCGCGCTTGTTTGTCACGACCGGATGAATGTTGCTGGTGCTCAAGTTGCAGGAGTTGGGCTCACTCTGCTTGCTGCCTTTTTCGTTAGCCTGTCGAATGTCTGCTTGAAGGGGCGCGCTTCGCAATTGCATCCGTTGCTTTCTGGCGCCTTGCTTTTGCTTGCTACTGATATTCCAATCTGGATTGCATTTTTATTGAGCGGTGAAAAAGTCAATTTCTTTCCAATTGCTTTTGCACCGTTTTCGGCAGTGCTTTATATGGCAATAATGAGTTCAGTTCTTGCATTCCTTTTCTTCTTGTATATGATCAAGCGTATCAGTTTGATGGCTATTTCAACTCTTTCTTTTGTGATTCCTGTACTTGCTCTTGTTGTTGATATGTTTCTGGAAAAACAAATCACTTTGAGCGCTCAAGTCTGGGTCGGAATTGCCGTTGTGCTTGCGGGGCTTTTGCTTAGCATGCGCCGCGGCTGAGCCCTGTTATAATCTCTTTACAGTGCTGGCTGTTTTATAGTATATTCAATTAGATAGGCGTGAGGTTTTTGCACGCTTGCATCATTCAATTTATTTTTGAGGAACTACGCCGGTGTGGATTAAGACAAATCGCTGATTCAGGCACAGGAATTTCCAGCCAGTTCAGACCTGAGCGTCATGAGCTAAGTGGCTGCTTATGGCTTGTAATCGCGATTCCGTCTTTTGCTTTTCCGCGGCAATAGCCGGCGTTCGCGTTGTTTTAGTTTCAAGCATCAGCCATCTTAGATAGATTCGACTCCGGTTACTTCTGGCAGGCTATCGATTACTGGCAGATTAAAATGCTGCCGCGCTTTTGTTTTTTTTTCAAGAAAAGCGCTGTATTGCGCTGCAAAGTTTTGCTTTTCCTTTAGCCACATTTTTACAGGAGTATCTTTATGTTACGTGTGGATGATATTGAGAAATATTTTGGATCAAAGCTCTTATTCAGCGAATTCTCCTTATCAATTGAATGTGGCGAGAAACTAGCTCTACTGGGTCCGAATGGCTCAGGTAAAAGCACTCTCTTGAAAATTATTGCAGGCATTTTAAAAGCCGACAGCGGAAAGCTCAGCTACTTCACTTCTCCAAAAATAAGCTACTTAGCCCAGGAGTTTTGCAGTCAAGAAGCAATCAATTGCGCAGAGTATCTTGCCGGCGAATTTTTCAAGGCCGCCTCAATAGTAAAACACCTGGAGAATTCAGTTTCTGAAAGTCCTGACGATCCAGAGCTTTTAGCCAGCTATTTAAATGCGCTTGAAAAATTTGAAGACTGCGGAGCCTATGCTTTTGAAGCTAAGCTAGATGAGCTTCTTGAGGGTCTGGGACTGGGAAACGATAGCCTCAATTTGAGTACGCCGATAGCGCATTTGAGCGGAGGGCAAAAGAGCAGGCTTGCGCTTGCTCGTGTTTTGATTGACGATGCTGACTTACTATTGCTGGATGAGCCGACCAACTTTCTGGACAGGCAGGCTCTTGAATGGTTGGAAACTGCCTTGAGCAAAAAACGTGCTGCTTGCATTATTGTTTCTCATGACCGCAGATTTCTTGATAAGCTCTGCACAAGAACACTTGAAATTGATACTACTAGTTCGCGTATTTTTGATTATTCAGGCAATTATTCTTTCTATAAACAATACAAAGAAGCAGAGGAAGCAAGACAGTGGAGAGAATACAACATTCAGCAAAGAAAACTTAAACGCCTGACTGAAGACATCAGGCAGGTAAAGGAGCAGGCAAGCAATACCGAAAACCGGACCGTCAACGATTATATTCGCGGGCGTGCAAAGAAAGTAGCTGCTAAAGCCAAAGCCAGAGAAACACGGCTCAATCATATGCTTGAAAAAGAAAAGATTGAAAAGCCGGTAGGCAGAGGGCCGGGCATGCGTATTGATCTTGCTGGATGCAAGCTCTATGACAGTTGTCTTATCAGTGCTGAAAATCTCTGTTTTAGCTTTGATGCCGGCGGCGGCAATCTTTTTTTCGAATCGTTGAACCTGGAGCTGAAGGGTTCTGCACGCATAGTTCTGAGCGGCAACAATGGTAGCGGCAAGTCAACGCTTCTTGATTTGCTTCTTGGGCTGAAAACCCCTCTTTCGGGAAAATTATACAGAAAAGAAGGTCTTTCATTTTGCTTCCTACCCCAAATGCTTGGGCAGAACAATGAAGAAACCACTGTGCTTGAGTTTCTTTCTGAGATGCTGAAAAATGCCAGTGACCCAAAATTGAATGACAGAGAACTTCGCGGCTTATTGCATAGATTTGAGTTTGCCAGAGACGATAGCCATAAACAGCTTCGCTTTCTGAGCATGGGGGAGAGGGTGAAATTGAATTTCGCGGCTTTCATGGCTCTTAAGCCTGATCTTTTGGTTCTGGATGAACCTACAAGCCATCTGGATCTTCAAGCTATCGAGAAACTGGAGGAGGCTCTTTGCAATTATAAGGGTGCATTCATCGTAGTCAGTCATGATCGCTATTTTATAGATGCCATTGAAGCGACGTACCAGTGGCGGATTCTTGAAGAAAATACAGGAGCAAGAAGAGTCGAAGTTTATGAGCGCAGCATGATATAGAAGCCGCCAGCAGCCAGACCCGCGCAGGCAATTGTAAGCATAAATGTGGGATAGTAGAAAGCTGTCTGGCTGCCCAGAGCCAGCAATGCTGCAAGGGCAATCATTGTAAGCCCGATGAAAATGCGCCTTCCTGGCGAGACCGGGCTGCTATTTTCAATGCTGTTACTGATTGAGCAGCGCATGCAACGTTGAGCAGAGTCACGAATCACCACTAGCTCGTTGCATTCTCTACAGGCTATTACGAAATGGTTGATCAAGACTGCTGCTGCTGTTATTGCAAGCAGGCTGCAAATGAGGCTGACACTGTCGAATTTAACCGGATTAAGCCATGTGAGTGTCGCCCAAATAGCGTATTGTGAAAGCAGATTCGCCCATCTGAATACAAACAGAATTGTTTCCCTGGACCAGGAAAACAATGGGAGGATCACTGAAATCAAGCAATAGTTCATTACTGAAAAGAAGCATGCAAGTATGAAAATACAGATGTATAAGATAAACATAGCTTTCGTATCCAACGCTCCTATAATTAGAGCTTAGATCCGAGTTGTGGCAGATTCTGGGCAAGCTGTTACAAAAAGACCTGTTGGTGATCTTGAGGCTGCACTTCGCTCAGGATTCTACTTGTGTTTCCTTCTGAAGACTCTGGAGACACAAAAGAAAGAACGGCGTTACTCCTTTTATCTCTAGCCCTCAAGAGGGTTGCGCTTGGGTAAGCCGTTCTTCATACTCTTTATACTTGAATAATAGCTATTCTGACATGCGGCAACATCATCCAAAAGGATGAAATCGAAAAAATGCTTTTGCAGCTAGCTGCAATGCTGTTGCTAAGCAGCTTTCATAAGCTATGCTTATGAAAGCTGAGAGATGGAGTTCGGTATGGATAGCGCAAAGCAGCAAAAAATGAAAGAAATCTGGGAGCTACATTGCAAATACGAGTTCGACGATCATGATCTGGCGGCTACTATGGATACCATGGTAGACGAACCCTATGTGAATCACATTCCAACCATGACCGGTGGAGTCGGAAAGCAAAAACTTACTGAATTTTATCGTGACAATTTCATTTCGAAGCTTCCTCCTGATACAAAGCTGATTCCTGTTTCACAGACGATAGGTGAAAATCGCCTGGTAGACGAACTCATTTTTTGTTTCACTCATGATCGAGAAATTGACTTTCTTTTGCCTGGTCTCAAGCCAACTCATAAGTATGTGAAAGTGCCTACTGTTGCAATTGTCACTTTCGAAGGCGATAAGATTGCAAATGAACATATTTACTGGGATCAGGCTTCAGTGCTTGTACAGATTGGCTTGCTCAATCCGGAAGGCTTGCCTGTTGCAGGAGTTGAAACTGCGGAGAAGGTTCTGGATAAAACCCTGCCTTCAAACTCATTGCTTGCTTCAAGTTCCTGATTTTCGATTTCGAACTTGCAATAACGCATTCTGCAAGGAAAATCTGAAATCCTTATTTGCGAATTCGTCTTGCAAGCTTGTCTCTTTTCTGCTTCATAGTCCGGCTGCGTTCTTCCAGATTGGGCTCCGGATAGGGAGGCGAACTTATACAGCTTAGCGCCCGGTCAAGAGATAAAAGAGCGGCGCTCAGCTTTTGCTGCTTTTCCAGAATGCCGGCAAATCCGTACCAGAAATGCCAGTCGGCCGGTCGCAAGCTCACGGCCTGCCTGTAAAGCTCTTCTGCTTCGTATAATCTATTCTCTTTCATGAGAATATCTGCTTTTAAAGACAAGCATTCCGGAAAGACGGGCTTTCTTGCAAGAGCCTTCTGGCAGAGTCTCAGCGCGTTGTCAGTTTCACCGTGTTCTGCCTGAAGCCTGGCTGTATACAAGAGAACAAGTGCTTCTAGCCAGTCGGGATAATCAAGATTTTCCGTGTCATTTTGATCGACCCTGTCCTGATTCGCCATGGCTTCTTCTAACGGCCCTGGACTTGTTCCGGCCGCTTCAAAGTCTTCAATTGCTTTTGCAAAATCCGACTCGGCTAAATATGACTTTCCTCGCAGTCGCATGGCTTCTTTGTCTTGAGGATGTTTTTCAAGAAAGAGATGCAACTCTTTGATGGCTTTCTTGTAGTTGATACTTTCGTAACTGGTGCGTGCCTGTGAAAGCAGATCAGCGGTAGCTTCTGCTGAGCCCGTATTATGCGCCTGCGATTCAATCAAAATCCCTAGAAAAAACGGCAGAAGAACTGAACTTGCCGGAAGCAGGATTTGAGATAATCTTTGCTTTCTCTTTAGAATTCCGAGAATTTCCGGCATGCTCAATCACCTATTCTTTCAAGAATGCCTTCAAGCACGCATTTGCCTACACAAAAACCATCTTTCTGATAGTAAACATAAGCCAGAGTGAGTTGTAGCTTATCGTCCTGCCTGGAGAGTCGGACCACAGACTCACCAAATGACGAAGAAGGAGCAGGTGAGCCGGAGCCGTATAGGCTCTGGCTTGTCGATGAAGTTACAAGATCCTGCTCGATTACACCAGGGGCCAGTTCATGCAGTTCATTTGACAGTATTTCGCTTTCCACGAAATTACCGCCGGCACTCGGCCCGTATCTTTTGCCGAAGGAGAATGATTCGGCTCGTTGTACGGGCAGGGTCGAGTCATCAAGCTCGTCTGAGACACCCAGCCTCAATAGTGGGTTTGAGCCTGGATAAGAAGCTTGCTCTCCTGTTTTTACAAGAATGGCTTTTATAAGATCCTGAGCATGCTTGAAAGTTCCGCTTGCAACAGGAGCGCTCAAAGAAAGCCTGTCGCCGTCACGGTTGAACCTGAGCAACAAGGAGAGCCTTGAACCGGGTTTAAAAAACTGGCAGGATCTGTAGGTGGACGCCGGTTGTCCCAACCAGCTCATCTCGATATTTTCTTTTTTCTTTACTACTACAGTACCTTTCCAGGTTCCTTCCCAGGCAAGTGGAAAAGACTTAACTATGTGACCGGTAATAAGTCGCGTTTCGGAATTTTTATCCGGCTTGCTCAGATCAAGTATAGGCAGCAGGGTTTGCAGCTTTTGAGGCAGACTTGCTCCTTTTTTATCCACAAGCTGCTCGATTCTTCCGTAAAGCTCTGACTTATTCTTTGCAGCGCTCTTATTCTTAGCAGCCGTGTCCGGGCTTGCTTGCGCTTGTGCCGCATTTATACAGCTCAGGCAAAGGTGAAAGCTTGTAAGCAAGCTCAAGGTGAAAGCGAGTGATCTAAACAGCAGCGCCTCCTCTTGAGATCATCGTTTGTAGGTGCCTGTTAACTCGCCGCGTGCAAGCACATGACCTTTGATCGCCTGTTCATAAGCGTTTTTATCAGCGTTTTTCTTGAGGCTCAGGGTTGTATCAAGTGCAACTACTTTGAATAAATAGTGATGCACTTTTCCGCCGGGGGGAGCCGGTCCGTTGTAGCCGTATTTGCCGAAGTCGTTTAATCCCTGGCTGGCGCCGTTTTGAAGCAGCGCCACTTTAGGCACGTTTTCAGCGAGTGATGTCGTATTGGGCGAAAGATTGAAAATAATCCAGTGCCACCATGTACCGACCGGTGCATCCGGATCTTCGCATGATATGGCGTAGCTTTTAGTATTTGCCGGTCCCTTAGACCATGAAAGCGGCGGTGAAAAATCTTCGCCATCGCCGGTGTATTTTTTTGCGATTGAAGTGCCGTCTGCAATTGCGCTGCTCTTTACAGAAAGTGTCGCCGGTTCGGAAGCCTTTACTGAACCGGTAAACGATAGAAAGAGCAAGAAGCAGAGTGCGGAGTGCAGGATTATTGATATGGTTCTGTTTATCATTTTTTGAACTAGGTGATTGAAATAAGCATCAAAATAAAGGACAGTCTTGGCTTCCATCTCATATTTTAAGTCAGTTTTCGAGCTGAGAGCGGCTTTCGGGGGCTCAAGTTTAGCATAATCATTAAGTCCGGGACTCTTTTGCCTTAGAGGCGCTATCATTGATTTTTGCTTTGATTAAGTGGGGAAAGTGATGATGCTGAACGAACTTGCCGGTAAACCTGCTCCTGTGGGCATGCTTGTTAATGTTGCCAAGCTGGTGACTGCTTATTTCAGCGACAAACCGGACCCGGCGGTCGCCGAGCAGAGAGTTGCTTTTGGAACCTCAGGGCACAGAGGTTCTGCGTTCAAACGATCTTTTAACGAAGAGCACATTCTTGCTGTTACCCAGGCTATTTGTGAATACAGACAGGAAAACAAAATCAGCGGGCCGCTTTATCTTGGCATCGACACCCATGCCCTGTCCGAGCCTGCTTTTGTCTCGGCTCTTGAAGTTCTAGCCGCCCACGAAGTCAATGTGATGATTGATGCCCAGCGAGGCTATACTCCGACTCCTGCAGTTTCACTTGCAATTTTGAAATACAACAAAGGCAAAACGAGCGGACTGGCAGACGGCATTGTAGTTACTCCATCGCATAACCCGCCCCAGGACGGTGGCTTCAAGTACAATCCTCCTAACGGCGGTCCTGCTGACACTCAAATAACCGCTCTTGTTGAAAAACGTGCAAATGAGATTTTGAAAAACGGCTTGAAAGAAGTAAAAAGAATCAGCTTCGAAAGAGCAATATCTGCAGATACAACGCATAAGTTTGACTATTTGAAACTTTATGCAGACGAGCTTGCAAAAGTCATAAACATGGATTTAATTTCGTCTTCTAAAGTGCGCATTGGCGTGAATCCATTAGGTGGTGCCGGGGTTGCGTACTGGCCGCGCATAGCCGAGCAGTATAAGCTCAATATGGATGTGATAAGCACAGTTGTTGATCCGACATTTTCATTCATGACAGTAGATTGGGATGGCAAAATCCGAATGGACTGCTCTTCACCATATGCGATGGCTGCTCTTGTTGCTCACAAAGATCAATATGAGATTGCTTGTGCAAACGACACCGATCATGATCGCCACGGAATTGTTACACCGCAAGCTGGTTTGATGAATCCGAATCATTATTTATCCGTTGCAATTGATTATCTGTATCAAAACAGACCATACTGGAGCAAAGGCGCGGCAGTAGGTAAAACCGTGGTCTCAAGCAGCATGATCGACAGGGTCGTAAAAAGAATGGGCCGCAAGCTCATCGAAGTTCCGGTCGGTTTTAAATGGTTTGTGGACGGATTGCTTGACGGTTCTGTCGGATTCGGCGGTGAGGAAAGCGCCGGAGCATCTTTCTTGAGGCTTGACGGCTCCGTCTGGACCACCGATAAAGACGGGCTGATTATGTGCTTGCTTGCTGCCGAAATAAAAGCTGCCACAGGAAAGAGCCCATCGGAGCATTATGATAGATTAACTGCTGAATTCGGCTCTCCAGTGTATGAGCGCATTGATGCACCTGCTAACGCAGAAGAAAAAGCCAAGCTCAAAAAGCTTTCTGCAGATCAGATCACCGCAAGCGAACTTGCAGGTGAGAAAATCATCGACAAGCTTACGGCGGCTCCGGGAAATAATTCAGCAATCGGTGGCTTAAAAGTAGTGACGGAAAATGGCTGGTTTGCCGCACGTCCTTCGGGAACAGAAGACGTGTACAAAATTTATGCTGAGAGTTTTAAAGGCAGCGAGCATCTCAAGCAAATTCAAAAGGAAGCCCAGGAACTCGTAACTAAGGTATTGAACCCGGCTGTGCAAATTAGTTGAGCTCCTGCAAAAATAACCAGTGAATGAGGTTCGAAAATTCCACAATCCCAAGCTATGCTTTTTACGGCTATAAGTGGGGATAAGTATTAGAAGGATTGTCTGCTCAGTTGTGGGAGCAGAGGAGGAATAACTATGCCCGAATTACTCCATCAAGGTGGGGATACGCAGCGCGTGGAAGAACTCGACGAAGAGAACACCGGAGCACCCCAGGAAAACCGCCTCTTAGATGAAGCGCTAGCAAATGCTTACAGACCGGATTACAGCAAAAGCAATTTCAGACCTGATCCGAAACTTTCCGGATATTCTGACATTGCTCTTACTGTCGGTGCTGCCGTTGGTCTGGGTGGAACCCTGGGGTTCATTGGATATGGTGTCGGAACAATGACCGGCGGCACCATCGGTTTCATTGTAGCCGACGTACCTGGTGCGATAACCGGCATGAAAATCGGCGGAACTATCGGAGCCGGGCTTGGTATTGTTGCCGGAGAAATGCTTACAATAGCATTCTTGCAAAAAGAGTAAGACTAATCATAAAATTGCCATGAATTCTGGAGGCTAGTTCATGGCAACGCAAAATAAGCTTATCTCAAGTACTGCAGCAATTGCATTTGCGCTTCTACTGCTTAGCAACGATGGAGCAGTGCTTGCATCTTCCAAACAGGGAGCAAAAGCCAAGCAATCAACTGCAACAGTAAAACGGCAGGCAGAAACGGCTTTTAGAGACAGGCTATTTAAGGGCAAGCTGAGCGCAAGCGACGCGGCTGCCGAGAAGCTTTTGCTTCAGGGAAAGCTTGACGAGGCTGCCAGTGCATTTAGAAAAGCTCTGAATCAAAATTCAAAAAACACAGTAGCTTTGACCGGGCTAGGCTTTGCGCTTGCAGCTCAGTTTAAGCTTGATGGTGCCGATCAGCAATTCAATAAAGCACTTGCAGTAAATCCTAACTTTCCGCTTGCTCATGTGGGAAAAGCCTTCGTTACTCTAAACAGGCTGCAGTCAAGTTCAATGACCATAATCAAACAAAGAACGAGCATGCTGGCCTCTGCCGAGGCGGGCTGCCGCAAGGCTCTATCCAAAGATCCGGGCTGCCCGGAAGCCTATGTTGTGCTTGGCATGGTTCAAAAAGAACAGGGGCGTTATCCTGAGTCGATTGCAAGTTTCGGGAAAGCAATCGATTCAGACCCCAAGTTCTCTCAGGCTTATGCCCAGCGTGGTCTAACTCAGATGCGAGTGAATAATGTGGCGGCAGCCGAATCTGATTTCAAAGATGCAATCAGATTGCGATCTTCAAATTCGACAGCTCATTTCGGCCTCGGCAGGGTTTATCTTGCAAAAGGAGATGCAAATGCGGCTCTGAAAGAACTGAACACGGCACTTTATTTGAAACCTAACAGCGCGCCGGTACAAACCGCACTTGGTGATGCTTATCGGATGCAGAAAAACTACAATGCTGCGATTGCCGCATATCAAAAAGCCATTCTCATAAAATCTGAAACAGCCGATGCTTATTTGCATCTTTCTGATATTCGCGAAGAAAGAGGCGATCTGGAACTTGCGCTTGCCGAGTTGCGCTCCGGCATCGAGCTTAATCAAAACAGCGTGCCCTTGCACATGCGCGTTGCCGACATTTGTTTGAAGCTTGAAAAACTGGACATTGCAATTAAAGAATACACACTAGTAATGCAGCAATTAGATCCTGCCAATGTAGAAGCTGCTAAGGGCATGACCAGGGCTTATGTGCTCAAGGCGCAGAAAGAAGCAAACGGTGCTTTTTTCATGTCGAATAACTATGAAGCAGCAGAGGGCATGATTCAGCAGGCAATCAAAATGAATCCCAACGACATGGAGCTGCGACTGGTAGATGCCAAGTTCAGAGCTATGTCAGGAAAAACAGTGGATTTAAATCAAATAGGGGTGCCTACAAACGATCCGGAAAGAATTGCCTATGCAGAAGCACTTACTGCCCAGTTCAGATACGATGAAGCAAAACAGCAAATGACGACTGTTATAAATAATACCGGTGATTTGCAGCAGCTTCTGGCTGTGGGCGATATTTCTCTTATGAATCGCGATCTCGATAGCGCTCAGGAAGCTTTTCAAAAAGCAAGCGTCATGCCTGGCGCATCTGCAAGAGCGAAGCGCAGTCTTGATGCTGTGGCGAAAGCAAGGGAGGATGCAAATAAAGAGCTGCGTTTTGCAGATGATCTGGCTCGCAAAAAACAGCTTGCAAGCAGCATCGATAAATACAGAAATGCTGCATATCTCAACCCGCGACTTGCCGATGCTCATTACGGACTTGCAGAAGCTCTTAAAAAGTTCTTTTCCAAACGTCCGGAAGCTTTAAGAGAAGCCGCACAGCATTTAAGGGCTTATCTAAGCCTTTCTCCGAACCTGCCAGAAAAGGAACGCGAAAAAATCTTGAAGCAGGCCGACAAGCTTGTGGAGAAAGCCTACAAAATAGAGCGCAAGCAAAAGTATGAAGATTGAAAGAGTGATGACTGAAAGAAAATGAAAACTGACAGGCTTCTCGCCTTTGTTTGCGGCGAACTGAAAAAAGCTGCCGATCACAAAAAGGCAATCGAAATGGCAGCTTATATGAAAACAGATATGCCTTTTTACGGTGTGCAAAAACCGGATCGCATGCCGATTCTCAGAGAAATGAAACGGAGCTTCAAACCTGCTTCTTCCAAAGAATATACAGAAGCAGTTCTTGCTTTATGGAATGACAGTCACCGCGAAACGAAATATTGCGCCATTAATTTTGCAGAGAGCTTTCCGGACTTTGTATGCGCAGATTCGATTCCTCTTTACGAAAGGCTCATTAGAGAAGGAGCCTGGTGGGATTTTGTAGATGCTATCTCTGCAAATCTTGTTGGAGAAGCTTATCTCAAAGAGCGGCGCAAAATGAAAGCGCTTATAAACAAATGGTCGAAGGATAAAGATATGTGGATAAGGCGAGCAAGCCTCTTATGTCATTTGCACCACAAAAAAGATACGGATCAAGAACAACTGTTTTCCGTCTGTTTGAAATTGGCTCCGGAAAGAGAATTCTTCATTCAAAAAGGTATGGGCTGGGCATTGCGTGAATACAGCAAAAGCGACCCGAAAGCAGTGAAGGATTTTTTGAAAGCAAACAAAGAAGTTCTTTCGCCGCTTACATATCGTGAAGCTGCAAAACATATACTCAGGCAGGGGCCTATTAAAGTCTGAAGTCTGGATCGCAAGGCCGTACTAGAAAGCGCCGGATTTTAGTACCTGATTCAAATCCTGGATGTAAAGTGCTGTACCTATAAGTAAGCTAATACTGAGCCGCTGTCCTCTGTAGAATGCGGATGCTTTGCAGATACTGAACATTTGATAATTAGTTTCTGTGCTATCGGATTAAAGCACAGACAATATATACATCTATAGCCGATAGCCAAGGAGATTGTCATGAGCGAGTTGATTGTCATTGGGTATGATGATGTACACAAAGCCGAAGAAGTGCGTTTGACCCTGCTCAAATTGCAGAAAGAATATTTGATTGATCTTGAAGATGCAGTTATTGCTGTCAAAAAGCAGGATGGCAAAATCAAGCTGCACCAGATGTGGGACCCGACATCATACGGTGCGGTTTCAGGGACTTTCTGGGGGCTATTAATCGGTGCCTTGTTCCTGAGCCCGTTTTTCGGTGCTGTAATTGGGGCTGGTGCCGGTGCAATTTCAGGCGCGCTAACTGATGTGGGCATTGACGATAAATTCATGAAAGAGCTTTCCGATACCCTGCAGCCAGGTTGTTCAGCACTGTTTATTCTTGTTCGCAAAGTCACAACGGACAAAGTGCTTGAGGAACTCAAAGGCATGGGTGGCAAGGTTCTTAAAACCTCACTCAATCATGAGAACGAGAAAAAACTGCAGGATGCGCTTATTGAAGCTAAGCAAGCGGAGCCGGCTGCTGCTAACGCCTAGTTGCATGTTGAGTATTGCAACAGCCTGAAAATGGCAAGAGCTTTTGCCTCAACTTAAAGAGAACCCTCCGTGCAGGGTTCTCTTTTTTGCATTTTTTTTTGATTTGATCGAGGTAGATTCTTTCAACGAGAGATTCGCTGGATCTTTCAGTTAGACACAGGCGGCTAGTTTTGTTGCTTCAGGAATTCGTTCCTTTTCACTGGGCTCTTTTTCAGATGAGCTTTCCTCGACTGATCTATTTTCGAATTGCACAGTTTCAAACTGTTCTTCCTCAGTTGAACCTTCAAGAGCGGCGGTGCTAGCCTGACCGCCTGTTACCGCCATGAGCACCTGGTCGAAATATCCTGTGCCCACTTCTTGCTGGTGCCTCACTGCCGTGTAGCCCTGGCTCTGGTTTGCAAATTCTTCTTCCTGCAGGCGCACATATGCAGGCATTCCTTCTTTTGCGTAAGCGCTTGAAAGAATGAATGCGCTCATATTGGTTGCGTGCCAGCCGGCAAGGGTTATGAATTGATATTTGAACCCGAGTTCGCCAAGTCGCTTGTTGAACTCAGCTATGGTTTTTTCGTCAAGATGCTTCTTCCAGTTGAAGCTCGGTGAGCAGTTGTATGCAAGCAGCTTGCCGGGGAATCTTTCATGTATGGCTTGTGCGAATTTCTCAGCTTCTTCAAGATCGGGTCTGGAGCTTTCAAACCAGAGCAGGTCTGCATAGGGAGCGTAAGCCAGCGCCCTTGCGATTACCGATTCAATGCCGTTTTTTACATAAAAGTAGCCTTCAGGACTGCGTTTTCCTGTAAGGAACTGTGCATCTTCAGGATCGATATCGGAAGTCATAAGCGTTGCGTCAAGTGCGTCTGTGCGGGCAATTATGAATGTAGGTACATCGAGTACGTCTGCAGCCAGTCTGGCTCCTGTGAGCGTACGAATGAACTGTGAGGTCGGAACCAGCACCTTGCCTCCTAAGTGCCCGCATTTCTTTTCGGAAGCAAGCTGGTCTTCAAAATGCACTGCGCTTGCACCGGCTTCGATCATGCTTTTCATGAGTTCAAAGGCGTGCAGTGGTCCTCCGAAGCCGGCCTCTGCGTCGGCAACTATTGGTGCATACCAATAGGTTTTTTCGTGAGTCTGGCTTTTAGCCTCGCATGATTCGATTTGATCTGCACGCATCAGGGCGTTGTTCAGGCGTTTTACCAGTTCAGGCACGCTGTTAGACGGATATAGGCTCTGGTCCGGATAGGTTTGTTTGGCACTGTTGGCGTCGGCTGCTACCTGCCAGCCGCTCAGATAAATAGACTTGAGCCCGGCTTTTACCATTTGCACAGCCTGTGAGCCGTTCATTGCACCAAGAGCTGTTATATAAGCGTCGCTTTTAAGCAGTTCGCTGAATTTTTCGGCTCCTTTGCGGGCCAGTGTGTGTTCGACCTTAATAGAAGGGCGCAGATTCACTACTTCTTTTGCACTGTAGCTTCTCTTGATTCCCTGCCATCTGGGCTCCGTAGCCCAGGACTTTTCCAGCTCGCTAATTTGCTCGGACTTGGATTGATGCATTGGCCTCACCTCTAATTTGCTTGAGACGGTTCTGATTTTAATCTGGTCCAGTGGACCTGTTCTTATATTGATATATTGATTGAAAGGAATCAAGACATCGCTTCGTTAATCTTTTGATTGATTGAGAGCGTGCCGGCGCTATCAGCGGCTCCTTTCTGAACACTTACAGGATTGATATGTTGATTATTTAATGTCATTATGTACACTGGTACAGGGAATATTAGAGTAATCAGACCCAGAAAGGCCGAGCCGATGGCCAGAAGAATGAATCAGGTGAGCGAGTCAGGTGAGCGAGTTAGAAGAGAAGCTGCTATCTGGTGCCGAGGCTGCCGAGTTCCTGGGAGTCAAAACCGCTACTTTATACGCTTATGCAAGCCGGGGCTTGATTGAGAGTATGCCTTCGCCTTCAGGCGGCAGGGAAAGAGCATATAAAGTAAGCGAGCTGATTAAGCTCAGAAACAGCACTCGTGGGGTTAAAAGTGCCAGGGACAACGAAGCTCCTGTCTGGACCGGTCCGCTTATAAAGTCGTCCATCACTGAAATTCGAAATGAAGGACATTGTTACCGTGGGCAGCCTGCGCTGACCTTAGCCCGGCAGTCTCAACCTTTTGAACTTATTGCCGAATTGCTCTGGGAAACCGAAGAAAGCAGCCTTGAACCCTGGACCCGCCTCAAGCCCTACCCGATGCCGAAGTATGTCAAAAAACTCGTTAATGCGGACTTTGACTATCTGGACCTGCTCAAGCTATTAATAGTATCGGTTGAGATCTCCGATCTGCTTACAAGCAAGTTGCTGACAGATGAAGTCTTTAGCGCCTCCCGCAGGCTTATAGCCTCCATGGCACTTGCAGCCGGGCTCAGCCAGAGCCGGGAGAGTTTTATAACAAACGGCAAGTTTCTAATTGCTCAGACCCTGCTCTTTGCTTTGTGCGGGAGCAAGTCCAGTGAGAAAGCTGAGCTTGTGAATGCCGCGCTTGTGCTCTGTGCTGACCATGAACTTAATGCTTCCGCACTTGCCTGCCGCATAGCCGCCTCTTGTGATGCCAGCCTTTTTTCAAGCCTGCTTTCAGCGCTGGGTACTTTTAGTGGCACAATGCACGGGGCCGCAAGCCGCCGGGCCGAAGATCTTGTAAGTGCTTCCCTTAAATTTAAGACAGTATCTGCCTGGTTCAAAGACTATATGAGGCATGCCGATAAAATAGCTGGTTTTGGTTCGGAAATTTATGAAAGCGGTGACCCGCGGGCCAGGTTCTTGATAGACACTGCCCTTGAACTGAATTCAAAAAACAAAATGCTTCAGAGGCTTGATGAAATCTGCAGGGTAACATACGAACAGCTGGGTGCCCACCCGAATCTGGACATCGGACTTGCGGCGATCAGTTATGCGCTGGCTTTACCTGCCGGTTCCGGCAGTACAATATTTGCTGTAAGCAGAACAGCAGGCTGGATTGCGCATGCAATCGAGCAGCGCATGTATGGAGGTGTAATCAGACCGCGCGCAAAGTATATCGGCAAGCTTTGATGCGGTCTGAGACTACCGGGACGAGCGCGAATCAACTATGCAGTTGTGAACGATAGAGCTAGAACTATGAATAGAGCTAGAACTATGAATAGAGCTAGAACTGAATAGAGAAAAAATTCTAGAAATAGAACTCTAGCGCAAGAACTACAAAGTAAGAAGTTCGGCCATAACTTCGTCAATGTCTTTGTATCGTTCCTTGCAATCCTGCTCTGTCAGTGTTGAAACCAGTGAATCAAATTCAGGCGATAACGCAGGTTTTGATTTTCGCGGACTCAGCTTTGTAAGCGGCTCAGGATCAAGTCCTGTGACTGCAAAAAATAGAGTGGCGCCAAGCGAATATAAATCGCTCTGCTTAGATGCCCGGCCTCTGAACTGCTCCGGTGCTGTGTATGAAATAGTTCCTGTGACTTCCTGCTTTACGCTTGCATCCTGGCTTTGTATTGCTGAGGCAAAATCTATAAGTGTGACTTGTTCCGGAGTAAGGGAGCCTGCAGATTCAAAAGCACTCTTTCCTATGATGATATTATGCGGACTCAGATCCCTGTGTATAACAGGGTGCTCAAGACCGTGCAAGTATTTGATGCTTTCTGCAAGCGCCAGTCCAAGCTTTATTGCATCTTGCTCAATGAGTGCTCCCTGCTTTTCTATGAAAGACGCAAGTGTGCTACCTTCAACATACTCAAGAAAAAGACAGGCCCGGCCGCTTTCTTCAAAGCTGTCCAGAAATTTTACTATGCCATTAAAAGAGGTGCAATTTAGAATGTCCATTTCATTCAGATATGCATTTTCTGCCTGCCAGCCGGATCTGTCGGCAGGTAAAATAAACTCTTTTACGATTACCTTTTTCCTTTCTCCTTCGTCAGTAGTTTCAGCCAGATAAACATTTGATTGCCCGCCGCTTACAAGTGCTTCGATAATGCGATAACGTCCCTCTTTGATGCTTTCGCCGGGAAAAAGCAATTTGATTCTGCCTTTTTCTCTTGCTGCCTCAGATCTGAGCCAGAGATCCGTATATGAAGGTTCTGAATCGTTCTTTGCATAAGTGCAATTTGCTGCATCTGAGGCTTTCATTCTTTCAGACAAAGAATGGCGCACCGCTATAGCCGGTGCCTTTTCATAAAGTGCGTTTGCAAGCTTCTTGCGATCTTCTTGCGACAGAGTTAGCAAGTCGATGTCATATGAAGCAATGCCGAATGCCGTTTCGACATTTATGCGAATTCTTGGCTCTCTAAATACGTCACCTCCAAAGCGGTACTCTATGCCTTTGACGTATTTCCAGGGAAGCTTCTGCTCCAGAAACCTGTTTGCTTTCGGCAAAAACGCCATGTCTTCTCCTGTTTCAGCGTCCGGACTCAGGTCGCTGCTTGAATCAGAGCCAGAGGAATTTACCGGCGCTATTGCCTGAACTTTAAATTTAAGTGTGCTCTGGTATGAGGCCGGCAGGAATATTGCATGCTCGTCAACTCTGATTCTGGGCGGTTTACCATATAGAATTCTCAGGTGATTCAAAATCATTATCGAGACTATAACAGTGGATACTAAAGCACCACCGGCAGATAAGAGATAAAAAAGCAAGAAAAGCTGTTTGGATTCTATAGCAGTTAAACCCAGAATTGTAGCCAATCCTGCGGCATTAAAAATTTCAAGTAAAAGAAAAGCCGGTATGCCGGAAAACATGAAGATGCACATTCCGGCAGGAGCCCAGATGTCCGGCATTATTCTGCTTGGACGATTCAGAACGCTAACTTCGCAGGCGTCCGAAGCGGTGTCAGGTTTTTCAACCTGCAGCTGGCTTGCCTGTGCTTCGTTTTTCTCAGTCTTGTTTGCTGTCACCGCTTTCCTTCTTCACAGTTTTTTTTTGTCTTTGTGCTGGAGTCTTTTTTTTACGCACATGTTCAAGATTTTGGGCGTAGCATCTTGAGTGGTTCCTGAAACTTCAATTTGATCTTTTGAGCAGTGCTCAAATTACCCTGCTCCATGTTGTCAATCGCTCTTTCAAGGAGCTTTCTAAGCTCTATGGCAGACTGGACCCTCAAATTTGAGTCTTGTCTGGTGCATTCAAGTATGATTTCCGGCAGGCTGCTTGAAGCATTCTGATGCCTCAATGGAATTGCGCATTCACTGAGAGCCTCGGGATCTTCTCCCGTCACTAAGTGGTATAGCGTGGCGCCGATAGCGTAGACATCGCTCTGAAAGCCTGCTTTGCCCCGGACCTGTTCCGGTGCCATGTATGCGTTCTTGCCGACTATGGTTCTGGTCAGATCCGAGAGATAATGGTTTGCAACACCAAAGTCAATCAAAAATACTCTGCCGTTATTGTCTATTATCCAGTTTTCAGGAGTGAGGTCACGATGAATAATTGGTGGCTCCTGCTCGTGCAAATACTGAAGGATCTCGCACATTTGCATTGCAATCTCGAGTATGTTTCTGTCATTAAGACTCCCCTGAGTTTCTCGATATTTTCTCAGAGTTTTACCAGGAATATATTCAAGTACGAGATAATCGCGATCACTTTCTGAAAAAGTATCTAGAATTTTGCAAATTTGATCGTGCTTGATTTTTGCGAGAATACTGCATTCTCTTAAGAACAATTCTCTGGTTTTGGATGCTGATTGCATCATGCTTCCTGTTGCAAGTTCTTTTATAATTACACTGTGTCCGTCCTTATCGCGCCCTGCATAAGTAGCAGACATTGCCGAGCTTGTTAGCTGTTGAATGATCGAGTATTTGTTTGCAAGGATATTTTCGCCTGTTGAAAGTGGTATGAAGGTAGTTGATCTTATCTGGCGGCGATAGCGGTCGTTCCAGAGTTCAGTAAATGATGCCATTTCCTTGTTTGCCATAAACTGATTTCTATCGCTGAGAGTTTTGTTTTTTATAAAGGCTGAATCAGGGTTCTGTCTCAGGGCTGTATAGATCAAGAGTTCTCTGTCTCTTTCTGCTATTTCAGCCAGATTTATACGGGCTTTGGAGCCGGAAACAAATTCGAGTTCGAGCCATTTGTTTTCGTTCAATTTAATTGCAGTCAGGTCTTTCCAATTCCAGATCAGTTGCTTTTTGAGGCTGAAGTAATAACGGAGCGGAAATCGAATTCCTCTTTCTGTGAGTTTAATGCAGCTTTTATCAAAGCTTGCAAGAGTCCAGATTATGATTGCAAATTGCAGTGAAAGAAGAGCCAGGTAGGCTGAAAGAAAGAAGCGAATCATCGTGAATTCATGGCTCATAGGATTGTCGGCAAGTTCAACAACCGAATCCATGCCCGTATCTCTGAAACTTGCTGCCAGATACTGCACTACTCCAGGCTCTCCGCTTGCAAGGAAACAGGCGCCGAGAGTCCATGCTGAAAAAAGCAGCAGGATTGTCAATCCCCAGAATAAGCCTTTTGCAGGAGAACCTGCAAAGATGATTGCTCTTTCAGACCCCGAAGGAATCCACTGCCGGTTCGGGTTTCTAAGAAAACCAAGCAGCAACGGCAGGAAAATCCAGGCAAGAAAGATAAGAGTCAGGTCCAAGCTTAAAACTCCGTCATTCCCAAGAATTATCCTACAGTAAGGGGCCATCGCTGCATAGATTCTGCAATAGCTGTATTTCCCAGGATCAACCTTTTAGATGATGTAAATTGGCATTAGAATGGCTAGATTACTTTGAGTTCTTGCAGGAGCGTTATTATGACCGACAGTCCGCTTGCAAACTGGAACGGATTCATGATGTACCTTTCCGAAATTAAAGTGCCGGTCTTAGACCGGGGCTTCATGTTCGGTGATTCGGTTTATGAAGTGATTCGTGTATACCACGGGCGTCTGTTTAGAGAAGATGAGCACTTATTGCGCCTGGCTGCAAGTATGCAGAGTCTTGAAATATGCAATATTGAGCTGGAGTTGATTAAGCAAAGGCTGCATGAGCTTCTTTTGAACAGCAGCGTTGCCGAAGGACTCGCTTATATTCAAGTGACTCGCGGTGAAGCAACTAAACGCTCCCATGCTTTTCCTGGCGGATTAAGCCCAAATGTATTGATATATATAGATCATTTTGATGATCCGTATTCGACCGGCAGAACACAGGGGGTATCTGCTGTTACGTATCCTGATTTGCGCTGGAAACGAAATGACATAAAAGTAACAAGCCTGATTGCAAATTGCATGGCAGCTAGCTTTGCTGCCCTCCATCATTGTCCGGAGGCAATTCTAGTCAGCCCGGACGGTTTGATAAGCGAGGGCAGCCACACAAGTGTATTTGCGGCTCGTGCAGGTAAATTGGTTCTGACCCCAGATTCACAAAATGTGCTGCCTGGAATTACAAAAGCACTGGTTACTGAGCTTGCAAAAACAGCTGGAATTGAAATTGAGCGATCAAGAGTTAGCAAAGATGAGATCTGGGACTTAGACGAGCTCTTTTTGACAGGAACCCCAGAAGAGATTGTTCCCATTGTAAAAGTAGACGACCGGGCGGTGGGCACGGGCACGGTTGGACCGATTGTTGTAAAACTGCAGGCTGAGTTTTCCAGATTTGTAAGGCAACATATCGGCGAGCAGTTGTTTGTGGATAAATGAGTTGAACCGCTATCGAAAGAATTCAAACTTCAGCTTTGATTTTTGCTAGCTCATCGGTAGCCTCAAGCAGTGCGTTTAAAATACCGGGCTCATCATATGCGTGCCCTGCATCCGGAATTATTTGCAGTTTTGCATGAGGCATGACTTTGTGCAGATCCCAGGCATTTTTAACCGGGCAAATTACATCATATCTGCCGTGTATAATCCAGCAAGGAATCTTTTTCAGCTTGTGAGCATCACGCAGTAACTGGTCGGTTTCAAACCAGCAGTCGTGGATGAAATAATGGCATTCTATACGTGCCATTGCCAGGGCCTTGTCGTCTGATTCAAATACGCTTATCGTATCTGGATCTGGTATTAATTTGATGAGTGAGCCTTCAAAAGTGCTCCATGCTTTTGCCGCCTCGATTTTCGCTTTTTCGTCATTTCCGTCAAGAATTTCATAATATGCTTCAACCATGCGATCGCGTTTTTCAGGAGGAATTGGCTTGGAATACGCTTCGAACTGTTCGGGAAAGAGCAGGTTTACACCTTCTTGATAAAACCAGCGAATTTCGTCTTTGCGGCACAAAAATATTCCACGCAAGATAAGTGCGCTTACTCTTTCCGGATGTGTTTCAGCATAAGCAAGCGCAAGTGTGCTGCCCCATGAGCCGCCGAAAACCAGCCACTTTTCTATTTTGAGATGCTCTCGAATCTGCTCGATGTCTTTTACAAGATCCCAGGTAGTGTTGTTTTCCAGCGACGCATGCGGAAGGCTTTTGCCCGAACCACGCTGGTCAAATAGTATTATCCGGTATTTTTTCGGGTCAAAGAGGCGGCGGTGATTAGCCGAGCAGCCGCCACCCGGGCCGCCGTGCAGAAAAATTGCTGGTATGCCGTCAGGGTTTCCGCATTCTTCTACGTAAAGCTTATGAATATCTGTGACCGGAAGAAAAAAGTGATTGTAAGGCTCGATTTCTGGATAAAGTGTTTTCATGATTTCGAATTGACTGAAAAGAGGATTTGGGATTTGGAAAGCAGCAAGTTATTACCTTGAAGAGTAAAGAGATATATTCTAGCAGTGTTGACAGCCCGATCTGCATACTTAGCGGAGATCTAAATATAGAAAGCCGGTGGATTATGACGTTGAAATCGACCGGCTTTCTTATAGATATTCGTCAATTAACTGAGAGTCTGAGCTTCAGGCTTCTTCAATTGTTTTTCCATCAATAGTGGATATTACTTGTTTACCATATGCATTGTAAATGACATTTCCGTAGTCATCTACTCTGAAATTCCCCGCATCCTGCATCGGGTAGGAGTTACCGTGCGGTCCTGTAAACGTCCAGCTTTCACCACCGTTGAAGCTATGCCAACTGGA
Source organism: uncultured Candidatus Obscuribacterales bacterium (assembly GCA_964615655.1). Classification (GTDB taxonomy): domain Bacteria; phylum Cyanobacteriota; class Vampirovibrionia; order Obscuribacterales; family Obscuribacteraceae; genus JAIEPM01. The sequence goes on along the minus strand of CAZTQO010000021.1, from coordinate 78,580 downwards.
GCCGTCGCTATTTTTTATCAGCTCGGGGTTGCCGTTTTCGTCGTAGTGCACTGTACGGATTGGCTCACCGTTTTTATCGAGCACTTTCAAGCCATCATCGCTCTTTTCGACTATCGCATCTTTGCTTCGTTCAGCCCAGTCGGCTTTGTCAGTTGGAGCATGTATCTCCTTGCCATCAGGAGTAAATGTTATGCGTCCTTCCGGCATTAACATGTCGAATGAAACATTGCCTTTTTCATCGACTTCCAGGTTTGAAATCGGTCCTAAGCCATTTGGCTTGCCCTTCTCGTCTACCCAGTTGTAGGTTCTGCCTCCGTCAGTGCTTTGAAGGCGATGGGAGGCTGAGTCCGTCAACTTGGGCAGGTCAATAATTGACGGTTTGCCATTTTCATAGTTCGAGAATTTTACAGTGGCTTCGCCATCCGGGCCGACTACGTTTTTGAGATTGCCATCTTTGTCATAGTTTTGTTTGTAGTCGGGATTATTAAGATGCCCGTCAGCTAAGTTTGGACCGAGTTGCATGCGGACGACGTTATCGTGATCGCCTGTTGCCGGGTCGTCGATACTGAGATCTCCTAGCAGCAGCTTTTCATTTTCTGATTTCGAACTGTTCTGTTTGAAACTATTTAAATTGTCCTGAGACCAGATATCTCCAGCCAAGCTTTCACTATTGCCAGCAGTATCTTTATTCTCTTCAAATCTCAGTTGCTCTTCTACCATCCCGATGCTCCTTCCAGCGATATGAAAGGATTCTAATAATGCGCCCGGGAACGAATCCGGAATGGTTTGTGTATTTCTTGTGTATGGAGCCGGCTGTATATAGAAGAGCTCAACTCTAGCCGTCGGCAGTGATCTTATCTATCAGCTCCTGAATCACTGTTTCTGCTTTGTCATTATCAATCTGGCAGGTGCCTGCTTTTTCGTGTCCGCCGCCGCCATACTTGAGACAGAGCTCGCCTACATTTGTTTTGGAACTGCGGTTCACGATTGATTTGCCGATTGCAAATACAGTGTTTTGCTGTTTTAATCCCCAGAGTACGTGAATTGAAATATTTGTGTCCGGATACATTGCATAAATCATGAAGCGATTGCCTGCGTGAATCACTTCTTCCCCTTTTAAGTTCAGCACGATCAGATTCTTGTGCACAGTAGAGCAGCGATGCACCTGTTCTTTGAAGAGTTCTGCCTGCTCGTTATAGAGCTCCACTCTTTCGACCACGTCAGGCATCTTCATGATGTCGTCAATGTCGTGATCCTTGCAATAATCTATTAGGTCCATCATCAGGTTATAGTTGGAGATTCTGAAATTGCGAAATCTGCCAAGACCGGTTCTGGGGTCCATCAAATAATTGAGCAAAACCCAACCCTGGGGATTAAGTATTTCATCAAGGCTGAACTGGGCAGCGTCTGCCTTATCCACTTCGGTCATCATGTCGTTCCAACGAGCCGGGAAAGTTTTGAGCCCGCCGTAGTAGTCGTAAACAACGCGTGCCGCAGAAAGCGCCTTTGGATCGATTATGTGGTTGTCCTTTTGATCTTTGTTTCTGATGGTTTCACTTAAGTGATGGTCAAAAGCCAGGTGAACACCGTTAACATAAGGAAGGTTTGTGGTTATGTCGCGGGCCGTGATTTCAACAATGCCATCTTGCATGTCTTTGGGATGCACGAATTTTATGTCGTCGATCATATCCATGTGTTTGAGCAAGACTGCACATACCAGCCCGTCGAAGTCGCTTCTGGTAACTAGTCTGTATTTGGTTGCGCTTTTGACTGCTGCGCCCTCGCCTGCCGTGCTGGTCATTCTTATAGTTCCTGCCTCTTGTTTGTAGGTTAAAAACGGGATTGTTTATACTGTGCCCGGGAAAGAAATGATTTTCTCGGACGGGTCAGCAGGCAATTTCTAATATGGAAGATTAAATCTGAGACGTTTCAGGTCGATATTCCGGAAGTGCTTTGCTGCTAGCCGTTTTGAGCTATGGTTTCCAGGGTAGATAAGAATTACTCAGCTTTTCGGTGAAATTGAGATATGACCGCCGGTGTATTTACGGCTGCGGCAGATAGAAAGCCTTATCCATGGATCTTCAACCCATTTGTAGATCTCTTTTTCTGTTGCGGCGGGCTTTTCTGGGTACTGGTCGGGCTACATTTATATTTTTGCCAGGGACGCCCGATGAATCAGATGCTGGCTCCGGAGAATCTGCTCCTCTTAGCGGGCGCTGTCCTTTTTGCAAACCCTCATGTTGCAGCAACGCATATGCGTTTGTACGGCAAAGCTGAAACACGTAAGCGGCTCTGGTTTCATTGTTACGGCTCGCTCTTGCTTTTTGTTCCTCTGATTGCGGCCTGCGTATACAACCAGCTTGTGCTTGCAGTGCTAATAAGAGTGTATGCAAGCCTTACTTTTGACCATACTCTGTCACAGAACTATGGTATCACCCTCATGTATTGCTACAAGTCAAAGTACATGTTTGCAAACTGGGAACGTCTGAGTATGAAAGTGATGTTTCATTCGCTTACCTGGTACGCAGTGCTAAGGCAATTTACCTACATAGAATTCTGTCCCAAAGCTCATCTGGGATTCAAGATTCCAATGCTCGGACCTATTCCTGAAATCTTCGTTCAATCAGCGCTTGCGATTCTGGTCTTATCCACACTCACAACACTATTTGTATTTGGAAAGCGAGCTCTGGTTTCAGCGCAATTGCCCCCTATACCCGCGCTCTTTCTCATTTTTACTTCGCTTGTTATGTTCACTGCCGGTTTTAAACTCTCAAGTGCTTTTTTCATTTTTACGCCGGCATTTTTTCATGCTGCTCAGTATCTTGTGCTTACAAGCTATTACAACTTAAAAGAATCCGGTGCCGCTGATGAGGTGGTAGCCGAAGATTTCGGCAAGCTTTTGTTTTCGCGCCAGAATCTCAAATACTATTTGAGCCTCATGCTCCTGGGTGCTTCGGTATTTGCGCTTGCGCCTTTTATAATCACAAGCACTGGAGTCTCATTTACAACCGCCTGGGCCGCGGTTTTTATCTGCGGCGGCTTTCATCATTTTTTAGCTGACAGTGCGATCTGGAAACTGAAAGATCCAGATGTAAGGGATAAGCTGCTCGCTTCTTGATCTAGATTTTCAGCCTGCCGGAACTCGTTAATCCGGCCATTTCTCTATTCTGTTTCATGATAGTCGACTATCAGCCGGGCGCCCCGTTGATTGGTGAAATAAGACCACATCCAGCTGAAAATGACGATGAACTTATTGCGAAAGCCGATCAGAAACAGAATATGCACCAGGAGCCAGGCAAGCCAGGCAGGAAAACCGCTGAGCTTCAATATATGAAGGTCTGCTACCGCAGCCGACTTGCCGATTGTTGCAAGTGAACCTTTGTCGTCATATTTAAACGCCTTTGTTTCCTTTCCGCTGACCAGATTCGAAATATTCTCGGCAGCTCTTCGTCCCGCTTGCATTGCTACCGGAGCAACCCCGGGTAGCGGCCGGGAAAGATCATGTGAAAATGAAGCGGCATCTCCAATCACAAATGCTTTTGGGTACCCTTCTATTGATAAGTCTTCCCGGACTATAATGCGTCCGTCCCTGTCCAGGGGAACATTGAGAGACTCGGTCAGTTTTGTTGCTTTTACTCCTGCGCACCACAATATTGTTTTTGCAGGCATGAAATTTCCGGATACAATTGCGCCTTCTCTGCTGATATCAGTCACGAGTGCATCCGTCTGGACTTCAACTCCGAGTTTCTTGAGTTGTTCTGCTGCTTTTTTGCTCAGATCTTCGGGGAAAGGTAATAGGATGCGCTTACCGCCCTCAAGCAAAACTACTCTGGTTGTTTCAGGTTTGATTCGCCGGAAGTCACTCTGCAATGCAGTTCTTGCAAGCTCGGCAAGTGAGCCGGCCAGCTCTACTCCCGTGGGTCCGCCTCCAATTATCAAGAAAGTAAGAAGCTCTCTTCTTTCCTGTTCATTTTCACATAATTCGGCTTTCTCAAAACAGGAAAGTACTTGCTTTCTTATTTCAATTGCGTCTCTCAGATCTTTTAGCCCGAAAGTATTTTCTTTCCAGTTATCATGCCCGTAGTAATTGTTTCCTGAGCCGCTTGCAAGAATCAGATAATCAAACTCAATTTCTTCATTTCTTGTTTTTACCCGGCTTCGGCTCAAGTCGACGGAAACTGCTTCATCCATTACCACGTTGATATTTGATTGTTTTCTCAAGACTGACCTGATCGGGTAAGCAATGTCGGCCGGAGAAAGTGCGGCAAGGGCCACCTGATACAGGAGCGGCTGAAAAAGATGATGGTTTGCTCTATCTAGAAGCGTGATTTTTACAGGCGAATTGCAAAGTGCTCTGGCTGCTGTGAGACCGCCGAAACCGCCGCCTATAATCAGAACGTGTGGAGGATTATCTTGCATGTTCAATTATGGCATGCCAGGCGTTGAGCTGCTTGCCGGTTTAGCTCTTATTGTTTGCCTTTGGAAATTTGCGTTTGCATGGCTTTGACTTTGTCTCTCATAATTGCAGTCTGTGGAGCCAGTGGACCTAACCTGCTTTCATCCCAGGAAAGCGTCCACTTGTATGCCTGGAGGGCCCCATTGTAGTTTTGCTGCAATTCAAAAACCTTGCCAAGAAGAGCTAGCGATTCCGGGATTTTGGGGCTGTCTTCCGGTAGCGAAAGTGAAGTGAAGTAAGCTGTTTGGGCGAGGGTTTTTGCCTTAGCAAGATCGCCTGCATTTATGGCCTCTTGCACTTGCTCGGACAGTTCTTCGACCTTTTTTGCTGCAAGTGCTCTTGCCTGAGCCTCCTGACCGGCTTGACCGCTTGTGTTCTTAGTTGACTCTTTTCCAAGCTTTTGCTCGATTTTAGCCAGATCGAGGTCATAAACATATGGCAGTGTGCAGAGCGCGCCTGCGGCAATCAGCATGCTGAGTATGGAATAAACCGTGTTTTTTTGCAGCTTCGCTTTCTTTTCGTGCTTTTCCTGCGCTTCTGCTGCAGCTTTTGCGATTTGGGCTGCAGCAAGTGCTGCTTCTCTTGCAGCCTCAATTTCTTTTTGTGCTTTTTCCAGACCTGGTAAAACTTGTTTGAAACTTTCCAGACGCTGCACCGGATCCTTGCGCATGCAGGCTTTGACAATCGAATGTACTTCGCTGAAACCTGGCTCGTCCTGTACATAGTCGGCCAGGTCAGGAATATTTTCTTCAACATGCATTGTCATGCAATCAACTGGTGTTTTGCCATCATAAGGAGGTCGACCGGCAAGTGTGTGAAAAAGCATGCAGGCAAATGAATAGAGATCCGAGCGTTGATCTACTGTTTTTCCCTGTATGTATTCAGGGCTTCCGTATAAATAAGCAGCATATGGTGATGCAGACAGACTGTTTCTTGGATCGCTTCCGCCTGTGGCAAATGTGCGATCTACAAAAGTGGATTTTGCAATTTCAAAATCGATTAGTTTTACTGTGTAGTCTTTTTCATCTGGTGAGAGGATTACGCTTTTGGGTTTCAGACCCCGGTGCACTACGTTATTGCTGTGTAAGTAATTTAGAGCTTCGGCCAGTTGTAAGAAAATATCAACACCGGTTTTAAGATCGAGTTTGCCCTTTTGTTTGAGCAGATCTTCAAGACTTTCTCCCTTGAGCAAATCCATCACTATGTAAGGACGACCGTCAGTGGTTACGCCGGAGCCGAAAACATTCACAATATTAGGGTGGTTAAGGGACCCTGCAATTTCGGCAGCTGCCTGGAAGCGCAGCAGTGCTTCCTGTTTTTCACTTTCTTCCGGATGCAGTATTTTGATTGCAATCGGACGTTGTGCCAGTTTTGTCATGCCGGAATAAACCGTGCCCTTGTTGCCTTTTGCAAGCAAGCCAGTGACCCTGTACTTGTCGTCAAGGTCGAATTCTTCAAAAGCTTCAGGCCGGTCAGTAGTGTTCTCTGTATTCATTGCTTCATATTCGGGTTATCCTATATTAGCAAGTGTGGAAGGCTCGACTGTTAAATGGAAGTATCACTAGCAATCTTGGCAATTGGCGGGCTTATCTTTTTTGCCCATATTTTTGCCGCGGTTTTTGACAGGCTTGGAATACCTGATATTTTGCCGCTCATGATCGTAGGCCTGATTTTAGGGCCCGGTATGGGACTTGTTTCTCCGGAAGCGTTCGGCAAAGTTGGTCCGGTGTTTTCAACAATAGCTCTGGTGGCAATACTTTTTGAAAGCGGGCTGGAACTGAAGCTTGCTGACTTGAAGGCACATTTGCTCAGTTCAGTTGCGGCCACCTTTCTTTCATATGCCATGGCCATAGCTATCGTGGCTCTGGTTTCTGTATTCTTCCTTCATATGCCGCTTCCAGATGGAATTTTGCTCGGTGTTATAGTTGGTGGAATTTCAGCTGCTGTTGTAATTCCGATGCTATCTAAACTAAAAGTCACCAAGAATCTAAAGGTAGCTCTTACTCTCGAGGCAAGCATCGGCGATGTGCTCTGCATTATCGGTACCCTGGCCATGCTCAAAATGTTGTCAACGGGCAGCCTGGAGCCCGTTGCGGTTGCCGGCAATCTGATCGCTTCGCTGGTGCTGGCAACTGTGATTGGTCTGGCTGCCGGAGTTTTTTGGGCCTACAGTCTCAATTTTTTTCACCAGCTGGAAAATGCTGTTCTAACTACCCCGGCCTTCCTTTTTATACTTTATGCTGTTACTGAAATGCTTGGCTACAGCGGACCGATTGCAGCACTCAGCTTTGGAGTATTGCTCGGTAACGTCAAACAAATCAAGCTTCCATCGGTAGGCTCGCTGCTTGGAATTAAAGACAAAGACCCTGCGGATATCAAGAGCCCGGTTGCCGGATCGCTTATAAAAGTCGGCGGGTTTTTTGTGCGCAAAGACCCTGTCCACAGTGCCATGGAAGATTCCGACGGCTATGAATCGCTTGCCTCGGCTAAAGCCCGTGATCTGAATTTTCTTGATCGAGTTGTAATTAGCGAACTCATTTTTATTGTCAAAACCTTTTTCTTCGTATACCTGGGACTGAGCATTAAGCTGGATAACCAGACCCAGATTTTAGCAGGTGTGCTTCTGACCTTCTGGATTTATCTGGTCAGGATTGTTTCTACACGAATGTCGCTTAGTCCAAAACAAGAAAGGAACGATGCATTGATTTCATCGATCATGTGCCCTAAGGGTCTGGCTGCTGCGGTGCTGGCTTCAATGCCGGTGAGCGCCGGACTCGCTTATGGGGCGACCATTCAGAACCTCAGCTATTCGATCATTCTAGCAAGCACGATTCTGACCACAATCTTGCTTGTAGTTATGAGACTCGATATTCCTCTGCCGCCCTATTGTTTTGTTTTCAACGACTACAAGAAAAGCACGGTTGCAGGTGAGGTGTCCTGATCAAGCAGATTTGCTGTGTGGGTGAATCATAAGCCCCAGACCATCCAGGAATCCGGAAATGCTTTGTTCATCAGGCGCATGTATACAACCCATTGACCGTGATGCAGAGTTTCATGTGTGACCATGCGCATCATATGTTCGAAAATTCGGACATCTTCTCCAAACCAGTCCATTTCCGCTTCCCAGTCTAGAGCTTCAATCAATTCAAACAAGGTTTTGTCGAGCCTGTTCAAATATTCTATGAGCCACTTTTTTGAAGGACCTTGATCGTAGCTTTTACCCTCGGGTGAAAAGTCTATTTTGCCCGTGCTGAGCGCGTCGATATAACATTCCTGCACTCTGCCCACATGCCTGAATTGCTTCCAGAATGCTCCAAGTTGCGGCCCCGGCAAAAAAAGCAGATCCGAATCGCTCATTTCATCAAGCAGGTCTCGGGTTAGACCTCTAGTGAATGACCAGGCTGAGCTGAAGGCCAGTGAGTAATCGAAATTGCTTTCGTCGAATTTGCTTTTGGTGGATGCCATTTAACTGTTTTGGTCCAGGGGCTTTTGAGACCTTATGAGGCTATCAGAACCTCGCTCAGAGTGCTTTGATTCGCCCTCGCAAAAGGCGGTTGAGTTCAGCCTGCACTTCACCTTCAAGATTTTTCGATAGGCTTAAAGCTGTTTCGTAACGCTCGTTTCTGCTTTCTACCTTGTCATACTCTGCTGCTTTCATAATGCGCATTTTCCAGTGTCCTGGAAGCGAAGCCATATTTAAGGGGAATGGCAAAAGCGGCATGAAAGGCGTAATAGGAAATGCCGGCACATCCAGAACTTTTGCCAGCCCGTCCAGATTTGTAATAATCGGAAATGACTCGTCGCAACCAAGCGTTGCAACCGGATAAATTTTTACGTTTTCTTCAATTGCAGGAAGTATGCGGGTCCAATCGAATTCACGCAGCCTGTATCGCTCTGCAAATGGTTTTACAGCGCCCTGTATACCTTCGGGAAAAACTGCGACCAGTTCGCCGTTTTGAAAAAGTTTTTTGGCGTTGTCAGCAGACCAGGGCACAAAACCGAGTTCGCGTGCCAGATGATGAAGGCGTTCATCTTCAATCCAGCCCATTTCACAGAGTATGTTGAGGCGACGTGGAAAGGCTTTCTTTACCATTAATGCATATGCAAGCATGATTCCGGACCAGGGAATTATGCCCGAGGTGTTGCCGACTATTAATGCAGGCCCTTCCTGCGGCAGGCGCTCCAGCCCCTGGCATTCCACATGCCACCAGTGTTTATAAAGCCAGCTCAGCATCGGCTCGAGCTGAGCCATGGTCTTTAGTGATGAACCGAACTGTGTCGATTTGCGAGCCACTTTTATGTAAGATTTGTAGGTATCGGAAAAACTCATTTTAATCACCATCCCAACCGGAAAATACGGATTTGCGCTCACGCAACAATTCATTCAGATCTCGTTGTACCTGGTACTGAATATCGCGCGCTATTTTTAGGGTCAATTTACGATCTGTGGACTTCTCCGGCGGGTAGTCCAGCTTTATCGGCGGGTGTATTTTCATAGCCCAGCGAACTGGAAGTGGCACGAACATGAGCGGAAAAGGCATCCAGGGAAAAGTGCAAGTAAGCGGAAAGAATGGCATCTTCATAATCTGAGCCAGTTTTTTCACGTTTACGAAGTTAGGGTAAATCTCGTCACCACCGACGGTGGCAATTACCACAAGCGGCGTTTGAGTTTGTATTGCAAGCTGCACAAAACCGGGATGGAAATCATGCACGCGATAGCGTTCACGAAATGTTTTGCCTACGCCTCTGATGCCCTCAGGATAGATGCCAACTATCTCTTCTTCTTCCAGCAATTTGATGGCGTTTTCTTTTGTGGCTCTGACCTGGCCGGTTTCCATTGCCCATTCCTTCAGACCGGGGGTGGAGAAAAACCAGTCTGTAGCCAGAAATCTGACCCGCCTCGGGTTCGGATGTTCCTGGCACATGGCCGAGGTCAATAGCCCCCCATCCATGGGCAACAATCCCGAATGATTGCCGCAAATAATAACCCTGCCATCGGAAGGGATATTTTCGAGCCCTTTTATTTTGATTCTGAAATACTCTTCATTAAAGAAGCGAAAGTAACGCTCCCAGCGGGCAAAGGTTTCCAGATTGAAGCCGAATTCGTCTTCAATGCCGGCATAGCGGTTGAAAAAATCGGGATTGCGCTGCGACAGGGCTTCAAGAGCATCCTGCGGTGTCAGCGCTTGAATAGGCGACCAATAATCCACAGTACCCCCAGAACCCCAGGTCCAAAGCAGACGAATACAATCAGCTTTTTCAAGACTGCCTTGATATATTCACCGATTTTGTTTTGAGAACCTTCGTCCTCGAGATGATCCGCAGCTTCCTGGCTTGTATCGTAGTCTTGCATTTCTTTTACCTGATGGTGCTCACTAGCAACATAAACAGTATAAACGGCTTAGCTGGAGCATATATAGTGCTGGTTAACAAATTGATAAGCAATTCCGGTGCACTTACAAAACTTTAAGGACAGGAATCTTCCCTTAAGTGAGGCGGCTTCTGCCCGGATATGTGGGATAATTTATCCCCGACTGGAGGGAGAGAGATTATGACTCAAGATTGGGCAAAAATGATGCAGGATGCTCAGAACTCGCTGATGAAAATGCAGCAGGACATGGCAAAGATGCAGGGTGAACTTGCGGCGATCATGGTGGAAGGCACTTCTGGCGGTGGCGCTGTCACAATCATTTGCAATGGCAACTCTGAATTTAAATCAGTAAAAATCAAAAAAGAAGCGGTTGACCCGGATGATATCGAGACTCTGGAAGATCTGGTACTAACGGCAGTAAAGGATGCTTCGACAAAGGCCCAGGCATTGATGCAGCAAAGAGCTAATTCGCTTACTGCCGGCATGAAGCTGCCTCCAGGCATGATGATGTAAACTCTCGCGATGTTCTTTACCAGGCCTCTTGCCAGGCTAATCGAAGAGTTTCAGAAGTTTCCGGGCGTCGGGCCCAAGTCGGCGCAGCGGATGGCATTTTTCGTGCTCGGCTTGCCGGACGAAGAAGCAAGAACGCTTGCTGAGTCTATAGTCGAAGCCAAAGAAAAAGTAAAGCATTGCAGCATCTGTTTTCACTGGAGTGCCCAGGACCCGTGTGAACTTTGCAGCGATGAGCGCCGTGATAAGAGCGTCATCTGTGTGGTATCAGAAGCCAGAGACGTGATAGCCCTTGAAAGAAGCCGGGATTACAAAGGGCTTTACCATGTACTGACCGGATTGATCTCGCCTATGGATGGCAAAGGGCCGGCAGATCTTTCGATCAGGGAGCTAATTATAAGGCTGCAGGAAAGCAGTGTTAATGAGGTAATTCTAGCTATTAATCCAACGGTTGAAGGAGACGCGACTGTCCTTTATTTGACTCAGTTATTAAAACCGGCGGGCATAAAAATAAGCCGGATTGCTTTCGGGTTGCCTATGGGGGCAGATCTTGAGTATGCAGACGATGTAACCCTGGCAAAGGCCATGGAAGGTCGGCGCGAAATTTGAATCTTAAGACAATGGAGCACGTCTCCTTCGCTGGTTAGTGTTCGTCCTCTTCGGCGCTCCTGGGCGTAGAGGGGAGTAAGTACCTTTTGCGGAGCGAAATCTAATCCGGCCGGCATCGAAACAGAAAAAAATACCAGCACCAATGGCGGATCATTTGAAAAACGAGAGGGGGATCCTTCCCAAGCAGCCACCACCAGTGGTGCCATAAGCACCAGAGATAGCAAATGCTTGCTCTCGCTCCAGATCCGCGATGTGATCGCTGTCTAGAAGTGCCAGCTCGTCCCAGCGGAGTTCCAGCAAAGAGCGCTGCGTTTCAGAGGGAACCTGAATAACTGACACCGTGTCATGATGGTGCCATACGTATGTCTGTTTGTCAACTAATTATTTGTGAGATTTTGAGATTGGACTATCAAAACAAGAAATACTCAGATTCTAGCTTTATTAATCAGTCGGGTCTGGAATTGAACTGAGGTTATTGTTCTTGCTGTAATCGGCAAGCATTGCATCTGCCATCGCGCTTTTGCCCATTTCTTTCAGAACCAGGGCATAGTCATTTACTGCTTCTGTCATCATGCCGCCAGGATAATTGCCCCATTTGCGAAAAATTCTCAGTGCTTCTTTATAACTAGGCACTGCTTCTGTATAACGTTTCAGCATCAAATAGCACTTGCCCAGATGTGAGTAATTCTCCGCAAGATAGTTGTCTTCCCTGCCTCTACCTATTTTTGTGAGGCCATTTTCTTTATAGGTTTTGATTCCAAATTCCAAAAGCGGAATTGCCTGCTCGTACTTTCCCTGAGAAAAATATGTATATGAAAGACTATCGAGCCGCTCTGCGTCACTGTACGGGTCTATGGGCACCTGGTTCTTTGAGCCTGAGTTTACGGCAGGAGCATTTCTATTGGGTGCAAGAAAAATGAGTCCACCTGCAAGGGCTATAAGGGCTGAACCGATTATAAGTGCCGGTGTGGCGGATGCTTGAGGCTTCGTTCTTTTGGGCTTTTTTGCTGTCTTTTCACTTTCAAACTCCGACACGGGCTTACCGTCACGCACTCTTTCAAGATCAAAGCGCAACATAGATGCGGTTTTGTATCTGTGTTCCCTGTCTGGGGCTATGCATCTGAGCACAACCTTTTCCAGATTGGCAGGCAGGTGAATTCTGGAGTTGGCATCTTTAAGTGCTTGCGGCTCCGTCGTTATGATTTTTACTACAGTGTCGATGAAATTCTTTCCTTCAAAAGGATGGCTTCCGGTCAGCGTTTTATACATTACACAGCCAAATGAATAAATGTCGCTGCGCTGATCTAAAACTAGACCCCGGCATTGTTCGGGCGACATATAAGCGGGGCTCCCAAAAAGATCGCTGCTTTGAGTCAAGTCGCTAGTGTAGTCTATCTGTTGATCGGGAAGTACCTTAGCAATTCCGAAATCGAAAAGCTTTGCAAAATCCAGACCGGCAGCCGGGTTTGTAATCATTATATTGTTCGGCTTAATGTCTCTGTGAATCACACCTTTTGAATGCGCCTCTTGCATGCCTTCGCAGATTTGAATGAAAAGATCCACTGCCTGCATGTGGTCAAGATAGTTTTTTTCATTGATCAATTCATCCAGGGTTTTGCCTTCAAGATAGTCCATCACAATATAGGGTGTGCCGTCGGCAGCCAGACCGTACTCGTAAACGGCGGTAAGATGCGGGTGTGTCAGGTGCATGCATGCTTTTGCTTCCTGCTCGAATCTTTTTACCGAAAGCTCATCATTTATAAGCTGCGGGTTTAAGAGCTTTACTGCAAAGACTTTCTTGCTCAGATTCTCTTTTGCTTTGAATACCGAGCCCATGCCGCCTTTACCAAGAAATGACTCGACTTCAAATTTCTCTTTCAGTATTTCTCTTGCATCTTCGAGGCTTAAACCGACTTTAACCCTGGCAGCACTCAGTCCCGGCTGTTTTTCTGGTTCAGCCGCCGGCTTATCGTTAGCAGTTCTTTTTAGATTTGCACACTGGCAGCGGCTTGTTTCTGCAAGATAACGGGTGACGTTCGTGCGTGCATGGCTGCCTGCAAGAGGCAAATTACAATCAGCACAAATGAGTGTTGATTCTTCTTCAGTCACAAGGTCTGTTTCGTTCTTTTTATGATCCATTTAAACACCTGCAGTTTCTGCCTTTGCAAGCAGCTCAAGTGCTTCTTTTGCAATAAACTCAGGCGATAACTCGCTCAAGCACTGTCTTCTGTCATCACAGGTCTTCTTATAGTTGCATGGTCTGCATGAGAGGCTGCTGTCATATACTGCTTTGTGAGCCGTCCCCCAGGGTTTCCAGCGCTCCGGATCCGTGGGGCCGAAAATCGCTATCGTGGGTGTACCGGCTGCAGCCGAAAGATGTGCAGGACCTGAGTCGGTGCAGATTGAAAGCTCTAGCTCGGCAAAAAGTGCAATACTCTGGCGCAGGCTAAGTTTGCCGGCGGTGTTCACGGACTCAAGCCCTGCAAGTTTTTCAAGCCGCTCATAGTCAGACCTGTCCTGGCTCGAGCCTGCAAAAAAAGGGAGAATGTCGTGCTCTTTTGCAAGCTTTTTAATTAGCTCTGCCCAGAGTTCAAGTGGGTAAGTTTTGTCAGGATGAGCTGCTGCAGCGTGAAAAAGAATTTTACGCTTCTGGCTTTGAGCCAACTCTGGTACCAGCTTCAATATCTCTTGTCTTTCATTTTGGCTTACGAAAGCTTCAAGACTTCGGTCGCTTGTGTCTATACCTGCGGCTTCAAGAACTTTCAGTGTGGATTCGACTTCATGTATGCTCGGGTCCCAGTTGGCTTTATGTGTGAGGAATATGGACCTGAAACCTGAATTGTTTGAATATCCAATTCTGTTTCTTGAGCCAATGAGAAATGCAAGCAACGCTGAACTGAAGGAACGTTTGAGCACAAAGCAAGTGTCGTAATTCTTTTTCCTAAGTTCGCGAACGTAAGACCAGAAAGAGCGGGGTTTACCCTCTCCCCGGTCATATTTATGAAAGCGTGTAGTGTCGTAAGTTATGAGCTCGTTTATGTAAGGGCAGCCACGCAATACTTCACCACTTTGCGGTCCTACAAGCACGTCGATTTTTGCGTCGGGAAATGCGTGACGCAGATTTTTCAGAAACGGGACGGTAAGAATGGTGTCACCGATGAAGCGATAACGGATAACAAGGATTCTTGAAGGAGCAATTTTTGCTGCCGCAATGCTTGCAGCATTCATCTGATGGCTCCAGCTGCTCCTGTTGAACCAACTGCTCCTGTTGAACCAACTGCTCCTGTAGAAGCTAATGTCCCTGTTGAAGCAGCTGGGCTGGCAGAAGCTGAGCCGGAAGCAGCTGAGCCGGAAGCAGCTGAGCCGGAAGCAGCTGAGCCGGAAGCAGCTGGGCTGGCAGAAGCTGGGCTGGCAGAAGCTGGGCTGGCAGAAGCTGGGCTGGCAGAAGCTGGGTTGGCAGAAGCTGGGCTTGCAGAAGCTGGGCTGGCAGAAGCTGGGCTGGCAGAAGCTGGGCTTGCTGAATAAGCTGCTGCGGCAGCACTGACTGCTCCTTGAAGTGCGCGTTTTCCTCTGAGAATATTGCGCAGCATCGGAATGTCGATGATTTCATTGCCGTCCCAGACCGCAGACAATGCCAGTTCCAGAAGCGGTACCTGATCTATGAATTCTTCCGGCAAACGAACTCTGTCTTTTTCGGTGGTAACCATGTACTCGGCTCCGCTTTTCTGAAAAGCTTCAATAAGCTTTTTTTGCTCGAAATTTGAAAGCCAGTGATGATCGGGATAAGTCGCTTTTCCTACGATTAAGCAGCCAGATTCCTCGAGGTTCTTATAAAAGCCTTCCGGTCTTGCGATGCCGCAGAATGCAAATACCCGGGTGCCCTGACCTCTTGTGGTTATCGTTACATTCTGATTTGTATAAACTCTGTGCAAACCGTCTGCTTCAAAGCGGCAGGTCAAAATCGGTATACCAGGTTTTACTTTGTTTGCCATTACTCTTATGGCACTCAATCTCTCAGGACAGGGATTGTCCGGTAGCTTGCTTATTACAAGACAGTGTGCCCGGGTTATCGATGAGCGAGGCTCTCTCAGGCGACCTGCCGGCAAGAGTTTGAGAGTTTCCGGATCATCGTTATAGTCATAGACCAGAACATCAAAATCTCTTTTTAGTTTGAGATGCTGAAAGCCGTCGTCAAGTATGAGTACATCGCATCCGTAGTCTCTAATTGCCAGCCTGCCTGCTTCATATCTGTCATTTCCAACAATGACCACTGAATTCTTGACTGACTTTGCAATCAAATACGGCTCATCGCCAGCTTGAAGCGCATCTACTAATACCTGGCGTCCGTCGCTTACGACCAAAACTTTGTCGCTTGACTGTCTTTTGTAGCCGCGGCTCAAGACTCCGACTTTCAATCCAAACTGATTGAGACTGCGAGCAAGGTCGATTGTGATGGGGGTCTTTCCTGTGCCGCCAACGGTGAGATTACCGATGCTGATTACGGGAACGCCCAGCTGTTTCTGCTTCAGCACGCGGCTTTCGTATCCTTTCAGCCGGGAGTAAGCGCCGAGAAAGTAGAGTGCGCTCACGGGTTTCAATAGCCCGCTTACTATTTTTTCTTTCTTATTTTCTGGTTTGTACCAGCTCATTTTGCACTCCTTGATGCGCTGCTAGATGGATTCCAGAATTTGTTTCCCGACAATCGAGGTATTTTTCCAGTAATGACAGTGTTTTTGCAAGTGCTCCCTGGCTTTGCATCAGCAATTCATAGCCGTTGCGACCCAGCTCCTGGCGCATGGCAGGCTCGTTTGCCAGCAGTGTGATCGCAGAACTTAGCTCTTTTTCATTGTGCACTGTAAGCAAAGCTCCGGCCTGTTTCAGGTTTTCGAATAAATCTCTTGTTTTGTGTATGTGCGGCCCGCAGATAAGAGGCACCTTATGTATGAAAGGTTCAGCCAGGTTGTGACCGCCGACATCTGCAAGGGTCCCACCTACAAATGCAATGTCTGCGACGCTGTAGAAGGCATTCAGCTTTCCGATCGTATCCAGCAAATAAATGTCCTTTTCCTTTTCGAAAGTCTGGGACAGGCTGAAACGTCGGGCTCTGAACCCACTTGTTTCAATAAGCTGTGCTACTCTTTCAAATCTTTCCGGATGCCTGGGCACCAGAATCAGTTTTAGCTGCAAGGCACGCCCGTTTGCTTTTTCTGTTTCTCTTGCTATTTCTTTAATTGCATTTATAAATGCAATTTCTTCACCCTCATGAGTGGAGCCGGCAACAATCACCAGATCTTGCAAACTTAGATTCAATTCCTGCCTGAGCCTTTCTGCTTTAGCTTTATTGCTTTCTTTCAGCCCGTCGAGCTTGATATTTCCGTTTATATAAAGATTAAGCTCGTTTCCGTCTGCAAGCTCAATGAAACGTTCCTTTTCGCTTTGAGACTGCACAGAAAATGCACTGAAATTTAGAAGGACTTTTTTGAAAAACCACTTATAGCGTCTGTAGCTCTGGAAGGAACGTGGTGAAAGGCGGCCATTCAAAAGAATGACATTGATATTTCGTTTGCGGCACTGTTGCATGAATCCGGGCCAAATCTCGGTTTCCATTATGCCCACTAAATCTGGCTTTACTAAATCAAGCCAGTTCGAGAGTGCCAGGGGCAGATCAAAAGGAAAGTAAAAGATATCCGCAAAAGAGTTCGCTTTGTTATGGGCCTGAGCCTGCCCGGTTGCGGTGGTCGTGGATATGAGGATTCTCCAATCCGGATGTTTTATATGAAATTCCTCTGCAAGAGGAAAAAGAGCGTTGAACTCTCCTACTGAAACCGCGTGAAACCAGATGCGCTTTTCTGAGAAGCCTTTGTTTGCCAGCCGGCTTTTAAGTTCAGGTGGAATTAAGCCTAGCTTTTGAAAAAGACCTGCCCTTGCTTTTTTTGACAAAAGCAAAAACGGTCCGATTGTGAACAGGACTGCCGCAAAGCACAGATAATAGATGTTTAGCACGCTTTAAAGTCGCCCTTTTTGCCCCAGTCAGAGAATCCTGAATGGTCCCCGGCCTGTAAAGTTAGCTCAGTTTACAAGAGCAAAGGTGCTCTTTCCAGATTAGTCATTTAAGAGAGGCTCTATTTGCTGCTCAATATCTCTAATCCTTGTTAATAAAAGGCATAAATCAGAGAAGTATAAGCTTGCAGATCTGTTTGGTCTCAAAATGATTCACAGTGTTCAAATCAGATCTACCGGATCGACGTCGATCGAAAGCCTCACATCTTCGTTAGCTTTACGTCCTCTAAGAAAACTTGCAATTGCCTCAAGACCGATCTCGCCCATCTGGTTCTTGATAATCAGTTGCTCCCTGTACAGTCCTTTGATTCTTTCAATCAGACAGGGGGCCGGTCCAAGAATTTTGATTGATTCAATTTCTTCCAGATAGTTGGCCAGCTCTTCGGCCAGCCTCTCAAGATATGACTGGAGCAGCAGCTGGTCTTCCGAGCTTGCCAGAATTCTTATAAGCTGGCTGAATGGGGGATAGTCGAATTGTTTACGGCTGGCAAGCTCGTCTTTGATGAAACTGTCGTAATCCTGAGCCTTTGCAAGTTTCAGGGCCGGCAGCTCGGTGTTATGGGTTTGAAGAATGACTTTGCCGGGGCTTGAACCCCGGCCTGCTCTGCCTGAAACCTGGGTCAGCAGTTGAAAGCCTCTTTCGAGTGTGCGGAAATCGGGGAGGCTGAAGGCGGCATCTGCGGCAAGCACGCCTACAAGTGTGACTCTGGCTATATCAAGACCTTTGGCGATCATCTGGGTGCCGATTAAAACGTCAGCTTCGCCTTTTGAAAATTGCGAAAAAATTTCATCGTAAGCCCCTTTTCTCGAACTTACGTCACTGTCCAATCTCAAAATTCTTGCATTTGGAAAAACCAGCCTCAGTTCTTCTTCGACTCTTTGTGTGCCCATGCCTGCTTGTTTCAAGAATGGTCCTTTGCAGTAGCTGCAAATTTTGGAGGCAGGAGTATTGAAACCGCAGTGGTGGCAGCTAAGTCGGCCGTCGAGATTTTCGTCATTGTCTTTGTTGAATGATCTTGCGTGGAAAACCAGAGAAACGCTGCAATTTTTGCAGCTTGCAACCTTGCCGCAAGCACGACAAAACACCTGGCTTGCATACCCGCGCCTATTAATCAAAAGAATCGCCTGGTCTTTTCTTTCCAGGCAGGCAGCAAGTTCGTCTTTCAATTTTGCAGAAATGATTGATTTGTTTCGTCGCTCAAATTCGGATTTCATGTCAACAAAGACAGACTCCGGAAGAGCTTGTTTGAAAACCCTTTCTGGCAGCCGGAGTACGCGGTCGGCATTCATACAATTGAAATAAGTCGAAGCATCTGGTGTGGCGCTGCCGAAAACTGCCAGGCACGACTCACGCCTGGCGCGTTCAAGAGCAAGATGTCGGGCTGAGTAGCGTGGATTTGGACTTGTTTGTTTGTAGCTGGAATCGTGCTCTTCGTCTAATATGATCAGGCCCAATCGGGGAATGTTCGCAAGAATCGCAGATCTTGCGCCCAGAATCAGCTTCAGTTTGCCCTCCTGAATTTGCTTCCATGTATCGAAGCGTTCGCCGGCCGATAATCCAGAATGCCAGACAGCTACTTTCTTGCCGAATCTGCCAACGAGCTTTCCGGCAAGCTGAGGCGTCAGGCTAATTTCAGGAACCATCAAAAGGGCGCTGCAATTCTGCTTGAGACAGGCTTCAATCAGACGCAGATAAACTTCGGTCTTGCCGGAGCCGGTGACCCCGTATAAAAGCCATGGAAGCAAGTCCGAATCGGCAGGAGTTGCGCTTGTGTTTTTTTTGCTATCACGCCTTTCGGTATTAGGCTCTTCGCTGTTAACATTATTGCTTTTGCTTTGCTTATCCAGGAGTTTTTTATCAAGCTCTTTTAAAAGCAGTTCAAGTACGCTCTTTTGACTTCCAGTCAGCTCAGGTCGATTTTCTGAAATATCTGCGTCGGAGTAGTTTTTCAATGGGTCTCTGATCGAGTCTTCTTTCAGGAGGCTCAAGAGCCCATCTTCAACCATTTTGTTGACTGTGGACCTGCTGCACTTTGCCTCTTGAGTCAGCTCGCTTATTGTTAATTTGTTTTTGTTTCGGGCAAGTATGGAGATGATTTCATTATGTCGTTTGCTTTTGCCTTCCATGCCGGTGCCCCTCACATAAGTAATAATCTTAGGTCCGGCGGCATCTTTTGACTCGCTGTATATTTCAATTTCGCCCCGGCGTCTCAAACGTGCAAGACCGGCGTAAAACAACTTGCCGCTCAGACCGGACCTCTCTTTGAGCGCTTTGATACTGAGGTTTTTAGCCGCAGCTGCCAGTGCGCTTTTAATTTTTGCCTCTTCTTTGTTAGTTGCCGACTTCTTTGTCGGATCGAAAAGTTTGAGCAAAGGATTTGTTTCATTGCATTCTTCGGCTAGCTCAAGCAGTCTGACAAATCTTTTGCTGCGCGGTCCGATGTCTGCAGGTACGGCTGCCTGCAGTACTTCTGTAATGCTGCATAAATAATATTCTGAAACCCAGTAAAGGAATTCCATATACTTAGCTTCGAAAAGCGGATTTGAGTCCAGAACCTCTGTAATCGGCCGGGTTTTATCAGGCAAAACCGAACTGCTTTCAGCTTTTTTGCTTGCGCTTTGAATTAAGTGATTTTTGTCTCTGATCGATACTACAAAAGCGCTCAGCATTTCCTGATTGCCGAAGGGAACCAGTACTTGCGAGCCGATGAAAATTTCCGATTTCAAATGAGCGGGTATTTCGTAGGTAAAAAGACGATCGGCCACTCCCCTGACGTTGAGATCGAGGGCGACTTCGGCATATAGCTGGTTTTCCGGATTTGACATCTGCAGAAACTCAAAATAAAAGCAGAATGAGTGTAACTTCAAATGTCTTGAGCATGCAATTGCAGAGCCCGGTTGCCAAGTATAAGCGCAGGCTCTGTTGTTTAGTGCTGCTTGACTTGTGCTTGAAGTTTTTGCGCTTTGAGTTTCTTGAACTTGTAATTCTTAGATTCTTAGATTAAGCGCCAATCAGATACTTGTTCCAGGTATTCTGTCCTGAAACCGAATGTTTGGATATTTCAAATGATACATGGCTGGTTGGACGCTTGGGTGTGGACATTAGAGGCATGTTTGCTTCTCTGGGAGTCCGGTCGCCTTTCTTAACATTGCATTTTAGGCAAGCAGCCACAACGTTTTCCCAATGGTCACCGCCACCTCGAGACCTCGGCACGATGTGATCTATGGTCAGATCGTGCCGTCTGTCGCCGCAGTACTGGCAGGTGTAGCTATCCCTGTGCAGAACGTTACGTCTTGAAAGAGATATTTCTTTGTATGGAATCTTCACATATGAACGTAATCTGATTACGGTAGGTAAAGGTACATCAAGCGCAATCATTTTGCCGTTGTGCTCAACCTGCTCGGCTTTGCCTTTCAGCACAAGAATCACGGCTCGACGCCAGCTTGTGATGTTTAATGGTTCGTAAGAAGCGTTTAGTACCAAGACTTTCACAGGTGATTCCTTACCTTTTTTTCTGTCTGAACTCTTTCTATCTCTCTAAACACAAGGCTTTGAACCAGATTATCAAACGCCCTTTTACTTCACCATTTCGATTCTCTTGAAGACCTTTAAGCCCGCCGGACTCTACTTTTTAAGTAAATCTTTACGTTTTACATTATAACGACGCATGTCGTATTTTGTCTAGGAATCGCTTATTGAGCGCCTCTTGTGTTAGAATGTACCTCCTGTCCCCTGACAGATATGGGTTCGATTGCCCATTTTTTCCCTCAAGAAGGGGGCTTCTGAAGCCTGTTTCGACAAGTGCTGAGGCGCTTTCGAGCTGTTTCGGATTCTATCCGGGGATCACACTCACCGGGATATTAACCGGGGATATCCACCGGGGATATCCAATAGATCACAGAGTCGTTCGCATCACAGAATCATTCGGAGGAGCAAAAACAGCCTTGCCAGTAGCATCGATGAGACAATTGTTGGAGGCGGGAGTTCATTTTGGACATCAGACACGCCGATGGAACCCGAAAATGCGCCAGTATATCTATGGTGAGCGCAACGGAATCTACATCATAGATCTGGAGCAAACATCAAGGAAGCTTGATCAGGCCTGTGAATTCTTGAGAAAAGCTGCTTCTGAAAGAAAGAACATCGTATTTGTAGGTACAAAAAAGCAAGCCTCCGAAATTGTGGAAGAAGAAGCCAAACGCTGTGAAGCACATTTTGTGAACCGCAGGTGGCTTGGCGGTATGCTTACCAATTTCGAAACAATCAGGCTGCGGATCAATCGCCTGAAAGAACTCGAAGAAATGCGCGATACGGGAGAATTTTACCGGCGCCCCAAAAAAGAAGTGGCGGTATTGAACCGGGAACTGACTAAACTTGAGAAATCACTGGGCGGCATCAAATTGATGCGCGGCAGGCCGGATGTACTTTTTGTTGTCGATCAAAAGCGTGAGCTCAACGCAGTAGCAGAGGCTCTCAAAATTGGAATCACAGTGGTCGGTATGATTGATACCAACTGTGATCCTGACGGAATCGATTATGTGATACCCAGCAATGACGATTCAATCAGGTCAATCAAACTGATTTGCTCCAAACTCGCAGATGCCATTATCGAAGGCAAGCAGGGTCAGGTGGCAAGCCAGATAATCAAGCATGAAAAACAAGACGACTGGGAGGCAAAAGAGCCGGCTGCTGTGGCTGCAGGTTCGAGCCGTCCGGAAGAAGCAGAGCAAGAGCCTGCCGCTAACGAGTAAGCCGGGAAAAAGAACTTTTTCTGAGTCAAAGGTTCTTGCTTGAGCAAGTACTTTCAGCTCACCATATATATATGTTGGCAAAGGAAATTAAGGAGTTAAAGGAGAACTATGGTAATGGCGGAGATTTCAGCCTCGCAAGTCAAACAACTGCGTGAACAGACCGGCGCCGGCATGATGGAATGCAAGAATGCTTTGAAAGACGCAAATGGCGATATGGAAAAGGCAATCGAATGGCTGAGACAGAAGGGACTCGCCCAGGCAGCTAAAAAATCTGCGCGGGCAGCTTCTGAAGGACTGGTAGTCGGCAAAGTCAGCGAATGCGGTAAAAAGGCTGTTTTGCTTGAAGTGAATTGCGAAACGGACTTCGTTGCCAGAAACGAGCAGTTCCAGGCTTTTACAACAGAACTGGCAGAAATTGCCCTCAAAAACCAGGCAAAGGATGCAGAAGCTCTGCTGAAACTGAGCGTAGGCGCTAAAACAGTTTCGGACCTGCTTGCAGAAAAGGTTGCCACCATAGGCGAAAATATGGTGGTCAGAAGGGTTTCTTACAGTGAGCTTCCCGGAGACGGCTGCATAGGACTGTATGTACATGCGCTTGGCGGCAAGATGGGAGCCATCGTTTCGCTTTCGGCAAACAAAAATGTGGAGCCTGCTGAACTAGGCGTGGTTGCCCGGGATCTGGCAATGCACATCGTTTCTGCCAAGCCTCAATATATAGACCGCACTCAAATTCCTGAAGAGCAGATCGAAAACGAGCGTCGTATCGAGTCAGGAAAAGAAGACCTGGCAAAGAAACCTGCCGAGATAAGAGACAAAATCGTAAGCGGTCGCGTGGATAAGATTTTTGCTGAACGCTGCTTGGTGGAGCAGGATTTTGTGAAGGATCCAAGCCAGAAAGTCTCACAGGTTCTTAAAATCAAAGACAAAGGACTTGAATTGAAACCGCTTGCTTTCAGCTTGTTCATACTTGGCGAAAATTCCGGCGAAGCTGAAAACAACTAATTAGCTAAGGCTTTTTACAAAGCAGGCAAGCAAATATTACCTGCCCTTAACCTGGCAGCTGTGATGGGGTGTTTTTCTCTGGACATCTGCAGAGCAAGGTCTTTGGGATTAATGCTGATTATTGCAGTCGGCATGGCAGATTGAATTGTAAACAGGATTGCTGCTTGAAAAGCTTTGCTTGTGCGAATTTTTCAGCTTTTCGCCCAATAGAAGAGCCGTCAAATGTATTGAATGATCTAAGGCGCTATGATCCTACTGGTATCTAACTACCCTGAGGAATCCTGCTAGCTCCGGAGTGTCGAATCAATTAAAATGGCCGCCAGCGAAAACTGTAAATATAGAAGAGTCTTGTTGAAACTCAGTGGTGAGGCTCTGATGGGCACCCAGAAGTTCGGCATCGACCCGCAAGCTATCGGTGATATAGCTGATGAAATAAGAATCGCATATAACTCAGGCGTGCAGATAGCTGTGGTTGTGGGGGGCGGTAATATATTTCGGGGCGTGCAGGGCTCGGAGTGGGGCATGGACAAAGCCGCCGCCGACTATGTGGGGATGCTTGCCACTATTATGAATTCGCTGATGCTTCAAGAAGTCTTAAATCAAAAAGGTGTTGAGACAAGGGTTCAAACAGCTATCGCCATGCCGACGGTGGCTGAACCGTTTATAAGATTGCGAGCAATCAGGCACCTGCAAAAAGGGCGCGTGGTTATTTTTGGAGGCGGTACCGGCAACCCGCATGTCACCACAGACACGGCAGCGGCGCTAAGGGCCGCCGAAATAAAGGCTGACGCGATCCTGATGGCAAAGAACAAGGTTGACGGCATCTATGACGATGACCCGCGCACCAATCCTGAAGCCAAGAAATATGAGCATTTGAGTTTTGATTCGTTAATAAGGCAGGGGCTTAAAGTTATGGATCCTGCTGCAGTTTCTCTTTGCCAGCAAAACAATATTCCAATTATTGTTTTTGACTTTGCCCGCAAGGGCAGCATTGAGAGAATAATCACAGGAGACAAAGTTGGCACACTAGTAGGTTGCGGGGGGTAGATATGTCGACCAGTACTGAAGGATATGCTTCGGCAGAAAAACGTATGAAAAGTGCAATTGAAACTTTGAAAAAGGAGTTCGGCACGATTCGGACGGGGAGGGCAAATCCTGCCTTGCTTGATCGCGTTGAAGTCGAATATTACGGTACAGCAACACCTCTAAAAAGTTTGGCCAATGTTACGGTTACGGATGCCCGTACGCTGACTCTTCAAGTTTTCGACAAGTCGGCGCTCAAAGAAGTTGAAAAAGCGATAGTTTCAAGCGGACTTGGTCTTACGCCCAACGTTGACGGAACCATAATTAGAATCGTGATTCCGGCTCTAACCGAAGAGCGCCGCAAGGAACTCACCAAAGTGGTGCGCAAATACGCTGAAGAAGCACGGGTCGCAGTCAGAAATGTGCGACGCGACGCCATGGATGAAATCAAAAAACAAAAAGGCAAAGAAATATCGGAGGATGATGCTAAGCGCCAGGAAGAGTCTTTGCAAAAATTGACCGACAAAAACGTAAAAGAAATTGATGATATGACCAAGCAAAAAGAAGCCGAGGTCATGGAGGTTTAAGTCAATGTGTGGAATCGTTGGATACCTTGGGCAGATGGCTGCGGCGCCGGTTCTTATTTCGGAACTGCGTTGCCTCGAATACAGAGGTTACGACTCGGCAGGCGTAGCAGTTATTGAAGGTGGACGGCTGGCTGTTATGAAAGCCGCAGGTAAGCTCACGAATCTGGAACAACTGCTGCAAAGTAACAAACCGGCTGCAACTGTTGGCATCGGACATACCAGATGGGCCACCCACGGTATTCCTAATGATGAAAATGCACATCCGCATATGGATTGCTCATCCACCCTGGCTGTTGTTCATAACGGCATCATTGAGAATTATCTGGAACTGCGGGAAGAGCTTCAAAAGGCCGGCCACAAATTCAGCTCTCAAACAGATACCGAAGTAGTTTCCCACCTTATAGAAGACGGGCTTAACGGCTCTGACGATTTGCTTGCTGCGATTTTGAAAGCGGTTAAGAGACTGCGCGGTGCTTATGCTCTCGGAATTGTAAGCCAGAAACATCCGGACCGTATTTTTGCCGTGAATCACCATTATTCACTTGCAGTAGGAATCGGTGAAAACGAATGTTTTCTGGCTTCCGACAGCGTGGCTGTTTGTCAGTATACAAACCAGGTTCTCAGGCTCGAGCAAAGCGAAATTGCCGAGATTACCCAGGGCGGAGCCAGATTATTCAATTTTGAAGGTAATGAAGTAAATCGCGGCCCGATTGTGATTGACGGTGTTCAATTTGTAATCGACAAGCAGGGGCACAAACATTTCTTGATGAAAGAAATACACGAGCAACCCCTGGTACTCAGGCAAACAATTGGCAAATATCTAATAGATCCAAGGCAGCCGGTTTGTTTCGAGCCGCATTTAAAAACAACAGGTGTGGGTTCCGGCTGCCAGTACGGAGTTTATCTTTCAGATCAAGAAATTGAGAAAATAAGCCGCATTAAAGTGGTGGCTTGTGGAACTTCATACCATGCGGCCCTTGTGGGTAAATATATCATTGAAGAAATATGCGGCATTCCATTTGATGTGGAAACAGCATCCGAAGCTCGCAGTCGCAGGCTATTGGTCGATGATTCCACGCTTACAATTGCAGTAAGCCAATCTGGTGAAACTGCAGATACCCTGGCTGCATTTGCTGAAGCCAAAGCGATGGGCTCAATGCTTTTGGGCATAACTAACAGACCTGATTCGCATCTTGCCATAGTTTCTCCCAATTTGATCGTAACTGAGTGCGGTATCGAAGTTTCGGTAGCTGCTACCAAGACATTTACTGCCCAGGTAGCCTGTTTCTACTTGCTTGCTCTTTATCTTGCTGAAAGAAAAAAACTGCTCTCTCAGGACAATTTGCAAGAGTATAAGACAGAGTTGCTGCGTACTCCCGGGCTTGTGGAGCTGGTTTTGTCTCGGCATGAGGATATCAGGCTCAAATCAGTACGCTATGCTGAAGCACCGGACATGATGTTCATGGGGCGTGGCGTTCACTACCCTGTGGCTTTAGAAGGAGCTCTTAAACTTAAGGAGCTCAGCTATATTCATGCATCGGGCTATGCCGCCGGAGAATTAAAGCACGGACCGATTGCGGTTCTTGATTCAAGAGTGCCGGTTGTGACCATGCTAATACCTGGCACTGTTTACGAAAAGACTTTGTCGAATGCTCAGGAAGCAAAAGCACGCAGAGCTAAGATGATAGCGGTTGCCTGTGAAGGTGACAAGCTTGCCAAAGATACGTTCGAGACTGTATTTGAAATTCCGGCAATTAACGAGTTTTTCTCGCCGATTGTAAGCGTCGTGCCCTTGCAGCTCATGTCTTATTACATAGCTGATTATCTGGGTCAGGATGTAGACCAGCCTCGTAACCTTGCCAAATCAGTAACGGTTGAGTAGACCCAGCTGCTTTTTAACAACAGGCGTTGCCTTTTCTCACTATTGTTCATTCAAAATCCGCTGTCTGCTCGCTAATTAAGGCAAGCTTTTCTGCGCTCATGCTTTTGCTCAGTGCTGGCTCAGTGCTCCATAGCTGGTCTTTAGTCGATTAGAAGTAAAAGAGGGGCAGTTGCCTGCCCCTCTTTTACTTATGGATTCAGCGCCTTACATCTGCTGAGTCTTGTAGCTGCCTCCCTGTCCGGGAGCGGTCATGTCTTGACCGTCGACCATGGGGGCCTCATCAACGATCTTTGGCGTAATCATGATCATTAACTCTCTGCGGTCGCGTCCCTTCAGGGTGTTTCTGAATAGCGCGCCGAAAAGCGGTGTTTCAGCTAGATACGGAACTTTGCTTATCTGGGCTGCTTCCGATTCTGAGAACAAACCACCAAGAATTAGTGTCTGTCCGTCTTTCACCCTTATTTCCTGAGCGATTATTTCTCGGATGTTCAAAAGAGTGACGATAACCTGCTGGTTGGCAAAAGTCTGCGGCGGACCCAGCGGTGATGAAACCTGTGGCCTTATACGCATGTAAATGAAGCCATCCTCTGCAGCTTTCGGCAATACATCCAGAAAGATGCCTGCTTTTGTAAGTTCTACGTTTACGTTGGTTACACCCAAGCTGACGGTTGATGTGACTTTGTGAATGACTTCCTGAGCCAGTGTTACCAGGGCCTCAGTACCGTCGCTCACAACTACGCTCGGGTTTGCAAGCAGCTTGGCTTTCTTTTGTTCCAGAAGCGCATTTACCGTCAGGTTCAAACCCATCGGCACGGTAGCAATGTTGGTTCTGCCCCCGGCTTCTTTATTAAGAGCCAGGAAGTTGAAGAAGTTGTTCGAGGAAGCTACCGAAGTGACACCGGCAATTGTCGGCAAAAGTGCTGTAGGTATGAAGCCACCGAGTATACCGTTATAGTTGGTGTTGGGTTGGGCTACGGTGGTCCCGGCCGGGTTAACTGAAGTTTGAATTGAGGTGAATGTACCAAGCAATGGGTTTGGCGCGGCGGTTGGTGGCGCGATTTGCACGTTGGCATTTGTGTTTACCTGGCCTGTGTTTGTTCTGGCCACGGTGGGGCCGGCTGAACCAAAACCTGGAAGTGCATTGACAAGGGGGGCGCCCGAGCCACCAAGCAGAGCGCCTGATGCACCCTGACCTTGCAGATTGAGCGAAGCCCCAAGCTGCCTTATACCCTGGTTGTTGATTTCGATAAGTGAAACCTGAACGTGAATTTGTTTAGGCCGTCTATCTAGAGCCCGAATGCACTCTTCCGCTACCTGGATGTCATCGGGCGTCCCGACAACGATAACCTGGCGATTGCGGTTGTCCGGTACCACCAGGGCGCCGCCGCCGTTCTGGTCCACGATATAGTCTGTCTGAATTTCCTGGAATGCACGAATTTGCTGCGTTCCTGGATCCTGGGCAGCGTTGTTGAAACCTGTACCTTCTTGAACCTGTACCCTGCTGGTACCTTTCAGGTTACGCTGAGTGTCAAGCCTGCTGTTGAAAGTATAGTCAGCGCCGTTGTCTGTTTCTTCTTTGCTTTCAGATACATTGGAGTTTTGCTCTCTTGAGTCCTTCTTCCTTTGAGCTCCACCTTCGCCGATACCAGCTGACTGTGTTTCTTCCTGGGTAGTGCTTGCGGTCTTCGGATTGTCTGTTTGACCCTGCGTCAGCTTCGATTTCATTGAACCGGTGAAGTCAGGAATAAAGCCTCTGTTAAAAACAGAGGTAAACAGGATGTTGGCAATGTCGAATGCGGTTATATAGCTGAGTTTGAAGACCTTGTAATGTGTGCGGTTCAAACCGAGCTGGGTAAGTGAGTTCGGAGTCCCAACCACTACAGTGTTGCTGTCAAGCACACGGCTTTGCAAACCTGTGGCTGCAAGCACCGAATCCATTGCTTCGTTCAGAGTCACGTCATGAAGGTCGCCTGTTACTTTTCCAAACACTGACTTATCAAGAAGTACGTTTAGATTTCCACGTCTTGCAAGCTCGGCGATCACTTCCTTTATTGGGGTGTCGCGAAAGCTCAAATTGTGAATAAGTTCCTCTTTTGCAAAAAGCTTGAAGCTTTTGCGAATTTTTCCGTCATAAGTAATAGTAGGCAATTTTCTCATCGCCGGATCGATCTTGGCGCCGGATACGCTGCCCCCTGCGGCAATTTGAGTGCCGTCGGCAACGCCGGCTTCGGCACCTTCGACCGCGGCTGTTTTGCCTTCTTCACTATCCTGCGGAGTCTCGGGCTCATCGGCACTTTGTGACTCTTCCGATCGAGCGCTTGTAACCTCAGAAGTATTGGACTTTCCTTCCGGGGTTGTAAAGGTGAGGGAGCCTTTTCCGGTTTTAGTTTCTTGCGGACGTTCGGAATCTACGCCGCTGGTTGTTTGCGCCCACGTAATCGGAGTTGCCAATAAGGACAGTGCCATCACTGATGCTGTCCACTTAACAACCAGAGCGCCTTTAGTTAGGCGAGTCATTGCAAGTCCTTTCTTCATTTGGCTGCCACTTTGTTGTGAAGATGTACGGATCTCTTTGAATGGTAAATTGAATCCAAAAGCCGGATTTATTGTACACGCTCAAGGACAAATTGCAAATACGGCAGCCGCACCATTTATAGTGTCATTTAACTCTTGATTAAGAAATTGACGTTTATTTGCCGCTATACAACCTGTGTATCGCTACTTCAAGATTATTTCTTGCTTCTGTAAATCTCGGGTTGATTCTAAGGGCCGTGCGAAACTCGTTAATTGCAGCTACGACTTCACCGCCTGTATACATTGCAAAACCAAGGTCGTTTCGTGCACTTGGATTCAATGGGTCGAGGGCCACGGCCTGTTTAAATTCTTCAATGGCGGCCTTTGAATCTGAATTGCTGAACATGCAGCGGCCAAGGGCAAGGTGGCTGTCAGGAGAGTTGGGCTCCAGAAGAATTGCCTGTCTGGCTGTTCGCATTGCCGCAATTTTGTCTCCGGATTTGAGCAGGGCGTTTGTAAGTGCCACCTGGGCTCTTGCAAGTGTGGCGTCAAGCGAAACTGCCTGCCTTGATGCCTCCATGGCACCATGACCGTCGCCCGCAAGATTGAGGGCTTCCGATAGGGCCGATAAGGCTTCGGCGCTTGGCTTCAAAGCAATCGCCCGTCTGTACTCGTTGATAGCCTCTGCAATATTGCCACCATGCATAAGCGATTCAGCAAATAAGTAATGAATGTCTGCCTGATTGGGCGAAATTTCAACCGCTCTTCTAAACTGAGTCAGAGCATCCATATGACGGCCTGATAGCTCCAGTACTTTACCCAACTGTGCACGGGCACTTGCCGAGGCCGGATTCAAATTGATTGAATTCAAGAGCTCGCTTGAAGCTCCTTCAAGGTCACCCAGCAAATACAAATAAGAACCGAGCTTAAATCTGAGCAGGGCATCCTGAGGGTGGTCGGTTACTTGTTTTCGTGTTTTGACAACACTTTCGCCTACAAGTTTTAAATCTGATGCAAGGCGATCCTGCATCAGCATCTTCAAATACTCTTCTTCTTTTTTTGTGGTATCAGCAGTAGTGCTGAATGTTTTGCTGTTTGCCGCTTTGCTTTCGTGGCTCGACCGGTTCTCGGATTTTTGATCCTTTGCCTTTTGAATGTTATTTTGTTCTTTGTCTGATGGCTCTTTACTATTGTATGGCTCTTTGCTGCTTGCGCTTTGAGCGTTTTCCTCGCCCTGCTGAGTTTCTGTGTCCTTTTTGCTTTCGATGCTGTTCTTGGACTTTGCTGCTCGGGTTTTTGAAATGCTTTTTTCTTTAACTTGCTTTTGCAATTGAGCTGTTTTTGCGCTTAATAATTGAGGCCATGCTAAAGTCAGAGCGCAGATAGTCAGTGTATATACAACTAAAAAAGCTCTCTTCCTGAAGATCATCTTCCCGACTCCGGACCGCAAAATAGATAATGGCAAAATCAGCATACATACATATACCATTTTGCTCTCACAAATGTGACTTTTGTGATTTTGCAGCATTTGCTGGGCTTGATGATTTAGTCGCAGACTATTGCAAGGTTCTAAGGCAGGAAATAAGTGAGCGTCTGGCATTTGAACCTAATCAGGAAAAACTGGCTACTGTGTTTTTTGGCGGTGGAACTCCCGGCTACATAGATGCTCAATATCTGAGCGATATCATAATTAAGCTTAGTGAGACCTGCGGCATTGAGGCTGATGCTGAAATCACGCTTGAAACCACGCCGCAGGCCGTAAGCACGGAAAAAGCTAAGTCATGGCTTGAGTTCGGGATCAAACGGCTGTCCATTGGCATTGAATCTTTGAATGACAACGAATTAAAAGCGATGGGACGCGATCACAGTTGCAGCCAGGCTATTGAAGGAGTCAAGAATGCCAGGAAAGCTGGCTACCGGAATCTTGCTCTTGATTTGATTTACGGCCTGCCCGAACAAACGCTTGAGTCTTTTGAGCACACGCTCGATACTTTGTTTGAGCTGGAGCCGGAACATCTTTCTGCTTATGGGCTGACTATCGCAGTGAACTCGCCTTTGTTGCTTCGCTATCCGCTTGATTCAAAAGCTTATCCGGACGAGGTGAGCTTTGGAAAAATGTATTATTTGTTGCTTGAAAAATGCAAAAAAGCAGGACTTGAGCAGTATGAAATAGCCAATTTTGCAAAACCTGGTTTTGAGAGCCGGCACAACTTAACTTACTGGCAAAACAGGGAGTATCTGGCATTTGGCGTGAGCGCTCATCGTTACTACAGAGCTCGGCGTAGCTCTAATTTCAGATCTCTGAAACGTTATATGCGTGAATTTACCGGCGTTGAAAGCGAAGATAAAATAGACAGCAGGCTCAGGGCTCAGGAATCCGTATTTCTAGGCTTGCGTCTGAGGAGCGGTCTTGATTTATCGAATTTTCAGGAGGAACATGGATTTGATCTTGCAAAAGAAAAAGAAGCTGCGATTTCAGAACTTGAAAGGCTAGGGTATTTGACACTGGAAGCGGGTGTCTTAAAACTGACCCACGAAGGTGTACTTGTGAGCAATACGGTTCTGGCTGAGCTGATCTGACAGAGCCCTGCGGGTTAAATGAGATTGGTTTAATTTTGCTTCGATTTGGGTAATGACCCTAAGGAGGGCTGCAAAGGGGGCTGGATTTTAGTTTTGACTTCATTTATGTATGAATGATCTCGAAGATGACGAAATAGTACTTCGGGTCGAGAAAGATCCTCTTATCGGCAAGGAGCTGGCGGGGCGCTATGAAATCGTCTCGGTGCTAGGCCGGGGCGGTATGGGGGTTGTATACAAAGCAAGACAAAAGGACATTGACCGGATAGTGGCGGTCAAAACCCTTCATATGTCGGGCGTTATGGATTCGCGCCTGATCCAGCGTTTCCGTTCGGAAGCCCAGGCGGTTTCAAAAGTCAGGCATCCGAACACAGTGGTTTTGTATGACTTCGGTGTAAGCTCCGAAGGAGTCCCATTTCTTGTTATGGAAATGCTGGATGGAAAAAGCTTCAGGGATATAGTCAAGGCAAATGCCCCGCTTCTGAATCTGGGGCGGGTAAACCGAGTTTTTCAGCAGATTTGTGCAGCCCTTGGCTATGCGCATGAAAACGGGATAGTTCATAAAGACTTGAAGCCAGAAAATGTGATGATTTGCCAGCGCTCAGGACAGACAGACTGGGTTTATGTGCTGGATTTCGGCATCGCCGGCATGATGGAAGCACCGGAAAAAGACCGGCACGAAATAGTCGGAAGCCCCCCTTATATGAGCCCCGAGCAGTGTTCGGGAAAGGCTGGAGTCGATCAAAGAAGCGACATTTATTCGCTCGGGGTTTGTTTGTTTGAAGCACTCTCGGGCAAGTTCCCTTTTCAGGCGCGTACTGCCATGGAAATGCTTGACTGTCATATCAGCGCCAAACCACTTTTGCTAAAAGAACTGGATACTAAATTCAGTACTTACGAATCTTTGACTCAGATGATCTTGAAATCAATGGAAAAGAAGCCTGAGAACAGGCAGCAGAGTGCCGCAGAGTTTGCTGCCGAGCTTGAAGAAGCACTGAAGAAAGATTCAAAACGTGGAATGCAGCTTAAAGACCGGGTTACACTTGAAGTAAGTTCTGCATTATCGTCCAATGATGAACCTGCCGAGGATGAAATCGAAAGCAAGGGTCGCAAAGACAGCGATGAGGATACAAAATACTATTTTTCGAACTGCCCTCATTGTGATGCGCAAACTCAGCCTGGCTTGAGCTTGTGTCTTTCTTGCGGGCGCAGCCTGGCATCAAAAGAGGATTTCAGCCGTATACGTGCTTCAAAAGGCGAGTTCAGTCTGCCTAAATATCAGGAGCTTGGAGCAGATTCGGCACAGGCTCCGCCAGGCTTCAGCAAACGCAGTCGACTTGTTATGTCCGGAAATATCTGGACCCGTCCCAGCACTTACTTTATTCTCTCTTTCTTTCTTATGGTTGCTATATTTGTGGCAGCAGGCGGACCGCAGATAATGATGGAAAAACTCAAAGAATCACGTCCACAAGCCGCAGGACCGTAAGCTCGAAGTGAGTTCGGAAACAAATCAGTCATGATCGGGTATTTTGTTTTTGCAATAGAGCGTATCAACTAAAGAACCTGAAATCAGAAGGGTAAATGAAAAAAACATGCAGATAAAGCCGGCAAAAACACTTGCTGGTTCGTAGCGAAATTCGAGAAGATGATGCCCCTCAGGAAGAGCAAGAGCTCTTGCAAAAAGATTTACTGAAATGATTGCCTGTTCTTCGCCGTCTAGATAAGCTTTCCATCCCGGGTAGTTTTGATCGCTCAAAACAAGGAACTCCGGCTTGCTTGTGTCAATAGAAATGCTCAAGAATTGTCCGTTGTCGCATTCAATTTTGAATTTTTTGAATTCAGGCTTGTGATTAAATCCGGCTTTGTTTCTGCCGGTCTTCTCACTGTTCTTAGATCTGATTCTTGCCAGAAGCTCTTTTACTGAGGCAAACCTGGAACTCGAATCAAGCATATAACAAATTCTCTTGCTGTCGTTCTCACTGGGCTCCGGGTTTAGAATCTTCTCTTCAAATTCGTCCCAGCTTTTCAAAATTTCGACACTGTCTGCAAAATAAAGTCGCGGCCATGAATCTATTACCTTGTATATTCTCGAATTGTTTCCCGAGCTTTGCCCGAAAAGATCGAAATAACGATCATCGAGTTGAGGCAGGGGCAAGCTGGCAATTACCAGTGCCTCCTGCGTAAGCAGATACTTTGTTCCTGTAAGCCGGCAAAAACGCCATATTGGAATGTCTGAAACAGGCTTTCTGTGCTCTTCTCCGGTCAGGTACTGGCTGGAATACTCTCGAGCTTTGAAAAAGAACTGGCTGTAATAATCAGGAAGCGCAGCCTCATATCCAAATGCCTGCGGTATCTCGAAATCCAGTGTCGAGTTGCCCCGCCCAATGTTTCGTGAGTACGCATGGAATTTTTCTTCGAAACTCAGTGTCGAGCCTTTTTTGAATTCGGAGGGTAAAAGCAGTCCATCAGTATAAAACGGTAGGATGCGATTTCTGATGCCGGTCTTTTGCTCGCCTTCGCTCAAGAACGAATTCAGGTGCTTGAATAATTTGGATTGCTCAGTGTAAAAACCTGCTTGAGTGAAATAAGGAAAACTCTTTGCAGAACAAAACAGACTCAACGAGAGAGTAAGCAGCACGCCGATTGCAAAGTGAGTTCTTTGCAATTTGTCTTTCAAATACATCAGGGCTGAAACTGAAAAAGCAATGCCGATCAGGCTTGCGGCAAGCATGCTTTGAGCTATTGAGAGATTGGCTTCTCTTATGAGGTCCGGGCTCGATTTTGCGTATTGCCAGCCGATAATTTGAAATGAGGTGCTTAAAAAGATCAGTGCAGAGAGAACTAAGGGCAAAATCCAGATTGCCCCAGCAAGCTTTAAGGATCTTTCCGAGACGTTTTTTCTAAGCAGTAAATCGAATCCGTAAGCGGCGGAAAAACTTAGAATTATTGCTGTAAAGATCAAGAATTTTACCGGGAAACGAAGCATCGAAAAAAAAGGCAGCATGCTGAAAAGCGAGCTGCCTAATATGGTATTCGACCCGGCCGCAAGCAGTATGCTGCCCGCCATTGCTCCGATTGCAAGCTTCCTAAGCCGCCAGCTCTTTGAGGTGAATGCGCAAAATGCAAGACTTAAGACAATGGGGCCCAGATAATTCGAGGACATAAAAGGAATTGCGCCTGATTTAGCGTGTACAAGGCTTTCCAACAAAGGACCTTTCTGGCTCAAATTATAGACATCGCCTAGCGGAAATGAAAAAGCAATTGAAGCGAAGTCGTACCAGTTGGCGCTCCAGGCAAAAATCTGTTCAAAGCTTAAGCCATGTGCCCGGCTTGAAAGACTTGCCCATTCCAGTGCAGGCAAGATTACAGGCATGGCAATGCCGACTCCGAATCCTGTCACTAAGAGCTGCCAGATAAGCTTCTTTTGTTCGGCTTCCTTTGCTGACTTGCGGCTATTGCAGAGATCGGAAACTTCAGATTTCAGAGCGAAACTGCAATATCTATAAAGGATCGGCATTGCAAACAAGATTGCGATGCCTGGTAAAAACACTTCTGGTCTACCTGCGGCTACAACCATTGAAATTGATAGAGCAGCTGTTGTTCGGAAAGTGATTTGGCTTGCCAATTGTGCAATGTCTTTTACTTGCGAGTTGATCTTAAGCTGCAAAAAGAGGCTAAGTGGAAGCCAGGCTGCTGTTGCCGGCAAAGTAGGGTTGCGCGTGAGTGCAAATGAATAGGCCATAAGTCCTGCTGCAAGCGCTGCAAAAACAGCAGCAGTGCGTGAGAGTTTCAGTTCACGCAAATACAGAAAAGATCCTGCTGCAAAAAGCAACTGGTGAAAAATCATATAAAAGGAGAGTCCCTGACTGAAGGGCAGCAGGAAGAGCAGGTAGCTCGGCGGGTAAAAGAGACCTGGCGACGGGACGGCGCACTGGGCTATGCCGCAATAAAGTAATGGATTCCAGAGAGGAAAAATGGATTGTTTTAGTTGTGAATTTACAAAATGAGCAAAGGGCTCGAAAAAGTGCGAACTGTCTGAAACATAGAAATCAGCTTTTCCGCTGATGCATGGATAGTAATAGGCGCAAAGCAAAGCAATAAGGAAAAGTGCGAAAAAAAACAGGTAAGCAGTGGAAAAA
This sequence comes from uncultured Candidatus Obscuribacterales bacterium, assembly GCA_964615655.1. GTDB lineage: Bacteria > Cyanobacteriota > Vampirovibrionia > Obscuribacterales > Obscuribacteraceae > JAIEPM01. Next base: position 43,098 of record CAZTQO010000021.1, on the reverse strand, counting down.
TCATGCTTGCCTGTATGCTTGTTTCTATCGTCTTTTTCTTCTGCAGGCAGCTTAGCTCGCGCTCCATTTGGATCCCATTGACTGTCCGATGCGAAATCCCTGGATAAAATTTGTTCTGCTTAGCTGATAGAGCTCGTTGAGAGCCTGTATATCGTCGATACCGTATTTGGCGGCAATTGCATTTACCTGCTGCATTGCCATCGCTGAAAAATAAACAGCTACTTCCTCACGGACTTCGCCTCTGCCCTGGTTTGGAAGGCGCAGGATTGCTTTGCCGAACTCATTGCAGATTGCGCTTTTCAGCTCATCATCCAGAACTTCATTGAAAAAAGTATCGCTTTTCTGTCCCATATCGACCTCTGAATTATTTCTGAGAATTGTCTTTAACCAGCCATTCAGTTCAATGCGTTAAGACACCGGGCAACTTCCTTTATGTCCTGCCACATCAGCCACTTTGGGCTTCCCACCTCACGTGAGTCGTTTCTAAGCAGGTAAGAAGGATGGAAAACTGGCATTACTTTAGCACCACTTTGATGCGGAAACCACTTTCCACGCAGACGGCTTACCGGATCTTTAGATTTCAGCACAGCCTGAATGGCCGTAGCTCCTGCCAGGACAATCAAGCTGGGTTTAATGATGCTTATCTGTGCTTCAAGTAATGGACGGCAGCGTTCCATTTCTTGCTGGCTGGGGGTACGATTGCCGGGCGGCCGGCATTTCACCACATTGCAAATATAAACATCTTTGTTCTTATCGATTTCGACAGAAGCTAAAATTTTATCAAGCAGTTGTCCTGCTTTGCCTACAAAAGGTAGACCTGTGAAGTCTTCCTGCTGACCAGGACCCTCACCAATGATCATTAGCCTGGCTTTATCATTGCCTCTGGAAAAAACAACTTTTTTTCTTTCTTTGCAAAGCGAACAGTTGCTGCATGATTTAGCGTACTCTTCTGCCTCGGCAAGTGAATTGAACTTGAGTTGTGAAAGGTCGAAATTTTCACTGAGAGTGACTGAGCTTTCCTTCTTGGAACCTGCTGCTTTATCAAAAAAGTTGAGCTGCTGCATACAAAGTGAATCTCCCGTATATGCAAAATCAATCTCGAGCATATCACCGCCGGTGGTGACAGCCGGATCATATCAAATTCTATAGCTTCAAATGCATATATATAAATTCGCTCGCTCAGAGCGGGTTTATCTGCTCTAGTCCTGGAGCCAGCAGCGGTCTGACTAAAATCCTGGTGTGCTTTTGCGAGCCGGACGGCTTGAATTCCGTTTGAAGTTCGGCTTCGCTAAGAAAAACTACTGAATTTTTGAGGCTGCCTTCAGCAATATTCAGGCAAAGCTCTGCTGTTTTTGCAAAGCTTTCGGGACAGCCGGTGCAGAAATAGGTCGTTTTTTTGAAAGCGTCGATTCTGCAAGCAGTTTCGGTGTCGGTAGCTGGCAGCAAGACTCGGGAGCTGCTCCGGTGGCTTGCTGAAAAGTCAAGTTTCAGATAGTTTGCGGGGTCGATGAATGAAATTTCGTGTTGAAGCTGAGACCGGAATGCATCTTTTAGAAAGGGGAAATGGGTGCAGCCGAAAATTACCGAATCTGCCTGGAAGGAAATGATTTCTTTTACGTATTTGTTAATTGTTTGATCTATTTGCGATCCTGAAAACAGACCCGATTCAACCAGTGGTACCAGATCCACGCAGGGGATTTCAACTACAGCATGATCAGGATTAAGAGTCTTGATTGATTTTGTGAACGCCTGAGATTTGCAGGTTGTGCTTGTGGCAAGAACCGCAGTTCGACTGTATTTCTGTGATACATGCCTGGAAGCAGTGCTTATTAAATCCTGTACGGGCATTTTGGCTAGCTTTCTTGCAAGCCCTTCCGCGACCGCAGCCGAGGTATTGCAGGCCATTACTATTTGATCGACACCTGCTGCATTGAAGAACGAGACGATCTCTTCCACGTATCTTGAAATTTCAGCGCGGCTCCGGTTTCCGTAGGGGCAGCGTCCGGTATCTGCCAGATATATGAATCTGAGGTCAAGACCATCAATGAGGGCGCTTTCTTGAAGGGCTTTCAAAACTGAAAGTCCTCCTACGCCAGAGTCGAAAAGCCCGATTCTCCTGCTACCTGTTTGAGCTTGCCGGTTCAAGTTTATCGACTCCTGCTATTTGCCTTGTTTGGATTCTTTAGCTCTGGGCTTTTGCAAATGAGCTAGCTGCTTTTTTTGCTCCGGTTTTGAGCTGGCCGGTCCTGTTTCTTTCTGTTTTAGCGCACTCAGCCCTTGTTTCGCCAGTCTGCTTTCGCCTTCCTTTTCGCCAGAGTTTTGCTTAGTTTTTTCTCGGAGGCTTTCTTTTGAAATGCTTGCTAAACCGGCATCTTCAGGAATGCCAAGGAAAAGCATAACACCTTGGCCCAGCGACTCAGCAATTTTGGCCTGATAATCAGACGAGATTAATTTATTCCTTTCATCTTTGTTCGATATAAAACCAACTTCAGCAAGGATCGCGGGGTGTTCCGTATGGTTTACAACATAAAAACGGGCTTTGCGTACCGAACGGTCCGGAACGCTCAAGTTATCGACCAGTTTGCTGTGAATTTTGTCCGCAAGACCGCGGCTCTGCTCCGTTTGATAATAAGTTTCTATTCCTTTTATATCTCTGTCTGTTTCAAGAGAATTTATGTGTACTGAAACAAAGGCTTGAGGTTTTACCTGGTTAGTTAGCTTGACTCTATCTTCCAGTGAAACGAAGCTGTCGTCGCTGCGGGTCATCAAAACTCTGAAGCCGCGTTCCTCCAGATAAGATTTGAGCTTTTTGCTGATTGCAAGTGTGATTTCTTTTTCCTGAATGTCACCTCTTTGGGCGCCAGGATCAGAACCGCCGTGACCGGCATCTATAATCACGGTCTGTCCATGTGCTCTTGGATGTTTTGAAAGCACCAGCTCTATTGCGGATTCTTGATTTGCTTCTTTAATTTGCACGTTTGAATCTGCCAGATCAAGCACAATGCGTGCAATATTGGCCTCCGGGTTTCCGAATCTCATTCCTTTGAGAAATTGATTGCTTGAAAAATCAGGAATTGCTTCTACGCGCAGATCTGCATCTTCGATATCGATTACATATCGGGCCGGATCTTCAAGTTCAAAGCACTTGTAGTTTGGTTTGCTTTCGAACTTGAATTGGATCTTAAAAGGATCTTTGCCTGAATAAGCAATTGCTGGATTGGGACTTGTAAGACCTGTTTCCTTTCTGCTTTCCGCATCACCTGAGTTCGGACCAGTTGATTGCACAACACTTGCCTGATTCTCGATATTGCTATATTCGACCGTTTTTTCAGGTTCTGTTTCCGGCGTTTCTTCTTTTGCAGGGCAGAAAAGTCTTTTTAGTTTGCAAGCAAAACCTTTTTTGCTTGCTTTGTTTTCCTGGTTCATTTGCTCAGCTTCGCTTTTACTGTTATTTCTGTTCTGCTCAGTTACGGTCTTGCGTATTTGAGGCGCTTTTTCAGGCATCTGAGCAAGCGTCCTGGATTTTTTGAATTCCGGCGCCTGCTTAAGTTCAGGGCGCTGAACGATTTCGGGCGCCTGTCTTATTTCTGCAGTCTTAGTTGGCTCCGATGATTGCTTTAGTTCAGGAGCCTGTTTTATTTCAGGTCTCAGCTTGAATTCCGCTGCAGGGGCAGGCTCGCCTTCTTCAGAGCTGCTCTTAGCAAGATCGTCTGGGGCAGGCAGGTTCAAAAAGAGCCCACCGCTTTTAAAAGGCGGGTTGTAAATTGAACTTTTTTCTTTGTAGCTCTTGTTTATAAGCTCTTTGTTTTTTAGACCTGTGCCCGGGATTTCAGACCCTGTATTTGATATTGCAGGTGGTGGCACCTGGGCTTGGCTGGGCTTTTCGATCTTTCCTGTGTCAGATCCGCTAGCTGCTGCTTGTTTTAGTGCTGCTTGTTTTGCTGCTGCTTGTTTTGCTGCTGCTTGTTGTAGTGCTGCTTGTTTTGCTGCTGCTTGTTTTGCTGCTGCTTGTTTTGCTGCTGCTTGTTTTAGTGCTGCTTGTTTTAGTGCTGCTTGTTTTAGTGCTGCTTGTTTTGCTAGCACGGGAGAAAAGCAGATTGAAAGACTCTGTTCTTGGCATCGAAAGTCCAGTTTTTTGAAGCAAGCGGGATTAGAACTAGTTATTGAAACTCGCAAAATCGGTGGGCTTTCTTGAAACTGGCCAACTCTCACGCTTTCAATGTCGTCTCCAGACGGTTTCAAAAAAAGCGGATCCTGCTTGAAAGTCATACCAGCAAAATCTGCAACCAGTACGGTTTTGCCGTCGGGACCAGGCAGATACTGAATAGCGGGGGCTGGAATTGAGACAGGCTTGCCAAAATTCAGTAACAGAAAGTTACCGGTTTTGTCTAAGGATGCGCTATAAACTCTTGCATAAGTCGGGTGGCGATATGCAAGCTCCTGTGCCTCAAGAGGATTATTTATCAGAAGCGTTGAAAAACTGATAAGGAGAAAAGAGGCTAGCTGTCTGCATCTTAGCTCCATGAATACACCTTAACCTTTCTTCTGCCTCATTCTAACACGTACCTGCCTGGCGCCAAGTGTCATTTTGAGAGGTTCTTGGCATCGGCTGCCACCACGGGCGAAGCCTGGTTAAAAAATCTACCGCAGCAGCTTTTTACATGATCTGCTACCCTAGCTTTCGTTTGTTGAAGCTCTTTACTCGCTGACTCTTAGCTTGCCATGGGTGTTCCCAGGCGAAGTTATTTTCATTTGAGTTTGGCAACGACGGATAAAACAGGATGCTTCTCTGGCATTCAGATTTGAGGGTCTTTCTAACACGGGGAGTTTGCTTAAATGGCGGGCGAAGAACTAATTTACCAGTATGCACCAGTGGGTTGCGCAGCTGGAGCCATTCTTTATGGAGCGCTGGCCGGGGCCTGGGTAGTAAAGCTGCCTGCCGGTAACGAAACCATGCAGAAGATAGCTGCTGCGATTCAGGAAGGCGCAGATGCATATATGAAAAGGCAATATTCGTCCGTTGCCGTTGTGGGTGTTGTTCTATTCGGAATAATATTTGCTACCCTCGGAATGAATACGGCGCTTGGATTTGCAGTTGGAGCCATATTCAGTGCTCTTGCCGGTTTTATCGGCATGTTTGTCTCGGTCCGAGCAAATGTTAGAACCGCCGAAGCAGCTAAAGATGGCTTGCCGAAAGCCCTTGATGTGGCTTTTAGAGGCGGTTCGGTTACAGGACTATTAGTCGTCGGACTCGGGCTTTTAGGGGTAGCCGGATTCCATTGTATTTTTCATGATGTGAATGCACTAATAGGACTGGGATTCGGAGCCAGTCTCATTTCGGTTTTCGCCAGGCTCGGCGGCGGCATTTACACCAAAGCCGCAGACGTAGGTGCTGACCTTGTAGGTAAGGTGGAAGCAGGAATTCCTGAAGACGACCCGCGTAATCCGGCCGTTATTGCTGATAATGTCGGTGACAATGTAGGTGACTGCGCCGGCATGGCAGCGGACCTGTTTGAAACTTATGCAGTGACTGCAGTTGCTACTATGCTGCTTGCAAAAATCGTATTTAAAGTAAGTGATGCGGAGCTTGCAAGCTCAAATATCATTCTTTATCCGCTGGTTCTTGGTGGTGTTTCAATTGTTGCTTCGATTATCGGTACTTTCTTTGTCAAAATCGGCAAGGACGACAACAAGATCATGGGAGCCCTTTATAAAGGATTGATCGTTGCCGGTGTGCTTGCTGCCGGTGGCTTTTACCTGGTAACGGAAAAAATGATGGCCGGTGTTCAAATCGACGGGCATGCGGTTTCAACAATGAGTTTCTGGATTGCCTCTCTGGTTGGCCTGGCAGTTACAGGCTTTATCGTCTGGATTACCGAGTACTACACATCTACAGATTTCGGACCGGTTCGTTATATAGCTAAAGCATCTGAAACCGGACATGCAACCAATATCATTGCTGGTCTGGCCGTATCCATGAAGTCCACGGCACTGCCGGTTGTTGTGATTATTGCCGGTATCTTGATTTCATTTTCGCTTTGCGGCATTTTCGGTGTGGCGCTTGCTGCCATGTCAATGCTATCGATGGCGGGAATTATCGTTGCCATTGACTCTTATGGTCCTATTACAGACAATGCCGGCGGTATTGCAGAAATGTCCGAGCTTCCCAAAGAAGTAAGGGCAGTTACCGATCCGCTTGATGCTGTGGGCAATACTACTAAAGCCGTAACCAAAGGATATGCGATTGGTTCGGCTGGCCTTGCTGCAATTGTTTTGTTCTCTTCTTACACCCAGGAACTTGTTAACAAAGTTACTGAAATGAACAAGAACCTGAGTCCGGAGCAATTGCAAAGTATGCTCAATCATCTAAGCTTCAGACTCGATGATCCTTATGTACTTGCCGGTCTTTTCCTTGGAGGTTTGATTCCTTTCCTTTTTGCAGCACTTGCTATGGAAGCTGTGGGTGCAGCCGGCGGCATGGTTGTGGAGGAAGTCAGACGGCAGTTCAAAGAAAAGCCTGGAATCATGGACGGGACAGAAAAACCGGACTATGGTTCTTGTGTGGATATCGTCACCAGAGCCGCAATTGCCAAAATGGTTGTGCCGGCCTTGCTGCCGGTTATGACACCGGTTGTGATTGCAGCCCTGGGAAGCTTCTGGCTCAACTCAGCTCTTCCCCATGAATATGCAGCCGCAAAAATCATCGGTGGCGTGCTCGTGGGTTCAATTATCACCGGACTTTTTGTTGCAATCTCAATGACTTCCGGTGGTGGTGCCTGGGATAATGCAAAAAAATACATTGAGGAAGGCAATCACGGCGGTAAGGGCTCTGAAGCCCATAAGGCAGCCGTTACAGGCGACACGGTAGGCGATCCCTATAAAGATACTGCCGGACCGGCCATTAACCCGATGATCAAGATCCTCAATATCGTTGCCCTCCTATTAGTGGAATATCTCGTTAAATAGCAGGATCGAGCTCATGCAGATACGTGCCGGCAACAGGCAGGATGAGCCGATTATTCGAACCATCGTGTTTCAAGCGCTTGAAGCCCTGGGAATCGAGCCTGAGCTTGATGGTCGTGACAAGGATCTCAGAAATCTTGAGCTCAATTATTTCTGGCACGACGGGCTTTGCATAGTTGCAGAACGAGATGGTCAGGTTATCGGAGTTCTGGCTGCCGCCAGGAGCGAGAAGCAAGAGGATGCTCTTGCTCTCAAGAGACTGGCAGTTACTCCGGGTGCGCAAAAAAGAGGAGCCGCAAGAAAGCTCATAAAAACCATGTGCTTTTTTGCCCGCAACATGGAGTATAAGAAAGTCGTTTTCTGCCTGCCTGGTTTCAGTCCAGAAGATCTGAAAATAGATCCGCTAATTTTGAGTAAGCTCGGATTCGAAAAAGAGGAAAATACAGGGAACTGGCAAATGGTGCTTGGAAAAGCTGTTTGAACTCTAATACAACCTATTACAAAAAACAGACGCTGCAAAATTGCAAGCGCCTGTCTTTTACTGATTATATTGGATTTGAATTTTTATTTATTGCCCTGGCGAGCACGCAGGAATTCAGGAATATCCAGGATATCGGAAGCAAGTTTCTTGAATTCACCTGTGCTTGCTTTCGTCTCTTGCGATCCGTTTTGCGGCGTCGGGCTTTCTTTTAGCTGGGGCTTGCTTGCCTGCACGGCCGGTCTTGCTGCTTTAGGCTCATCTTGCTGTGCCATATCAAAACCCGTTGCAATCACGGTAATCAGCACCTCACCGTGTACGCGCTCGTCGATGATTGCACCGAATATGATATTAGCTTCTTCAGATACGCTCGAGTAAACGACGTTTGCAGCTTCCTGCACTTCGTGCAGTGTCAGATCCGGTCCGCCTGTGACTGTGAAAATAACTCCTGAGGCACCGTCAATTGTTGTCTCGAGTAAGGGGCTGTTGATGGCGTTTCGTGCAGCTTCGATTGCTCTGCCTTCGCCCGTGGCTTTACCAACACCCATAAGTGCTGAGCCGGCTGTTTGCATGATTGCTTTCACGTCTGCGAAATCGACATTGATCAAACCTGGAACGGTGATGATGTCTGAGATTGCCTGAACGCCCTGCATCAAAACCTTGTCTGCTTCAACAAATGCATCTTGCATTGAGGCTCTATGATCTACAACTTCGAGCAGTCTCTGGTTCGGAATTGTAATCAAAGTATCGACGCGTTCTTTGACCTGTTCGATACCTGAGTCTGCCTGGTTGAAGCGGCGTCTGCCTTCAAAAAGGAATGGTTTTGTTACGACACCAACAGTGAGTGCACCCATTTCTTTGGCGACTTCAGCAACGATTGGCGCAGCTCCGGTGCCGGTGCCCCCGCCCATGCCTGCTGCTATAAAGACCATGTCGGCGCCTGAAAGTGCGTTTGCAATTTCTTCGCGGCTCTCCTCAGCAGCTTTTTCACCGATTGTAGGATTGCCGCCGGCTCCAAGACCGCGGGTGAGTTTGACACCTATTTGTATTCTGTTTTTGGCAGAAGACAGCTCGAGTGCCTGTGCGTCTGTGTTGCATGTCCAGAATTCTATGCCATTGAGCCCTGCAGCTATCATCCGATTTACGGCATTGCTTCCAGCGCCACCAACACCGACGACTTTGATATTGGCTTTAGATATTTCTCTGGACTTGTCGTTCTTTTCGCTTCGCTCGGCCACGGTATTAAGACCTCATTAGGATATACACTTGATACGCTTAGCACTAATAATCGGATTGTTCTGGGTTCGATTTGATAGAGCTAAGATTAGTAGCACTGAGGCTGGCTACAGCCCATACTAGCGCGAACTCATACTATTTCTTGAGTTGGCAATTGCATTATCCTATGGCCTTCATGATGCATTTGCAAGTCATAGTGACTCCATGGTTGTTAAGAATCCGCTAGTAAACCTGAGTCTGATTTTTACTTTTGCCAATAGTCAGTATCTTGGCTAGTTCCGGGAAGCTAGCATTCGGAAGGGGCAAATTAGAAAAAAAACATTGTAACCCTTTCGTCATTTAGGATTACTTTTTGGCTTGCAGTTTCTTTAAGGAATTCTTGTATTCCGAGTTTCCAGGATCAAGGGCACATGCTCTTTCTTCTGAATCAATCGCCTTTTCGAATTTATTTTGGGCGGCCATGACTACTGCCAGCATGTGGTAAGCCATAGCATATTTAGGATCTATCTCTACTGCTTTTTCAAGCTCTTTCTGAGCGTCTTCCAGTTTTTCCTGATTCAAATACGCATAACCCAGATAATAGTGTGCATCGGCATCCCTGGGATTCAGTTCGATTGCTTTTAGTTCTTCATTGATTTGTCCCTGCAGATCGCCTTTCAATCCAAGCGCGGCACCCAGTTCGCGGTGGGCAGTCGAATTGGTGCTCTGTGACTTGATTGCCTGCCTGAAATGTTCGATGGCCTCATCGTCTTTCTTATTGCGGCAGAGTAGTTGCCCCAGGCGAATGTGGTAGTCGGGATTGTTGGGGTCAGCAATGCAGGCTGATTTGAGTGCTCCGAGAGCCTCACCGGTGTTTTTCTTTTTCAAAAAAGCCCGGCTCAAGTTATATGCGGCTCTTCCGTCTCCGGGAGCAAGCTCCATGGAGGTCTTGTATTCTTTAATAGCGGCATCCGTGTTTCCGGACATCATATAAGCATCACCCAGCTTCAGATGTGTTTCCGGGTTGCTCGGGTTCACTCCGATTGCAGCCTGATATCGAATTATAGTGTTTTGGATATCCTCTTTGTCCTGATCGCTTGCAGCCGAAACAGACCCGACTGTAGATGAAATCATGGCCAGCGTTAAGAAAGTGCTTGCTCCTGCTTTTATTGACATGATCAATTGCCTCGTCTGCTCGTCTGCTTAAGTTTGACTCTAGTTGAAATTCGCTTTCAAGCCACTTATTTTACCGCTCTGAACCCGGTTCAGACCGCCCCGACCTCCAACCTTTCCTTCCATACCGTTCTCAAGAACACGTTTGAGCGATTTGTTTGCGTCGGGATCCTGGGGGGAAAGCGCTACTGCTCTTGTGTATTCTTCGATTGCCGGTCTTCTTTCTCCAGTGCTTTCGTAGAGAAAACCCTGCATCAAATGTAAAAAGTAGTTGTTTGGACCTAGTGTTTTGGCATGTTTTAAGAGAACCTGGGCAGATTTATAGTCTTTTTTGACAATCAAACATTTAGCCAGCGACCCGTAAGCATTGCTGTTTTTTGGATCAAGTTCGATGACTCTTTTGTAATACTGGGCAGCGTCGTCGAACATGTTCTTCATTTCATAGGCTGCGGCCAGGTTATACGCCGCTGTTGCCGATTTCGGGTCTTTGTCTATTATGAACTTGAACTGTGGAATTGCAGCATCAATTTGCCCCATCAATATAAGGCAATTGGCCAGGTTGCCCCTTGCACCGAGATCATTGGGGTTTTGCTTCAGAACTTGCAAATACTGTCCGCCTGCTTCGTCAAAACGGGATTCTTTCATAAGAATGTCGCCGAATAGAAACCTGGTTTGAGTTTTGTTTGGATCGCAGCGCAGGGCCTCGAAGATCTCAATCTGGGCCTGGTCCATTTTGTTGTTTGCCGCAAAACAATATGCAAGCCCCAGGTGCCCGTCAGCACTTGTCGGATCAAGGGTAGTGCAACGCAGGAAGCAGATCTTGGCCAGTTCGATATTAGATTGGGCTAGATATGCATTGCCGTTTTTGAGACTGCTTTCAAACTCAGTCTGCTCACCCTGACTCAGCTTTTTCTTTATCACCGTATCTGGTGCAGCTTCTGCATCTTTGTCTTTGCCAAAAGGAAGAGCATGGGCCTGGGGTACAGAGCTTGCTGCAAGCAGCAGCGCTGTGAAAAATACAGCTGAGGCATTTTCTCTGGAGCGCTTTACCCTCTCATGATTCAATATCTTATTTGCCATAATCTTCTGCAACTTTGCCATAATCTTCTGCAACTGCTACCTTTCCCGCTTCAGAAATTAAGATTGGTCGTATAGTCTACGATCTTATTGACAAGAAACCATTAACTGACTTTGATATATTTCTCTTATCAGCTTTTAAGAAAATTTGCTTTAATGCAATTCATATTCAGTTTTAGTAAGGGCTTTGCCTAATTTGGAATTATCGGTCACAACTATTCTCGTTAAATACGTCTTTCCACCGGCCTTTTACGCTCTGCATGGTTGGCTGGCAACTGCAATGGCAGTAGCAGCCCTGTTTCGCCCTTATGAAGCCTGGTATTTCCCATTTACAAAATGGCAGATTCCCTGCACTCCCGGCATTTTTCCGAAGCGAAGACATAAACTTGCTCAGGCAGTGGCCACTACAATTACTGACACTCTGTTAACAAATGAGGATGTTAAAAGGCAGGTAGAAAGTCTTGTAACCGAACAAAACATTTATCTTGCTGTAGACGGATTTATTGATGCGGTTTTAAGAGAATTTCGGGACACTGAAAAGCTGCATCGTCTGGCCAGAGACATTTCCGAGCTGAGCCCGGCGCTTTTGCAGCAATATGTTCATTCAATCGTTGACGGGCTTGAAAAAGGTCAGGATCGGCGTGTACAAAGCATGCTTGAGAAACTTTTTGACCATGTGCTCCTTTCGACCCGCATTTCCAAAGATCAGTCTGAGGAATTTGCCGAGCGTATCATGGAAAATATCGTCAATCCGGCTCAGATAAGAACCCTGCTCTTAAACACGCTTACGCCGCAGAATATTGGAGCACTTGATGATTCAATTCAGGCACATGCAACGCCGCCGCTCAAGTTGCTTGCCAGAATTATCAATGTCAAAAATGTATGCAACGAGACCCGGAAGTTTATGGAGCAGGAGCCGGAAAAGGCTAACAAAGTAATACTTGACCTGCTTAACAGGTTCGAGATCAAAGATCAGATTGCCCAGAAAATTCTCACATTCGATATGCGCGCAATGCCGATGCAAAGTGTATCTAATTTAAGAACCAGCATGATTGGCTTTGCAGAAAGGTTTCTTGTAGACCACAAAGAAGACATAATTTCAGGAGTTGAAAGAATTCAGGGCGAAGCAGTGGGTACTGTCCAGGCGGCAATTATCCGTTTTAACCCATCCTCGATACCGTCAGACTGGTTGCTTAAGATCAAGCGGGAAGTTTCGGGCTTCATGTATTTCTACCTGAAGCGCGAGCTGGGCAATTTGCTTGAACAGGCAATTCCGAAACTGGGAACCTATGCGATGATCGCAAACAAAATCGAGCATTTTTCGCCCCAGGAACTTGAGTTTCTGGTTCAGAGAATCTGCCGTTCTGAACTTAAGTGGCTTGAATTTCTCGGCGGATTCATTGGTTTCTGGCTCGGGATAGTACAAGTCTTTATGAATATGGTAGTTCCGTAGCAGCCCAAAGTATAATTCCTTGATTGAATCAAAATCAGTTGCAGGCGGAATAAGAACAAAAACTGCTCTGCTCGAGCTTAAACTTACAGGTTGTCATTATGAAGATTGCAGGTATCACTGTGGCGGGCGACAAGAGCAAGAACATGACAGGATCTGAAAATGCAATTGTGGTTCGAGGTGCCAGGCAGCACAACCTTAAGAACATAAATGTGTCGATTCCGCGAAATAAACTGGTTGTTGTTACCGGTGTAAGCGGCTCCGGCAAATCGTCGCTGGCTTTCGACACTATATTTGCAGAGGGGCAAAGACGTTATGTTGAGTCGCTGTCTGCATATGCAAGACAGTTTTTGGGGCAGCTCGACAAGCCGGATGTGGACGCAATCGAAGGGCTCAGCCCCGCTATTTCGATAGACCAGAAATCAACCAGCCATAATCCGCGTTCCACAGTTGGCACCGTGACCGAAGTATATGATTATTTGCGTCTTCTCTACGCACGAATTGGTATTCCGCATTGCCCGCAATGCGGGCAGAGGATCAACCCCCAGAGCATTGATCAGATTGTCGACCAGGTTTTGAATTTACCTGAGGGTGAAAAAATTCAGGTGATGGCGCCTTTAGTTGTCGGACGCAAAGGTGAGTACCAGTCGCTTTTTACCGAGCTTCGAAAAGAAGGCTTTGCCAGAGTAAAAGTCGACGGCGAAGTCTTGAATCTCGAAGATGATATCAAAATAGACAAAAACAAGAAGCATACAATCGAGCTTGTGATTGACCGCTTAGTTGTTAAACCTGCAATTACGAGCCGGCTTGCAGACAGCATTTCGCTTGCTTTGAAATGGGGTAAATCTACGGTATTAATTGATGTACTGTCTCAGAAAAAAGAACTTTTGTTTTCGGAGCAATTTGCTTGTGTAAGTTGCAACCTGAGTTTTTCAGAACTTGCACCACGCTCATTCAGCTTTAACAGCCCCTATGGGGCATGTGAAGACTGTCACGGGCTCGGGGCCACATTCGAAATTGATCCGCGCTTAGTTGTACCGGACCCCAAAAAAAGCCTGGCTGAAGGCGCAATTTATCCATGGTCAAAGACAGGCAATACATATTATGAACAAATTCTCTCTTCGGTGGCAAAACATTATAAATTCAGCATGGACACGGCTTTTGAGAAGCTCTCGAAATTGCACCGCGACATTCTTTTTCATGGAAGCGCTTCCGAAAACATCAAGCTTGTTCACGACTCATTTGACGGACGCGAAGTCTGGGAATATAGAAAACCCTTTGAGGGTGTATTGAACAATCTTAAAAGAAGGCATTCGGAATCGAACTCGGACAAAGTCAGGCAGGAAATAGAAAACTATATGAAAGAGATGCCCTGCACAAGCTGCAAGGGGGCAAGGCTTAAACCTGAGGCTCTTGCAGTTAAAGTCGGAGCCATTTCAATTGCCGAGTTTTGTGCAATGCCGGTTGCAAAATCGCTTGTTTTTAGCCAGGAGCTGCCTGCAAGACTCAGTGAAAGAGAAAGAAACATTGCTAATCTGGTGCTCAAAGAAATTGAAGCAAGGCTCCGCTTTTTAGTTGATGTCGGGCTCACTTACTTGAATCTGAGTCGAAAAGCTTCAACGCTTTCCGGCGGCGAGGCGCAACGAATCAGGCTTGCAACCCAAATCGGCTCGGGGCTTTCAGGTGTGCTTTATGTATTGGATGAACCTTCAATCGGTTTGCATCAAAGAGACAATTCCAAACTAATTCAAACTCTCAAGCGCCTTAAAGATCTTGGAAATACTCTTATAGTAGTCGAACACGACGAAGACACAATTGCCAGCGCCGACTGGATAGTGGATATCGGCCCCGGCGCTGGGCTTCATGGCGGACGCTTAGTAGTAGAAGGCGGTCTTGCAGAACTGTGCGCTTCAAAAGAGTCGCTGACCGGACTTTATATCTCGGGGCGCAAAAAAATCGCAGTTCCTAAGAAGCGCAGAGCAGGAAACGGGCAGTCGCTCTTTATGCGTAACGCCCGCATCAACAACCTCAAGAACATAGATGTGGAGATTCCGCTTGCCAAATTTGTGGCTGTTACAGGAGTGAGCGGTTCTGGAAAGAGCTCACTGGTAAACGACCTTCTCTATACTTATTTGCGCCACCAGATATATGGAAGCGTTGCTGCTCCAAACGGTCTTGACGGAGTCGATGGTTTTGAAGAACTCGACAAAGTAATTGACATCGATCAATCACCGATTGGCAGAACACCGAGATCAAACCCGGCGACTTATACCGGTCTTTTTGATGTAATTAGAGAAGTTTTTTCGATTACAAATGAAGCAAAGGCAAGAGGCTATCTTCCCGGACGCTTTTCGTTCAATGTCAAAGGCGGGCGCTGTGAAGCCTGCCGCGGCGAAGGCATGAATGAGATTGAAATGAATTTTTTGCCTTCCGTCTTTGTAAATTGCGACGTTTGCAAAGGCGCCAGATATAACCGTGAAACTCTTGAAGTCAAATTTAAGGGCAAGTCGATATCCGATGTTCTTGAAATGACTGTGGATGAAGCACTTGAGTTTTTCGCCAGCATTCCCAAAGCACAGAGCAAGCTGCAAACACTTAAAGATGTAGGGCTCGATTATATAAAGCTCGGGCAGTCCGCAACCACGCTTTCGGGAGGCGAAGCACAGCGAGTCAAACTTGCAAGCGAACTTTCCAAACGTTCTACCGGGCGAACCATTTATATTCTTGATGAGCCAACTACAGGACTTTCGTTTGCTGATGTGGACAAGCTGCTTACTGTACTCAACAAACTTGTTAATTCAGGAAATACAGTGGTCATAATCGAACATAATCTTGATGTCATCAAACAGGCAGACTGGATTATAGACCTGGGGCCGGAAGGCGGCGACGGCGGCGGCAGTATCGTGGCCCGGGGCACACCCGAGCAGATAAGTCGAATTGAAGCTTCATACACGGGACAGTACCTGAAAAAAGTTCTGGCTGGAACTGACAACAAGCTCGAATTAGAAGCCCTGTCTTAGCTTCGGCTAAACTGAAATAATTATTTCAGGTGCAGCAAGCCTGCATCTGATAAATTTAGCTTAGGACGCACAAGGAATTCTAGTTTTGTCTGCAAAAGAAGAAGCAAGCGAAAAAACCGGAGCTTCATCAGGCGGCGACAAAGCTGCTTTCGAGAGCCTGCGCAAAAAAGGGCATAGAATCACGGCTCAACGGGAGACGATTCTTACGATTTTTCGCGAGCAGGAAGTAGGCACGCATCTTTCTGCAGAGGAACTCTACAGCATTCTTGTGGAGAGAGGTTCAAATGTCAGTCTTGCAACGACTTACCGAACACTGAAGTTGTTAAGCCAGCTCGGACTACTGAGAGAACTTGATTTTGCTGAAGGTCACAAACATTACGAATTGAAGCAGGAAAATCAGCCGCACCAGCACATAATCTGCCTTGCATGCAATAAGACACTCGAGTTTGAAGATCACTTTCTCGAGGAGGCCGGACAGAAAATCGGAGCAAGGTACAATTTTGATGTAATCGATGCCCAGTTCAAGATTTTTGGAACGTGCCCTTCTTGTAGAACCCCTGAAAGCAAACGAGGTATCGCCAGACTATGAGACTAGCAGAGGCCAAAGATGGCGACCGCTTGATTGTAATTGCGACCCATTCGGAAGAGATAAGCATGCAAACTCTGCGATTCGGTATTGACAGCGGTGCTGAAATAGAAGTTGAAAAAAATATTTCAGGAGGTCCTGTGATCGTATCGAGGAATCATCTTGAGATTGCGATTGGACGAGAAATCGCTAAGAATATAGAAGTGCGTTTGAGGGACGAGGCAATTTAGTGATATGGCAAAGCTCAGCTGTCCAAATTGTCACTGTCCCTTGACCCCAGGGAGTTCACAGACTCAAATCATCTGTCCTCGCTGCGCGAGCCTCCTGGAGTTGGAAGCCAGATGCAACGGTGTATGCTTAAGCTGTCATCAAGGCAAAAAGCCTGAAAACGCAGATATTTGCGGGGATTCCGCAGACGCAGTCCCGATAGAGCTGACAAGAAGCCCGCAATCTGAAGGCAAGGCTCAATTTGATTCGAAAAATAAAGAAAGGCGCAGGGGACTAAAGGCGCTATTGAAGAGGGTATTTCATGTATGATGAGTCTAAGCCCACTTATGTTTAGTACTTGACGTTTGGTTCCAAGGCCTGCTGAGGTATTTTATATAGGGTTATGGGGTTTGTATTGGTCTTAAGCACCTGTTTCAAATATGAATCGCTGGAAAGGTCCCGGATATAAAGCCGGGCAAACAATAGCTTGTAAGGTACTGGCAGCCGAGCCCGGCGGCTATGCCGTTATTATCCCCAAGGATAATTTGCGCGGATTCTTGCCGACCGAAGTCAAACTCAAAATCGGCGAAGAAGTCTTAGCTCAGTACGTTTGTGTGCACAATAACAGAATCCTGCTTTCAGCTAGATTCTCAGGCCAGGCAGGACAGAGTGGCGGCGCTTCAAGCAGCGGCTCCCGAACCCAACAGCCCGACTGGCAGCAAATGGCAGCAAGCGGCGTTCATGAATCTCAAGCCGGAGCCAGCCCGGCGCAGTCTGGAACCCACCCTGTTCAACCGGCTCAGGTTGATCCATATGCAAACCTGAGTGAAGCCGAAAAGGCTTTTATGACTTATGCCAAAGACAAGCCAATCAATATCCGATTAAGACGCGCAATTGACCTGATACTACCTCCGCTTGACAAGAATCAGCAACCGAACAAAATGCGTATAGGTCAGGGAGATGACCTCTTATGGCTGATAACCGATCTTGAAGGCGGTATGCGTACCGGTTGCGTTAAAGCGTTTTGTGAGCCACGCAAATCACGTTCGGCCGTGTTGCTTTACCGGGGTAGAGCAGTTGGTTGCATCTACGGTAATAAGCAATTGAAAGAACCTATGCCTACTGAAAGCTCACTTCAAATGATGCTTTCTGATTGCCAGACTCCTGATACACATCTTGTGATGTACGGATTGCCGGAAGAAGTAACCCTTGCAATGTCGGCTCTTTTCCTTGGCTACCCTGTTGAGCGCTCGGATGATCTCGATGCACGTTCCTATATGGATTACATAATGAGCTGGTTCCAGCAAAAAGAGCAAACCGCCTGTCTTGCATTCTCTCTACCGGCATCGGGGGCAACCTTGCTTGCCTTTGTGTATAAAGGCGGCTTTGTAGGTAGCTTCTATGTCGAATCACAGGAGTTCTCCCGTGACATAAACACTGTATACAACTTGATTCAGCAGGATGAGCAGGCCAGAGTCGAGGCATCGATTCTTCCTCCCGAGCTGACATCGGCTGCCGTAAGACTGGGATTCAGCTTAAGTATGAACATGCCAAAAATGTAAGCTTTCTGACCGGACTCAGTCACCTGTCCAGCGTGAGGCTTCTTGCCTGCCTGATTCACCGGCTTCATTTTCTGCTTCGTTGCTTTCCTCAAGCGGAATCTCAAGCTGTATGGACTGCGACTCTTCCTCGCTGGAACCGTTTTGGTCTGAATCCTGACTGTCGTCCTCAGCTGCATGAATTTCGCTTCTGCTGTGGTCATGTACATGGTCTTCGTCATTGTGTGCGTGCGAATGACCATGGTCACTCACATGCACATGCTTGTGCTCGTGTACCAGGTGACCGTGGCTGTGCTCATGACTGTGAGCTTCATCACCATGCTCGTGACTGTGAGCTTCATCACCATGCTCGTGACTGTGAGCTTCATGACTGTGCTCATGACTGTAAGCATCATCACCATGTTCATGATTGTGAGCTTCGTGCTCATGACCGTTTTCGTGGTGCTGGCTTTGTGCATATGCAGCCGGCTCACCAATTTCCGGGCTTTCCTGATAATAGCTTTCCTGGCTCTGAGCTTCGTCTTCCGAAAGAACTTCCGCCGCAGTTTGCCATTCCTGAAGTTTCGGCTTCAGGCGGTATACGCCTGTTACTGGATCTATTTCTGTTTCAAAATCACTTTCCGGAAGCGCGGTTGCCTGAACAACAACTTCAGGTTCATCATCTTCGGCCTCAACAAGTTCAGCACTCTCCTCAGCATAATCTTCCTGGAAACTTGTGCTTACTTCAACTGCTCTGATAAGCTCAGGCGTTTCGTCTTCCTCAGCTTCGAACTCTTCAGCTTCTGCCTCGGCTTGTGTAAAAGCAGAAGTGCTGAGGACTTCGTCTTCTTCCTCTTCATCTTCGCTTTCGTCGTCCTGAGCAGTTCTGAGCTCGTCTCTTTGATGACCGTACTTGCTTCGGGTTTCTGCCGACTGGAAGCCTCCAAGCAACTCTTCAGGCATCTGGTCAAGAATTTCAACCGGAACATCGATTTCTTCAGTTACTTCTACGTCTTCCTCGACTTCAAGCTCCGGCTCGAAGTCCTGCACCGATTGCTGTATGCGGCCGCTGTTTGCTGATGCAGCTCGTAATTGCGCTCCGCCGCGAAGTGCTTGCCGGGGTCCTTTTCCTTGAGCTGCTTTTCCACCCTTGTTTGCATCTTCCTCCTTGTTTGGCAGGCTGATCACACGGCGATTCTCGCCGCTGCCCAGAGTAAGAGTCGGCACTGCGCCCGTGCCCGAACAATGAGGACATTGTTCGGCGAATAGTTCTCTGAGGCTCTGTCCTTGCCTGCGCCTGGTTAATTCAACCAGACCCAGATCAGACATCTGACCCATTTGCGGCTTGGCGCGGTCTTCGTCGAGCGAGCGGTTGAACATTTCAAGAACCTGCTGCTGATCTCTGCGGCTTTCCATGTCGATAAAGTCAACTATGACCATGCCGCCGATGTTTCTCAGCCTGAGCTGACGCGGAATTTCCTGGGCTGCTTCCAGATTGGTTTTTCGAACAGTTTCAGCCTGTGTTCGTGAACTTGTGAATCTGCCTGAGTTTACGTCGATAACTGTCAAGGCTTCCGTCGGCTGTATGTTCAGGTGACCGCCCGATGGCAGGTCTGCCCGGTCTGAAAGTACTTGCTCGATGTCCTTATCTATGCCTTTGGAAATTAAGAGAGGATCATCGCCTGCGTGATGCAAGACCTTGGTCACGCGTCCGGCCCAACCGGACATAAACTCGCTTGCTCTTTTTTGCCCGTCGGCAGTATCGACGATAATTTCGGAAACATCGGTTGAATAAGCGTCTCTAATTACCCTGTAAAGCAGGTCCTGATCTCTGTAAACGAGTTTCGGGCCAATAGATGCTTCCCCTTCAGAAACAATTGTTTGCCAGCGGTCCCAGAGCTGCTCAAAATCTTCAAAAAGAGAAGCTTCGTTCTGACCCTTGGCCTCGGTTCTGATGATTACTCCGACGCCCGGGGGTTTCATCAGTGTAACCACCGACTTGAGCCTGGCTCTCTCTTTTGATTCTGAAATGCGTCTTGAAATTGAAATGCCTCTTTCTTCAGGCACCAGAACCAGGAAACGTCCCGGCAGGCTGATGGCAGTAGATACTCGAGGACCCTTGTGGCCTGTTGGTTCTTTGGTTATCTGGACCAGGAGCTTTTGTTTGGGAACCAGCCTGTCTCTGAGAGCTCCTTCGCCTGGAATGTCGTTGGCGTGCAGAAATCCCATTTTGTCCTTGCCCAGGTTAACAAAGGCTGCGTCAATTCCCGGCAGAATGTTTTCAACAATGGCCACATAGATGTCGCCGAGTAGTAACTCGCCCCGGTTGACGAAAAACTCGACTACCCGATCGTTTTCCATCAATGCTGCAATATTATCTGCTTCTGAAATGATGATTGACTTTTTCATGAATTCATTTATCCATTTGAATTTGACTTAAACACTTGAATCTAATCTAGATTGAATATCTCGCGACCGTTGTCTGTAAGCAGAGCGGTGCGAGTAATTTGCCAGCTTGCATCTTTTGATAAAAGCTTGAGGACTTCCCCAGGCTTTAAATGCACTCTGGACCCGTGTGCGATGCAAAAACTTACTGTGTTTTCTTCACTGTCTGCTTTTGCAATTGAAAAAATTTGTGGTCGTATATTTTTGAGCTTCTTCTCAGTTTGACGGTCCTCGCTTTGTTTGTTTCTGCGCGCAGATTTTTTTGCTGCTTTTGCTGAAACTGCCTGTTCAGTGATAATTTCTTCTTGATCAAGAATCTCTTTGATCCTCGAATTTATTTCGTTGAAAGTTATGCCGTTTTCGTCTTTGAGAAAACGTGCCTTGTATATCGCCCGGCCGACAAGGGCGTTTATGTTGGCTGCATGCTTGTCCACATTTCTTGCACGCTTAATTTGAATCTCCGGTGGCAACTGGGCATTGAGGCAAGTTTTTAATTGCTCTGCATCCATATTTTGGCTGAGTTCAATTTCACAAATTTCAGCTTCGCTTTCGGCAAAAATCGGCAATGAAAGAGCTATTGAAACTTTCGGGCTGGGGTTAAACCCTTCACTGTATGCAAACGGCAAATCTGCTCGCCGTCCGGCTCTTATAAGCAAATGCTGTAAATCCAGATGGGAAATGAATTTCAATTCGCCTTGCTTTGAGAATTCGATTCTCACTCTAGATAGGCTTTGCAAGTTATTCTGTGATTCAGCAGGTGCTTCGGGCACAAAGAGCGAGGGATGTACATCTCCGTCAGCTTCAACATGCACTGCCAGTTCTTTAACAAAAGGGTTCTTTTTCATTACTTCCGGCTTGGGAGCCGCAAGCACATGGGTTGCATCAAGCTCGGTGCAGACCCCGCAGGCATGGCAGGTGTTTTCGGTGCAGGGAGCGGTTTCTTTTACCGCCATTGCTTTTTCCCATTCTTTAACCAGCCACCAGTCTGCAAGACCTGCATGCACAACATCCCAGGGCTGGCGCTCGCCGACCTGCCTGTCGGCACAGGACTCATCTATAAGTGAAATTCCAAGCGAGCTTGCCTGGCTCTTCCAGACTTCCGGTTTAAAATGCTCGTCCCAGGCATCGAAAATACACCCGGCTTTGAAGGCATTGTAGATAAGCCTGCCTATTTCTCTGGAACCCCTGGAAATAACTGATTCCATCAGACTTATTTGCGGTTCGGTGCAGTTAAGAGTCACGTTTCTAAGACCGGAAGCTCTTAGCTTTTCCCTTAAATATTGCTGCTTTCGGGCGAATTCTTCCGGTTTTGTCTGGCCGAACCACTGAAACGGGGTAAAGGGTTTTGGCACAAAATTGGAAATTGTGCAGGTAAATTCAACTCCGCGTTTGAAAAGATCCGGATCTCCTTCCCGTTTGATCTTGCGGCATAGTTCACTTGCTTCTTTGAGTGTGTCGATAATTCCGTCAAGATCCGCATCTTCTTCTGTGGGAAGACCGATCATGTAATAGAGTTTGATTGAGCTCCAACCGCTCTTGTATGCGGCTTCGATTGCCGAAATTATCTGTTCGTGCCTGAGCCCTTTGTTAATGACCTGCCTCAGTCGTTCGCTTCCGGCTTCCGGCGCCAGTGTTATGCCTGATTTACGAATCAGTTTCAATTCTTCGGCAATATCCAGGTTCATGCGGTCGGCGCGCTGGCTGGGAAACGACATGGAAGTGCGCTGCTCTTTATGCACTGTATTCAGCATGCGTACTGATTCATGCAAACTCGTATAATCGCTCACACAGAGCGAAAGCATTGAATATTCTTGGTAGCCTGTGTTTTTGATTGACTCACTGGAAAGCCTGACCAGATCTTCAGCTGATCTTTCTCTGACAGGTAAAAACGTATAACCTGGCTGGCAAAAGCGGCAACCGCGGTCGCAGCCGCGTCTGACTTCAAGCACCTGCCTGTCATGAACAAGTGATAGATAAGGAACCAGACCGCCTGCCGGCTGGTTGGCGTCATTGAGCTGGCAAACTTGTCTTAGAATCCGAGCAGGAATTTCATCAAAAACTGGAACTACATAGGGGCTGCCATCGACCTGCTTATAAAGGCTGGGCACATAAACTCCCGGGATTTTTGCCAGTTTTACAAGCAGATCTGTTTTCAGCTCTTTTGCTCTTGCTGACTGGTCAAAGTCCGGATTCTCCTGCTTGAACCGCTTTACAGCTTTCATGACCTCAACTACGGCGATTTCACCGTCGCCGATAATGAAAAAGTCCATGAAATCGGCCATCGGCTCCGGGTTGACTGCTGAAGGACCGCCCCCGAATACCAGAGGGAAGAGCTGCTGGCGCTCAGCCTGCAGGAGCGGTATGTCTGCCAGCTCAAGCATATTGAGTACATTTGTGTACGTAAGCTCGTAGGCAAGCGAAAAGCCAAGAAGCTCGAACTTATTGAGAGCTTCTCGGGATTCCCAGCCGAAGAGCGCCAGGTTTCTCTGCCTGAGCAGCTGCTCCATATCGCTTGCCGGTGCATAAGTCCGGTCGCAAAGTAAGTCAGCCTCGTTATTTACCAGCTGATAAAGAATTCGCTGTCCGAAATTGGACATCCCCAGCTCATATAGGTCTGGAAACGCCAGGCATAAATGAACCGCTGCATTGCCGAAGTCCTTTCTGACCGCGCCCCATTCATTGCCCAGGTACTGACCGGGGCGTTCGACTTTGAAGAGCAGGTCATCATATAAGAGCCGGCTCAACTCATCTGCTGCTAAAGCTAACCTTCTAGCTGCCGGTTTCAATACCGGCAGGCTTGGCACTGGGTGGTTTATGGTTGTGCTCCCACAAAACTTTGTTTACCTGAGACAACTCTTCTTGCGATCCGGCTTCCGATTGGAAGTCGGGTTCGTTGAAGGAAGTCAAAAACTTCTACCTGAAAATCTGAAACTTCTGTGACTCAGCCCTGGATTACTATTGCCATTGGGGAAAGTCTGTTTTAGCGATAGAACCTTCCCAGACGGTCCCGGAGTTCTGAGCTTTCAGAAGGCCTGGCATTCAACTGAACACCTCAGCACTCATTCTACTATATGCCCGGTCCATTACCCACTTGGCCTAAGCATGGTTAAGAACTTAAAAAATCTATTAGCTTTAATTCCCCGCTTGTCAAGCGCTTGCGTGGAGGCTGCAGGCTAATAGATATTGTCTGAAAGCAAATCTTGACGTAAGCTTGAATAAGGCTTTGCTGAAGCGAAACTAATCAAATTTCCAGGCATAAATGGCGATTTGACCATCTCTCGAGCTCTGACCAGCTGCTTTGCATTATGGAAGGGTCTTTTTGTGATTCTTGAGGCATTTTCAAAATATCTCAAAGCTTGTGACCCGGAAGAACCGGCCCTGCGGGTTCTTGTTAGATGGCTCTGGGAAAGATTGAGTCTGCCGGCACAAAACAATGTGGATAGAGTCATTAAGCATGAAGTCTCTATCGAAAAGCAGGAGGAGATGCGCGAGGACGACGACCATCTAGATGCCTCCGGGCCAAAGTATACTTTTGTAGCCCTTTCAGGCAGCGGAAGTCGTTTGCTGAAGTCATTGTATGAATATGCAATGAGTTATGAGCAGCAGAAATGGTCGCGCTGGGTTCATTGTGTCAAAGCTAGCGATTTCAAGAAAACATCGCGGAAAGACTGATTATTATGCTCTTACGAATTTCTATTTTTCTGTCAGCTGCTTTGCTGCTACTTTCCTGCTTCTGGCAGCAAACAGAAGCGGCTGAAAATCTCAGACTCAGGGAAGGTCTCTCATATGAACATGATCTTGACCGCGGTTTTCCGATAATTGCCGACAAAGTCGATGATTTGAAAATCGAAGCCGACAAGGTCTCAGTGATATTTTTCGGAGCTTCAGGTGATCTCAACACAAACAGGCAGGCAAAAAGAGCTGTTGAAATTTATAAAAAGTTCAAAGCTCAAAGCGAAGTCAAATTCATAATTGTAGATGTGGATCATGTAAGCAGTGCTGCAGGCAAGCAGTTGCTCAAGAACTATTACCAGGGCTATATTCCGCAAAATGTGATTTTAGACAAACAGGGAAAAACCTTCTGGACCCATGTGGGAGAAATCGATGCTAATACGATTTCTTCTCAGATTGAAAAAGCACTCCAATAGGATTTTATAAAAAGCCTGCGATCAAACTTTTGAATCAACCGCTCTGTCAAGCTTTTGAAGCAGATCCTGACTGATTCTTATGCTTCCAATCGAACCCGGGAAATCTCCAAACGGTCCATGGCAGTCTGAACCACCTGTGACAAGCAGTCCCATCTTTGCTGCAATGCTCTGATATTTGCGCACAAGTGAGTTTGAGTGAGACCTGTGGAAGGCTTCAACTGCATCAAGTCCGCTTTCTTTTAACTCGGACAGAATCAGCTGGATATTCGAATCTTTCTGCGGATGTGCAAGCGAAGCAATACCGCCTGCCTCATGTATCGCTTTTATGGCTTTCTGCGGGCTTACCGATTCTCTTGCAAGATAAAACTCGGATTTGTGATTTGTCAGCATTTTGTATGCCTTTTGCAAATCTTGCACATAACCGGCTTCTTTGAGTGCCATGCATATGTGCGGTCTTCCTATACTACCTTTGCCCGCATGTTTTCTCAGATCTTCAAATTCAAGAGCGAATCCTGATGCTTTCAATAGCCCCAGGCTGGCTTGCAAGTGATTAGTTCTGGCATTCTGTTGTTCCTTTATCAATTCTCTAAGCGGTGGGTTTTGAGTATCGATGAAGTAGCCCAGTATGTGCAGATCTTGCAGCTTGCCCTGCGGATTTCGCCAGAGCGTATTCAATTCGATTCCGTTGATAATTCTGATGCGACCCCGTGCATGTTCTTTTGCTTCTTGAATACCAGCCACAGTGTCATGATCTGTTATTGCAATGCAGCTGAACTTGAGTTCCAGAGCCTTATCTACCAGGTCTTTGGGGCTCCAGCTCCCGTCTGAATAATGCGTGTGCAAATGAAGATCGGCAGTCATTTGCCGTTTTGTTCCTCGAATCTGATCCGGCTGATGCTTGTCGCTTTGCCGCTTTCCACATCTACTGTAAGTGATACTCCGCAAACACCCGCCTGACCTTCAGCGACTTCAAAGCGTGATGGAAGTTGTTTGACCATACGCCTGAAAACTCCATCTAGTTGCATGCCGATCACGCCGTTTATCGGCCCGCAGGCCCCGGCATCTGTCAGATAGGCTGTACCTTTTGGTAAAATGCGCTCATCTGATGTTTGTACATGGGTATGAGTGCCGATAACTGCCGAGACCCGTCCGTCGAGGTACCAGCCCATAGCCATTTTCTCAGCGGTCGCTTCTGCGTGAAAATCCACAAAAATGATTTTAGATTCTTTTTGCAGTTCGGGAAGCAGCTCGTCTGCAATGATGAATGGCGAGCGGAGCGGCTCCATGAATACTCTACCGTGTAAATTCAGAATGCCGACTTTGATGCCCGACACTTCATAGATCAAATGACCTCGTCCTGGTGTGCCCTCAGGATAATTGGCCGGTCTTAGAAGATTCGGGTATTTGTCAATGAAATCAAAAATTTCACGGCGGTCGAAGGTGTGGTTGCCGCCGGAGTAGACCATGACACCGGCCTCAGCTAGCTCTGTAAGATGTGTTTCCTGAACACCAAAACCATGTGCAGCATTTTCGACATTGGCAATCACAAGGTCAGCGTTCTGCCGATTGGCTTTCAGATAGGTCACAAGGGCCCGCCGGCCCGGTTTTCCTATTATATCTCCGAAAAAAAGTATCTTCAGACTCTGACTCATTGCTCAAGCATACCGTACAATTAGTGAAATAGAGCAAATCTCAGAGATTTTTGCGAACTTGCAATTTATTGCCGGAGAAGCGATTTGAAGATAAGTTCCAGTTTATTGACACTTGCTTGCAGCGTCTGCCTTGTTCTGCCTGCTTTTGGCACAGCTCTTGCAGACAATCTGCAAGCAAAGGACGTTCAAAAAAAAGCAGAAGCAAAGAAGCCGGTTCCGGACTCAAGATCGGCTCAGAAAAACACAGGGCAGCTTAAAGAAAAAGCAGAGCAGAAAATCAAGAGCGACAAGTCAAGCGAGCCTGCGCCAATTCAAAAGCCGAAAGCCAGGGGGTTTGAGAAAAAATCTGCTGGAAGATCAGCGTCGTTTGTTCCGCCGCCACCACCTGTGGTGCCCACCCTGAACAATTTTGCGCTGCCGTCGAACCTGGGCGGCATGGTGTTTGTCGGCGAGAACATAGATTATCTGCCGAAGGCGGAGTTAGTCGAGTTAAAAGAGCGAACTGATAATGATCTTGCCCGCCTTCGCAGAAACGTTGATCAACTTGCTTTTTCCAGTCAGGAAAAATTGCAAAGAGCGACTAATTTTGAAAGCTTATATACAGAAGGGGTTGTAAGCCGGCGCGAACTCGAAACTACAAAGCGCGAAAGTGACAGCCTGCAGCAGGATCTGGCAGACGCCAAACGTGAGCTGAATTTGCTTGAACAGAAGTATATAAAGATAGAAAAGCGATTGCGTCAAATTGAAGCAAAAGAAAAACAGAAAGCAGCAAAACATAAATCGCCCAGAAAATAATCTGAGAATTTAGGGGTGCTTGAGAACTGCTCGCTTCCCTCTTCTGACAACACTTCTGCAGTTTTTTCTTTCTTTGGGTTAATCAAAAAGTATATCTCTTGGCTATGTCTTGTGAACTCGTTTTTCGCATATAGAATAAAGGCGAAATTACCTGTTTATGCGGCTTTGGATGGCATGTCAAGAAGAATCTAGATCAAATCCTGAATTTGGGCTAAGTGGAAATCACGTTAAGCTAAGATAGTCCTATCGGAATCCGGAACACAAAAACAAAAAGCGGCGTGAACAGCTAGTTTTGCGCTTGCAGAGCTTTGTGTCCAGACTCAGTCAAAACCTTGGAGGGACTATCATAATGTTCTATAACAGATTTGCACGCCAGTTTCCGGTTGAAACCAGAAGAACATATGTTCGTCCGAGCCTCAGCCATCATCATATGATGATGCCCTACGGCCCGGTCAACTACGGACTCAACCGCGAGCTGAATCGCGAATTGCGTGAACTGAATCGTGAGCACCGCATGTGGAACTGGGAAGGCTGCTACAACACCATGAGCGCTCCAGCAGACATTCTGGAACTTGACGAGCAGTTCATCATTGAACTTGCCCTGCCGGGTGTTGTTCTTGATGATGTGCAATTGAAGATTGAAGAAAACATTCTTTCAGTTACAGCCAAGCGCACACCAACTCTCTTTGAAGAAAGAGCAACCATTCTTCAAAAAGAACTTCCGTCAAGCTATTTGCTGCGCCAGTTTGAATTCGACACCGAAATCATTGCTGAGCAAGTAGAAGCTCGCCTCGACCGTGGAATTCTGTACATAAGCATTCCGAAAGTCGAAGCAGCTTTGCGTATTCCGGTAAGCGCAGGCATTATCGAAAGCCATGTGCCCAACACAGCGAAAACACGCGTAAGCAGCAAGCACGAAGTTAGCGTCAAGTAAAACTGACACTAAGTTAGAGCCAGGGCTGGCTCAGATTCTAAAAGAAAAGAAAGAGGAGAATTTCTCCTCTTTCTTGCTTTGTGATTCTAGAAAAGTGTGTAGATCATTGGCGCTAGCGGCGTACTCTCAATAATTACTGCCAGAAGACCAATGCTTAATATGACAAGCAACACCGGCATCAGCAAGAGATCGGAGTTTGAGACAAAGTGCCTGAAGATCTGCGCCAGATGAGATGAGGAAAGTGTTGCCTTCTTTCCGACCAGGCAGGCCTCGTCAAGTGATTGCTTCGCTGTCCAGCCCGAGATCTTTTGCTGATAAGCATTGTCAGGGTGCCAGCAATAGAAGTACGTTTTCTTTCCACTTGCAAGTTTTCGATAGTAAGCCAGGGGGCTTATAAAAAGGATATAGACAAGCACTAGCAATGCCTTGAGTAAGAGCGATCTGACAAATGATCCGCAGCGCTGAGTGAAATTGACCAGGGTTTCCAGGCTCTGTGGTATTCCCAGTCCAAGCAAAAGTAAGAGGTTGCCTGCCAGAAGTAGAAAAAGAAATGCTTCGTCAAAGCTTATGAAGTAACGATATGCTCCATACAAGCTCATTACCCAGCCAAGAGTCTGACCAAAGATGACATTGCGTCTAAGTGACGCTTCGAGCTGTCGTTTCTTTAATTGGCTTAGATAGTTATTCTTTTTCATGTTCTCAATACAGCTTCAGTTCGAGGCTTCGTCTGTCCTCTGAGATATCGGCACTGAGAAGAATCTCCTCTATTTTGCTTCTTTCATTGACTTGGAATTCCAGGTCGTTCCCATATTTTTTTTGCAGTGTCTTGTACTGAGCCTGCAAAAACTCCTTTCTGTTTTGATCTTGCAGACCAAGGGCTAGAGACGCCGACTTGAGACCTTTGCCGCTGACGCGGATGAGTTTGATATATGAAGCTCTTTCAAGGTTGAACTGAACATAGGCGCTCCCCAGAGGCATGCTTGGAAGTTCAGTTTTGGCTTCGGGATAACTGAACTGGTAGCTTGAATTAGATGCTTTGCGTAAATTCATTGATTCGGGGACCAGATCGTTTATAGCGATGGGGGTGTCCAGGACCTTGCTTCTGGGACCAAGTTTGTCGGCATATTCGTTCTCCAGAAGGTTCGCAGTTTTTTCTGCGTAGTAATGTGTCGCAATCGGCCCGGGATGTGCATTGACAGGATTGCAACCAAGCAAAAACTCTGGGTTGCTTTGTGAGGCCGAAGCAAAACGTCTTTTGTACCAGTCACACATGGGTTCTAAGAGGTCAAGATAAGGGATGCTTTGTTGATCAAGAAGAGCCTCAACAGGTTGCAGCCTAACGAGGTAGCGTTCTCTGGCCGGAAACACCATCATCACGAAGAGATTTGGAATCTGGCTGATTTTGTTGAATTCTGCTACTTGCTGAATTGTTCTTTTATAGCGCTCGAAGTTTCGGCCTTTAAGCAAGAGCAATTCCCAGTCTTGCCAATCGTAGCCCTGCACACTGTTGCTCGTCTTGCGTAGTACATTTTGGAAACGCAAATTCAGCAAATGATAGCTAAGATTCGGCAAATACTGGCAGATTAAGCCAGCAAAACCTTGAGGCTCTGAGCTCTCAAGATAACTCTTGTGGGGGACCAGTTCAGAGCCTGTTTTTTCGTCGACTTCGCAAGCATCGTTTACTACATAGGACCAGATTATCATGTCTGGTTTGTATTCTGGCAAGAGCCTTTTTGCCCAGTCAAGCTCAAGGCGAGTTGTTGCGCCGCACAAACCCGCAGCCATAACTTCAAGATCATTGTAGCCGCGGCGTTCCAATTCAAGCTGAAGCTGCCGCCACCACAGGTGGTTAATATTAGCGACTCCGTGGCCCCAAACAAAAGAATCACCGAGAACTAAAATGCGTTTTTTCTTCAAGCACTGCTTGTTTGCTGGAAACAAGCTTGTTGAGATGACCGGATCTGAAAGACTTGCCCGGTTACGCTCTTTCATCAATCGGAGTATACAATCATCATGTCGTTTCCATGATTCAGCAGCCAGGATGCCCTGATGCTCAAGATGCGGAATCAAGAATTTGTCCAGAAGCAGGCAGCATAAAGCAAGGGCTGCTAAGGTCCATGAAAAATACCAGAGGGCAAAGCCTGGAAAGTACTGCCACTCTCGAAGCCGGGTTGACTTTATCATGCCTTTTGGCGACTCTAACATTGAACTGAACTACTGCTTTACTGTGGGTTTTCAGAGCTTGCTGTAGTTCCTGCAAGTCTTTTGTTGTTGTTGCGCCAGCCGTAGAGAAAATAAATAAGCATTCCAAGTCCCATCCAGATGAAAAAACGTGCCCATGTCAAAAGCGGCAGGCTGAGCATTAAAAGAATGCAAGACAAAATTCCCAGAATTGGAATTAGAGGTGCTGCCGGACATTTAAACGGACGTGCCATCTCAGGATGTGTTTTGCGCAATGTAAGCATGCCGCCGCATACAAGAATGAAAGCTGCAAGAGTGCCTATGTTTGTAAGCTCTGCTGCCTGGCCGATGTCCATGAGCATTGCTGATATTCCTACGAATGCACCGGTCAGAATAGTCGGCCACAATGGCGTGCGGAATTTCGGATGAAGAATTCCGAAAAACTTAGGCAGCAGTCCGTCTCTTGCCATCGCCATAAATATACGCGGCTGACCGAGCTGAAAAACAAGAATAACTGATGTTATTCCTGCAAGCGCTCCCACGGTCACAAGCGCATAGGCCCAGTTTGCACCGACTGAATGCAAGGCGGTCGAAACGGCGGCTGCATCGCCTGCATAGGTCTTATATGGAAGGATGCCTGTAAGTACAAGCGAAACAAGTATGTATAGAAGAGAACATATGAAGAGGCTGCCCATCATGCCAATCGGCATGTCTTTTTGCGGGTTCTTGCATTCTTCAGCGGCCGAGCTCAGGGCGTCAAAACCAATGAAACTGAAAAATACGATTGCAGAGGCTCCAAGAATTGCAGGCCAGCCATGCGGTGCAAAAGGAACCCAGTTTTCAGGCTTAATAAAAAAGGCGCCGTAAAAAATGAAAAACAAAACTGTGGATGTTTTGACAACAACAGCCCAGAAATTCATACGAGCGCTTTCCTGCACGCCGATCACAAGAAACCAGGTGATAATGATCATTATTGCAAGTGCCGGCAGATCGAGTGCAATCTGTTGACCGAAGATTGAAGGCAGCTCGAGGCTTGAATAAACATTCAGTTCCGGATTCTTGGTTATTTCACTTATTCTTGCCAGAGCAGTGCCTTTGTCCACTGCCAGCCAGAGGGGGATTTTCATATTGAAAACCCCGTGCAATAAATGAACGAAATAATCGGACCAGCTGACTGCAACTGCAATGTTGCCGACAGCATATTCAAGAATCAGATCCCAGCCGATAATCCAGGCAATCATTTCACCAAGGGCTGCATAGGCAAATGTGTATGCAGATCCTGAGACCGGAATCATAGCGGCAAGCTCTGCATAGCAAAGAGCTGTAAGCCCGCATGCAATTGCTGCAATCAAAAATGAAATCACAATGGCAGGACCGGCGCCGTCGCGGCCAAGTGGAGATGAAAGCATGAAGTTGATAAGTGGTGTGTCCCAGAGTCCTCTTGAAACCACAGTCTGTCCTGCAGCTGCTGTTCCTGTTAGTGCAAATATGCCCGAGCCGATTGTGGCCCCAATACCCATTGCAACCAGATCGAAAGCACTCAGGCTTTTTTTCATGAGCCTGCTTTCTTGATATGCCTCATCAATCAGATCTTTTGGAGATCTGGTTCTGAAAATGCTTTTGATGAAAGATCCATTCAATGTGGGCTCTAAATTTCTTGATTAATGGCTGGGTTCTTTTTCAGGGCTTGTTATTTCAGGTCTTATTTTTTCAGGGCTTGTTATTTAATGCTGGTTGATTTAACAACAGTGTTTCCTGCACGGTCGCTTACTTTGACTTCGAACTTTTTAGCGCTTGAACTGCAGTTCACATCGCTTGCTACAAGGGTGCATTTAAGCCCGTCACTTGTATCGCTTGTGGCAGCAAAGGCGTAATAGTCTCCTTCGTCGAAGCGGAACATGGCGTTTACAATAGGACTGTTTTTGTCTTTCGCCACAACCTTGCATTCTACTTTGTTCTTGCTCAATCTTTTACACTCGATGAGTTCAATTTCAGGTGCGCTGTTGTCTACTGTCACTGCCCGCACGTTTATGACGTGCTGGTGATCTTCGGGATTTGAAAGTCTGTCGTCGAGTATAAATTTAAGTATGTAGTCGCCGTCTTTTTGTTTGTTTGTATCCCAGCTGAAAGAGAAAGTTTCACGGGAAGCGCCTTCACTGGCTTTGGTTTCGGCGCTGCCGGTGCTTACGCCGCCGGCTCCGCGTGCACTCTTCTTTGATTTCTTCTTGTCTTCGTCTTTCTTGTCGTCCTTCTTGTCGTCTCTGTCAGGTGCGCTGTCTTTATCCTTGTCTTTGTCCTTATCACTGTCAGAATCTCTGGAGGCGTCCTTATCATCCTTGCTGTCTGATTTGTCATCGTCCAGTTTAATAAAATCAGGGTTTTTGCCGAGCGTATCTTCTTTCTTGCTTCCACTTGCTTTCTCGTTTTTGCTTTCGCCTTCTTTCTTGTCCTGGTTCTTTTTCTTCTCTTGCGTGCTTCGTTTTTTGCTTGAGTTTTTGCCTTTCTTTTTGCTTCTTACGGCTTTCTTTTGAGATGAACTTTCTTTGCTCGAGTCTTTAGAGTCTTTTTCGCTAGAGTCTTTCTTATCCGAACTCTTTGAAGAGTCTTTATCGGATGCTTCTTTTTTAGCGTTTTTAGGTCGGAGATTTTTGGCCAGCTTACTCCAGGTTTTGCCCTGGTCATTTGAAATTTCGATTGTGCAAAGCATGTTATCGCCGTCTGCATCAGTGCCTGTGACCGAAATGCTTTGCTTTGAACTTACGGAGCTTGCTGCTTTGAGTGAAATGGTCGAGAACTGCGGTGCTACGTCTTTCGGCATATAAACCACATCGACTCGGCCTATCTGCGGGCCGGCATGCTTGAGTTTGCTGCTGTCGGTGGTGCTTTGCCATGTAAGTCGGTATTGCAGAAAACGCCCGACCGGGGATTCGCCGTCCGGTGATTTTAGAAGATAAGATTCGCCGTCATAAACAGCCGGAGTCCAGCCGGTCCATGTCTGATCTTCCATTGACGTGTTTCCGGTTCTTGTTTCGACTTTCAAATGTTCGGATACTACATGATCAGGTTCGGTGAACGGGCCGCTTGTGCGCAAGCGAATCCATCGGGCCAGTCTCTTTGCGTCTTTGACCGTCGATTCATAATAGGGAGTTTTTCCTGCACTTAAATTGAATGACTTCAAGACCGAGAGGTTGGAGCTGCCTGCAAAAAGCTGGCTGCCATTTGAAGAAATTGCAAGCACGGCTTCCTGATCGGTGTGGCAAACCGGAATGAAATAAGGCTGCTCTGTTACATGATCGATTGCAGCCATGGTAATGTCGCCTTCTGCATCACCCGAAAAAACCGCATCCTGCCCTTCATCATAATGTAGCGTGTAAAAAGCTTCGCTTGAGGCAAGTGATTGTGCTTCTCCTGAACCCAGCACTCTTACAAGCTTACCTGAGTTGGCCGTTGCAACATAAATGTCGCCGTTGGAGGTTCTGGCAATGCCTGTAACTATATGATCCGGGCTCTGGTAAACGGACCTAGTCTTGCCGTCCTGGTTTATGCTGTACACCGACCCTTTTTCGGCAGTGCCCACATATAGCTCCTTCTGTGCTTTGGAATAAAAGAGCGCGCTTACATGGGCCTGACCGGTGTCGAACAAGAGGCTGGACTTGTGATCTCTGTCTACTTTGTATACTTTGCCTTTGCCGGCTACGCCCACATAAAGATTGTCGTCGTTGTCACAGCAAAGAGTGGTGACTACCGGTTCTTTAGGTTTGAAAATTTGCTTGGCTGTATTGCCTGTAATTGCATAAACTCCGCCTGCCGGCACGCAGGCCGCGTATAAAACTCCCTGCGAATCAGCAGTGAGCGCCGGAATCATGCTGGTCTCAAGGCTCACTACTTTTTCTGGCTTGTTTTCACCTCCGGACCATTTCCAGATTTTGTTGTCGGCGCTGAAATAGAAATTACCCTGTGACCAGGTTCCTGACCAGATTGTGGTGTCCGGCGCAATCGGTTTGCTTGACAATGTTTCAAGACCGGGACCAACTCTACCCCAACTGTCTATGGTCGTGCCTTCGGTTTTTCCTACATGAAACTCTTCTTCAGTTTCTTGCCTCCATATCTGGTGCAATCTCATGTGAGGATAAAGTTTGCCTGCCGATGAAAATGTCGAATCGTTGGTGTTGCTGCGTTTAGTATTGCTTGAACTACCTTCCTGAAATCCGTCCGCTTTAACTACTACTGCATTGCCCGCCAGGCTGCCCTGTATGATCGTGACACCGCCGGATGATGTTCTGTTGTTGCTTGATTTTAAAGATGAAGAGCCGAGAGTCTTTCTGGCAAGATCGGTCATGGCCGGGTCGTCACCACCAAGATAAGTGGGCATGGTCGAAGGTGCCGATTTGGCTGCTGCTTTATCCGGATTGCGCACCTCGACTGTCAGAATGTGGCTGCCGTAAAGCATCCAGTCGCTTTGTTTTGAGCTTTGAAGTTCGCCTTTGATTATTTGCGGACCGCGTGTATGCCTGTTTGAAAACAGGACCTTGCTCCAGTGGCTTGGCGGGTCTGGAATTTTTACGCCGTTCATCAATAAGGTCTGGGCTCTCAATCCGACTACCAGATTAATTGCATCTCCGCGCCCTTGCCTTCTGAGTTCGTCTACAATCTGTTTCAATGACTCCGGTTCGGGATCGGAAAGCCCCATCCGATGCCTGACATAATCTATCTGATCGCCACCTGCTACTCCGATTACCAGGTTGCCGTCAGGTGTGTCACGCGGAATCTGGAAGCTCAATGTTTCAATTACCGGCTCTTGATTGTAAGGCTTTACTATGCACATAACCTTGACATTTTCGCCGGGAGCTGCAAATGGTTTCTCCACATAAACACGGTCTATGGTTGCTGTCT
The DNA here is from genome assembly GCA_964615655.1 of uncultured Candidatus Obscuribacterales bacterium. Taxonomy (GTDB): domain Bacteria; phylum Cyanobacteriota; class Vampirovibrionia; order Obscuribacterales; family Obscuribacteraceae; genus JAIEPM01. The sequence continues at coordinate 8,343 of CAZTQO010000021.1, read as the reverse complement.
GGTGCCCGTCTTCGAGAGTGACCTTTATTTTGAAGGTCTTAATTGCGGCTTTTTGAAAATCGTTATTTGTGATACTCGATGCGTTTCTGAACACCGAACCGGCTATTGAGTTGCCCATCATAAAGCCCATGAGCATTTCGAGTATTGAATGTGGAGCAATATTTGAAGCAAAACGATCAGTTCTTAGAAGCGGCTCAATTCCCTCTGCTTCAATGCTGCTTTCGACTTTTGCCACATAAGGACCTGCGTACTGATGGGTCGCATCTACTGCAGACATTGTGGTGGCAGCCAGAAGTTGCGGAGTCAGGTCAGGATGGTCGATTATCTTTGAATTGAAAGTTCTCTTGATCTTTCTGGTTTCGTCCACAATATCAAAAGTGCAGGGAATCATATTTGCTGCTTTGCCGATTTGCCCTCCGCATGACCAAGGGCGGTCGGCAGTGAACGAGCCGACTTCTGAGAGAGGTGACGCCAGCTTGAATGAAACGGACAAGCTCGGAAGCACTTTATGAACTACAGAAGTTGCCATTGGAAATTCAATTGCACCGGCAGACATAAAAGGATGTCCGAATGCAAGAACCTTGTTTCCGAATCTTGCTGTGGTCGTGCCTGTGGCAACGGCTGAAAAATCTCCCGAACTCAGAAGTACGCTTACAGCCGAACCAGGCTTTATCTGAGAGGCTGCAGACATATTAAGACCGGAAGAATCAAATCCACCCGATGATCCTGAGCTGACTCCAAGACCCATGTCCGTGAACTGCGAGGACAGGAATTTCTCAGCATTTTTTGAAAAACCTGCAAGTGCAACCGGTGAAACCAGCGGAACCATTTTCAGTTCGCCGCTTGTTACAGTGCTGATGTCGCTCAAGCCGCTTTCAGCTACAGGTACTGAAAATGAGCGGTTCTGCGGATTTTTTGCAATCGGGGTTTTGCCTTCATGATTCTCAGCTAGAGAATCAAGCATGTCCACGATTGGTGTGATGCCTGCAATTGGTTCTTTTGAAAAGTCATAACCAAAAGAAATTGCGCCTATCAGTTTGCCGTCGATATAGCAGGGGCTTCCAGACATGCCTCTTATAACGTTGTTTTTATCCATTTGAGGCCCTGCCATTTTTACAAGAATGGCATCTTTGCCCGACATTACCTTCTTCAAAATGCCGATTACAGTTATATTGAACTTCTCAATGTTAGTGCCCTGAAAAACCGAAAGTCCATAACCAGTCATTCCGGGCTTTATTTCTGCAGGGAGCATATAAGAGCCCGGCGGCAGAAATTTGTGAACAAAGCTCGTATTTGTAGTGTCAATAAAGAGCTTCTCGTCAATATGGCTTTTCTGGCTGGCTTTTGCCATTTCGTCGCTGGACTTTGCAAGAGCGGGCGTCAGAAATGGCTGCAGTGAAATCAACATGCAGATGGCTGTTAGAAAAAAACTTCTTGCAAAGCTGTGAAACAATTACTCACTCCCCGCCGCTTCCGGTCTGGTCTCAAAGAGCCATTTAATGGCAAAATCGGCTGAGCTTAGAAAAATGTGATGCCGAACTGAAGAGATCCTCATACAGAGTACCAAAAGTCGTTTTATCATGGACCAAATTCAATTCGCCATATTTTTCAAAGAAAGCGAAACATTGAAGTCAAGAAGGTGGTTCAAGCGCGGGTGGTCTGAATGAAGCTCATATTAGGGATCTCTTTGCTTATAGTTATTGGCAGCTCCGGATTTGTGTCTCAGGCTCAGGCTCAAGGAGGCTCGCCTCTTCCTGGCAGCTCGTCGCCTCTTCCGGGCAGCTCGTCGCCAGTTCCGGGCAGCTCGTCGCCTGGCAGCTCGTCGCCAGTTCCTGGCAGCTCGTCTCCGATACCAGGATCGCAGGCGCCGCTGCCGACGGCACCGTCAGCTAGCGCAGCTCCGGCTGCATCTCGTCAAGCGGCTCCGGTGCCCGGACCTCCGACCCAACAGATTTTGCAGGGCGGTAATAATTCTGCTTACAGGCATCTACCTCTTAACTATCAAACTGCCAGTCTCAGGTTGGAAGAACTGAGAAATATAATGATTACAGCCAGACCTAAGGATTTTCAGGATGCAATCGGCAGTTATCTCGACTGGTTGTCTGAGATGGCTGATGGCCACTGGAAGATTTATCAGGCATTTGCAAAAGTCGATTCGATGAAAGCCCAGGCAGATCTTGAAAAATCAACGACTCTCAAGTTAGGCAGCCTCAAAAGACAGGCGCTTTTGCTGAAAGCCGAGTTTTTGATTAGAAATAACAGGCAGCCCGAAGCTCTGCAGCCTCTGATCGATATTGTTACAGCCGAGCCCAAAACACAAACCGGGGATGCTGCTTATTCATTGCTGAAACAAATCGGCTTCTCCGAAGAGGTGCCGATTGCACCGCCACAGGCAAATGCACCAGGTGCTTCTAGCTCGTCTCTTTTAGGCAGCAAGTCGATTGCTCAGGGGGGCGGGGCTTTAAGCCGCTGATCGATCTGTTACTTTCTAGCAGAGCCCCCGAACAACTCCGGTGCTCTCGATTTTCATTGCTGCTTTCAAATTTAATTGAGCGCAGATCGGCCAACTCATATAGAATGACAACTAAAGTTCCGGTTTCGGATGCCCGGGCTCCGGGCACTAAACTTAAGACCGTCTGGCTCTTGGAGGCAAAATATGTCTTTTGGGAAAATCTGTACTTTGCTGCTTCTTGCCGCAAGTTTAAGCAGTGCAAGTGCTTATGCCCAGGATGGGGCAGATCCTTTTAAACTCAATGCTCAAACCAACGAGTTTGTTCCAGGCCAGCCTTATGTGCCCAGTTACGGGGCGCCCAAAATGATTGGCGTGCCGAAGAAAGCAACTCCGCCGCCTCCTGTTAAGAAAACTCCGCCGCCCAAGCCTATAAAAGCCGGGATCAATACAAATACAAACATACAAAAACCGGTACAGCAGCCAAGACCGATGCCGATGGCTACGCAGCAGCCTGTCCAGGGGGTGCTGCCGGCTCAATTTCTTGGAACCTGGAAAGTTCTGGGAAACAGGACCAGAGTAGAAGGAAGCAATGCCAAATACCAGCAGGGCTTCGAACAAGCAGCCGCCATGACTACTTCCAATGTCTGGACCATACAGGGCAGTCCCGAGCAGGGCTATATGATGAGTACAGACCAGGGTGTGAGCACTCCGATTCTGGTTGAAAGCCAGGGTGACAAAGCCGTATTTAGATACCAGCACCCGATCCAGAACTGTATGGCCCAGGAAGCCGTGGTGATGCAATTGCTACCCGGGGGGGGCGGCTTTGAAGGACTTGAAAGAACAACCATAGTCAAGCAGGGTGAACAACCCAGAGCCAAGATTACTTATCAGCTAATGGGTCACAGGCAGTAAGCGGCTGTTTTACTGATTCAGTAAAAGCGTCTGATGGATGTTGTCCTTGAGCTCCTCACGGCAGGATTCCAGTTCGCTTGCAAGCTCCTGAGCTTTTTGCAGTGCTCTTTCCAGGCGCTGGCTGGCTGGAGCAAGAAATCGATCATCCGGTTTGCCTTTTGATCTGGCGTAAGCCTTATCGACTTCCTCAAGCTGCCTCAAACTCTTTTCCAGACGTTGCACCATAGTTCTTGAATCTTTCAAGGACTCACTTAAGTGAGCCCCGGTTGAATCGTTGCCTCTGTTCAGGTTCATGAGCATGAATTCTTCTCTGCTGAACTCTTTACCGCTTGGTGGCAGTTTTACATTACCTGCGTTTGCGCTGGAACTGTTCAGATAGCAGCACATAAGGAGCCCGATCCAGAGACTGATGATTTTATCCGTCATTTGAAAACCTCAATTTCCCTCCCGAGATTGTAAGATTATGCATGAACCGGGCTGAGAATGAAACACAAGCAAGTCACGATCTCGAATATTTTTGCCTCGGCAGGCATCAAGCATACTTTTGCGCTGGCAGGAGCTATGGCTTCATTATTATCCAGTTCCGGAAACTCAGAGTCTCTGGCTCAGGGAGAAAAGAAAGCTGAATCATCTGGAGAGTTTGTGGAGTTGCAGTCCAAGCCCTCCGAATCGTCTCAATTCAACGGCAGCTCCGCTGAGTTGCTCAACCGCGGTCTTGATGAAATGGCAAGGCAGCTTTATGAAAAGGCCAGCCTGGATTTTAGAGAGGTATTAAGAAGAGAGCCCCAGAACATTGTTGCCAGAAACAACCTGGCAGTTGCTCTAAAAAAGCAGGGGCAGCTTGAGGAAGCTCTCAGAGAATACAAAAACATCATTTCAATCAACCCGAATCGTGCAGAACTGCATAACAACCTGGCCTGCGCATACATGGCAAAAGGAAATTTCCAGGAAGCGATGCAGTCTTTGTTTCAGGCGATTCATCTGAAGCCTGATTATTTCAGTGCTCGCTACAATCTGGCCCATCTTCTTTATTTAAACGGAAACGTCGATGCAGCCATCGAACAATATCAGGAAGCTATCAGACTTAAGCCCGATTCTGCAATTACTCATAGAGATTTTGGCGATGCATTGAAAGCCGCCGGACAGAGCAAGCAGGCATTAATAGAATATCTGGCCGCAGAGCGGCTTGGCGACCGATCTCAGACGGTTCTAATTAAAATAGCCAGAGCTCAGATAGATGCGCATGAGTTGTCTGATGCCAGGCATACACTTGATCGGGCACTTGAAAAAGAATCAAAAAACACTGAGGTTCTGAATCTTTTGGGGATAGTTGCGTATAGAGAAAAGCACCTTCAGGACGCGCTGGCACTTTTTGAAAGAGCCCTGGATATCGACCCGAAATATCCTCAGGCGCGCAATAATTTAGGCCTCGTTTTTTATCTTTTGCATCGTTATGACGAAGCTGTATCCGTATGGCGGCAGACTCTTGTGATAAAGCCTGATTATGCCGAGGTCCACTTCAATATGGGTGCAGCATTGTACAGAGCCGGGCTCTATAAACAGGCTGCCGAGGCATATGCCGAAAGCATTAAGTACCGTTTTGACGATGCTAAGGCTCATAACAACCGCGGACTTGCGCTTTCAAAGCTGGGCGACGATAAAGCCGCGATTGAAGAATGGCGAAAAGCCCTGCAAATCGACCCGGAGCTTGGACAGGCCCATGTAAACCTGGGCAGGCAGTTGATGAAAAAACAGTCTCCGCTTCAGAGCGAGATACATGAGAGCAGTTAAGTAATTAATCCGGGGCTTATTTGTTATTATTTAGGGCACTTTTAGCTGATTGTCATGGAGGCGGCTAATGGAAGCAAGCGGTCATTTCAACCTGGAAGCCACAATGCAGGCTGTCTGGCACGCATTTGTCAATGTAATCTGCCGGATTGGTTTTGATGCAGCCGTGCATGGCTTAATAGTCGCATTTATTGTTCTGGCCGTTGGTATCGGTCTTTCTGCCAGAAAACACCGCTTCGGCAAGCCGTTTATTTCTGTATTCAGAAAAATAGCAATTTTTTGCTCGCTACTCGTGCTGCCCGGGCTTATTTGCTTTGTAAGCGCGGGCAAATTGCCGCCTGTAAACAGCCTTCAACTTTCGTCTTTTGGTCTTATAGGTTTCTGGGCACTTGTTACTCTTCATCTTTTAATGGAAGAAATAAATTTCCAGCTATTTGAACCGAAACAGAGCTCAAGCAGTCAGCTTTAGTTAAGAAGACTTGATTTTATTAGCTTTGCGGGTTCTTTTTGCCCGGTCTATCTGCTTCTGATTTCCAATTCCCCTGTTGGAATGTCAAGCGGTAATTTATAACTATTGCGGCACATGAGTGAGCAATGTCGATGAAAGAGCCTTCCCCCCCCCACCCCTGGCGGCTTGAGTCGATGAAACACAAAAGAAAGCAGCTTTTATCCCCCAAAAAGGTGCTTTCAAACTAAGAAAGCAGCTACCGCTGTCCGGACTAGTGAGCCCCCGAAAATTGAGCCCCCCCCTCTATTCGGTCTTACCATTGTTCGGGCTACTGAGTCCAGGCGGTAGCTGTTTTTTTTTGTTCTGGCATGAATTTTTGAGCTTAAATTAAGAGACCTCTTGCAGATTTAAATGGGAAACTCAAGCTTGTTTTCCAGGTTTTTGAGTTGGGCAAATGAAAGCTAGAACAAGAAGAGAGTTTCTTCAAACTGCTGTCTGGTCCGCACTGCTTGCAAGCAGCAACGGCCTTGCCGGCAATGTGTATGGCTCAGTTCAGGGAGCCAATCAGATAAGAGGCTGGCTGAGCGACAGTCAGAGCAAATTCAAAGAATGCCCGCAGCTTTTGTTTATTGATGCACCTGAACCTGAAATAGATTCATTGAAAGACGATGCTTCAGTGCTTGTAAATTTGAAAAAGCCGAAGCAAGAAATTCTCGGTTTTGGTGCTGCATTCACAGATGCTGCCTGCTACAACTTTAAAGCCATGGAACCCGCTAGCCGAGCCGAACTTTTCAATCGTTTGTATTCAAAGAATGAACTTAATTTGAATGTGGCACGCATATGTATAGGCTCAAGCGACTATGCGACTAAAGAATACAGTTATGATGACGGTGAAGAAGACCCTGAGCTCAAGCGCTTTTCAATTGAGCATGACACAAAATATGTTTTGCCAGTTTTAAAAGAAGCAAGAAAGGTGAACCCTGATCTCTTCTTGCTTGCTTCACCCTGGAGCCCACCAGGCTGGATGAAACCGAATAAATCCATGCTTGGCGGCAATATGCAGCGCAAGAGTCTGGAAGTTTATGCCAGATATTTTCTCAAGTTTTTAAGAGCTTATGAAAAGGAAGGCGTGAATATTCAGGCCGTGTCGGTACAAAACGAAGTTGATACGGATCAGGATGGCCGCATGCCTGCCTGTGCCTGGCCTCAGGAATACGAAATTGATTTTGTCAGAGGAGAACTCGGACCGCTTCTGGAAAAAGAAAAGCTGAAAACAAAAATCTGGATAATAGATCATAACTACAGTCTCTGGGGACGGGCTCTCTGTGAGCTTGAAGCTGAGAACATGAAACGCTATGTCGGTGGAGTAGCCTGGCATGGTTATGCGGGTTCGCCTGAATTAATGACAAGAGTTCATGATGCTTTTCCTGATGTGGATATGTTCTGGACTGAGGGTGGACCGGATTATACAGATCCCGAATATGGAAAAAACTGGACAAAATGGGCGAGTACTTTTGCCGGTATTCTCAATAACTGGTGCAGGGCAATAATTGCCTGGAACTATGCGCTTGATGAGTCAGGTAAGCCTAATATAGGACCCTTTCCCTGTGGCGGGCTTGTGACCATCAATTCAAAAAGCAAAGAAATTTCTTACAGCGGCCAGTATTATGCAATCGCTCACTATTCAAAATTTATAAAACGCGGTGCCAGAGCGCTTGAATCAGAGTGCAAAACAAAAGACCTGGCAGCTTTTGCCTGTGAGAATCCGGATGGCTCAAAAGTTCTCGTTGCAAGCAACTCCGGGGCAGCACGCCAGGTCACCTTGCATGTGGGAAACAAAGCCTGCCAGCTTAGTCTTCCGGCTGACTCGGTCGGCACTTTTGTCTGGAGCTGAGTAGAAAATTTTAGGCTCCATCGTTCAAACGTTCTTTCTTGGGGTGGGCATGTTTAACCTGCTGTGTTCAAATTGTGCTTGCCGCGCCTATGTTGCGGCAGCTTGTTTTGTGATTTTCGGCTGGTTTCTTTTATAGAAAATTCAGGAGCTGAATTAGAGATTAAGAGCGGTTTCTATTTCCACTTTCTCTGCGTGAGGCCTACATCATCGCCAACAACGTCTATTCTTATGTTCCGTATCCAGCACTTTCCTTTACCGAACATCATAAGACCGAAGGTCAATTTGGTTGCGTTCTTTGCAACTTGCAAAACAATGAACTTTCTTGCCAGTTATTGGTTCCTTCAAGGATTCGATCACCCATTTTGTCAAAAGCAAGGTCGTTAGGATTCGGAGCATCAGCGCGTGCCCACATGCTAGCCCCAACTTCACAGTTTTCGGTCTTTAACTCAGCTGTGAGCCGGATTCGTTTTCCACGATACTCAGCAGCGTCTCTTTGGTGGCAAATTGTGCCGAATTCTGTAGCTTCTGCAAGTTCCGAACCAAAGCCATATCCTTCAGATTCTTGATAAACAGCGCTAAAGTTTATAATGCTCTTGTATTTTTCAGGATTCCTTGCGCCAAGTTGCCAGGGGCGAAAGTCGGTGCTCATTTCTGCTTCTCCAATTTATCTGGCTCAGACTTCAATTTGGTTCACTCTATCGGTACTGTGACACAGTGATTATGACCGGTTCATCATATCATCGGCAGGAGCAGATGCTGTGGAAGTAGAGAACGAGTGCTTCGGGCGCTTCCATGCTCTCTTTGGACAGGCTCAGGCTTCTTCTTTTGCAGTATCCGGTGATGACAAGT